>NZ_MCRI01000003.1 GCF_001720165.1 Methylophaga muralis
AAGCCGAAGCCGAAGCCGAAGCCGAAGCCGAAGCCGAAGCCGAAGCCGAAGCCGAAGCCGGATTTGATAACGAGGCAGAAAGACTGTCCGGGATTATGGCGTCGCAACCTACACCTGAAGATTTGGCTGATGACAACGTCAATAATCTGGCTCAAACCGAAGATGAACCGCTTAATGAAATCGACAAACTGCGTGCCAAGTTACGTGAGCGGACTGAGCGATTAAAAGCCGCCAGACAGCAGCGGATGGCTGAAAATCAATCAGAACTATCTACTTCAGAGCAACCAACGCCATTAGATAATTCAACTGAGACTATCGAGCAACCATCGACTTTCGAACAAACTGCTTTCTCTGAACCATTAGCTGATGAAACGGCTATTAGGACGGATAGTGATACAGCAACCAATGCTCTAGTTATTGAAGATGTTATTGAGCCGCAAACCGAAGAGGATCTGTTACGACAAAAACTTGCCGCTGCACAAATGGAAATCGCTACCGATGATAACGCTGAGCAGGTGGAGCCCAATGAAGACACGATCAGTGCTGAAACACTTCAAACCATTGAAGAACCTCTAGTCGAGGAAGCTCAATCAGTTGAATCGTTTGATTCTCTGGCTACCGATGATGCAGCCGATGTTGAAGAAATCGCGATTGGAGATGAAGAAAATGATTTTGTCGTTGAAGAGATTGAACTGATTTCTGATGAGAATGACTTAGCGGAATTTACCTCGCCACAAGAACTTGAAGATGAGCCGAGTCAGCCTAACGAAGCAGCAATATCATCTGGTGGCGAAAAACGCTCGTCAGTGGCTGATGAATGGGTTGCCGAACTGCTTAATGAAGAAGAGAGTATTGCTGAGGTTTCAATTGATGAGCTGGAAATTGAACCATTATCCGAGCAAACGGAAACGGTAGAAGAGATGTCGACTGACTTGTCAGTCGAAGATGCATTACCCGAGTCAACTGAAATACTAGCTGCCGAAGCCGAAGCCGAAGCCGAAGCCGAAGTTGCACTTTTACCGGAGGAAGATTCTAAGCCGCGGGATATCGATAGCACCAAGGCTGAATTGGACTTTGCTGCTGCACTTGAAGCAGAAAAAGCCCAGGCAGAATTGGATCGCAAACAGACCCTGTCTGAAATAGCGGTTTTTGATATTCCTGAGCAGCCAGATCTACCTGAACCGGAGCAGCTGGAATCTTTACTCAAAGATGTCGAACAGCTGCAGGCCTCACAGCCAGCTGAACCTGCGTCACTAATTCCGCCGACTCAGCAAGCACCACTACCAGATCCTGCGCAATTGGATAATTTATTAAATGAAGTTGATAAATTAACCTCGGCTAAAAAACCGGTAAAGAGCAAAAAGAAACGCAGTGAGTTACAAGCGATTCTTTCAACAATACCGTCTTTCTCTGGCAGTAAAAAAACGAAATACAAATAAACAGAGCTAATTTATCCAGCTTTACTGCTTAAAACAAAGTGATATTTTTAAACGGTCTGATTAACGGTTTGCTAAAATTTCCGTCGTTTTAGCACGGGAAAATATATGACCGACCAAATTCATCAGGTAGCCATTATCGGTGGCGGTGTCTGTGGCACCGCGCTGCTGTATATGCTGGCTGAATACACTGATATCAATGACATTGTCCTGCTGGAAAAATACGCCGGGGTGGCCAGGGTCAACTCGCATGGCCGTAACAACAGCCAGACCATTCATTGTGGTGACATTGAGACCAACTATACTTTGGAGAAAGCCACCAAAGTGAAGGCGGCAGCCGAGATGCTGGTGAATTTTGCTGCTGAGTTACCCAATGTTGATCAGGTTATTTTCAAATATCCCAAAATGGTTTTAGGGGTTGGCGATCAAGAATGTCGTCAGCTTCGTCAGCGCTACCAAACCTTCCGCGAAGTGTTTCCCAATATGCAATTGCTGGAGAAATCCGATATTGCCTCCCATGAACCTGCGGTTGTGATGATTAACGGGGAAATGCGTCCTGAGCCATGCGTTGCGCTTGCTGTTCTGGATGACTACAGCGCAGTGGACTATCAGCGCCTATCCGAAGCCTTTGTCGATAAAGCCAAAGCCAAAACGGATAAACAAATTCAATTATTGTTCAACAGTGAAGTCGATGACATTGTCGAAAAAGACGGTGTGTTTTCTTTGGTCACTGGCGATAAGATCATCAAGGCTCGCAGTGTGGTGGTTTCGGCTGGCGGACACAGTTTGTTACTGGCGCAGAAGATGGGTTACGGCTTGGAATTCTCTTGTCTGCCGGTCGCCGGAAGTTTCTATTTCACTCCGCAAGTGCTGCGTGGCAAGGTGTATACCGTACAAAACGATGCGTTGCCATTTGCTGCGGTACATGGCGATCCAGATGTATTGATTGAAGGTAAAACCCGCTTTGGACCAACGGCTTTATTACTGCCGTTATTAGAGCGTTATAACAACAAGACCTTTTTTGAGTTTCTGCGGGTTTTACGCTTGGATAGCCGGGTGATGAAAGTGTTCTGGGATTTATTCCGCATCAAAGACATCCGCAACTATATTTTCAAAAACTTCCTGTTTGAAGTGCCGTTATTGCGTCGCTGGTTGTTTCTTAAAGATGCCCGCAAGATCGTTCCCGGCCTGCAATTGAAAGATATTGAATTTGCCAAAGGCTTTGGTGGTGTCAGGCCGCAGCTGATTGATAAAAAAAATGCCAAGCTGTTAATGGGAGAGGCCAAGATCAATCCCGGCACAGGTATTGTTTTTAACATGACACCCTCACCAGGAGGCACCAGTTGTCTGGAAAATGCTGAAACCGATATGCGAATAATTGCCAGCCGCTTAGGCGCAACGATTAATGAAGCTGTTTTAAACGACACCTTACATAAAACAGCAACGCTCAATTAATGGCTTCATCACCTTATATCACCGCAGATGGCATGTTCCGGATGAATCAGGAACTGAGCGAGCGCTGGCAACGGCGTAGGCATGTAGTTCAGGCACTTGCGGCAGCGGCTGCGGAAGGTGATCGTTCTGAGAATGCAGAATATATTTACCGTAAAAAAGAACTCAGGGAAATAGATCGACGAATCCGTTATTTGCAAAAACGCATTCCTGATTTGCTGGTGATAGATCGTATTCCGGATAATCAGGATGCGGTGTTTTTTGCGGCGTATGTGACTTTATTAAAAGATGATAGAGAAGAGGTTCAATACCGGATTGTTGGCCCGGATGAAATTGACCACGCCAAAGGTAATATCAGTGTTGATTCACCTTTGGCGCGGGCTTTGTTAAAAAAACAGATTGATGATGAAGTCACCATTCAGGTTCAGGATGGCGGTCATCGATATCTGATTCTGGATATCAAATATTAATTTGAAGCAGGCTGGATTCGATAAATCTCGCCATTATCGGTTGAGACGTATAACCAGCCTTCAGGGCTTTCAATAACGTTGCGAATACGTTTATTTAACGATTTTAAATAACGCTGTTCATCTACCGCTTCATTATTCTCAAGCTTTACCTGATTAAGATGTTGTAGAGCAAGCGCGCCGGAAAATAGATCTCCCTGCCATTCCGGAAAAGCATCCCCTTGATATTGCACCAGACCACTGGGCGCGATTGAAGGAGTAAAGATCTTTATTGCGTTTTCCATACCTTCAACTTCTTTACCCTGACCAATCGATACCGGTGCGTAATACTCTTTGCCATGTGTGGCTTCTGGCCACCCATAATTTTTACCAGCTTCAATCAGATTGATTTCATCCCCACCACGCGGGCCATGTTCAATTCCCCAGAGTTCCTGAGTTTCAACGTTATAAAACAAGCCTTGTGGATTACGATGTCCGTAACTCCAGATTTCCGGCAACACATTCTTATCACCAACAAAGGGGTTGTCCTGCGGCACGCTGCCATCAAGGTTCAATCGTAAAACGGTACCGTTGTGATTTTTAAGATCCTGGGCCATATCACGCTCTCCACGATCCCCAATAGAGAAAAACAGATGACCTTGCTGATCGAAAACAATACGGCTGCCGTAATGCTGACCTTTGCTAGTGCGTGATTGGGTGACCAGCAAATCGTTCCAATCACTTAACGCATTACCATCCAACTTGGCACGGGCAAGTGTGGTTGCTCCCTGGCCGTCCACATCTTTGCTATAGGTGAAATAGATCCAGCCACTCTCGGCATAGTCAGGTGATAAGGCGACATCCAGGAAACCACCTTGGCCTTCTGCTTTAACCGACGGTACGCCGCTAATATCGGTTTTATCTCCAGAATCAAGTTGAACCAGGCTTAATTTGCCCTCACGCTGGGTGACCAGCATTTTGCCGTCCGGCAAAATAGCCATTCCCCAGGGAATACCAAGACCTTCTGCAACCTTGTCAATTTGCAGTGAGTCGTCTTCTGTATTGGCATGAGATGGAATAGCAACTGTCCATATGGATGCTGCAAGCAGCACGCTCATCAATTTCATCTGATTAACTCCTTAACTTAAGAACTACATGACAACATTGAGCAGCCAGGTTTATCTCTGGCCCAGTCGGGACGTTTGGCTGCATATTGTTGATACTGAGGTTGTTCATCATAAGGACGGTGCATGACCTCTAAAAGTTCATGAATCAGGCTGTAATCACCCTCATGGGCTTTATCAATCGCCTGTTGGGACAGATAATTGCGTAATACATACTTCGGGTTAACCTGATTCATTCTGGCTTTTCTATCCACATCGCTAGTGCCATCCTGTTGCACACGAAGTTGGTAACGTCGCAGCCAGTCACAGATGTCTTTTTTATCTTCTTTTGATAAAGCATCTGGTGCGTAAAAAGCCTCCATCAACGGAGCTAGCAAGTCTTCATCGCTGAGATCATTCTCTTCACAGCTGACATCCGCTAATTTACGATAGAAAATCGTCATATCGGTTTCAGCCAGTAACAGAATTTTCTGTAATTGCTGATTCAATTCATGATCGGCATCACCCAGATATTCGTTCAGACCCAGTTTGTCGGCTCGCATCTGTTGCCATTTATTGGTGTAATGCTCGACATAATCCGTGAGGATTTGCTGTAACGGTTCGGCTTCATCAATTAAAGGATAAATCGCATTGCCGAGCTGCAGCAGGTTCCATTGCGCGATTTGCGGTTGTTGACCAAACCGGTAGCGTTTACCCGTTGCATCGGTGGTGTTGGGAGTCCAGTCGGGATCGTAATTATCAATCCAGCCATAAGGGCCATAATCAATGGTCAGGCCTAAAATAGATGTGTTATCGGTATTCAACACACCATGCACAAAACCGATACGCATCCAATGCACCACTAAATCCGCTGTGCGTTCACACACTTCTTTAAACCAGGCTAAATAGGTTTCTTTGGAAGGTTCACCCAGATGTGGAAAATGATGGCGAATGGTGTAATCGACCAGTAAACGAAGATTGTCGACATCGCCTCGCGAGTTAAATAATTCATAATTACCAATGCGCAGAAAAGAAGGCGCGACTCGACAGACAATAGCACCGGGTTCCGTTTGCGGGCGGCCATCGTAAAACATATCGCGGATTACGCCTTCACCAGTGGTCACCAGACTCAAGGCACGGGTTGTGGGTACGCCAAGATGAAACATGGCTTCACTGCAGAGAAATTCACGTACCGAGGATCGTAATACGGCTAGGCCATCAGCCGAACGGGAGTAGGGGGTTTCTCCAGCACCTTTGAGTTGCAGCATTTGCAGCTGGCCGTGAATATCCTGAACTTCACCAAGATTAATGGCACGGCCATCACCCAGTTGTCCTGCCCAGTTGCCAAATTGATGTCCGCCATAGCACATTGCATGAGGCTGCATACCTTTTAAAACTTCATTGCCGGCAAACACGTTAGTAAATTGTCGGCTTTCACAATCAACCGGTCTAATGCCTAAGTCGGTGGCTAAATCCATGGAATAGACCACAAGCTTGGGATCGGCCACAGGCGTAGGATTCACAAAGGTATAACAGGCACCCAGCACCTGACGGCGAACATTTTCGGTATCCGGATCGGCGGGGAGCTCCCGTACAAACCGGTTATCGAACTGCAGCCGTGTCATTGGCGTAGTGGTGGCGTCGTTGGGATTAAATTCTTTAGTAGTCATAGGCCTATTACAACAGATAGCAGCCGGTGAAAACACCGGCTCATTGTGATGATATTGACTGACTAACTGACGAGGAAAGTTCCTGAAAAGAACTATTGGGTTTTAGCCTAAAGCGGTACGCTGTTGCTGTAACTGACTTAACGATTGTTCCAGCTCTGCCAGTTTTTCACGTTCTTTGGCAACAACATCTGCGGGCGCTTGGCAACATAGTTTTCATTACTCAGTTTGCCTGCTGATTGTTTGATGATCTTATCCAGTTTGCTGATTTCCTTGTCCAGACGGGCAATTTCAGCATCCTTATCAATCAGACCTTCCAGTGGAATCAGGATTTCCATTTTGCCAACCAGTGCAGTAGCAGCTGCAGGCGCTTCGCCTGTCAGAAACTCTACAGACTCCAGATTGGCTAAACGACTGATAAAGTCGTGGTTATCCTGTAAACGCTGTTTATCAATTTCAGCGGCATCCTTGAGCAGTACGGGTAATTGTTTTTTCGGTGCAATATTCATTTGTGAACGGATAGAACGAATACCGTTAATGAACTGCATCACCCATTCCATATCGGCAACAGCAGTGCTATCAATTTTGTTAGCGTCAGCTACCGGATAGGCTTCACGCATAATGGTTGAGCCTGTTTTACCGGCTAATGGTGCGATGGTGTGCCAGATTTCTTCAGTAATAAACGGCATAAATGGATGCGCTAATCGCAACGTGGCTTCCAAAACCCGAACAAGGGTACGGCGGGTACCACGTTTGGCAGCGTCACTGGCTGCATCGTTATTTAATACCGGTTTGGACAGTTCCAAATACCAGTCACAATAGTTATTCCAGATAAACTCGTAAATTGCTTGCGCCGCCAAGTCAAAGCGGTAGCTTTCGATGGCGCGGGTTACATCCTGTTCAGTTTGTTGCAGTAAAGAAATGATCCAGCGATCGGCTAGACTGAGTTCAACTTCAGCGTTATCAATACCGGTATCCTGACCTTCGGTATTCATTAATACGTAACGTGCCGCATTCCATAGTTTGTTACAGAAATTGCGGTAGCCAGCAATACGATTCATATCAAAATTGATATCACGTCCGGTGGTGGCTAATGAGGCAAAAGTGAAACGCAGCGCATCGGTACCATGAGGCGCGATACCCTCTGGAAATTCCTTGCGGGTGGCTTTTTCGATTTTGGCAGCCAGTTGCGGTTGCATCATGCCACTGGTACGTTTGGCGACCAAAGATTCCAGATCAATACCGTCGATAATGTCGATTGGGTCCAAAACATTGCCTTTTGATTTCGACATTTTCTGGCCATGTGAATCACGCACCAGCCCATGGATATAGACTTCTTTAAAGGGCACATCATCCATAAATTTAATACCCATCATCATCATCCGAGCCACCCAGAAGAAGATAATGTCAAAACCGGTGACCAATACACTGGTGGGGTACCAGGTTTTCAAAGCCGCATCGTCGCTGGCCAGCCCAAGGTTGAGAAGGGCCATAACGCTGAAGAGAACCAGGTATCCAGCACATCTTCATCCTGCCTGAGTGCTACAGAATCCGCTATTTGGTGTTTTTGACGCACATCGGCTTCATCATGACCGACGTAAATATTGCCTTGTTCGTCGTACCAGGCAGGGATACGATGGCCCCACCAGATTTGCCGTGAAATACACCAGTCCTGAATGCCATCCATCCAGTTATAAAAAGTTTTATCCCAGTTGGCTGGGACAAATTTGATTTTGCCTGACTGTACCGCTTCAACTGCGGGTGCTGCGAGTACATCGGCTTTGACATACCATTGATCGGTTAATAACGGTTCGATAACCGCATTGGAACGATCGCCACGCGGCACCATCAGTTTGTGGTCCTGAATGGTTTCCAGTAAGCCTAACGCTTCAAAATCGGCAACGATTTGTTTTCGCGCTGCATAGCGATCCAGCCCACGATATTTTTCCGGTGCATTGTCATTAATGGCTGCATCAATGGTCAGAATATTAATTTGTTCAAGGTTATGACGGTTACCGACTTCAGCATCATTGAAATCATGCGCAGGAGTGATTTTGACACAGCCACTACCAAACTCTGGATCGACATAGTCATCACCGATAATCGGTATTTCACGACCAACCAGCGGCAGAGTTATTGTTTTACCGATCAGATGTTTATAACGCTCATCTTCCGGATGGACTGCAACGGCCGTATCACCAAGCATGGTTTCCGGACGGGTGGTTGCAACTACTAAATGACCGCTGCCATCGCTTAACGGATAACGGAAATGCCATAGATGACCGGCTTCTTCTTCCGATAAAACTTCCAAATCCGATACGGCGGTATGCAGCACAGGATCCCAGTTCACCAAACGTTTGCCGCGATAAATCAAACCTTCTTCGTGAAGTTTGATAAATACATGTTTTACCGCTTCGGACAAATTGTCATCCATGGTGAAACGATCCCGGGACCAGTCTAGAGAGGATCCAAGACGGCGCAACTGACGGGTGATATTGCCACCGGATTCGGCTTTCCAGTCCCAGACGCGATCGATAAACGCATCACGCCCTAAATCATGGCGGGTTTTGCCTTCGGCATTCAACTGACGTTCCACCACCATCTGCGTGGCGATACCGGCATGATCGGTACCCGGTTGCCACAACGTGTTATCGCCTTTCATGCGGTGGTAACGGGTCAGCAAATCCATGATGGTGTTATTAAACCCATGACCCATATGCAAGCTGCCGGTGACATTAGGCGGCGGCAACATAATGGCGTAGGGCGTGCCTTCACCAGAAGGTTTGAATTCGCCGTTTTGTTCCCACTGTTGGTACCAGCGTTGTTCTATTGCATCGGGATTATAGGTTTTGTCCATGCGTCTCTGCGTTTATCTGTTCGGAAAAAGAAAAGCGGGCATTATACCCGCTTAATGTACGCCCGGTCATGAGTGAGCCGGATTGCGTTAATTGTTTATCTGATGCGTATCGAGATGATATCCACGATCTTTATAAAACTGATAACGAACGCGTCCCTGTTTTTTGATTTCTTCATCGCCATTAATAATTTCGGCCAGCCGTTCAAACTGACTGAAAAATAATGGCTGAACCGGGTTTAGATTGATTAATACATCCATTAATTTAGGTGGCGCAGTATTTTCATGGCTGATTAATACCGGAGCTTTAATTTCGTCGTCAGTTGCTAAAATCTGATGTGGCACAAAACTGTCTGGCCGAAAAGCCCATAACGCCTGATCCATAGCTTCACTCTGAGTCTGATCCTCAGTATGAATAAATACCTGATGACCCTTTAGATAAGCTTTTTCCGCCAGCCGGCAGGCAAATTGCTGCCGGTCAAGCGGATCGGTTGTAGCTAAAATATAAAAACTGACTTTGGTCATGAACTAACTATCAGTCTTCCAGGCGGTTCAGAATATATTGCATTAATAATGGCACTGGACGGCCGGTTGCACCTTTTTCTTTGCCACCATTCCACGCAGTACCGGCGATATCCAGATGTGCCCATTTGAACTTCTCAGTGAAACGGGACAGAAAGCACGCTGCAGTAACACTGCCAGCTTCTTTGCCGCCAACATTGGCGATGTCGGCAAAGTTACTATCGAGTTGTTTTTGATAGTCATCCCATAACGGTAATTGCCATGCGCGGTCAAAACTGTCATTGCCAGCTTTAAGCAGATCATCTGCCAGGTCTTGATTATTGGCCATCAAACCCGTTGCATTGCTGCCTAAAGCAACAATAATTGCCCCGGTTAACGTGGCAATATCTATAACGGTGTCGGGATTAAAACGTTCACTGTAGGTTAGGGCATCACACAACAGTAAGCGACCTTCGGCATCAGTGTTGAGAATTTCAATAGTTTGACCAGACATGCTGGTAACCACATCGCCCGGCTTGTTGGCATCACCATCCGGCAGGTTTTCAGAGCTTGGAATAACCCCAATGACATTGATAGGTAGCTGTAATTCGGCAACCGCTTGGATGGTCCCTAATACACTGGCCGAACCGCACATATCGTATTTCATCTCATCCATGCCCGGGGCTGGTTTCAGGGAAATACCACCGGCATCAAAGGTCAGGCCTTTGCCGACCAATACGATAGGTTTGCTGGTGCCACCACCACCGTAATTTAATGTGATCAATTTTGCTGGTTCACGGCTGCCGCGTGAAACGGACAGGAATGAACCCATGCCTAATTCAGCGATATCGCTTTCTTCAAGCACATCAACGACCAGATTGTCTAAATCTTTGCCCATTTTTATGGCTTGATCAGCAAGGTAAGTAGGGGTGCAAATATTACCTGGCAAGTTGCCCAGTTCACGTGCCAGATTCATGCCCCTGCCAATTGCAGCGCCAGTTTTGCAGGCTTGCTCCAGTGAGTCGATATCAGCTTCGGTGGCCATAAAGCCGAACCTGGTCAGCGGTTTATCTACTGGTTTAAATTGGCTTTTGGTTTGGCTGTAGCGATATAGAGCTGTTTCGGTATTTATGATCGTTTGACGAATTTTCCACGCTGTTGTGCGCTCTTTGACAGGTGTTTCGGCCAGGCAGCTAATGGCTTGAGTTGCTGCACTTTCGTTTAGCCATTTAGCCATTGTTATGCAAGCTGTATTGAAGTCATTTTCCGTAGTCTTGTCATATTTACCGCAACCAACCAGCAGAACTCGTGGACTGGAAATGCCATCAATATCTTGTAACAGCATTGTCTGACCTGGCTTACCACTGATATCGCCGCGATCAATTACGCGTTGAATCAAACCATTACTTGCTGTGTTTAAGGTAGCCGCTGAGGGGCTGAGTTTGTTATCTTCAAATACGGCGACAGCAATACAGTCTATCGACTGGGTTGGTAAAACATCTTTGGTCACAAAATACTGCATGGATTTCTCCTGTTGATGTAGATGGTTTAGACTGCGCTTTTTATTGCAGTGAACTGACTGCCTATTCTAACGAAGACCACTGAATAATGCCCGCCCTTAAACGATTATTTGTTGAGCGTTTCAGCCTGATAGACCGATATATGCTTCGAGAGTTTTTACTTTCTCTGACAGCGGTTATTGGTGTGTTATGGCTGATATACGTGGCGACCCGCTTTGCCCGCTACTTGGCTCAGGCCGCTGTTGGTAATTTGCCTGCTGAAGTCATCTTCAATTTACTGTGGCTCAATTCACTTGGCGCGTTATCTATATTGTTGCCGATTGGCACATTTCTGGCGGTATTGCTGAGTTTGTCACGTATGAGCTCGGATAACGAATTAACCGTTATAGCGGCCTGCGGCATTGATGGTAACCGCATATTACGAAATGTTGTCATATTCAGTGGTGCGATGGCGATTATTACGGGTGTTTTGGCATTATTAATTGTCCCCGATGTTTTGTCCGGTCGCTATGAAATCGAACAGAAAGCCAAGGTAGCTGCCAATACCACCGGTTTGGTGGCCGGTAGTTTTAAAGAGAGCCAAAGCGGCGATTGGACCTTTTATTCTCAAAAACTCAGCGATGATAAAATTCACATGGAGAATATCTTCATCGAGATTCATCGTGATGAGAAACCACTGATTTTCCGTGCTGAGCGCGGACGTTTTGATATCGAAACCGACAGTGGTGACAAATTTCTGATCCTGGAAGACGGTTATCGTTATGAAGGCAATGCAGGCGATCTGGATTTTCGCATTGCCGAATATGCCACTCACAGCATGTTGATTGAACGTGGTGAATCAGTGCAGGTTCGTGAAAGGCATAAGTCTTTACCCACAGCCGAGCTTTGGGAACGCGGCGAACCACAGGATCTGGCTGAAATTCAATGGCGGGTATCCACTGCGTTAATGACTGTTATCTTAAGTGTGATTGCGATTACGTTAGCGCATACCGGTCCAAGGCAAGGGCGTTATGCAGGCTTTTTTCCGGCAGTACTGGTCTATGTGATTTACAGCAATTTATTAGGCGTTACCCGAGCCTGGGTAGAGAAGGGCGATCTGGCCCCCTGGTTTGGCGCAATTTGGGTACATTTGTTGATGATCGGCATTATGCTGATATTACAAAACCGGCTAAAACTTAAACGACTCTGGCAACAACGTAAGCGACCTAAAACAGCATGATTCTGCAACGCTATATCAGTAAAACCATATTAGGCAGTACCGCTTTAGTGCTGGTGGTATTGATGTCGCTGTATACCTTTATGGACTTTATCGCTGAATTGGATGATCTCGGCAAAGGCGATTATCAGCTCAGTGATATTCTGGCTTACCTCGCTTTGTCGATGCCAAAACGGGTCTATGAATTACTGCCAGTTGCTGCATTGTTGGGTAGCGTAATCGGACTAGGTACGCTGGCATCTCAAAGCGAATTAGTGGCGATGCGAGCTGCAGGCGTATCGGTTAAAGATATTAACAAGGCCGTATTGATTGTCGCCGGTATTTTAATGTTTATCGCTGTGGTGATTGGTGAATTTATCCGACCAATAACCGAACAGAAAGCCATGCAAATTCAGACGGCAGCACAGACTGGCACTGAAGGCAGTCAGTCGCAGTATGGCTTCTGGACACGAGATGGCAACCACTTCAATCATATCCAGCGCATTCACCGTGATGGCAGGTTTGAAGGCATTAAAGTGTATGAATTCGACGATAAGCATCAATTACGCATCGTTACCCAAGCTAAAGAAGCACGCTATGAAAATAACGAGTGGCTGATGCTTGATGTGGTGCAAAGCACTATAGATGAAAATGGTATAGAGGTCAGATCGATTGAGCGTGCCAAATGGCGATCCAAGCTCAATCCCGGCATGTTGAATGTGGTTGTAGTTCCGCCAGAGTTTTTACCGGTATGGAGCTTGATTGAATATGTTTCCTATCTGAAATCCAATCATCAGGCGGTCAGTCAATATCAATTGGCATTTTGGAGCAAAATCATGATGCCGCTCAGCTCAGCAGTGATGGTGTTTTTGGCCGTGCCATTTATCTTTGGCCCGTTACGATCAGCACCGGTTGGTGGACGAATTCTGGTGGGTGTTCTGGTTGGTATAGGCTTTCATTTGTTCAATCAAAGCTTCCAGCATATGGGATTGGTATTTGGTGTTTTGCCCTGGCTGGCCGCATCGTTTCCAACAATCATCTTTGCCGGTATCGGCATATTTATGTTGCGAAGGGTGCGCTAGGGTCTATTAAAGATAAATAGACCCTATTTCAGCGATATCTCGCGAATTTCTTCATTCAGATTATGTGTTTTAAGTAGTGCAGCGATTTGGTCACCATGTTCTTTGACCATGGCGTTTGCAGCTTTAAAAGCTTGTGGATCGTTTTCCCGAAAAGCGAGCATCAAATTCACCGATACATCGCGTAGCTCAGCAACAATAGTGCTTAACGCTTGTTCCGGACGATTTGCCAAGAATTTCTCGTTAGTCTTGGCAACCTGCTGACTCTCATCATTTAACGCGTCAAACGACGGTGTAAAGCCTCTCAGATGCCAGACATTAAAGCCTCGTGGGTCACGCTTTTGCTGGTATAGCTGAAAATATTTTCCGAGTAACTCAACCTGTTCGTAATAACGATGGCTCAACTTGCTTACGTAAGTAGGGAGATTAGCTTCGTTAAGCTCTGCAAACTCAGTGACAAAGGATTCCGTGTTTTCCTCATTTGCTTGCGCCACCGGAATAGACAACATCAAACAAAAGATGAATAAGCCCAACAACTGGTTGATAGCTTGTCTTGATGTAAGGGAAAGAAGAAAAGAATTTCCAGAGAAAAAATTGACTGTCATGTTGCTCACCATTGAAAAACTGCTGGCTGATTATCTGTGAGCGTAATAGGGAAGTAAAGCTAATGCGTAACGCCAAAAACAAAAAAGGCGGTGAGAAATCTCACCGCCTTTTTATAACACCCAATAACACTCAGTTAATGGTTGCCTTATATGGCGTCCCCAAGGGGATTCGAACCCCTGTTACCGCCGTGAAAGGGCAGTGTCCTAGGCCTCTAGACGATGGGGACCTAAAACTGTTTTCTTTCGTATCTTGGTGGAGCTAGGCGGGATCGAACCGCCGACCTCTTGCATGCCATGCAAGCGCTCTCCCAGCTGAGCTATAGCCCCCGAAAGGAAGCGCATACTATAGGGATTGAGATTTTCTGTGTCAACAGAATATTTAAAAATAATTACACGTAGCCTGGTTGGTTACACGGGGAAATGAAGATATGTACCCATGCCTGTGATAGCTGAATAAAGCTAAGTTATTGATGAATGGTAAATATATCATTTTGAGGGTACTTAATTAGATAGGAGATTTGATGAAAGCATATTTCTGTGCGATAAATTGGCAGTTATTTATCGAATGGAAATGGCCGATTTTTCGGTCATCAAGGCTGCCCGGGGATGTTGATGCGCAAACTGATGATTTTATCTGCAGGTATTGTTTCCTGTTTTGCTCCTCTTGTTTCTGCAGAGCCTTATCATGTGCCAAGTCATTGCCCTCGTCCTGATGCCAATTTTTTCCTCCCCGAAGATGCGCTTACTGAAGAAAGTGAAGTTGATGTTAAAGCCGATACTGCCCAATTAGTCGATTTAGGAACTTCTGTATTCACTGGTAAGGTGGATGTTCGACGCGGAGGTCAGCAATTAAATGCCAATCGCGCTACCTACAACCAATCAACAGGAAAAGTTACAGCACAGGGCGATGTGCGTTTACGCGATAGCGAGATGTCGATTTTCGGAGATCAGGCTGAATGGGATCTGAATGAAGATCGTGGCACGTTGATTGATGCCAAGTACCAAATGAAGCAGATGAATGCGCGAGGCGAAGCGACCCATGTGAATCGTCAAGGCACTCAATCAACGCATTTGAAAAATGCCATATATACAACGTGTATGGAAGACGACGATTTCTGGAAGCTAAGAGCCGGAGAAGTGGATCTTGATCATGAAGAGGGCGTGGGTCGGGCTTACGATGTTGTGCTTCGCATGATGGATGTGCCAGTTTTTTATACACCCTATATCAGTTTTCCATTAAGCGATGAGCGTAAATCAGGCTTTTTAATTCCTTCGATTGGAAGCTCTAACGAAACTGGCTTTGATGTTAGTACGCCTTATTACTGGAATATTGCTCCGGAGATGGACGCTACACTGACACCACGATATATGTCTGATCGAGGTTTGATGTTAATCGGTGAATATCGGTATTTGACTTCAAGTTCAGAAGGTTTAATTGATGCTGGGTTTCTCGGCAGTGACAGCCTGCGTCAAAATGGTGATGAAATTAATCCCAACTATAATGAGGACCGGAAACATTTCTCCTTTCAACAAGATGGAAGATATGCCAACCGCTGGCGAACGAACGTAGACTATAACTACGTTTCTGATCGTGCCTATCTGGAAGATTTCAGTGGTAATTTAAGTTTAAGTAGTACAACCCATCTAAATCGTTTATTAAATGTGAACTACTACGGGGATATATGGCGTTTTGGCGCCAGAGTACAAGGCTATCAAAGCCTTCTGCAAGAAGTAGAAGATCCTTATCAACGTTTACCTCAATTGACACTGAACGGTTTATTACCTGATCAAGCTTATGGATTGAGCTATGAGTTTAATTCCGAATTTACTGCTTTTGATCACAATGATCTAGTTACTGGACAACGGTTGAACTTAGAACCAGGCGTCAGTTTACCAATGGGCACAGCAGGTTTTTTTGTCACGCCAAGAGTTGCCTTAAAACAAAGCTACTATTCACTGGATAACATACGTGCGCAATCTCAATTTGATGAAAGCTCAATTAACCGGACCCTGCCGGTAGTGAGTCTGGATAGCGGTCTGATTTTTGAAAGGCCAATGAGTTTTGCTGGTAACAAAATGATCCAGACATTAGAGCCAAGAGCTTTCTATCTTTATATTCCATACCGTAATCAGGATGACATTCCTTTATTCGATACTAATCTTCGCACCTTTGGTATGGGCAGTATGTTCAGCCATGACAGGTTTACAGGTCCAGATAGAATTGGTGATGCAAATCAAGTGACCGTTGGCTTAACCAGCCGGTTTATTGACGAAGAAACTGGACGTGAAAAATTAAGAATGACATTGGGGCAAATCCAGTATTTTTCTGATCGGAAAGTGAATTTAAGACCTGATGCCAGAGAAACTACATCGGATTCTGATTACATAGCTGAAGCCGTTGCCAGTATTACCGAAGAATGGGCCTTGGCAGGTCAAATTCAATGGGATCCTGATAGTTCGCAATCTAATATGTCCTCTTTACAATTACGTTATCGTAGTGATGATGGCGGCGTATTTAACATTGCCCATCGTTATCGAAAAGATGATGGAGAAAATCGCTTCCCTTTAGAGCAAGTTGATGTGTCGGGTAGTGTGCCGATTAACGATCAGTGGAGTCTTATCGGACGTTATTATCGTTCATTAATGGACAGTACCACGCTTGAGGCCTTGGCTGGTGTTGAATATCATAGCTGCTGCTGGGCGACACGAATGGTCTTCAGAGATTATATCAACGACATCAATGCCGACAGCCGTAACAAAGCGATCTATTTCGAAATCGAGCTGAAAGGTTTGGGCCGTTTCGGTAAGAAATCAGAAAGTCTGTTGGAAAACAGCATTATGGGATATGAATAAAGTCACCATCAACACTCAACTTTCTAAGGGCTAACTTTGTCAATAATTCTGATAAATACTTGGTTGGCCGTTAGGTCATAATGTTTTGAACCGCTATAATGTCGGCCATCAATTTACGGAGTTTGTATAGTTCATGATTAAATATTTGCTTGTCGGCTTATTGCTGGCTAACAGCGGATGGGCCGCACCGCTTGATCGTATCGTCGCTGTCGTCAATAACGAAGTGGTTTTAGATAGTGAACTGGTCGAAATGGAGCAGACAGTTCGTCAACAACTTCGTCAACGTAATGCCACTATTCCATCTTCAGAAATACTGCGTCGTCAGGTACTTGAGCGGATTATCATGCAAAGACTGCAAATCCAGCGGGCTGAGATGTCAGGTATACGAGTCACCGATGATGCGTTGAATGCTGCGATTAGACAAATCGCTGAAAGTAATAATCTAACGTTACGCCAATTCCGTGATGCCTTAGAAAGCGATGGTTATGATTTTGCTGAATTTCGCGAAACTATCCGCGAAGAAATGGTCATTAATCGTTTACGCAAAGCTGAAGTTGAAGATTCAATTGTCGTTTCCGAACGTGAAGTAGATAACTTTTTAGCGACACAAAACTTGCAGGGTGATTCAGAGCAAGCTTTTAGATTGCTACATATCCTTGTTGCATTACCTGATGCACCAGCACCGGAACAGGTTCAGGCAGCAGAGGAAAAACTAGCTGAAATTCAGGGTTTGCTGGATCAAGGTGGTGATTTTTCTGAAGTTGCAGCCGGTTATTCTGATGGTCAAAATGCGCTAGAAGGAGGGGATTTAGGCTGGCGCAAGCAAGCTGAGTTACCTACTTTATTCGCTAGTGCAGTTCCTGCTTTAGCCGTTGGCGAAGTCAGTGACGTTATTCGAAGTGGTAGTGGTTTTCATTTAGTTAAACTGGCTGAAAAACGTAGTGAAGAAACCCATTTGGTTAAACAGACTAAAGCACGTCATATTTTAATTAATACCAATGAATTAGTGACTGACGAAGTCGCTCAGAACAGACTTAACCAATTACGTGAGCGAATCACTAATGGAGAAGACTTTGCTGAGCTCGCAAGAGCGCATTCTGAAGATACAGGTTCTGCCATTGATGGTGGTAGCCTAGGCTGGACAAGCCGGGTGTGATGGTGCCCGAGTTTGAAGAAGTCATGAACTCATTGGGTGAAGGTGAAATGAGTGAAGTATTCCAAAGCCGTTTTGGTTGGCATCTGGTCAGAGTGGAAGAGCGTCGTGAACAAAATATGGCGGATGAGTTCAATCGGAACAAAGCTCGTGAACAACTCAAGCAGCGTAAAATTGAAGAAGATCTTGAAAGCTGGTTAAGAGCTATGCGTGACGAAGCTTATATTGAGTATCGTGGACTTTGAGTAATGTTCGCCGGATAGCGCTGACCGCGGGAGAGCCAGCCGGAATCGGACCAGATTTATGCATAAAGTTAGCGCAAAGTGTTCAACCCAATGAAATTGTTGTAATTGCTGACCCCATTCTTCTGCAGCAGCGAGCTGATGAATTAGGTTTACCAATAGCATTAATGCAGTTTGATCCCAATGTGCCAGCTGAACCTGGGGTCGCTGGGAGAATTGTCTATTTACCCTGTGAATTAGCTGAAAAAGTTGTCGCCGGGCAACTCAGCACCGCAAACGCGCCTTATGTTCTGAAAACTTTACAAACGGCACTAGATGGTTGTCTCACTAATACATTTGATGCTGTCGTAACTGCGCCAGTTCATAAAGGTGTGATTAACGACGCACAGGTTGCTTTCAGTGGGCATACTGAGTTTTTTGCCGATGGCGCCGGTGTCGAAAAGGTTGTGATGATGCTTGCAACTCCAGAGCTTCGCGTGGCATTAGCCACTACGCATTTACCACTGCGCGATGTTGCGGATGCCATTACCCAGGAAAGTCTGCTAAAGATTATGCAAATCCTGTCTGACAGTCTGCAGCATGATTTTGGATTAAAGCTGCCTCGTATAGCCGTTTGTGGATTAAATCCACATGCAGGTGAGGGAGGGCATTTGGGAACTGAAGAACAGTCGACTATTGAGCCCGCAATAAAATCTATGCAACAGCAAGGATATGACTTTACCGGACCTTGGCCCGCCGATACGATTTTTGTAAAGTCTCGCCTAGCCGATTATGACGCTGTTCTGGCGATGTATCATGATCAAGGTTTACCTGTATTAAAACATCAAGGTTTTGGTGACGCTGTTAATATCACACTTGGACTGCCATTTATACGCACCTCGGTGGATCACGGAACGGCATTGGATCTTGCCGGCACGGGCAAAGCCAGTTCAACGAGTTTACAAGCCGCAATCAATATGGCAGCAACCATGTCATCAAATAAAAGTATGCTATGAATGAGTCACGCCCCTATCCAAAAGCTCGCAAACGTTTTGGCCAAAACTTTTTACATGACGAAGCAGTAATCGCCGATATTATTGCTGCAATATCTCCACAAAAAGACCAACATATTGTCGAAATCGGCCCTGGTCGAGGAGCTCTGACTGGATGGTTATTGGAAGATGCAGGACGTCTGGATGTAATTGAATTGGATCGGGATTTGGTACCGATACTTGAAAGGCAATTCAGTTCAGCTACAAATCTATATATTCATCAAGCTGATGCCCTGGAATTTGATTTCAGTGTATTACCTCAACAAGACGAAAAACTGAGGGTGATTGGTAATCTTCCTTACAACATTACAACCCCTTTATTATTTCATTTGCTTGAGCAGGCCCCACTGATTGAAGACATGTGCTTTATGCTACAAAAAGAGGTTGTAGAGCGCATTTGTGCCGCACCTGGCAATAAAAGCTATGGTCGCCTAAGTGTAATGATTCAGTATCAATGTATAGTCGAACAATTGTTTATTGTTCCTCCCACTGCATTTGATCCACCCCCAAAGGTTGAGTCAGCGATAATTTATCTGCAGCCAAGAACACAGTTTGTCGGTGGTGGTGTCTGTATAAAAACCTTGAGTAATTTAGTGACGCAAGCCTTTAGCCAACGCCGAAAAACCATCGCTAACACTTTGAAAAATAGTGTATCCCTGTCTGAGTTAGAGGTACAAGGCATCGATCCAAAACAGCGACCTGAAACCCTCTCAGTTGAGCAATATGTATCTTTGGCTCAATCGCTTAATGCTTCAAATAAGCCTTAAATATATAAGTAAATGCTTAAATACTTAATTGTAAACAGTTTAGAGGCTGTTCACAAAAAATGTTAATGGCGAATGACACTAATGTTTTCCTGTCTTGACACACTGTTTTTGCTGTAGTTAGATACACACAACCAATGAGACGCGCCGAGGTGTTGTGTGTCCTTTGGGACTTGAACACATAATATAAATGACACGAGGAATTAAGCTGTGAATAAATCTGAATTAATCGATGCAGTTGCTGCGGCCGCAGACATTTCAAAAGCAAAAGCGGCTTTGGCTGTTGATGGTGTAACATCTGCTGTCACAAAAGCTTTAAGCAAAGGCGATCAAGTTACTCTGGTAGGTTTCGGTACTTTCTCTGTTCGTGAGCGCGCTGCTCGTACCGGCCGTAACCCACGCACCGGCGAAGAAATTAAAATTGCAGCTGCTAAAATTCCTGCATTTAAAGCTGGTAAAGCTCTTAAGGATGCTGTAAACTAGTTTCTTTTTTCTGGGGTGCTTAGCTCAGCTGGGAGAGCATCGCCCTTACAAGGCGAGGGTCGGGGGTTCGAACCCTCAGCACCCACCAGGAATATCAGGAGCGGTAGTTCAGCTGGTTAGAATGCTGGCCTGTCACGCCGGAGGTCGCGGGTTCGAGTCCCGTCCGCTCCGCCATTACAAAAGAAGGGCGCATTCTATGCGCCTTTTTTTTTGCTTAAATTAACCCACATTTCGTAAAGAAGGTTCACTGCTATGTTACATTTCATACGTGATCGCGCCCAAGGTTGGATTGCTTGGTTTATTGTTGCCTTGATAAGTATTCCTTTCGCTCTTTGGGGTGTTAACTCTTACGTTACCGGTCCAAGTGATACTGTTGTTGCGAAAGTTAATGGTGATGAGATAACTCGTTCTGAATTGTTACAAGCCGTACAACGTTATCGCGAACAAATGCGTGAAATGATGGGGGAAGAATTTAACCCTGAGCTTTTTGACAACGCTGAAATACGTTATGCAGTGATTGATGACCTTATCGAGCAACGACTGATTCGCTCGGCAACAGACACACTTGGTCAACGAGTCAGTGACCGCCAGATTGCCCAATTTATTCAACAGACTCCAGCATTCCAGCGCGATGGTAGATTTGATAGTGAGCAATACCAAATGGTATTGGCGCGTGCTGGATTTACGCCTGCTTACTACGAAGCGACCTTACGTAATGACCTGTTAGGACAACAACTTATTCAAAATGTTGAAGGCAGTACAATTGTGTCTCAGGTTGAGGTTGAAAGACTGCTGAAACTGGAAAACCAACAACGTGAAATCGCTTACGGTGTACTCAAACTTCAAGATTTCTTAGATCAAACCGAAGTTGAAGAGAGTGATGTGCGTGATTTCTATAACGCCAATCAATCAAGCTATACCACTCCAGAACAAGTTTCACTGGATTACCTCGAATTATCATTAGAAACCATTTCATCGCAGATGGAAGTAAGTGATGAGCAGTTACAACAATATTTTATTGATAATAAAATCCAGTTTGTCGGACCAGAGCTTCGGACTGCAAGTCACATTTTAATTAACGATAATGATGAAGCTGAACAAATACTCGCTGAAATACAAGCCAAGCTTGATGAAGGCGAAAGTTTTGCAGAATTAGCCAAGACCTATTCCATTGATGTCGGATCAGCTGCTTCAGGTGGTGATTTAGGCCCAATTCAACGTGACGTGATGGAACCAACATTTGAAGCTGCCGTATTTGCTTTGGAAAATGTTGGTGATATTTCTGAACCCGTTAAAACCGAGTTTGGCTATCACATCATTCAATTGACGGATATTGATCAATCCAGCAATGTTGAATTTGCTGATGTGAAAGACGAAGTTGCTCTGCAATACAGCCGCCAACAAGCTGAACGTCAGTTCTACGATAAAGCAGAAGAGTTAGCTAATCTCACTTATGAAAATCCGGAAACTCTGGATGTTGCCGCCGAAACCCTGGCCTTGGAAATCAAAACCTCTGGCGCATTCACTCGCAGTGGCGGTAGTGGAATCGCAGAAAACAACGCTGTAGTTCAAGCGGCGTTTTCGGATGATGTGCTCAATCAGGATCTGAACAGCCAAGTTATCGAATTGTCTGATACACGACTTGTCGTGGTTCGTAAAAACAGTCATATCGCTGCAACCTTGTTGCCGTTTGATTCAGTTGCGCCAGCCATTTCTGAACAAATTCGCTACCAGCGGGCCAGTGATTTAGCCTACATTCAAGGTGAATCGAGATTACAAGAATTGAAAGCTGGAACACCTGCTGAAGAAGTGTTTCCTGATTCTTGGCAAGCTGCTGCATTTTACGGACGAGATAGTCAGGAAATAAGTGCACAAATTTTGAACCAGGCTTTCACTTTGCCAAATACAGGTTCAGCACAATACGCGGGCTTTACAGCTGACAATGGAAACTATGTAGTGGTTGCTGTCAGCGAAGTTAAACAAGGTGATACTGACAACATTGAACCTGAAGTACGCGATGGTTTAGTATCAAACTTGATTCGCCTCAACGGCAGAGCCGAAATGGCTGCATTTATTAATGCTTTGCGTAGTGAAGCGAAAATCACTATTTACGAATCTCGTGTAACTTCTACTGAAGATGAGTAATTAGTAGTATTAGCAGTAAAAGAAAAAGGCGCTTAAAGCGCCTTTTTTATGACTAACGTATCGATTACTTTAGCACCCACGCTATCACCCCAGATATTGACGACAGTGCGGAATCTATCCAGAAACCAATCCACAGCTAATAACAGTGCAATACCGTCCAGCGGCAAGCCTACAGCACTTAATACAATCACCATGGTAACCAGTCCGGCTTCAGGTATGCCTGCTGCACCGATTGCGGCAAGGGTAGCGGTAATAAATACGATAACTTGCTGAGTCATTGTCAGATCAATGCCATAGGCCTGGGCGATGAATAACACAGCAGCTGCCTCATAGAGTGCGGTGCCATCCATGTTGACTGTGCTGCCGAGCGGTAAGACAAACTTGATGGCTTTATCACTGACCTTGTTTTCCCGAGCATTTTCCATTGTTAAAGGCAGGGTGGCAGTCGAGCTTGCTGTACCAAAACCGGTAAATAAGGCTCGGCTCATGCCCAGCAAATAACTAAAGCCCTTACCGGCAATCAGTTGAAGTAGTAACAACAAAAAACAAAAATGAATAAATAAGCCGGTTAATACCGTGACAACATGCCAGCCGACGGCCTGAATTTCTTTGAACAGTTCATCACCACCACCAGCCAGCCCTATGCGGGCTGCTATCAGCGCAAAAATGCCTAAAGGCGCAAAGTACATCACCCATATCACTAATTTCATCATGGCTTCATTGATGCCATCAAAAACTGCAAACACCGGCTTGGAGCGATCTCCAATAGTCGTGAGTGCCATTGCAAACAATATGGCAAATACGATGATCGGTAATAACTGCATTTCAGTTGCTGATGCAAACAAATTCGGTGAAATCAGTGACATGAAAATATCTGATACGCCGGTTCCCTGTTTTTCAAGAATGCGCTCAGGAACAGTGGCATTGCCTAGCTCAATTCCTGCACCCGGTTGGATGATATTAACGACTACCAAGCCGATAAAGACGGCGACAGCTGTTGTAAATCCATAATAAAGGATGGTGGACCCACCTAAACGCCCCAGCTTCCGAACATCTCCAAGTGCTCCAATACCGCTGATAACTGAGGCTACAATAAGTGGAATAATGATCATTTTCAGTGCATTGAGAAATAAATCTCCCATCCAGCCGATTTGCAGCGATAACTCTCCAAAAAACCAGCCAAATAAAACACCACTAATGGCACTCAAGATGATTAGGATTAATAAAATGACGGCATGTGAGTGAGGCATGAACTGTCCTTAATTTACAAAGGCTAAAACAAAAACAGGGCTTAAAGCCCTGTTTTAGATAACTGAATGAACATCGGTTTAGTTTACTTATCGCCAATACCAACGATATTGTAACCACCATCCACATAGGTGATTTCGCCAGTTACCCCGGACGCCAGGTCTGAGCATAAGAATGCGGCGACATTACCGACTTCTTCAATAGTGACGTTACGACGCAGTGGAGAATTACGCTCTCCATACGCTAACATCTTGCCAAAATCACCAATGCCTGCTGCGGCAAGGGTTTTTATTGGACCTGCTGAAACGGCATTGACACGAATACCATCTGGACCTAAAGAGTAAGCCATGTAACGAACAGTAGCTTCCAAGGCCGCTTTGGCCACGCCCATGACATTGTAGTTATCAATAGCACGTTCGGCGCCCAGGTAACTCAACGTTAATAATGAACCATTACGCCCAGCCATCATTTCTTTACCTGCTTTTGCTAAGGCAGCAAAACTATAGGCACTGATATCATGTGCTGCAGCAAAACCTTCACGGGTCACGCTGTCAACAAAACTGCCTTGTAACTGTTCGCGCGGGGCAAATGCTACTGAGTGAATAATACTGTCCAAGCCGTCCCATTGTTTGGCTAAGTCATCAAAAACGGCAGTAATCTGTTCGTCACTGCTGACGTCGCAAGGGAAAATTAATGCCGGATTGGAGCCACATTCTTCAGCGATCTTTTCAACGCGGGATTTGAGTTTGTCGTTTTGGTAGGTAAAAGCTAATTCAGCGCCTTCACGAGCCATAGCATGCGCAATACCGGCAGCGATAGAACGTGAGCTGGCCACGCCAACAATCAATACCCGTTTACCTTGTAGAAAACCCATGAAGTACTCCAGAAATTTTAAAACCGATAAACTTACCTGATTTTGACTGGGACGGGAAGAGGCGAGCCAGTTACATTCCCGATATACTCGTCATTTAATTGGCTTCGATTATGGATGGTTATGACCCGATTTAGTGTTTTAGTACAGGTCCTGCTATTTGCCTTACTGGCAGGGTGTGACCTTTCGGCTCTCAATTCACCATATCCTGCTGCTGAGAGTGAAAAGTCGGTAAGTTACAGCTCCTTTATGCTGCGTCCAAAACATCTCGATCCTGCTCGTTCTTATTCTGCCAATGAAAGTCTGATTACCGCGCAGATTTATGAGCCACCATTTCAATATCATTACCTTAAAAGACCTTACACATTAGAACCTCTAACGGCTGCAAATATGCCAGAGGTTGAATTGTTGGATATAAATGGTGAGCCATTACCGCCAGCACAACAAACAACAGAAAATGTTGCTTTTTCACGTTATACCATCACCATCAGACCGGGCATTGCGTATCAGCCACATCCTGCATTTGTTCAAGATAAAACCGGGCAATTTCTATATCACGATTTAGATAACCAATCATCCCGCAACATACAAACCATTATGGATTTCCCCAAGCAAGCGACGCGGGAATTAAAAGCTGCGGATTACGTTTATCAAATTAAACGTTTGGCCCATCCTGAAGTTCATTCACCAATATTGGGTTTAATGAGTGAACATATTGTCGGCTTGGGTGATTTCGCTGCCACACTTGGCAAAATGCGTCAGCAAAATGAACCGATTGATTTGCGAAAATTGCAGATAGATGGCGTTCAGGTGATTGACGATTATCGTTACCAAATTACCGTCTATGGTCAGTATCCACAGTTAAAATACTGGTTGGCAATGCCATTTTTTGCTCCGATTCCTTGGGAAGCCGATGTGTTTTATCAACAAGCAGTGCTTGTAGCTAAAAATATCACTTTGGATTGGTATCCGGTGGGAACCGGCGCTTATCAGATGATCGAAAACGATCCGAATCGGCGCATGGTGATGGTGAAGAATCCCAACTATCACGGAGAAACTTATCCCACAGAAGGAAATCCCGGTGATGCCGCAGCGGGATTATTGGATGACGCCGGTGTGCCAATGCCATTTATCGATAAGATTATTTATACCCTTGAAAAAGAAAGTACCTCCTATTGGGGGAAATTTATTCAGGGTTACTACGATGTCAGTGGTTTGACATCAGACAGTTTTGATCAGGCCATTCAGGTATCTTCAGGCGGTTCATTTGGTTTAAGTGAAGATATGATGAAAAAAGGTATCGACCTGCAGTCTGCCGTTGGTACGACGACCCATTACATAGGATTCAATATGTTGGATTCTGTTGTCGGCGGCAACGAAGAAAGGGCTCGCAAATTGCGTCAGGCCATTGCCATTGCGATTGATCAAGAAGAATTTGTGTCGATTTTTTTTAACGGCCGCGGTATTCCTGCCCAAGGGCCGATACCACCAGGAATTTTTGGCTATCGGGAAGGTAGGGCGGGACTGGACCCTTACGTGTATGAATGGCGTGATGATGCAGTAAGAACTAAACCTATCGAATACGCGAGAAACTTATTGGCCGAAGCGGGATACCCAAAAGGACGCGATGCCGAAACAGGACAGCCTTTAGTTCTGTATTTTGATGTGGCAGCAGTTGGCCCCGATGCTAAGGCCCAATTAGACTGGATGCGCAAGCAATTTCAAAAACTTAATATCCAGCTAGTTGTTCGCTCAACTGATTACAATCGTTTTCAAGATAAAATGCGCCGAGGTCAAACGCAGATCTTCAGAATAGGTTGGAGTGCTGATTATCCCGATCCGGAAAATTTTCTATTTTTGCTATATGGCCCAAATGCTAAAGCTATTCATAATGGCGAAAATAGTGCGAATTATCAGAATCCTGAATTTGATAGATTATTTGAACAAATGCGCGTTATGCCGGATGGGGATGAGCGCCAGCAAATTATCGATGAAATGGTAGAGATTGTCAGGCATGATGCCCCATGGGTCTGGGGATTTCATCCCAAACAACTAACCTTATTTCATGCATGGAATAAAAACATCAAACCAAATTTGATGGCAAACAATACATTAAAGTATCACCGTATTGATCCGCTATTACGAGACCAGTTAAGAGCAAAATGGAATCAACCAACCATTTGGCCATTTGTCTTGTTATTATTTTTGATTATCCTGGCACTGTTGCCAGCAATCATTATTTACCGACGGAAAAAATATCAACAGGCTGTGAGTTCTTGATACTGTTGATTTTGGAAAGCATCCGGTACAATTAAAACGCAAAAAATGCTCTATGACTTCAGGCAAGACTTAATCAGGGAGAACAGCACGTGGATTTGGCTACTTTACTGGGTTTTTTAATCGCCTGGAGTCTGATTATCGCCACTATCGCACTTGGTGCAGCGGCGAGTACCTTTATCAATACCCCCTCATTTATGATCGTTGTCGGCGGCACTTTCGCTGTGGTGATGATGCGCTTTACGCTCAAACAGTTTATCGGTTCGATGAAAACGGCGACTAAAGCCTTTCTTCATAAATCAGAAGATCCCTCGGAAATTATCGCCAGTGTTGTGCAACTAGCCGGTATCGCCCGCAAAGAGGGTTTATTGGCGCTTGAACGACAAGAAGTTAAAAATCCGGCACTTGCTTTAGGTATCCGTATGCTGGTTGATGGCCATGAGCCTGCTGTTGTCAGAAAAGCGCTGAATACCGAAATGAATGAAACCGTTAATCGTCACAGCATCGGACAACAGATTTTCCAGCAAATTGGTGATGCTGCACCGGCAATGGGCATGATTGGTACGTTAGTGGGATTGGTGCAAATGCTATCAAATATGTCTGATCCAAAGTCAATTGGGCCAGCTATGGCGATTGCATTATTGACGACACTTTATGGTGCCATGATTGCCAATATGTTTGCCCTACCGGTAGCCGATAAACTTGCCCTTCGTAGCAACGAAGAGTTGATGAATAAGAGCATTATAATTGAGAGCGTTATGGGGATTCAGGAAGGGCAGAACCCGAAAGTATTGGAAGAGTTACTGAAAAATTATCTCCCGGCTTCCAAGCGGGATGCTGAAGCTCCGGCTCCAGCCGAAGCTTAATCTGCTGAAGTCGACTTAAAGATGAGTGAGTCTGAAACGCAGAGTTTCAAAAAGCAACAAAAGAAAGGTTTACCCGCCTATATGGCGACATTTGCTGATTTAATGTCGCTACTAATGTGTTTTTTCGTGTTATTGCTGTCTTTTGCAGAGATTGACGCCATCAAATATAAAATGGTGGTCATGTCCTTGGAAAAAGCATTTGGTGTACAACGTGAGGTCATTGATGAAGCGATACCTAAAGGCACCAGCATTATCGCGCAGGAGTTCAGCCCCGGTGAACCTAAGCCCACACCATTAAACATTGTTCGCCAAGAAACCACCGACGATACGCGAGATGTCTTGAAAATCACCATGGATGCGGAAGCGGTTGCAGAAGCGCAGGCAAAGCAAGTGGCAGAAGAAGTAGAAGAATTTAAACAGGCTTTGGAGTCGGAAATCGAAAGGGGCTTGATCGTTGTTGAAAATCAGCTCAACCGTATCGTCATTCGAATTCGCGAACGCGGTTCTTTTCCATCGGGTGATGCCACATTGAATCAGGACTTTATTCCAATCCTGAAAAAAATCAACGAAGTGTTAAGTCAGACCGATGGTTTAATTGCCGTGGCTGGTCATACCGATAATATTCCAATTAGTACGGCCCGTTATCGTTCTAATTGGGAGTTATCCACCTCAAGGGCTACTTCAGTGGTTCATGAGCTACTGAATTACAATACGATACCGCCAGAGCGATTTGTATTGGAAGGTTATGCGGATACTAAACCTCTAGCCCCGAATGATTCCGCTGCTAATCGAGCGACCAACCGTCGTGTGGAAATTGTTGTACTAAAAGGTTCAATAGACGCTGACTTTACGCAGTCTATAGACGAGTTGATTCAACAACATGACGCGATTGAAAGTGAAATTCAACAAGTCCGTTAAACTCCACTAGATTGCCAGCAAAGCAATATATCACTGCAAACAATGGTATTATTTGCAGGTTTTTGATATTGCCCATATCGCTTGCAAGATCAGCATAAAAAGAGAATTACAGCAGGTTAAACAACCTTGATTTAATAAGAAATGACCCCTAAAACAACAAAATAGTCATTACACAAGGCCCTGCGATAAAAAATTAAGAGGTGAACATGCAAAAAATTTCTGTCGAAACCGGAATAGTCATACCAATGGATCGGCCGAATGTCGATACCGACGCGATTATTCCAAAACAGTTTTTAAAATCAATTAAACGCAGTGGTTTTGGGCCGAATCTGTTTGATGAATGGCGTTATCTGGATCACGGTGAGCCTGGACAAGATTGCAGTAATCGACCGTTAAACCCTGATTTTGAATTGAATCAACCGCGTTACAAGGGCGGCACTATCCTGTTGGCAAGGGAAAACTTTGGTTGCGGTTCGAGTCGTGAACACGCTGTATGGGCATTGGAAGACTTTGGTATTCGGGTGATTATCGCCCCGAGTTTCGCTGATATCTTTTTTAGCAACAGCAGTAAAAACGGCATTCTCACTATTAAGCTTGATGAAAAACAGATCGATACATTATTCGAGCAAGTCGAGGCAACTCCCGGTTACCAGCTGACAGTTGATTTACCAGAGCAAACTATTTTGTTGCCTAATGGTGAAAAATTTCATTTTGAAATTGATAGCTTTAAAAAACACTGTTTGATTGAAGGGCTGGATGATATCGGTCTTACCCTGCAGCATACCGATGATATTAAAGCTTACGAAGCCCGTCGTCGCGAACAAGCGCCGTGGCTTTTTTCCTAATTTATTCATTTATAAGTAATAACATTCATGACAAAAAAAATTGCAGTATTAGCCGGTGATGGAATCGGCCCGGAAATTGTTGCCGAAGCCGTTAAAGTTTTAAACGCTTTTAAACAAGACGGTTTGGACATTGAACTGGAATACGGTTTGATTGGTGGTGCCGCCTATGATGAAACCGGCAGTCCGCTACCTGAAGAAACCTTGCAAATGGCAAAACAGGCTGATGCCATTCTATTGGGGGCAGTCGGTGGTTATAAATGGGAATCTCTAGACATCAGTGTACGTCCTGAAAAAGGTTTATTGGGTATTCGTTCACAATTAAACCTATTTGCCAATTTACGTCCGGCCTTGTTGTATCCACAATTAGCCGATGCTTCTACGTTAAAACCAGAAGTGGTTTCTGGTTTGGATCTAATGATCGTGCGTGAGTTAACCGGTGGTATTTATTTTGGTCAGCCCAGAGGTATTCGTATCTTGGAAAATGGCGAAAAAGAGGGCTATAACACCCTGGTATACCGTGAGAGTGAAATCAATCGTATCGGGCGTGTGGCGTTTGATATTGCTCGCAAGCGTCAAAGCCGAGTTTGTTCGGTGGATAAAGCCAACGTGCTGGAATGTACTGAATTATGGCGTGAGACAATGACTGCATTGTCCAAAGATTATGCCGATGTCGAATTAAGCCATATGTATGTGGATAATGCGGCGATGCAGTTAGTGCGGGCACCTAAACAGTTTGACGTTATGGTCACCACTAATATGTTTGGCGATATATTGTCAGACTGCGCGTCGATGCTGACTGGCTCAATCGGTATGTTGCCGTCAGCGTCACTGGATGAGAATGGCAAAGGCATGTACGAACCAATTCATGGTTCAGCGCCAGATATTGCTGGCCAAAACATTGCTAATCCGCTGGCAACGATTTTGTCAGCTGCTATGATGTTACGTTACACGCTTGACCAGCCGGCTTTTGCCGATCGCATTGAAAGTGCAGTGAGCAAAGTGTTGGATCAAGGTTTAAGAACAGCAGATATTTTCTCCGCGGGCATGACTCGCGTGACTACTGCTGAAATGGGCGATGCCGTTGTGGCAGCGCTGTAACAAAAGAATTTAGGTGAATTGTGACTAAACAAATTGATATTGCTGTAGTAGGTGCAACTGGTGCGGTGGGTGAAGCCATGCTGGATATCCTGCATCAGCGTAAATTTCCTGTCGGAAAAATCTATGCGTTAGCCAGTGAACGTTCGGCTGGTTCTACCGTGCAATTCGGGAATAAGTCGTTAATGGTCGAAGACTTGGCTCAATTTGATTTTTCCAAAGTGCAGATTGGTTTATTCTCGCCTGGTGCCAGTGTTTCTGAAATTTATGCTCCAAAAGCGGCTGCAGCAGGTTGTATTGTTATCGATAATACCTCGCAGTTTCGTTATGACGATGATGTGCCGTTGATTGTGCCTGAGGTTAATCCAGATGCTGTCGCTGGTTATAAACAGCGAGGCATTATTGCTAATCCAAATTGTTCAACTATTCAAATGTTGGTGGCGTTAAAACCAATTTACGATGCAGTTGGTATTAAACGTATCAATGTCTGCACTTACCAAGCCGTATCTGGCAGTGGTAAACCTGCTATGGATGAACTGGCAAAACAAACTGCGGCGTTATTAAACGGCCGCCCGGCGGAACCTGAGGTTTATCCAAAGCAAATCGCCTTTAATGTGATCCCGCAAATCGATGTTTTCATGGAAAACGGCTACACCAAAGAAGAAATGAAAATGGTGTGGGAAACCAAGAAAATAATGGGTGACAATGATATTCAGGTGAATCCAACTGCGGTTCGTGTGCCAGTGTTTTTCGGTCACTCCGAAGCCATTCATATCGAAACTCGAGACAAAATTACTGCTGCAAAAGCCAAAGAATTACTGTCGGCTTTTGATGGCATTGTGGTCATTGATGAGCATAAAGATGGCGGATATCCAACCGCAGTCACAGATGCATCAGGTCAAGATCCTGTATACGTAGGACGTATTCGTGAAGATATTTCGCATCCTAACGGCTTGAATTTGTGGGTAGTCGCTGACAATGTGCGTAAAGGCGCGGCACTTAACAGTGTGCAAATTGCCGAGCTTCTGGTAGATCAATACCTCTAGGCATAGATGAGAATGTCAAGGAAGGGGAGTTAAATGAAACAGAAAACGTTGACCAGTTTGTCGGTAGCCACGGCACTTGGTTTATTAACTCCTCTTCCAAGTTATGCATTTGGACTTGGCCAGATAACCCTACATTCGGCTCTGAATGAACCTTTCAGAGCTGAAATTGTAGTTAATGCCTTGAGAGATGATGAGCGCGGCAATCTTGAAGTCAGATTGGCTTCGACTCAAGATTTTGAACGAGCAGGGCTGGATCGCAATTTCTTACTTACTCAACTTAAATTCGAGGTGGTGGAAGAGGCAAACTCCACCCGCATAATGGTCACTTCTGATGTGCCAATTAAAGAACCATTTTTAGGGTTCTTATTGGCAGCCACTACCGGCCAAGGGAAATTACTGCGCGAATATACCGTTCTCTTAGATCCTCCTAAAGAGCTGTATCGTGATCGAGTAACCAGTACGCCATCCCGATCGATAACGCCTCCGCAAACACAAGCACCAACTAATCTTTCACCTTCACAAGCTGCAACTTGGTCGCCAAGCCCGGACGCCAGATCAGAGTATAAAGTTCAGTCACGCGACACTTTATGGAGTATTGCTGAAAGAACCCGTCCATCTGCAAATATAACAATGCAGCAAATGATGATCGCATTGCTAAATGCCAATCCAGCGGCATTCCAGCAGAATAATGTTAATAGTCTATACGCTGGCAGCACGTTAAGAATACCTTCTACAGATGAAATCACTCGACTATCAGCTAATGCGGCAAAAACGGCGGTTGATCAACAAAACGCAGCTTGGCGTAATCGGAACCGTTCACAACAGACTGCATCTCCTGCAGCAGTGACAGCTGCCCCTTCGCCAGCGGAAAATAAAGTAGTCCCCTCAGAAACAAAGGCTGAATTAGCAGAACCAGAAACTACTGATGCCGAGGCACCCACAACGTCAGATGAACAGGCATCGGCTGATGAAACCGCGCGTTTAAAATTAATTGCGGCAACCGAAGACAGTCTGCTGGATGCTGATCCTGAAATTAACGGCGATCCTGATTTACAACGTATCAGTGAGCAATTAACCCTTGCTCAGGAAACCATGGAAGCGCAATCTCAGGAGAATATCGATTTTAAAAATCGTATGGATGCGCTGGAACGTCAACTCGACACTATGCGCCGACTGATTTCGCTTAAAGATGCGGATTTGGCAAGACTGCAAAGCCTGCTTGAACAAGATGAATCTCAAATGGATCTTGCTGCATTAGTCAGCGAGGCCAATGCCATTATTGATAGTGGTTCAACGAACACTGATGCAGAAGAGTGGGAACCTGTCCCCCTTGATGACCTGGATCTTCCAGCCTCGAACGATGAAGCTAGTGAAATAATGGCTGCCAATGAAACGATATCACCTGATACTGATTCATCTTTGGACGCCAATGATTCGGAGCAAAATGATCCTACAGCAAATCCTGAAACGGATGATGCAGCAGAGTTAGATTCCGCGTCGGCAGATGTTGATGTAGCCATTGACGAAACAGCACAAATGCTGGATTTGGATCAGCAGCAGATAGACTCACTATTTCATCGTGTTCAAGCATTTGTCATTGCACATAAAGTTGAATCACTGCTGGCAATATTACTGCTTTTACTGCTTATCTGGATGGTCATTCGTCGTGGACAACGCGAAGTTAACTGGGATGATGCCGTTAGTAAAATAAATAAGACAAAACCTGCTAAGACAACACCGGAAATGGGTAGTGTGACCACTGTCACCCCAGTAGTGAACGAACCCGATGGTCCAGTAGAAAGCAAAACTAAATCAGTAGATGAATTAGTTGAACAGGCTGATATGTTCGTAGGCTATGCCGATTACGTCCAGGCAGGAAGTGCACTGGAACAAGCTCATAAACAAGCGCCTATTGATAAAGATATCGCTACAAAATTGATGTTTGTTTATTACAAACAACAGAAATCTGCTGATTTCATTGCTTTATTAAATACCTCCGGAATCGATGATAGTGATCCGCGGTGGCCAGAAATTAGAGTTTGGGGCCATCAGTTGTTGCCACATAATCCTTTGTTTGCTGAAGAACCTGAATCAACTGATGAAGCTGAGATGGTTGAAGAATTTGTCGAGCTAGAGCATAAAACAATCAACGTTGAAGAAGATTTTACTGCAGAAGAAACCATTGAATCTGCTGAAGTGGAGGAATCTGACCACATTGACTTTAATCTGGATGATTACCAAGTCGACTCAACAAAACCGTCGCAAGCCGATGAGGTCTATAAACGCGACGAAGAAGAGTTGTTGCAGTTTGATACCAGTTACTCGTCCGTAGCAAAAGACACTGATATTGAAACGGACCAACCAGAAATCGAGACGTTTGCCGAAGACGATGATTTGAGAATCGATTTAGGTGAGGACAATGTGTTAAAGCCTGATTCATCGGCCCCCGAAATTCTGGATTTAACTATTGATGAGTTAGAAGACGAAACAGACGGTATCGCAATAAAAGAAGCTGAGGAAATCTTAAAACTTGAACCAGTGGATTCGGATGAACTGGATTTGTTGGACTTTGAAAACGAAGATGAGACATCAATAGAAACGGATGATGTTATTGAAGATTATCTGAATCTGGATAGCGGTATTGATGATGAAGAGCTGGATTTTGATCTAAGCGACTTTGACTCGATCGATGAAGCTGAAACGAAACTTGAACTTGCGGCTGCCTATTCAGATATGGGCGATCCTGAAGGTGCCAGGGGTATTCTGGAAGAAGTACTCGAACAGGGTACTGACGAACAGAAAAAACGAGCACAAGAACTGCTCGATTCTCTGTCATAACGAGTTTTTTTGTGAGGTTAGCACTCGGTGTCGAATATGACGGCAGTCGGTTTCATGGTTGGCAGTTTCAGCCGGCACAGCGAACTGTCCAGGGGGAACTGCAAAAGGCCCTATCGCTGATTGCCAATGAACAGACCGAAGTATTTGCCGCAGGCCGCACTGATACAGGGGTGCATGCTTTAAATCAAGTGGTGCATTTTGATACTACAGCCTTTCGAGAAGAACGGAACTGGCTATTAGGATTAAATTCCAATTTACCGCATGATGTCAGTGTTAAATGGGTAAAACCGGTCCCTGAAGATTTCAATGCTCGATTCAGCGCGACAAAGCGCCGTTATCGTTACTTAATCCTCAATCGTGACAGTCGTTCAAGTGTGCATCATCAACGCATGTGGTGGGTTTATAAATCCCTTGATGAACACAAAATGCAGTTGGCTGCCAATTTGTTACTTGGCCAACATGACTTTTCAGCTTTCAGAGCGCAGGAATGTCAGGCCAAAAGTCCAATCAAAACCTTGGATAAATTGATTGTCACTCGTTGTGACGATTGTATTGCTGTTGATGTTGAAGCCAGGTCGTTTTTACATCATATGGTGCGTAACTTACTTGGGGTGTTAGTGCCGGTGGGGGAAGGCAAAAGACCAGTTGAATGGGCACGTGAAGTATTACAAAGCCAGGATCGTAATATGGCTGGTGTTACCGCTCCACCGCAAGGTCTTTATCTGACCGATGTAATTTATCCCGATGAATATTGCCTGCCGACAGTGTCAGGTTTCCCAGTGCTCTGGTAAAGTACTAGGCTGACTTTTACAAAGCTGACATCCTCATATGAGAACCCGCGTTAAAATTTGTGGTATTACGCGACGCCAAGATGCTGAATTTGCTGTAAAAAGTGGGGCGGATGCTATTGGTCTGGTGTTTTACGAACCGAGTCCACGTGCCGTAACAGCCGCTCAGGCGGCGTTAATTACCGCGCAATTACCGCCATTTGTCGCTATTGTTGGTTTGTTTGTGAACGCTTCTGCTGAAATGGTACGTCAAACGCTTGAACAGGTTCCATTAAGTTTGTTGCAGTTTCATGGCGATGAATCTGCAGAATTTTGTGAACAATTTAATATGCCGTATATCAAAGCGGTGCGAATGCAAACAGCAGCAGATTTAACGCATGCTGATATGCAGTTTTCCAAAGCATCGGCATTATTGTTGGATAGTTATCAACATGGTGTGCCGGGCGGAACCGGTCAGACATTTGACTGGTCAATGATTACGGCTATCAGTAAACCTCTGATATTAGCCGGCGGTTTGACAACAGACAATGTTGCAGCAGCGATTAAACAGGTCTCGCCTTATGCAGTGGATGTGAGTGGCGGTGTAGAAGAGTCGAAAGGACTTAAAAGTAATAATAAAATAAGCGCATTCATGCGAGAGGTGGCAAATGCCTGATACACAGATTGATGATTACTTTAAAACTTACCCGGACGAGTCAGGTCATTTTGGACCTTATGGTGGGCGTTTTGTTGGCGAAACCCTTATGGGTGCCATTTATGAGTTGGAAGAAGCTTATAAACAATATAAAAATGATCCACAGTTTCAAGCCGAGATGGATAAGGATCTGGCTGATTTTGTGGGCCGTCCTTCGCCAATTTATCATGCCGAAAACTGGACCAAGAAACTGGGTGGCGCGCAGATCTATTTAAAACGTGAAGATCTAAATCACACTGGTGCACACAAAGTAAACAATACTATTGGGCAGGCTTTGCTTGCCAAACGCATGGGTAAGACCCGAATTATCGCCGAAACCGGCGCAGGCCAACATGGTGTTGCTACTGCAACTGTGGCGGCCCGATTGGGAATGGAATGTGTGGTTTACATGGGCGCGGAAGACGTTGCCCGCCAGGCTCAGAATGTTTATAGGATGAAGCTGTTAGGTGCTGAAGTCGTACCTGTGCAGTCAGGCTCTAAAACACTTAAAGACGCATTAAATGAAGCTTTACGTGACTGGGTAACTAATGTTGATGATACTTTCTACATCATTGGCACGGTCGCAGGCCCGCATCCCTATCCGGCAATGGTTCGTGACTTTCAATCGGTTATTGGTCGTGAAGCACGTCAGCAAATGCTCAATACCACCGGAAAACTTCCAGATGCATTAGTCGCCTGTATCGGTGGTGGCTCGAATGCTATCGGCCTGTTTTATCCTTTTATTCAAGACAAGTCTGTAGCGATGATTGGTGTTGAAGGTGCTGGACATGGTTTGCAAAGCGGCCAACATTCAGCGCCATTATCAGCTGGAACTCCAGGCATTTTGCACGGGAATCGTACTTATTTGATTCAGGATACTGCTGGTCAAATCACTGAAACACACTCAATCTCAGCCGGTTTGGACTACCCTGGTGTCGGTCCGGAACATGCGTGGTTAAAAGATATCGGTAGGGCTCAATACGTTACGGTAACGGATACAGAAGCCTTAGATGCTTTCCATGAATTAACACGTACTGAAGGCATTATCCCGGCTTTAGAAACCAGTCATGCATTGGCTTATGTTTCTAAATTAGCGCCAACAATGTCGGCGGATCAAAGTATCCTTATAAATGTTTCAGGACGTGGTGATAAAGACATGCACACGGTTGCGGCCATGGCTGGTCTGAATTTCTGAGGAATACAAAATGAGTCGTATAAGTGAATGTTTTAAAAATCTTCAGGCAGACGGGCAAACTGCTCTTATCCCATACGTCACGGCAGGTGATCCTGAGCCTTGGGTAACCGTACCGTTGATGCATGCTCTAGTTGAGGCCGGCGCTGATATTATCGAGTTGGGCGTACCATTTTCCGATCCGATGTCTGATGGTCCGGTTATTCAAAAAGCCTGTGAAAGAGCGTTGAAAAACGATGTCACGCTGGATTCTATTCTGGATATGGTTAAACAATTCAGAGAAAAAAATAGCCATACCCCAGTGGTATTGATGGGCTATTCCAATCCTTTGGAAGCGATGGGCTATCAAAAGTTTGCCGAAAAAGCTCAGGTTGTCGGTGTCGATGGTGTATTAACCGTTGATATGCCGCCTGAAGAATCTGGCGAATTCAAACAATTAATGGATAGCCACGATATCGATACCATTTTCCTGGTTGCTCCAACTACCTCTGCCCAACGTATGAAGAAGATTGCCGAATATGCCAAAGGCTTTATTTATTATGTTTCTATCAAAGGCGTGACCGGTGCAGCTGCTTTGGAAATTAATGAAGTCACTGCGAAACTTGAAGAGATTCGACGCTATACCTCATTACCGGTTGGTGTAGGCTTTGGCATCAGAGATGGCCGTTCAGCTGCTGCCGTAGCGCAGGTTGCTGATGCTGTAGTCGTGGGAAGTACATTGGTACGCTGTATTGAAGAACATGCCAATCGCCCACAAGAGTTGCCTGCTGCTGTGGCAAGTTTGTTAGCTGAAATGCGTCATGCGATTAATGCGCGTGATTTAGCCAGCGTCTCGGCTTAACAAGAGATAAGGTGAAACAATGAGTTGGTTTGAAAGATTATTACCGTCAAAAATTCGCACCAGCGGCCGTAGCCGTTCGGTTCCAGAAGGTGTCTGGTGTAAATGTCCTGAATGTGACAATGTTTTGTACCGGGCCGAACTTGAACGTAACCAGATGGTGTGTCCAAAGTGTGATCATCATCAACGCATCAATGCCCGTGTTCGACTGCAAAATTTTCTGGATGAAGCAAATCGCCAAGAAATCGGCACAGAAGTAAAACCAGTCGATACGCTTAAGTTTAAAGATAGTAAACGCTATAAAGATCGTATTACCCAGGCGCAAAAAGCCACGGGTGAAAATGATGCGTTATTAGCTATGCAAGGTACCTTAAAGGGATTACCTGTTGTGGTAGTAGCGTTTGATTTTGGCTTTATGGGCGGATCAATGGGGTCTGTGGTCGGTGAAAAGTTTGTGCGTGCAGCTAAGGTTGCATTAGCTAAAAAATTACCACTGATATGTTTTGCCGCCAGTGGCGGTGCACGTATGCAGGAAGGTTTGTTTTCATTGATGCAAATGGCCAAAACCAGTGCCGTGTTGTCTCAACTGGAAGAAGCCGGTATTCCATTTATCTCTGTTATGACTGATCCGACCATGGGTGGTGTTTCTGCTAGTCTGGCCATGCTCGGTGATGTGAATGTTGCAGAACCTAAAGCGTTAATTGGCTTTGCTGGCCCACGTGTTATTGAACAAACGGTTCGTGAAAAACTGCCAGATGGTTTCCAGCGTAGTGAGTTTTTGCTGGAACATGGTGCTATCGATATGATTATTGATCGTCGTGAAATGCGGGATCGTCTGAATAATCTGTTGACCATGATGCAAAATCGTATCGCTGTATAAACACAGTTTATGCGATTTGATAGCTTGCCACAGTGGCTGGCATGGCAAGAGAAACTCCATTTCACTGAAATCGATCCAGGTCTGGATCGGATTCGGGTGGTTTGGCAGAGAATGTATGCCGATAAAAAACCGCCATTTCGCATTGTGACAGTGGCTGGAACCAACGGTAAAGGGTCATCAGTTGCTCTGTTATCGTCCATTCTGTCAGCTGCTGGATATCGAACAGCGTGTTACACCTCACCGCATTTGTTGCGTTATAACGAACGTATTGTGATTGAGGGACAAACAGCAACCGATCAGCAGATTTGTGAAGCCTTTGATCGAATTGACACGGCACGTGAGGACGTATCTCTCAGTTATTTTGAATTTGCCACATTGGCTGCCGCCGATATTTTCTGTCGACAGAATATTGATATTGCCATCCTCGAAGTCGGAATGGGCGGGCGGCTTGACGCAGTAAACTTATTTGATGCCGATATTGCTCTAATCACTCCGATTGGCCTGGATCACACTGTATGGCTGGGGGATACTCGGGAGCTTATTGGCATAGAGAAAGCTGGCATTATGCGGGCTCATCATCCGGTGGTTTGCAGTGAATCATCACCTCCAGTTACAGTCATAGAAATAGCTCAAAAACTAGCCTCACCAGCGTATATAGCTGGCGAGGATTTCTCTTCTGAGACTAGCGGCAACTTATGGCATTGGCACAATGCCAATGAACAATTTAAGGATCTGCCTCACCCGGCATTACTTGGTTGTTATCAAATTCAAAACAGTGCAGCCGTTTTACAGGTCATCAGTTTGTTAAAAGCTGCTGGCATGGAAAAGATTAATGAATCCGCCATTCGAACCGGTTTACAGCAAGTCAAATTGTCAGGTCGTTTTCAGCTTATTGATGGACCAGTTACCCATATCTTTGATGTCACCCATAACCAGCAAGGGGCAGACAATCTGGCGAAACTTTTACAGGAAATTCCTTGTAAGGGTAAAACTCATGCGGTAATTGCCATGTTGCGTGATAAAGATAGCCGTGCAGTTTTTGATGCCTTGCTGCCGGTTATTGATAATTGGTTTCTTGGCGGACTAACTGGAAATCGAGGACAGTCAGCAGATGAGTTGGCTTCCGGGTTGAAGGGTAAAATTTCGGATGACAGAGTGCATATCAGTGAAACTGTCGAAGCAGCTTATAATCGTGCTGCTGAAGGCGCTGTCACCGGCGATCGTATTTTGATTTTTGGTTCATTTCACACCGTTGAAGCAATTATGCGGCATATTCCTGATTTTATAAGCCAGCCTTTATCTGTCAACGCCTGATGTATCTTTGTACATCGCCTGAATTTCCTTTTTGAATTTATCCAGCACCAAAGCACGTTTAACTTTTAATGTCGGTGTGAGCAAACCATTTTCAATGGTCCATGGCTCAAGCGTTAGATGCACTCGCCGAATTCGTGCATAAGCCGGAAATTCAAATAACCACTGTCTCAATAAACGCACAAAATGTTGTTTTAATACTTTGCTGCTAAGACTGTCATTTGATAACGGATCAATGCCAAGCTGTTGGGCAATCTGTGGCCATTTTTCACCATTAATGACCAGTAAAGCCGCTAAATAAGGCTGTCCTTCACCTAACACAACAGCTTGTTCAATCAAGCCATTACTGATAATTGCTGCCTCGATATCACCCGGCGGTACTTTTTCGCCATTATTCAGTACCAGAATATCTTTTATCCGACCCACAATCTGGATATGTCCGCTTTCGCTAATATGCGCTCTATCACCAGTATGCAGCCAACCGTCAGCATCGATAGTTTGAGCCGTGGCTTTATGATTATTCCAATAGCCAAGCATATTGCCCGGACCTTTTACTTCCAGCTCTTCATCCTTGCCGATTCGCACTTCAACACCTTGTATCGGTCGACCGACGCTGGCCGGATCATTACTGGATGGCTCATTAACACTGATTACAGGACTGGTCTCAGTAAGCCCATAGCCTTGCAGTAAAGTTAAATCCAGACCGATAAACATTTTTGCTGCATAGGTTGGTAATGCAGCGCCACCACTGACGGCTAAACGTAGTCGCCCGCCCAGACGTTGATGAAATTTGCCTACTACCAGTTTATTAAATAATGGCCATAACAGTAGAGAGGGTGACCAGTGTGATCGCCCTTGCTGATAGTGAAAGCGTTTCCAGCCGGTATTGACGGCCGATTTGAATATAAGCCGGCGAAATCTATTGGTTTCAGCCAGTTGTTTTTGCACACGATCATAAATTCGCTCAAAAATTCTTGGCACGGCAATCATAATGGTTGGCTGTACTTGTCGCATATCCTCTGCCAGCAAAGGAATGCTGCGCGAGAAAACGACTTTGGATCCCGCCATCATGGGCAAGTAGTAGCCGCCGGTTCGTTCCAGAGTATGAGATAGTGGTAAGAATGAAAGGAAAATGTCCTCAGGCAAGATTTCAAAAAACTGCAATGACCCATGTGCCACTGACAGCATATTCTGATGGCTCAGCATAACGCCTTTCGAACGGCCAGTAGTGCCAGATGTGTAGATAATAGATGCGAGTTGATCCGGAGCGGATGGGGAGAGCACAATTTCTCTATGCGTTTGATCCAACCAGTGGTTTAAAGTGGTAAATGGCTGGTCTTTTTCCGCCGATTCTTCATTTACGATAACAATGCGTTTAAGGCTATGTTCTTCAGGTAACACGGCTTTGATAGCTGACCATTGCTTGGCACTGTTTAACAGTAATAAGCGTACATCAGCATCCTGCAGAATGTAGGCGACGTTATCAGGGCGATCATCAGGATAAAGTGGCACCACGACCAAGCCAAGACTTAATGCAGCCAAATCGAAAAAAATCCACTCTTTGCTGTTACGCAAGTTGAGTGCAACCCGATCCCCTTTACGTAAATTTTCCTCTTGCAAGGCGTTTTGCCAGAGCAAAACAGCGTCTGCAACCTGTTGCCAGCTTAAACTTTGCCAGCTTTCGCTATCACTATCAAAATACCCGTAGGCGTCTTTGTCAGGACTACGTTTTACTCGTTCACAAAACAAACCATAAAGGGTTTGTGCCTCTTGCGGTGAAATGTAATCGCTAAAACTCATGATTAATCAAACAACCAACGTAATTGAACACCGACAATATCTACGGAATTTTTATATCGGCCTAGAAGTTGGTTTCCATTGGAATCAGTATCATCAATACTGGTGTCTTTCATGAAGATATGGGTATAGGCGGCATCCACAATAATGTTGTCGCTATAGTAATAACTTGCCCCTATGGCTAACCATGTTCTATCACTGTCAGGAATGCGAGGCGTACGTCGCTGTGCATTAGGGATTGGTGTTTCATCATAAGCAATACCAGTACGCCAAGACCAACGGTCATTCGCCTGATACTCCACACCGACGCCATAACGCATGGAGTTTTTCCAGTCCTCAGCTTTAACAGAATTCAGAGCTTGTACGTCAGAGTTAATGCGTAATTCTTCAAAGCGACTCCAACGAGTAAGACTGGCATCGGCCATAACGGCCCATTTTGAATTGAGTTGATGATATAAGGCAATTGATGCTGATTCAGGTAACGTTACCCGGCCATTGATATTACCATCCCGTATTCCCACCGCTGCTGCTTGGCCACTGACGTTTTGCGGGATACGAAACTCTCCATCACCGGTTAAATCATGAGTTATTTTTGAACGATAACTGATGCCCATGCGTGTCGCTTCAGTAAATTGATAGGTCATGCCAAGGTTATAACCCCAACTCCAATCATCCGCTGTTAAACGAACTCGACCATCATTTCCTTGAGGTTGAGCAGGATTCATCAGTAAGCCAAAGTTTGCAGCCTGGGAAAGTTCCAGATCGATATATTGCAGATTGACACCAAAGCCTAAAGACAGCTTTTCTGTGGCTTTAAATGCAATGCTGGGATTGATATTAACGGTCAATAAATCTGAGCGGATGGCATGGTAACGACCTTGCCAACTATCACCATAGTCAGTAACTAAGCCAAATGGTGCACCAACACCAATGCCCACAACAGTCGTATCATTCAGCGGATGAGCGTAATAAAAATGGGGTACCTTGGCCAGTTCACCTGCATTATTGCCATCTCCTCCAGTTAGTGGAGAGCCGTTCACATTAGAACCGCGATCTGAAAACTCGGCTCTTGGAGCGATCAGATTCAGTCCCATATTCATTTCTTTACGGGAGAGATTTGCCAAGCCTGCTGGATTAAAAAAGATGGTGCTTGCGTCATCAGCCACTGCCGCACTGCCAGAATATGCGCGGCCTAGACCAGTAATGCTTTGTTCAATTAATGCATAACCGGCTGCACCAGCAGAACTACTCGCCGCCCCGAACAAAACATAAAAACTGAATTGAGTTGAACGAGACATAGTCATGGCGGCGTTACCTAGAGAAAGTTATCAATATTAAGATGCAAAACTAGCCCATGAGTTCAAATGAAGCAAGTTTGTAATAATTAATTACGTTGAAACAAAAGATCCCAAACGCCATGACCCAGACGGTGACCACGTTGCTCAAACTTGGTTAAAGGCCGATAGTCGGGGCGGGGGATGTAATCTCCCGTTGGACTGGTATTGCTGAATTCTGAGCTGGCAGACAGATCTTGCAACATTTGCTCGGCATAATCCTGCCAGTCGGTTGCCATATGTAAGAAACCGCCAGGATGGATTTTTTGTGCCAGTATCGAAACAAAAGCTGGCTGAATAATTCGGCGTTTATGGTGGCGTTTTTTATGCCATGGATCAGGAAAATATAATTGAACGCGTTGCAGAGCAGTATCAGCAACCTGGTTTTTAAGTAATTCAACCGCATCGGTGCAGGCAACGCGTAAGTTAGTCAGATTATTATCTTCTATGGCTTTTAACAGTTGGCCGACACCGGGACGATGTACCTCCACACCGATAAAATTAAGCTCAGGTTGTTGTATTGCCATTTCAACCAGTGATGCGCCATTACCAAAACCGATTTCAAATACGACGGGCGCATCTCGACCAAACAGAGCTTGCATTTCAATGAGCTGTCCATCGGCTTCGATGCCAAACTTTGGCCATAAAAGATCTAAAGCTTTTTGCTGCCCGGGAGTTAACCGACCTTCACGTTTGACAAAGCTTTTTACCTGACGGAGGCGTTTACCTTCAGTCATTTTCTGTACCTTCATATTTGTGCGACAACTCATCAATAAGTCGATGAAAAATAGCGTGACATCATACCGAAGCCCTGCTGGAAAATCCTCCTGTAAAATTTTTTACCAAGCGCATTTTTGCCATTTACTGCATTGTAGAGTCAGCTCTATTTGCGACTTGAGGTCAGGAAGGTTTCCCATAAACCTGCAAAATAGCTGGTTGTTATCCTTGTAATAATCTGCGATTGACAAGTTGAGTGGAGAAAATGAATCACGATAAATTGCTAATTTGAGTGGATACAGTCCCACAAACAGTGCGAAAAACACATACAAGGACTATAATGCTTTGTCTGAATATTAGTTCTGATGGATTAACGCTGCTGCAATCACGTGGCCTCGAATCCCGCTACTTCGACATTTCAAGTAAACGAAAGAGAGACTCAATTATATGGTTCATCCGGTTTTAGACTCGCTCACTAACGAAGTGATCGAACGAAGTAAAAAATCTCGCACAGCGTATCTTGCTCGTGTTGATGAAGCTGCAGGCCAAGGTCCGCATCGTTTAACCTTAGGCTGTGGCAATCTTGCACATGGGTTTGCTGCTTGTGCCGCAACGGAAAAAAGTGATTTGGCTGGTGATAAAAAGGCCAACATCGGTATTATTTCTGCATACAACGACATGTTGTCTGCGCATGAGCCATACAAAGATTTCCCACCATTAATTAAGAACGCAGCGAAAGAAGCGGGCGGCATCGCACAATTTGCCGGCGGCGTACCTGCAATGTGTGATGGTATTACCCAAGGTTATCCTGGCATGGACTTGTCCTTGTTCAGTCGTGATGTAATTGCCATGGCCACAGCAGTCGGCTTGAGCCACAACATGTTTGATGCGGCAATGATGCTGGGTGTTTGTGACAAGATCGTCCCGGGTTTATTGATCGGCGCATTGAGCTTTGGTCATTTACCGACAATCTTTGTACCTGCCGGCCCAATGCCTAGTGGCTTACCGAATAAAGAAAAAGTACGTATCCGTCAGCTTTATGCTGAAGGAAAAGTCGGTCGCGAAGAGTTATTAAAAGCTGAATCAGAGTCTTATCACAGCCCCGGCACCTGTACTTTCTACGGTACTGCCAACAGTAACCAGATGATGGTTGAAATCATGGGGCTGCATTTGCCTGGTGGAACGTTTATCAATCCAAATACACCACTGCGTGATGAATTAACCAAAGAAGCTGCTCGTCAGGTATTGAAATTTACTGCCATGGGCAATGATTATCGTCCTATCGGCCATATGATCGATGAGAAAGCGATTTTGAACGCCATTATCGGACTGCTGGCAACGGGTGGTTCAACCAATCACACCATGCATATCGTTGCTGTAGCTCGCGCTGCGGGTATCTTGATTAACTGGGATGACTTCGATCGTTTATCACACATTGTTCCTTTGTTAAGCCGTGTATATCCAAATGGCAGCGCGGATGTGAATCACTTCCAGGCGGCTGGCGGTATGGGTGTGCTGATTCAAGAGTTGATATCAAATGGCTTATTGCACGAAGACATAATTACTGTTGGTAATGAAAAAGGCTTGAAACAATACAGCCAAGAGCCAAAATTAGTTGACGGTAAATTGATCTGGCAAGAAGGTCCTAAAGAGTCGTTAGATAAAGATGTTATTGGCTCTGTAGCGGAACCATTTGCTAAATCGGGTGGTGTACACCTTATTCAAGGCAACTTGGGGCGTGGTGTTTCCAAAGTCTCTGCTGTAGATGTACAGCATCGTGTTGTTCAAGCTCCTGCAATGGTATTTGATGATCAAGATGATGCAGTAGCAGCATTCAAAAATGGCGAGTTAGAGAAAGACGTTATTGTGGTATTGCGCTTCCAGGGACCAAAATCCAATGGTATGCCAGAACTGCACAAACTCAGTTCACCATTAGGCGTTCTTCAAGATCGTGGTTTTAAAGTAGCTTTGGTTACTGATGGCCGTATGTCCGGTGCTTCCGGTAAAGTGCTTCTGCAATTCAAATGTGTCCTGAGTCTGCTGATGGTGGTCCGCTGACTAGAGTGAAAGACGGCGATATCATTCATCTTGATACCGAAAAAGGCATTATGAATGTGCTGGTTGATGAAGCAGAATTTAATGCTCGTTTATCATGCATGATGGCTAATACCGAACATCATTATGGCAGTGGTCGTGAATTATTCGACAGCTTCCGTGCCGGCGTTTCTTCTGCAGAAGAAGGCGCCATTAATATGTTTAACGTTGAATAAACTATCACCAGAAATTAGGGATATCTTTTTATATGAGCAAAACGATTCACGAAATTATGCAAATCTCACCGATTGTTCCGGTGATGGTTATCAACAATGTTGAACATGCAGTACCACTAGCTCAAGCATTGGTTAAAGGCGGCTTAAAAGTACTGGAAATTACTCTGCGTACTGATGCAGCTCTGGAATCTATCCGTCGTATCAAAGCCGAAGTACCAGATGCAATCGTTGGCGCTGGAACGATTATTAATATTGAAACGTTAAATGCAGCGATTGATGCCGGCGCGGAATTTATTGTCAGCCCCGGTACAACGGATACGTTGATTGAAGCTGCATTAAAAACAGGTGTGCCTTTATTACCAGGTGTTGCTAACCCAAGTGAAGCGATGCGTTTACTGGAACGTGGTATTACGGCAATGAAATTCTTCCCTGCAGAAGCAGCGGGTGGGGTGCCGATGTTGAAATCAATTGGTGCGCCGATTCCACAAATCCTGTTTTGCCCAACCGGGGGCGTCAGCCAGAAAAACGTTAAAAACTACTACAGCTTGCCAAATGTCGGCTGTGTAGGCGGTTCATGGATGTGTGCAGCGAATTTGGTTGAAGCAGAAAACTGGGATGAAATTACCCGGTTAGCGGCTGAAGCTATTGAGCTTGCGACCAACTAAAGCACTACAAGTTTAAAAATTAAAACCGGGTTAGTTCGCTAACCCGGTTTTTTTATGTCTCTGGGATCTGTTGTCTTTTCAGAGCCTAGATCACAATGCCCCGTTCCAGCCAGTCTGCAATCAACTGTCTGGCACCTTGCGTAACAATATCGGGGTTAGGGTGTTGCAAAGCTTCAGCAATGGCTTCAGCGGCTTGCTGACCGGTCTGTCCGGCATCAAGCAAATCCAGTAATCGTGCACTGACCGGATTTAACTCGATGAACTTCACCTGATCTTCGGCATTACGATATAACAGCAGAAAAAAAGGTGTTTCCGCAGGTTGGTCTGGCAGATTGTCTGGCGCGATTAAGTGCACAGGATAATCATAGGCAAAACTCCAGCTTAAAGGCGAGCGCTGCAATGTGAGTTGCAGTATATCTTCCTGTTTATTGACTTCGCGTTTTTGAAAATCAGGGCTGGCAATACTCAATGCCAATTCAACCCATTCATAGTGTGCCAATTCGGCAATAAAAGGCATTGATGAATACTGCTGTGGATGGGCTTCCAGATAACTGACAAACTCGCGAGCGATGTCATTGAATAATGGCGAACTGCAACGATGCTGACGAATAAAGTCTGCAGCCAGATTGTGCCAGGGCTTTTCACCGAGAATCTGCTTTAGGACCGGACAGGCACTGCTGAGGAAGCTTTCGATATTGTTATAAATCAGCCGCTGATAAATCGCCATGCGACGTGATTCGACATCAGCGGGTTCAGGCACGCCCTGCGGATCACGAAGATGTGCCGTAAATTGCTGCTGAGTCTGTTTGAAATCAGGCGCTTGCGACATGGGCAGATCGATATTGAGACTGGATATCGCGGATCTTAGCCACCTCATCAAACAAGGTACTGAGTGCGGGGATATTAAAATCACGTTCCAGCAGAGTTGGAATCACCCCATGCTGCTGGTATGCGTGATGTAGTAATTGCCATACCGGGTCAATCACATCGGCGCCATGGGTATCGATAATGAGATCTTCCGCTTCATTATAGTGACCAGCAATGTGCATGTAGGCGATACGTTTACTGTCGAGCGCATCAATATAGCTCTTGGCATCGTAGCCATGGTTAATGCTGTTGACGTAAACATTATTCACGTCGAGTAATAATTCACAATCGGCTCGTTGCAGAATCGCATTGATAAACTCAATTTCGTCAATTTGTCGTCCCGGAGCGGCATAATACGAGACATTCTCGATGATCAGACGACGTTGCAGAATATCCTGTACCCGGCTAATGCGATCAGCCACATAGACAACTGCTTCTTCAGTAAATGGAATAGGCATCAAATCGTAGAGATGCCCATCATCGCTGCAGTAGCTTAAATGTTCGCTATAAAGGCGAACCTGATGCTGGTCGAGAAACTGCTTTATGCGTTTTACAAAGGCTTCATCGAGCGGGGCAGGGCTACCAATAGACAGAGAGAGTCCATGACATAACATGGGAAAACGCTCGCTGAAAGCACGCAATTTTTTTCCGAGTCGACCGCCCATTTCCATCCAGTTTTCTGGAGCGACTTCAATAAAATCGATAGGCGGATGATCCAATTGCATGATCTCGTCGATAAAGCTGCGTCTTAATCCCAGACCCGCTCCTTCAACGGCATAACCTTGTGTTCTCATGCGGTGACTCTTTTTCCATTGCGATAATAAACAGACGTTTTCGATCGCAATTTGTTACAGATAAACATTATCGAAGCTTAAGGAGCTTTTGGAATTTCAAACATGGATCGATCAACACCGACATTGCCTGTTTTGGCGTCGTATAAGTACACAACCGCTTTATAATGCCCCGGTTCTGTAATCGTAGTTTTGCCGCTGAACATGCCGGTCGGGCCGGTGAAATCCAATGTCACTTCATCGATGTTTTTATCATCACGCATGATGATGGCTTTAACTTCGTAGTTATCAGCCTGCCAGAGTCCATCTTTAGTGATAGGGCAGCCACACAGCAATGAAGCTTTGGTGTAAATATCCACCTGACCACCTTCCAACACACGGGTCCATGCATCCACAATAAAACCGGTCATGGTGATGATAATGCCATCGCCCAGAATATCTTTGCCGGGAACCACCCAACTGGTCACACTGGCTTCCTGATAGGCTTGCTGATAACCATAAGGCCCGATAAGTTTAAAACGTAAAAGTCGAGGTGCATCAATAGCCACGTTGGCTAAAAAGCCGGCTGTTTTTTCATCTGTCTGTGGTTCACTGCGTTTTAACGGGTTTTCCATTAGCACCGCAGTATCGCCAGTTCCACCATTAATCCAGCCTTGATCGAGAATTTCACCAGTTTCGGCATCTTCAACAATCACGCGAATCCCACCGACACTGGTACCAATAAATTTCGAATCAACGGCTTTAGCACGCACCATTATCTGTGTTTCAGCGGCGATGGCTGACAAGCTGAACATCATCAGAGCGACAATTACCCAAAAACGTGTGTACATGTCTTTCCCCTCTAGGACTTATTTCTATATCTAATTATTCAGTATCATTTGATGCGACAGACCATGCATCATAGCCTCCAATCATGGAATACACATTGGTATATCCAAGTTGCTGCAAAGTGGCCGTTGCCAACGCACTACGGCCGCCAGATTTGCAATACACCACAACCGGTCGAGTTTTCTCCTGTAAATCAGGATGGCTTTCGACAGAAAACTCCAACAAGCCGCGTGGAATATGTCTGGCATCAGCAATATGACCTTTAGCGAATTCATCAGGCTCACGAACATCCAGCGCGATACTGTCATCATTCAGCATCTGTTGAGCCTGCGATACACTAATCTCCTGTATCGCCGCTTTTGCTGCCTGAACCAGATCCATTGCTGTTTTTGCCATGCCATGCTCCCAAGTTAGTTAACGTTGTGACCATAGTAATCGTTAATAGTTGTCGAATAAACCAACAATATTAGCAATTGCTTGATAACCCATCTGAGGGTAGCACTGTTACAATGTTTTACCTTACATCTGTTAACCCTGCTGATCTGTAACTTGTGGCTGAGTCGTGCAATATCCACGACTTATTCCATAAGTTATAGCTGCACCTGAGACGATTATGCTGGCTTATATCATTCGCCGTATTTTGTATGCTTTTCCCATTTTGCTTGGCGTCAATGCGCTGACTTTTGCGTTGTTTTTTATGGTGAATACACCAGATGATATGGCGCGGATGCAGTTGGGTGAACGCTATATTACCGAGCAGGCGATTACCACCTGGAAGCAAGAGCGCGGCTACGATCGGGATTTGCTTTGGAATGACTCAGCAGAAGGCACTGAAAAATTCACCGATACTATTTTCTTTGATAAATCATTAGCGCTATTCAGCTTTCAGTTCGGTCAGGCGGATGATGGGCGGGATATCGGACAGGATATTAAAACTCGAATGTGGCCCAGCCTGGCAATTGCCATTCCTGTATTCGTGGTCGGTTTACTGGTCAATATTACTTTTGCATTGATGATGGTGTTTTTCCGGGCCACTTATGTGGATTTGGGCGGGGTAGTGCTGTGTGTTGTCTTGATGTCGATATCTAGTCTGTTTTATATCATCGCCGGACAGTTTTTAATCGGTAAGGTGATGCAGCTGGTACCGATATCCGGCTTTGGGGAAGGGCTTAATACGCTTAAGTTTCTGCTATTGCCGGTAGCGATTGGTATTGTTTCAGGGATCGGTTCCGGTTCACGCTGGTATCGCACCTTATTTCTAGAAGAAATCTCCAAAGATTATGTACGCACCGCCAGAGCCAAAGGTTTATCTGAAGTCCGCGTACTGTTTCAGCATGTATTGAAAAACGCGATGATCCCGATTCTGACTGGGGCGGTCGTGGTGATACCCACTTTATTCATGGGCAGTCTGATTCTGGAATCCTTCTTTGGCATCCCTGGCCTTGGTAGTTACACCATTGATGCAATACATGCGCAGGATTTTGCCATTGTGCGGGCCATGGTTTTCCTTGGTTCAGTTTTATATATTGTTGGGCTTTTGCTGACCGATATTTCATACACCTTTGTCGATCCAAGAGTACGCATGGATGGTTGATTCAAAAATTGATTTACGCGCTCGGGCATTAGAATGCCTGCTTATTAACGATGCGAGCGAAAAAGCCCAACAAACCCGGCAACTAGCGGCTGAATGTCATCAGCATGGCTACAGCATTGCTCATCAACCTCTACCGGTTCCCGTTAACCCAGGTCGGCCGGACAAACCGCAACTGGTTTCGCCACGTGATTTACCACGACGCCGTAATAACCAGCAAACTGGCCACACCACACTGATTCATGCGATTTGTCATATCGAGTTTAATGCGATTAATTTAGCGTTGGATGCGATAGCTCGTTTTACCAATATGCCGGATGATTTTTATCGTGACTGGCTGCAAGTGGCTGATGAAGAAGCCAAGCACTTTTCCATGTTATCAGCACACCTTCAGCAAGCCGGTTATGCCTACGGTGATTTTCCAGCCCATGATGGTTTATGGGAAATGGCGCGAAAAACGCATCATGATCCATTGACTCGCATGGCATTAGTGCCAAGAGTATTGGAGGCGAGGGGATTGGATGTGACACCGGGCATGATGAATAAACTACGAGCCAGTGGTGATTTGGCTGCAGTTGAAATTCTTGAAGTGATTTTGCGCGAAGAAATCGGTCATGTATCAATTGGCACACGCTGGTTTAATTATCTTTGTGATCAACGTGATTTAGAGCCGACACATACTTTCACCAGCTTATTAAAAACCTATTTTAATGGTGAAATACGTGGGCCATTTCATATCGAAGCCCGCAAACAAGCGGGCTTTACCAATGCAGAACTGGATTGGCTGGAATCTAATCGTTAGCGGCTTCTGCGGTTTTGTTTTTCTTTTCCATCTCGGCTTTTTGCCGACGCGATTCTTTCGGATCAGCAATTAACGGTCGATAAATTTCAATACGGTCTTTGTGGCTCAGCGTGGCATCCATTTTACAAATTTTGCCGAAAATCCCGACTTTATCTTTTTCAATATTGATTTGTGGATAACGTTCCAAAATACCAGAGCGTTTAACCGCCTGTTCAACCGTTGTATTGTCAGGGACTTCCAATGACAAAATCACTTGCTCATCAGGCAGTGCATAGGCAATTTCAACGGTAATTAATTTGGCATTAACGGGTTCCATATATTTCCTTGGCACGAATACAAAACGCTTCAACTAATGAACCAGATATTTGGGTAAACACGGGCCCTAATGCCAAATCTAGCAAGCGTGTGGAAAATTCAAAATCCATATCCAGTTGCACCCGGCAACCTTCATTGTCGCCAATCGGACTGAATTGCCAGAAACCTTCTAAATGTCGGAAAGGGCCATCAATCAGTTCAATACGGATCGATTCGCCATGTTGCAAGGTATTGCGAGTGGAAAATTCGTGATGAATACCGCCTTTAGCAATATCCAGCGTGGCGCAGATCACCTTATCGTTTTTACTGATGATTTTACTGCCACGACACCAGGGCAGAAAACTCGGATAGGCCTCTACATCATTGACCAGATCAAACATCTGATCCGGCGTATACATTACTAGCGAACTGCGCGTAATAGTCGTCATTTAGTGTTTACATTGACCTCAAATGAAAATAATCAAAAGATGAAATCCAATACACCCGTTAAACTCACAAAAACGACAAAAATCGCTATTGGTGTGACATACCGAACCAAAAAGCGCCATTCGTGATAAATCAGGTTGGATTTAATCCCCAGCTCTTCCTGAGTACTGCGTTGCGACATGATCCATCCGGCGAAAATTGCGATGAGCATTCCGCCCAAAGGCAACATGATATTGGCAGTGAGATAATCCAGCAACTCAAAGGCCGTCATATCCTGCCAAGTCCAGTCTTTCAAAACGTTAAATGAGAACAAACTTAGCAGTCCCAGCAACCAGACCAATATACCTACCCAGATGCAGGCGTTAAGCCGTTTTATATCAAAGTTTTCCACCAGCCATGTCACTACGGGTTCGACCAGGGCTATTGCTGAACTCAAAGCTGCAAAAACCAACAATAAAAAAACATACCACCGAAAAATGCGCCATTATCCATATGGCCAAAGGCAATTGGCAGGGTTTCAAATATCAGACTTGGCCCAGCACCTGGAGCCATATTATTGGCAAACACCAGCGGGAAAATCGCCAAACCAGCCAGAATCGCGACCGCCGTATCCATAAATGAAATCGCCAGTGAGACTTTAAATATAGAGGTTTTTTTCGGTAGGTAAGATCCATAGACCATAATCGCTCCCATACCCAGACTAAGAGTGAAAAATGCATGGCCCATGGCAGTTAAAATGGCCTCGGTGGTGAGTTTGGAAAAGTCGGGTTTGAATAGAAAGTTTACTGCCTGATCAAAATAAACACCGGTCTGATAGGCATATCCAACTAATACCAACAAAATCAGAAATAAAGCCGGCATTAAAAACCGCACTGACTTTTCCAAACCGCGTTGTACACCACGGCTGACAATCAACATGGTCAGCATCATAAAAATGGTATGCCAGGCTAACAGTTTTTCAGGATCGTTAATCAGCGTCAGATGCAGGTTACGCGCACCATCTGGCGTGACACCTTCAAATACACCGAATAATAAGCGAGGAACATAGGCCATCGCCTGACCGGCAATCACACTGTAATAAGAAAGAATTAAAAACCCGGCTAATACACCGCCAAAACCAAGATATTTCCAAAGGGAAGAGGCTTTTTCTTCTTCGGCCAAACTGGCCAGACTGTTAAACGGATTTTGTCGACCGCGTCGACCAATCAGAATTTCCGCCATCATGATGGGAACACCGATGGCAAAGATACAAGCAAGATAAACAAGGACAAACGCACCGCCGCCATATTCACCGGCGATATAAGGAAATTTCCAGATATTCCCCAGGCCAACTGCTGCACCAGTGGCAGCAAGAATAAAGGCCCAGCGTGAAGTCCACTCGCCATGAACCGACTTTAACGGTCTATCCATATCTCACTCATTAAAATAAATAGCCTCGATTCTGGGCGAATTTCCTAAAATGCTCAAGCCAAGCAGCAATGCGCACATGTATAATGCCGCGATGGCCACAAAGAATAAACCTCAACAAACCGACAATACTATCGCCCGTAACCGGAAAGCGCGTCATGAATTTTTTATAGAAGAAAAATTCGAGGCGGGTTTGGTGCTGGAAGGATGGGAAGTGAAAAGCTTACGTGAAGGTAAAGCACAGCTGAGTGACAGCTATGTGCTTATCCGTAATGGTGAGGCTTGGTTAGCCAATGCGTTGATCACCGCCTTGAAGACAGCATCTACTCACATCGTTCCTCAGCCACAACGCGACCGCAAATTGCTGCTGAATCGTAACGAGCTAAATAAGCTGATCGGTGCAGTTGAGCGCAAAGGTTATACCTTGATCCCGCTTAACATGTACTGGAAGCGAGGCAAAGCCAAGATTGAAATAGCGTTGGCAAAAGGTAAGCAAATGCACGACAAACGCGCCACCATGAAAGAACGTGACTGGCAACGCGATAAAGAGCGTTTATTTAAAAATATTTAATTATCGCAACAAGGAACTGTCGAATTCCGTATAATGTCTGACGTACTACAAACCTTTGGGGGCGACCTGGCTTCGACGTGGGTTACGAAACCTAAGGTGCATGCCGAGAACTCCAGTTCTTCTCGTTAAAAAGATTGGAAAAATATAGTTGCTAACGATAACAACTACGCACTAGCTGCTTAATAACCAGTGAATGCCGTTCGACCAGAGCCGTGCTTGTGCGTCTGGTATCGGGCGTCGACTCTCACAAGACCGTCTTGACGTATGCTTGGTACTGATAGACTAAAACTTAACAAGATCGCTTCTAGTTTTCCCTGTTCATCGGGTAGCTAGTAGTTAAATTAATAGATGAAATAAGCATGTAGAGCTGAAGGCAGAGGATTTGCGGACGCGGGTTCGATTCCCGCCGCCTCCACCAAAACAAAATAAACCACCTTTAGGTGGTTTTTTTGTGCCCGAAGTTTACTCAAATTAAATATTCATTTGAACACTGAGAGTCGAAATCTCGTTCCGATGCCCACGCTTTCGAATGTAGCTTAGGTGTTAGATTCCCACGGAGGACCGTGGGAACTAGTTAAACACATTTTATGACCTTTTCCTCGTTCCCACGCTCCCGCGTGGGAATGCCGGTGTGCTAAGCTTTAACTTCAGCAATGCAACGTAAAGGATTATGAGGCATGGGCCGAAGCCGCTATATATTTACCGATCCAACCCAACCACACTTTATGACCTTGACGGTATTAAATTCGATCCCCGTTTTCACCCGTCCAGACACTGTTAATATTTTATTCGACTCTTTTCGATTCATGATGAATGAGGGGATGAAAGTATATGCCTACGTAATTCTTGAAAATCACCTGCATCTTATTGCCCAAAGCGAGCAACTGGATAAAGATATCGCTCGATTTAAATCTTTTACTGCGCGTCGCCTAATTGGCTACCTTCAAGCTAATCGGATTCATACTATTCTGAAAGAGTTGGATTCTCATAAAAAAGCCCACAAACATAATCGGCCTCATCAATTCTGGCAGGAAGGTGTTCATCCAGAACTGATACAGGGTGAGGCAGTGATGCGTCAAAAAATTGATTATATTCATCACAACCCGGTCAAACGTGGCTATGTGGATGAAGCTATTCATTGGCGCTATTCCAGTGCAAGAAGCTATGCAGGAAGGGATGGTCTGTTGGAGATCTGTCATGAATGGTGACGTTGATATAACTGGCTGGGGTTCCCACGGGGGACCGTGGGAGCCAGAATAAACTTTAGTTTAAATGTATGTAGTTGAAATCTCGTTCCCACGCTCCCGCGTGGGAATGCAATTCAGCTTTTCGGCAATTTCCAATCCGGCCGAATGTAATGACAGGTATATCCAGTTGGATAATGTTGCAGATAATCCTGATGTTCGGGTTCAGCTTCCCAGAAATCACCGACAGGTTCTACTTCTGTGACGACTTTTCCGGGCCATATTCCGGATTGATTTATATCTTCAATCGTCTGCTTGGCAATTTCGGCTTGCTCATCGCTGGTGTAATAAATTGCTGAACGGTAACTCATGCCCCGATCATTGCCCTGCTGGTTAGGTGTGGTCGGATCATGAATCTGAAAGAAAAACTCCATTAACTGTCTGTAAGTAATCTGCTCAGGATTAAAGATGATCTCAATGCCTTCAGCATGGGTGCCATGGTTTGGATAAGTGGCTTTTGGAATATCGCCGCCGGTATAGCCGACTCGTGAAGAGATCACGCCTGGCAATTTACGAATCAAATCCTGCATACCCCAGAAGCAGCCGCCGGCCAGTACGGCACGTTCGGTATTTGTCTCGCTCATTTTGTTTCACCTAAGGTTTCTGAAAACAGCTTTTTAAATTCACCATAACCCTCGATGTCCAGTTCATCCACCGGAATAAATCGTAGTGAGGCGGAGTTGATGCAATAACGCATGCCACCGGCTTCTTCGGGGCCATCAGGGAAGATATGACCTAAATGACTGTCACCATGTACTGAGCGCACTTCAACACGGCGCATTCCCAGACTTTCATCAAAGTTTTCGGTGACATTCTCGGTCTGCACCGGACGGGTAAAACTCGGCCAGCCGGTGCCACTATCAAATTTATCTATTGATGCAAACAACGGCTCACCCGACACTACATCCACGTAAAGACCGGCTTCGTGATTGTCCCAATAGGCATTATCAAATGGTGGTTCGGTGCCGCATTGCTGGGTTACATAATGTTGTTCAGGTGAGAGACGTTCAACGGCTTCTGCTGCTTTTTTGTATTTTGTCATGACAATCAAACCTTTATAAAAAGTGTAATCGTGAAACTGTCCATGAATAAAAATGCTGATATCCAATCGGGAGTTTAAGTTTTGAAATTTTTATCGATGACATACTGACCTGTCCACCCGCCAGTCGTTCCCGAATAGAAACTCAGTATATAGCTCAAAGGCTACATCAGCGATGTTCTGCAACGAAAGTAATAACCGAAATGACCAAACCACCGTTTTGTCAGATTAAACGTCTATTTCAGTCATCGTTAACATCAAGTGCCATCACTGCATCGTAAGCATTTAAATCAAGCACTGCTCTGACATTAGTGACTTGCCCTTGCAGCATGGTAAAAAACCAGGCGTAACTGTTTTGGTATCTTTCACCATTAATCAAGGTAGCCTCAGCCTCAAACAAAATGATGACTTCATTACCAGCCTGATAAGTATCATGCACCCTAGGTTTTAACGGGGTCGCAAGCCGTTGATTGAAAGGCTTAACAACCATCTCCTGGAAGTCTGGCAGATTATAGGTTTTGGCTGACTCAGTCGGCCCCATAATGGTCCATTGTGCATCTGCTGCGAGTAAATCAAATGGCGATCCTGTGCCTTGGCTACATTGATTGAAAGCTTGTTCGACCAGCTGTTTATGATTGAGCGGCTCTGCCATCACAGAGCCACTCAATAGATAAAACCAGACAAACACCGTCAGAGACTTAAATGTTTTCATCCTGAGCCCCACGCTTAAAAGGCATGGCCATAACAGGCCACAGTGCGAATCACCAACTCATTCACATCCACATTGTCAGGTTGCGAAATGGCATACAAAACGGCATCAGCAACGGCTTCGACATTTAACGATGTGTTGCGAAGCTGATCAACAAATTCAGCGGCAGATTCATCAGTAATATCGTGGCCAAGTTCCGTGGTGGTGACGCCGGGGGAGAGGACGGTTACCCGCAGATTGTTGGATTCCTGACGCAAGCCTTCGCTAATAGCCCGAACAGCAAATTTACTGGCGCAGTAAACAGCACAAGAAGGACCAACTGCACGTGCTCCAGTGGAAGCGGTGTTGATAATATGCCCGCTGCCTTGCTGATCCATGATTGGTAATACTGCAGCGATACCGTTCAATACACCTTTAATATTGATGTCGATGATGCTGTTCCACTCATTTGTTTTTAACGCCCGCATCGGTGCCAACGGCATAATGCCTGCGTTGTTAAACATCACATCAACTCGACCAAAAGTGTCTTTAGCAAAAGTCACAAACGCATTCACCTGTTCTGCATTGGCTACATCCAACTCATGATAGGCAGCCTGACCACCAGCTTGCTGGATGTCTCGGACAATGGATTCGAGGCGATCAGTTCGACGTGCACCAAGCACCACAATGGCACCATTTTTAGCCAGTACTCTGGCGGTGGCTTCACCGATCCCGCTGCTGGCGCCGGTGATTAAACTACTTTATTTTCTACGTTTTTCATTGGTTATCTCCATTTGAATTTGTCTGTAAGTGACGATTCAAATGGTAGAGACGAAGCTGCTTATTTTGGATACACAGAGCTACAAGAAAATTGCCTATTTCTACAAGTTAATGTATTTACAAAACATCATCAGCCTATAATCAGCATCAGTAACATATTGGGGTAATTAGGAAATGAACGAAACCCAACGCAAAGAGCTTGCGAGCCTGATTGATAAATTCTCCTCAGGGAACGGCATTCACAACACCGCAATAACCGGCGTGAACTGCATAAAGCTCAATGAAATAAATGACCGATTGCCCAGCGTTTATACACCTTCTTTGTGTGTCATTGTGCAGGGCAAGAAACGGGTGTTACTCGAAGATGAAATCTATCAATACCAGCCTTCGGAATATCTGGTGGCCTCTGTCGATTTACCGGTGATTGGGCAGGTGATAGAAGCGAGTAAAGACAAACCCTATCTATGTTTGCAGATTGAGTTGGATCTGCACCAACTTACCGAGTTAATGGCACAGACCCGTTTGCCGTTTAAAAACAAAATACCAAGCCAGCGTGGCATTTTTGTAGGCGATGTGGATGCGTTACTGGGGGATGGCGTATTACGACTTGCCCGGTTATTGGAAGCTCCACAGGATATTGCGTTATTAGCGCCCATGATTAAACGTGAAATTCATTACCGGTTACTCAACGGCCAATATGGCGATGTCATTGCTCAAATGGCCCAAACCGGTAGTCACATGCAACGCATTTCAGAGGCGATTCAAATTCTCAAAGCCAATTACGACCAGCCAATCAAAATTGAGGATCTGGCTACCCAGGTGGGCATGAGTATTTCGTCTTTTCATAGCCACTTCAAAGCGGTCACGGCGATGAGTCCGTTGCAATATCAAAAACGATTCAGGCTGCTTGAAGCTCGAAAAATCATGATGACGGAGACGCAGGATGCTGCCAGCACGGCTTACCGGGTGGGATATGAAAGTCCGTCACAATTCAGTCGTGAATATGTACGGATGTTTGGCCATCCACCTAAACGCGATATGAGCATGTTGCTACAGCAGCAGTCCATTGCGTGACTACGCAAACTTAGCTTAACGCCTGACAATCCGCTGCCACTACCTCAATACGTCCGACATCTTCACTGTTCTTGTCTGAATAGACATAAACAATTTTTGCACCGGCCTGCAGAACTGGCTGCATTTCCGCATTATTGCAAAGATTCGAGAGCAATTTTGGCTTGATATTCTCTAGCACAGCAGCCGAATCCACTTCTTCTATCGTCACCGTGGTCAAGGTATAAAAATAGGTGATCATCTCCCCAGGGCCCGCCAACGCTTTTTCCAATCGGGTTTGATCATCAATTTTGATCGGTGCTTGGGCGTTAATGAAAACCTCAGCTTCCATAAAGCCTTCTTCAATAGACTGCAATTCAGATAATTGCCGTTTACTGTCAGTTGCAGATGATGGAGCATTTCGATTATTGAAAACGATTGCCAAAATGATAACGAGCGGTATCAAGCCGATAGCTAAAAGTAACTTCTTATTCATTATGCTGCCTGGGTTTTAGTTGGAATTAGAGAATATCTGTAGTCGCAAGCATACCGGTGGCTTGGTGAAAAACACAATAATCTGTTGCGGTAACCTAATTTGAAAATGCTTTACTCGAGTATGGTGCAGAGCGATTTCGCTTTGATACCGGCCATCAATATGCACCTCAAATTTGTTCATGACCTGAATATAAAACTTGATCGGCTCATATTCTGAGCCGATTAATCCCACGAATGAACATATTGATTGTCGCCCGCAAATCACTTGTATTTGTTATCCTTGCCAACTGCACAAAAAGAGAGCGTAAGGATGCCGATACCTGATTTTCAAACTGTGATGTTGCCAGTTATCCAATGCCTGAAAAATGGCTCCGTTATCCATGCTAAAGAAATTCGTTCGCAGATTGCTGTGGATTTCAATCTGACCGATGAAGAAAGACAGGAATTATTGCCATCGGGCAAGCAGACGGTGATTAATAACCGTATCGGTTGGGCTATTACCTATATGAAAAAAGCCGGTTTGATTAAGTCTGCAGGTAAGGCCCAATATCAAATTACCGAACTGGGCAAAAATATTCTGGCGAGCCAGCCCCAACGTATTGATGTGAAGTTTCTCAAGCAATTTGAAAGTTTCAAAACCTTTCATCAGTCAAAGCCAACCGATAAACCAGAAGATAACGAGCCAGCCAAACCGCTGTTTGATGCTGAAACACCGGACGATATTCTTAACCAGGCTTATCAGGTGCTCAATAAAAATCTGGCTGAAGAGCTGATAGAAAACATCAAATCCCTGACCCCAGCGGCCTTTGAACAACTGGTTATCGAGTTAATGGTCGCAATGGGCTATGGCGGTGCTCGCAACGATGCCACATTGCAAACGCCACTTAGTAATGACAACGGTATTGATGGCATTATTAATGAAGACAAACTTGGCCTCGACACCATCTATCTGCAAGCCAAAAAATGGGAAGACACCGTACATCGCCCAGAAATTGACAAGTTTATCGGTGCATTAACCCGGCAAGGTGCTCGCAAAGGCGTATTTATCACTACCTCCGAATTCTCCCAAGGTGCCAAAGACGCAGCCCGTGGATTGAATATTTCAGTGGTGCTGATTGATGGTAAAACCCTTGCCAAGCTAATGATTGAATATGACCTTGGCGTCAGCATTCAGGAAACCTATCACGTTAAAACCATGGATTCAGATTATTTCGATCGTTTCTAACATAAAATCGAATAATCATGAATGACATCAACCAGACAAAACTAATTTGAGCATTCAAACGTTTACCTTATCCCGCATTCAATTGCTCGCTGGAAAATTTCGTCTTGAGTTGTCGCATGTCGGTTTGACAGTGAATCACCGACATTTCAATTTTCCTGGGCCGGAACAGATCTGTTCGCTGCGTGAAACAGGTTTGCTGGTCATTATTGAATGGGGCGGCAAACGGTTCTGTTTTTTCCGACAGTCTGGTTTACATGACTTTTTAACCACAGCGTTACACGAGCGGCTAGCGTTTTGGAAAGCAGAATATTTACCAATTTATCAGCGACTAGCTGAAGCAGAAGCATTGTTTCGTCGCGAAATCAAAAACCATCAACGCTATTTTCGAGCTTCACACAGCAACGCGCTATTGGAAAAATATCAGGTTTATAAGCCGGATTTTTCCCACTTACAGGCATTTGATGATCTGGGGTTGAATTGTTCTGCAGTAGAAGGGCAGTTATATGACTTTCTGTTTCACACCAAGGATTTTCAGCAGCGGTTTAATGACGGCTGGTATCAATGGCAATTAGGGAAAAATCAGCAGCTATTTGATCAACTTGAAGCGCATCCCTTAACCGATAAACAACGTTTGGCCTGTGTGACCGATGAAGATGCAGTGCTAGTGATTGCTGGAGCCGGAACAGGTAAAACCAGCACCATGATCGCCAAAGCTAATTATCTGGTTGCAAATGGGCTGGCTAGGCCCGAAGAGATTTTGATGTTGGCGTTTGGCAGCGATGCCCGTGACGAATTACAGCAACGCGCTGATGAATATGCAGCGTTAACAGGTTTAAAGGTGAGTACCTTCCACCAAGCGGGTAGACAGATAGTCAGTTTCTGTGAAGGTGCTACGACAGTTAGTGTCCTGGCAACAGATGAACGTGAATACCAGAAGTTTGTGAATTTGCAGATTGTGGAGTTATTAAAAACAGATGGCATTCGCGATGATTTGAAACTTTTTTTTGGGCATTACTTTTATCCACAGCCAGATAATATTGATGATAAAACGTATGGCCAGTATCTAAAATATGTAAAAGATAATGAAGTCAGAGCCTTATCAGGCGACCTGGTGAAAAGTTTTGAAGAGCTGGAAATTGCAAATTACCTGTTTAGCAATGGTATTGCATTTGAATATGAGGCCGTTTATCCCGTTGCTGTAAGTGAGCCGGGCAGAAAAGCTTACCAACCAGACTTTTATCTGACTGACCTGGATGTGCATCTGGAGCATTTTGGCGTGGATAAAAATGGCCAAACGCGACAGGACATTGATGCTGAAAAATACCAAAAGGGTATGCAATGGAAACGTCAGGTTCATCATGACAATGGCACGGTCTTGTGGGAAACCTACAGCTGGCAATCCAAGCAGTCGGGTGGTTTGCCAAAGGCAGTGGAAGCATTAATTAAACGACATTGCAAACAGCACCGCATCCCCATTGAAAATGTTATTAGACCGATTGGCTACGACGATTTTTTTGCACAGACTACCCAGTTTAAAATGGATAACGGGTTTTATACGTTGATGTCGCAGTTTTTAAGTTTGTTCAAAGCCTCTGAAACGGGTGTCGATACCAAACATTTAAAAAAGATGAGCCGATACAATCAGACCCGTTGGTCCTTATTTCAGAAATTATTTAACTGGGTTTATGAACGCTACGAATCTGTTTTGCAAGCCAACGGCACAATCGATTTTGCCGATATGATCAGTCGGGCCACGTTTCATGCTCAGCAAGACTATTTTCATTCACATACCAAAGAATCCTTTCGACTGAAGTATCTTTTAGTTGATGAGTTTCAGGACATCTCACCGATTCGGGCATCCTTTATCAAAGCGATTCGAGCTGCAAACCCTGGCTGTGGTTTGATGGGGGTCGGGGATGACTGGCAGGCAATTTACCGCTTCACAGGCAGTGATGTCAGACTGACAACGCAGTTTGAGCAATTTTTCGGTGACGCTGAAATTTTATCGCTGGATAAAACTTTTCGTTTCAATGATCGCATTGAAACAGTGGCATCTAGTTTTGTGCAGAAAAATCCTCATCAGATTGCTAAACGGCTCAAAACTCACAGCAAAAGTGACCAACGTGAAGTCCATATCATCACTACCGGCAAAGATTCGGCGATTGAACAGGCATTGGCACAGATACAGAATCAGTTGAAAGGGCAAACCGCTTCAGTGATGTTTTTGGCTCGTTTTAAAAATTCATTACCGCCACTTAATACCTATAAATCACAGCATCGTAATTTGAAATTTTCGGGTATGTCTGTGCATTCCGCCAAAGGCAAACAAGCAGATTTTGTGATTATTCTGGATGTCATCAAAGGGAAATACGGCTTTCCATCTGAAGTACAGACGGAACCCATGCTGGAAATTTTATTGCCAAGGCTTGAAGATTTTCAACACGCCGAAGAGCGACGTTTGTTTTATGTGGCATTAAGTCGGGCCAAAAAAACTGTCTTTATTCATACACAAATGGGAATGGAGTCCAGTTTTATCAAAGAGCTCAAAGACATGCGTGAGGATGTCAGTGTGTCTTTGACTACTATACAGAATCACTATTTTGAAGAAGTACGCTGTCCAAGCTGTCTGGAAGGTCAACTGGTGCCGATTGAAGGGCAGTATGGTTTGTTTTATGCGTGTTCGCTGGGCAAAAAATATTGCCCAACCATCGTGAAAACTTGTCCAGAATGCAGTAGTGCGCCGTTCGTGATGAATGATACAGATTATCTATGTGCCTCAACTGAATGTGGCTTTAAAGCAGAACGGTGTCCTGCTTGTGAAACGGGCATGCTTATACAACGATTTAATTCTAAAACACACCAGCCATTTCTAGGGTGTACGAACTTCAGTATGCGTGGTGATGAAAAATGCTCTTTTACACGGAATGTGGGAACACAAAAAGACATGGTTAGCTAAAAATAAAATTATTTAAGCTCGTTCCCACGCTCCTACGAGGGAATAGCAGCGATAAGTATTATTTTGTTACAGCAGAAAGTGCTTTATATTCCGCACAAGCTTTATCTCGTTGAGTAGCGTGTTGCGGACTTCTGGTTTGTCTGGCTTGTAGTGTGAGCATTGAGCATGCTTGTTGGGCTTCGAGTAGTTCTGCTTCTTTTGCTGTGGGGATGGATATTTGTGCAATGGTCGGCTCATAACTGACGGCCGCTGAGCAGTACATGTTTTCCAGCTTTTTATGTTTCCAGTGATTTCGCTTGTTATTGGTGAGATGCGAGCAGGTTTCAATGAAAAATGACTTGGCGGCAACAGTACACTGCGAATATTCAGACACCAATTCATGTTTTGTCGTTGAGCAGACAGAAGCGGGTTTTATTTTCCAGAATTGATAGTGATAATCGATTTTATGATCTTGATATTCAATAATCTGAGTTTCTAAATCCCCACCCATCACATCTGAAACATGTAGTTGCATACCACCGGTGATGCTACTAAGAAAAATCGAAAACGCGACGCTGATGGACTCCATGTGCTGACCTCTTCCAAATAGTATTTAAAGACTTTACTTGAAACCTGTTTGGATGTGATCAAAAAAGGCCAAACAAATCGTTTTGTTTGGCCTTTTTAGGTATCGATTATTAACGAGCTATTAGCGTGACTGCATACGCTCAATGGTTGTGGTCAGTACACGTTTCATTTTATCGGTTGCGCCGGTAAAAGCTTGTTTGATGGTCGCGGCATCATGGGTAACCACATTGGGTTGAAGGCCTTCTATCCGTGCTTCAATCAGACAACGGATGTCATCAGCACCGCCACGGTTTTCACTGTTTTGATCACTTAAATGCACTTCGACACGAGTGACGTGCTCATCGAATCGTTTTAGAGAATGCTGTAACTCCTCACGAATAGAGTCTGTAAGCGTGTCATCACCTGGAATGTGGCGATCGGTATTCACTTGAATTTGCATGTAACCTCCGTTGGGTGAAATAAAACATCTGAAACTATGACAATGTGAACTGGCAAACATTCATCATTAATAACCAAAACACATAAGCCACTATAAAGCCAATTACTTCGAAGGCCTTTAACCCAAAGCAAGCCGTCCCATAGCCCACCTTGTTAGACTCAGTGAGTGATTTTCTAATCGGAATCGGTTGGAAGCGAAATCTATCTTAATGATTATCAGGAGTACGCTATGCAACATCCTTATGTGTATGGAACTTTAATTGGCGTGTTGGCCGTGAGTTTGAGTGGTTGTGGCGATACCGCTAAGGTACCTCCGCAAGCAGATTATGGTCCTGAGCCGACCTTGGTTGCTCCTAAACAAGGCTTGTTACCCACGCTGAAAATTGCTCCGGCCAAAGGTTGGCCGATTGATGGTGAACCCATTGCAGCAGATGGCTTAAAGGTGAACCGGTTTGCCATGGATCTGGATCATCCACGATGGATTTATGTATTGCCAAACGGCGATGTGCTGGTGGCCGAATCAAATGCGCCTGAAAGCGAAAAACCTGATACAGGTATTAAAGATTGGGTAAAAGGTTTAGTAATGAAACGTGCCGGAGCTGCTGTTCCGAGCGCCGATCGGATTACGTTATTGCGTGATGAGGATGGCGATGGTGTAGCTGAAACCCGTCATGTATTTCTTGAAAAGCTGCATTCACCGTTTGGCATGGAGTTGATTGGCAATGATTTCTATGTCGCCAATGCCGATGCGATTGTGCGTTTTCCTTATGAAGAAGGGCAGACTGAAATTACTGCTGAGCCTGAGCATGTAACTGATTTGCCAGGTGGGCCGATTAATCATCATTGGACCAAAAATATTATCGCCAATGAAGATGGCACATTAATTTACGCCACGGTGGGTTCCAACAGTAATATTGCAGAATATGGCATGGAGAACGAAGAGAACCGTGCTGCGATTTTAGAGGTCAATCCCGAGACTGGCGAAAAACGACTTTTTGCATCGGGTTTGCGTAATCCTAACGGTTTAGCCTGGCAGCCTGAAAGTGGAGAGCTGTGGACCAACGTTAATGAACGCGATGAAATTGGCAGCGATCTGGTGCCGGATTATATGACCTCGGTGCAAGATGGCGGCTTTTACGGCTGGCCTTATAGCTACTATGGCCAGATAGTCGATACGCGAGTCGAGCCACCAAGACCCGATTTGGTTGAAAAAGCCATCAAACCGGATTATGCATTAGGTGCCCATACTGCCGTATTAGGCTTGGCTTTTTATCAAGCGGATTTACTCGATGAAAAATATCAAAACGGTGCGTTTATCGGTCAACATGGGTCATGGAACAGAAAACCGTTAAGTGGTTATAAAGTGATCTTTGTGCCGTTTAAAGATGGTGAACCGGACGGTATGCCACAAGATATTCTGACTGGATTTGTTGACGGTAATGGCGATGCTATGGGCCGTCCGGTAGGTGTCGTTGTCGATAAACAAGGCGGCATTTTGGTTGCTGATGATGTCGGTAATACCATCTGGCGTGTGAGCCCGGAAACGGAGTGATTTAGTTTGACCTATTCGGTCTGGTTCCCACGCTGCAGCATGGGAATTTAAACAGGTTTGAGAGATTATTAAATAATGAAGCATTTTTGAATTTGTTCAGCGGTAGTTCAGTTTCATAGGTCTATAACGGAATCGTGGCTATTAAGTTAGCTCCCGCCGAATTTAACGGAGTCATCCTATGAACAGATTAAAGACGTTTCTCTCTATCAGTGCGTTAAGCCTTGCCAGTTCCGTCAGTGTGGCCGTAGCTGAAAATAAAGAGTTTGAGCACAAAAAAGTAGACAATTTGTCGACTACCATCGTTGATAGTCAGCAAAATAATACGCAACCAACCGACGCGATTTTCTGCAAAGATACATCAGATAAATAAAACCAGATTCAACAACCGTTACCGATAGCGCAAGTTATCGGTAACGGTTTTTTATTGCCTCAATATAATCAAACTTTCATGAGTATATTTTGATTAGCCATTAGGGTGCGTTACTCGTTATCCTATACAGCCAATTTACTGACCCGTTTCTTATCTCATGTCACATATTCTGCTCGACAAAACCCATCCGCCTATTATTCAGGCCGCCATTAATTTAGGCGATTGGCTTTTTAGTCTGGAAAACTTAACAGATGAAGATAAAGCTGCAATCAAGTCAGTGCAGGATGCGTTGAAGAAACTGCCGGAAATTGATGATGATATTTTGGCGATGTATGGTTTCAGTATCGAACGTGGTGATGCCGATAATGGTTTGGTGCGGGGATGGGATATCTCACTGGAATACAGTGCTAATGATCCAGAGCAGCAGGGTGGCTTAGAGATTTTTAGTTCGTATATTCCGCTGCCAGAAACGACTGATCCAGCCGTATTAGCAGAAAAGAAACAGCGCGAAGTGTATTTCCACTGGCCGATTGGCGATATCTGCAGTTTTATCAAAGCCGAACAGGCACAGCAATGGATTGATGATGTCAGTCAGCCGTTGCAGTTTATCGAAGCCGGCGATCGGTTACGGATTGAGATTGTGTATCAGCAATTTTATGTCGAACACGAATACCCGTTGAGTTGAATCCAACATCAAACTCTGCTGCCTAGTTAAGGCAACAGAGTTTGCTGATATTGAAATGGTTTTAATGTCGGTAAATAGCGGCTAGACCTGTTTTACCGGGCATTTGATCTGGCGGTAAAATCCAGACTTCGCCACCCATTTTTTCCACAAGCTCACCCAAATCGTCCAAGACATCATCGACTTCAGGATGACTGAGTTCGGCAGTTTTCACTTCGCCTGTTTCGGGATCCAGCCGACCTTCAATGTGATGGCCTTCTTCAATCATTAAAGTATCGACACGTCCGCTAGCGGCGGCAACTGCGACTTGGCGAAGATTATCATCGCCAAGTTGATGGGCTTTTGCCTCAGAAAAAGCTTCGGCTAAAGCGGCTTGACGCGCTAGGTGCTGAGGTTCAACGATTTCCCAGATCCGTTTGCGTAATTCATCCAGCGTAAAACCATCGGCATTTGCAGCCAGACCATCTTCCATCAAAAACGGGTTATGGCTGACCTTGTGAAACAAATGATGATGTTCTGTTACCGATGCCAAAATCAGCGGCAATTGTGATTTTTTGGAAAAATGCTCGTGTACCTGACGATCGACAAAGCGGAAAAAACGCTCATCATCAACATCCAGTGCGTCTTTGCGACCGCCGTGACCATGATGCATTGAACCTTTCATGGCACCAACACCACCGTATGAGGAAACCGAATGACGCGGATCGGTTAAATCATCTCCCAAAGCTTCTTGAATGGTTTGAGGGATATCGTCAGCAATTTCAATTTCATCCAGCGTATCGCGACTGCCTTCAAATAAACGGAATTTATCTCGACTCAGGGCTAAGACCTGATAGCGATCTACTGATTGCAAGAAGCGGCGTAATGGTTTGATATGGAAGCTGTCTGCTGCGACTGCCAGTTCTGGCATGGATTGCTGCAACAAATAAACACGGAAAAAGCCTGGTGCGGCAAACACGGCCAGCCCGTCCTGAGTGTAATTCCAAAACAATGGATCGCGAGCCAGTTTTTCGAACGGCTCAAGCAGTTTTTTGATTTCAGTGGCTGAGTATTGTTGTTGTAATGACTTATCCAATACTTTAACGAGATTACGAAAGCGGATAGGGTCCTGCTGGTTATCCGGCATCGAGCGGTGAGTGGGCTGAAATAAAGACAAACAGGGTGCATCGTGTGATGCAGTTAATTCAGCTAATGATTCTATGGTGAGTCTATCAGTCATGACTTCTCCTAAAGCGTACGTGTTAGGTTTGGGTCTGAAATGTGCAGAGGTGGGACAACTTAGAGATTTGGCGAATGCCAATAAGTTGACTCCATCCTAACAACTGCAGAGGCACACTTCAAGCTGAAAAAAGCTTTATTCCAGATTAAAATAAAATTTAATTTATTTTCTAGAAAACAAATTAATAATTTGTTATTTAAGAAGATTTTCTTCTTTTGATGTGCTTATTTCTTTGGCGAGTTGTTTGGTCATGGTTGGATCAGTTGCAATATCAACCGTCGCAGAACTGGCCGTAACGGCAGGCTGAATCGTGGGTTGTGGAAGATCGGGTTGAGCCTTTTCTTCCTTCGCTACAGACTCGATTGGCTCGGCTAATTGAACACGCTGAATGGGTTCGGACATATTAATTCCAGCATTATCAAAACCGATTTTTACCAGTCGAATAGCTTCACTACGTGCTTTGGCAAAATCACTTTCATGCTGATTTATCCAGGCGGTAAACGTTAAATCGACCATGTTCTCTCGTAATTCTGCAATCAACACTTGTGGAGCGGGTTCGGCCAACAGCCCTGGCATTTGTTGCAGAATCGTCAAACCAAGTCGACGAGTCGTACTGAGATCGACATTCGCAGAAATCGTGATGTTAAATTCAAAACGGCGTAGTGGATTGCGTGAGAAATTGGTCATCACAGAAGTAATCATCGTACTGTTTGGAATGCGTAAATGATTGCCATCACCGGTCATCAGCACCGTATCGCGAGAGGTCAGGCGAACTACATTGCCAGTAAATTCACCTATTTTGATGGCATCGCCGATGCTGAAAGGATTGCGAGCACTAAGCAATACACCCGCCAGATAATTTTCGACAATATTGCGAAAAGCAAAACCCACGGCAAGGCCGAAAACACCGGCTACACCGAGTAAAGCTCCGACCAGGGCTGTCGCATCAAGGATCTGTAAGGCAATAAGAAAACCAATCCCGACAATCAGGATACGAATAATCCGTTCACCCAGATCTGCCGCCAATTCGGTAAAACCCAGCCGGTGCAACCATGTGCCACGATTGCCAGCCCATTGACCAATCAACCAGAAAACAATAATGGTGAGAATTGCCACCAGCACAATCGGCAAACTGCGGATCAGCGAATTGAACATCTCCTGAATTTTTTGCGTGGTCGGTTGAACACGGGTGGAAATGTCCATTTGTTCGCTGAGCAGATTTTGCACATAGATAACACCTTCAACCCGACTGGCCAGCGCTACCAGATCACGTCCGGCACGAGCACTGGGAACACTGCCGCTCAAAATAACAACACCGGAACTGACCTGCACCTCAACGTCTTCATAACTCTCTATAACATCGAGAATGTCAGTCAAACGCGATTCAATAGCCTGATCTTGAGGAACATCAGTAACCTGGATTTCGGCACCAGGGTCGACTAATTCCTGACTGTGAATACTGGGTAGCCAAAGAAGCGTGATTATGAATACTATGAGAGGGTAATGCATTTACAGTCTCCAATGCCTGAGTGTCTTCAAACATACACAAATTCAGATGAAAGAATAGTGTTAGATCGCTTTACTGATTCATTTTTTCAGTTTGAACCCATGTTATATACAGCTGCCTGGCACTGGTTGAACATACGTTTTTTTGATGTCCTGAACAGTTACTTAGTGTGCACATCAAATTTGTGCATCTCAATAATGGAAGTTAATTCGCTTGGAAAGATTCAAAAAACTGGGTTCGCGTTTAGTAAATTCAAAGCATATGTTGTGGGGTGTGGCTTTTGCTTCTTTCATGGAGTCGCTGATTGTGCCGATTCCTTTGGAAACGATTCTGATTCCTTTGATGCAGGCTCGCCGGGAAATGCTCTGGGCGATTAGTGCTATGGCGCTATGGGGTTGCATGGTTGGAGCGGCGTTGGGATATGCGATTGGCTATTTTGTGTTTGGTCTGATCGGAGAGCAAATTATTGCTCTGCTGTCGACGCCAGAGCAATTTGAATCTATTCGCCAGCAAATTCATTTACATGGTTTCTGGTATGTCTTGAGTGTGGGTATCACGCCGATTCCATTTCAGATTGCCATGCTGGCGGCCGGGGCGACCGGCTATGCATTTTTGCTCTATATGCTGGCGACCACCATTTCGCGTGGCTTGCGTTATTTTGGGCTTGGTTTGCTGGTGTGTCTGTTTGGCAATCAGGCGCAAAATTTGTTTGAAGAACATAAAATCGGTGCATCGATTTTTATTATTTTGGTGATTGGCCTTATCTGGAGCGTGTTGTTGTTTAGCTAGTGAATTTTTCCTTGCTTGCATGGGAAGCGATTCGTACACTTGATTAACTGTTTCAATTAATCAAGTGGTTTATGACAACTCGCTCAAATGCTCATGGTGGTCGTCGCGTTGGTGCCGGACGCAAAAAAGGTACGGTGATCAAAGAACCAACTGCGGTAATGCGTATTCCTCAAAGTCAAAAGCCAATCATTGCTGATTTTCTGGCCACCTATCGACTTAATCAGTCCACCGATAAGCAAACTAATCATTTAGCAGACCAGCCCACGGTATTTGAACGCCCGGTTGTTGCACCAGCTAAACGCAGCTGGCCATTATTCAGTTCCAAAGTCGCAGCAGGCTTTCCATCCCCAGCTGATGAACATGTTGAAAAGCGGCTGGATCCTAATGAGTTTTTGATTGATGACGAAGAGGCAACATTTTTTGTCACCATTCAGGGCTATTCAATGATCGACAGTGGTTTATTGCCCGGCGATAAAGCGGTGGTGGATCGTTCTAAAACTGCCACTATCGGCGATATTGTGCTGGCGGTAGTCGATGGCGAATTTACCATTAAACTGCTGGCGAAAACCAAACAGGGTGGGCCACGATTACTGCCATCCAATCAGTCAGGTGAATATCAGCCGATTGAAATCAAAGACGGTATGCAGTTTGAAATCTGGGGTGTGGTCACCGGTTCGTTTCGGCGGTTTAAATAAGATGTCACACAGTATCGCCCTGATCGACGTCAATAACTTTTACGTTTCATGCGAGCGTGTATTTAATCCGAAACTGCTCGGAAAACCAGTAGTGGTACTCAGCAATAATGATGGTTGTGCTGTGGCGAGAAGTAACGAAGCCAAACAGCATATTCCGATGGGGGCACCGTGGTTTAAGTTTCAGCAAATAGCGAATGAGCAACAGATAGTCGCTTTATCATCCAATTATGCGTTGTATGCCGATATGAGTAATCGGGTGATGCGAATTCTCAATCAGTTTTCGCCGGATCAGGAAGTGTATTCGATTGATGAATGTTTTCTGGATCTGAGCGGTTTCCAGCATCTTGATTTACTGCAATATGGGCAGCAGATTCGTCATCGGGTAGGGCAATGGACTGGATTGCCGGTCAGTGTCGGTATCGGTGCCAGTAAAACGCTGGCTAAGCTGGCCAATCACTGTGCCAAAAAACGGGCTGAATTTGATGGGGTCTGTGATTTTAATCAGTTAAGTCCTGAACAACTTAACCATTTACTTGCCGATCTGGATGTCGGTGAGGTGTGGGGCGTTGGCCGTAAACTGGCAGTGAAGCTGAAAACGCAGGGCATTCACAGCGTTTTGGATTTAAAACAAGCCAATGCTGAAACCCTGCGGCGCCAATACAGTGTGGTAATGGAAAAAACCGTGCGCGAACTTAACGGTATCAGTTGTCTGGAGCTGGAATATGCCATCAGTGACAAAAAGCAGATATTGAGTTCGAGAAGTTTGGTATTCCGGTGACTGATATGAACAGTCTGGCCGAGTCCATCAGTCTGTATACCAGCCGTGCGGCAATGAAACTACGTCGACAGCACTCGGTGGCAAGGATTATTCAGGTTTACATTCGCTGCAGTCCTTATCGCAGTGGAGACGCTTTTTACGGCAATAGTTTGATGGCGGCGTTACCGATGGCTACTGATGACACCAGAGTGTTAGTTAAACATGCCCTCGCTGCGCTGAAACGAATGTATCGCCCCGGATTTAACTATGCCAAAGCCGGCATTATGCTCACCGAACTGCAGCCGAAAAGTGGGCAGCAGCGGGACTTGTTTGCACCGAATCAGGATGCCAAATCCGGACAGTTGATGACGGTGATGGATATCATTAATAACACGATGGGCAGAGACACGTTACAGCTGGCCAATCAGGGCTTTAAACGTCCGTGGAAAATGAAGCAGGAACATAAAAGCCCGAGTTATACGACAAAGTGGGAGGATGTGTTAACTGTCAGCTAAGTAAAAGATTTTTAAAAACTTTTTATTGGCAATCTAAAAAAACTAAACACATGCCAATAAACAAAGGCGAGTATGCTGATTGGTATCGCGCCAGATATGTTTTGGCCGAACTCAGAGATAACTATTATGAACATTATTCGTCAAACATCATTTATCGCCCTTTTAGCTACAGCTATGCTGGTAACAGCCGGTTGCGGCAATATGTCCAGCCGCGATAAGAACACAGCAGCAGGCGCAGGTATTGGTGCCGTGGGCGGTGCCATCTTAACCGGTGGCAGCGCAGTCGGTACTGTTGGTGGTGCTGCAGTAGGCGGCGTAATTGGTAATCAAGTCGGTAAAGATTAATTACCAGAAAGTAACAAAGCAAAAGCCCCGTCAGTGATGACGGGGCTTTTTTGTTTTAGACCGTGTGAAATACAGCGGATAAAACAGTTTTCTCTTAAAATTGCCTGTGCAGACGAACTCACCGATAAATTGTGTTCATCCGTTTAAATAATTACTAATGTCGGCCACAAGGAAAAAAGAATGCCGTTGCCAGATATATTGGTGTTAAGCGTTTTTTTAATAGTTTATTACGTGATGGCGGTCGGTAAATTGCCTGGGCTGAGTGCCGATCGTACGGGCATTGCCATGGCTGGTGCATTTATGTTGATCGCCCTCGGTGCGGTGGGAGTCAACGAGCTACCGGAAATTATCGAGTTTCCAACCTTATTAATGCTATTTGTTTTAATGCTCTTGGCAGCCCATTTTGCAGCAGCGAATAGCTTTAATGTCTTAAGCCAATGGTTAAGTTATCGAGCTGATAGACCAAAGCTATTGTTGGCTGGCGTGGTGATAAGCGGCGGTGGGTTATCGATGGTATTGGTTAACGATATCGTTGTATTCGCCTTTACACCGGTATTGTGCATGGCATTAATGCGTCAGGGCCTGGATCCACGTCCTTATTTGTTGGCGCTGGCCGGGGCTGCAAATGCTGGCTCAGCGGTCAGTTTGATTGGCAATCCACAAAATATTCTTATCGGAAGTGTGGGGGCTTTGTCCATTCACGACTATTTCCTATTAACCATCGTGCCTGTGTTGCTTGCGTTAGGAGTCGTATATGCAGTGGTGAATCGAGTGTGGTGTAATCAGTTACAGCAAGCCACGACTATTCGCTACTGGGAAGATGATCACACTGCCGATCGCTGGCTGTTTATCAAAAGCCTGTTAGCCACAATGATATTAATTGTGCTGTTGATTTTGTTTTCTCAGTTTCGTTATCAAATTGCACTTGGCGTAGTACTGTTTCTATTATTGGGTCGAGTTATTAAAACCGATAGATTGCTTAAAGAAGTAGATCTGCCATTGTTGGTATTAATCGCATCATTATTTGTGGTGACGGCGGCGTTCAGTGCGTTGCCAATGACAGGTTCAGCAGTGAGTTATCTGGAAACACAGGGTTGGCTACCGGATAGACTGGCCGTGTTAATTCCATTTTCATTAATTGCCAGCAACACAATTGGCAATGTGCCTGCTGTGATGTTGTTATTGGGGGTAACAGAAAACCTTTCGGTTATTACCTTACAAGGATTGGCGTTGTTTTCAACCCTAGCCGGCAACCTTTTATTGACCGGTAGTTTGGCCAATATCATTGTCGCCGAACGTGCATCGAGTCAGGGAGTAAAGCTCGGATTTATGGACTTTATGCGGGTAGGTATTCCCATCACTGTTCTCAGCATGGTTCCAGCCGCCCTCTGGTTTAGTTGGGCGACTGGCATGCCTTGGTGAGTTTTATTTAACCCGCATATCGTTTTTTACTGATTTCACGCCGGCAACGCCGCGTGTCACAACAACAGCCCGATCAATATCTGCCTGTGAACTGACAAAGCCACTTAGTTGAACAACACCTTTAAAGGTTTCAACGTTGATTTCGGCGACTTTCAGAGTTTCTTCATTGAGGATGGCTGCTTTAACTTTGGCAGTAATCACACTGTCATCAATATATTCGCCAGTACCGGATTGAGTGGATGTAGAAGCACAACCACTGATTGACACTACTGCCATCAGCGGAAAGGCTAACAGCGTGATAAATAGCATTGATTTAGTAATAGATTTCATAATATTTGTCCAGAAAAGTCGTTTAAAACTGGCTTGATCATTAAAGTAGATGCCTAACGACATTAAGGCTTAACTTTTCCAGTGTGGGGAGGGCCGGAATAATAAAATTGATTCGGCCCGCTTTGTTTAGCGAGATACATATATCTATCAGCACATGTCATTAGGGTCGTGGCATCCAAGCCGTCATCAGGATAAACACTGATACCGATACTGGCGGCTAAGGTAATGTCGTTGTCATTTACACGCTGCGGCACGGCAATAGCTGAAAGAATTTGCCTGGCGACGAGAGTGGCATCTTCCGGCAATTCTATTTCGCCCAATAAAATCAGAAACTCATCACCGCTACGCCGGCAAACAATGTCTGTAACTCGGATACATTTAGTGACACGATCGGCAACCGATTTTAATAAATCATCACCAGTTAAATGACCGAAGCTGTCATTTATTTTTTTGAAATCATCCATATCTAAAAACAGTATCGCCACTCGTTTGTTATGCCGGTACGCCATACCAATCGATTGTGATAGAAGTTCGGTAAACAGAGCCATATTAGGCAAGCCGGTCAGATGGTCATACCATGCCAGGCGGTTGGTCTTTTCCATCATCGCAGCAGATTTGGTGACATCGTGAAACACAATAACAGCACCTGAGACTTGTTGATCACGGTTATGAATAGGCGCGGCCGAATCTTCAATTTCAACCTCAGTTCCATCCTGGGTAATTAAGATGCAACCAATGGCTAACTCGACGGTTTGATTTTCCTGCATGGCTTTTTGGGCAGGATTCGGAGCAGTGTCACGCGACCCACCATCAATGATATTGAATACTCTCAACAGAGGTTTACCCATGGCCTTAAGACGATCCCAGCCGGTTAATCGTTCTGCCTCACGGTTGAGATAAGTAATATTGCCTGCTAAATCGGTGGTCAGCACAGCATCGCCAATTGAATCAAGCGTGACTTGAGCACGTTCTTTTTCTTCAAATAAAGCGTTTTCCACTTGTCGCAATATTTTTTCCAACGCCTTGCGTTCGGAGATATCTTCAACCATCAGCAGACTAGCAAAAGGATAGTCTGCAATATCCAGCATGGCGGCATGGAGTCGAGTCCAGATCATCGTGCCATCAGCACGTATCAGACGCACATCATCCTGTAGAGAACTGCGGCTGGATATGGCTTGTTTCCATTTAGCATTCAGTGGAACAGCGTCTTCACTGTAGAGGCAAGTGTGCCAATCCAGATCGAGAAGCTCTCCCGGCGCATAGCCAAGAATGTTTGTATAAGCTTGGTTTGAATACAAACAACGACCCTGTTCATCACACAGAATGATGCCTAAAGGGAATTCATCGCACAGTCGTTTCAGATTTTCGTAATCTAGTTTATCCCCTTGATTCTTTGGAAGAATCTGCCAGATTGATCCGCGGTCGGTTATACGTGTACGTAGAGTACGCATAGTGTTTCTCAACCATTCCGAGATGTATCATGAGACATCTTGGTTGAATCACAATTAACAGGTTTTTTTAGTGAAAAGCTTGAATTTTCAAAAGTAAATTGGATGAACATTATTACTTTTCCTCCTATTAAATTTTTGCCAGCGTAGATTTCAGCATAAAGACAACAGCAGGATCCGTATGTACGGTTTCGTACAAATGATGTGAATGTGGAATATTGTTTTTTCTGATGTTATGTGCGGTACCGTACAAACAGTTGAAGAGTGTTTATGCGTTAATAAAATATTTAATCAAATTTGTGAAAGTTGAAAGACTGACGCCGAAGGTGTGAGGTTGAATGCTAATAAACAGATATTTGTGGAATATTAAGTAGAGCGTATGAGTTTAGAAAACGATCCCTGTCATAATCACCTGCTGGCAGCACTGTCAGAAGAAGAGCGCAAACGCGTTTTTCCGGATTTGGAGCTGATAGAAATGCCTTTGGGAGATACGCTTTATTCTCCTGATCATCTAATTAAACATGTGTATTTTCCCACTACAGCAATAGTGTCTTTATTGCATGTAATGGAAAGTGGCGCTTCTGCCGAAATTGCTGTGGTTGGTAAAGAGGGTATTGTCGGCATCTCTTTATTTATGGGGGGAGAAACGACCTCGAGTTGGGCAGTGGTGCAAAGTGCAGGATATGCTTATCGCTTAAGTGGACAACGGTTGAAAAACGAGTTTTTTCGAGCAGAAACTTTACAACGTTTATTGTTGCGTTACACACAAGCGCTGATGACACAGATGGCCCAAACGGCGGTATGCAATCGGCATCATACAGTCGACCAGCAATTGTGCCGATGGTTATTGTTAAGTCTGGATCGTTTGCCATCAAATGAACTTACTATGACTCAAGAACTGATCGCCAATATGCTAGGGGTGCGTCGTGAAGGGGTTACCGAGGCGGCGGGACATTTACAGCGAGATGGTTTGATTCGTTACGTCCGCGGCAAAATTACCGTGCTGGATCGTAAAGGTTTGGAACAACGCGTCTGCGAATGTTATCGGGTGGTTAAAAAAGAAACCGACAGATTAATGGGCGGACACCCAACTTTATAGATTAAGACCATTTACCGTGTGTGTGGGCTGGCAGACAGAGACAAGCAAACAATAAGACTAAGCTTCGCTAATGTGCGTAGAGTACAACTCCGAAATGGCACAATCGTTTTAGTGTCCTTTTATCAGAATAATGGAGTGTCAACTTGCTTAATCCTGATAGCAAACCAATTAATCGCCTGATTGCTGATTTACCTGTCTTTGAAAGAAAACGGCTATTGGCCCAATGTGAGACGGTGGAATTGGAGTTTAATGACACGCTTACTGAACCGGGTGATCTATTGCAATACGCTTGGTTTCCCAGTCAAAGTTTCATTTCGTTAATCGCGCCGGTCGATGCAAGTTCAAACCTCGAAGTGGGAATGATTGGTAATGAAGGCATGCTGGGAAATACCATTGTATTAGGCATGACCACCGCACCATTACATGCATTGGTTCAGGGGGCTGGTCCGGCTTTACGAATCTCAGTGGCCAATTTGCAGCAGCAGATTAAACAGAGTCCGGTACTGGAGACGGTATTAAAAAAATATTTGTATGTATGCATGGTGCAATTATCACAAACTGCCGCCTGCACGCGATTTCATCTTGTTGAAGCTCGACTGGCACGTTGGTTGTTAATGACTCGTGATCGAGCAAACTCCGATGAGTTTCGCATTACTCAGGAGTTTCTGGCCTATATGCTGGGAGTGCGTCGTGTTGGCATTACACGAGCGGCCACGGCATTACACAAAAAGCAGTTGATCAATTATCACCGCGGCAATATCACCATTCTGGATGGTGAAGGTTTGGAAGCCTCCGCCTGCAGTTGCTATCAAATTGATAAACAGACTTATAAACGGGTTATGCAGATATTTAACAAAAAAGTTGTTTGAACAATGATGAGTACGCTAACGAACAGACTTAGCTGATGTTTGTTTATATCGTGATTATTTCAACGAGAGGTAATAGCCATGACGATAAGTACGATTTTACTAGTAATTCTGATTTTGTTATTGATTGGCGCAATGCCATCATGGCCACATAGCCGAAATTGGGGTTATGGTCCGACCGGTTTAATCGGTGTGTTGGTAATTGTATTGTTGGTTTTATTACTGACTGGTCGAATTTAAATCGCTGTGCACAGGCCCACTTCTTCAAGTGGGCCTAACTATTTTATTCTGAAACAGTTACCTTAACACCTTCAGCTAATCTGGCATTAGGATTAAGAATCACCCGATCTTCGGTGATAAGTCCAGACAATATCTCCACTTCACTATTATCCAGTCGACCTACACGAACGGTTTTGACTTCAACCTGATTATCCGCGTTGACCAGCATCACAGATGGTTTGCCTTGAATGGTTTTCAGCGCATTGACCGGAATACGTACTGCATCAGCTCTTTCCTGAACCTGTATTGCCAGTTCACCACTCAAACCAGCCGGCAGATTCAGCTCGGCATTTTCCAGTAGATATTCCACCCGCATGGTGCCAGTTTCGCGATTTACTTCACGCGAAACACGTGAAATAGGCACATCAATTTGCTGATTTCCCAAATCCGGCAAGGTCAGTTGTGCAGCTTGTTGCTGGTCAATAATAAATAACTGGGTTTGCGGAATATCTACAATTACGCGTAACTGGTCAGTGCGACTGATACGAAATAAAGGCATCGCATCATTACGGGTAATACGATTACCACGCTCGGCCAGACGACGGGTGATAATGCCATCAAACGGTGCCACGATTTCGGTGTAGGCAAACTCATTTTCCAATTGCTCAAGACGTGCTTGATAAGTGGCTAATGTCGCTTTGGCAACCGCTAATTCAGCTTCTTTTTCATCGACTTCAGTCGCATTGACGGCACCCGAATCCCGCAGATTGGTATAACGCTTAGCCACTTTCTCAGTCAGATCCAACATGGCTTTCTGCCGATTGATTTCGGCTTTGGCCTGCAGAATTTCCTGTTCCAACTCAGGAGAAGACAGTTTGGCTAACAAGTCGCCTTGCTTAACTTCATCACCAATATCCACGTGGCGGCTTTCAACATAACCATCTGCCCGGGCAAAAATATCTGATTGTTCAATGGCTTCCACGCGAGAGTTAAATACTAATGGTTGATAGCTGGATATTGATTGTGGTTGTGCTACACGCACTGAGAGAATCTCCGGGGCAGTGGCGGGTTGTTCAATATTCGCTTCGGTTTCGGGCTGAACATAAAACCACAAAGGCACAGCGATGACGGCGGCAACTAAGATTGTCTTGGTTAAGTTTGGCATCGTGAGTTCCTCAAATTGTCGGCAGCTTGATAGGCTGCGGACGTTTAATAAATTGCATGATCATGCTGAAAGTCCATGGCACTAAAAATAGTGAGGCAAAGGTGCCCAGCATCAAACCACCGATAACAGTACGGGCCAATGGCGCGTTTTGTTCACCACCTTCACCTAGTGCCAGAGCCATCGGCAACAAGCCGATAATCATGGTAAGTGCCGTCATCAATACCGGTCTTAAACGTGTTGATGCAGCTTCGCGGGCAGCTTCAAATGCCGATTTACCGGCCACCCATTGATCACGGGCAAATGTGGTGACCAATACGCTATTGGCGGTTGATACACCGATGACCATAATAAAGCCCATTAATGCCGGGACGCTGATGGTTGTTCCAGTGAGCATTAAGCCGATAATCGCCCCGGAAATGGCAATCGGTGCGCCAGATAACGCGACCAAAGGCATGATCCACGAGGCAAAGTTAAACAGCATGATGATGTAGATGAAAAACACCGCCAGTAAAAAGCCGAATAACAAATCACGGTAAGCTTCATCCATGGCGGCGGCTTGTCCCATAATTTCGATATCATTGCCTGGCACGATGTCTTGTTTCAGTTCATTAACGATCTGTTGGGTGGCTTTGTAAACCGAGCCCAAATCTGTGTTTTCGGTGTTAATTAATACGTTGACCGTGGGCCGCAGCATGGTTCGGCCGATACTGCCAGCCACATTACGTGGCGTGATACTGGCAATACTGGCGAGTGGTACGGTGATATCCGGATCACTGGTTTGCACCTGCAGATTCATCAAATCGTCGGTTGTGCGTAATTTATGCAGTGGGGTACGGGTTTGCACTTCATAGGAAAAACCAAACACCGGATCGGACCAGAAACTCGGTGCGACGGTACCAGCTGACCCCAATGCGCCCAGTAAACTGTTGATTGCTCCCTGAGTGGTTACACCGAGCTCAGCTGCCCGTTTACGATCCAGATTCACATAATATTCCGGCAACGCAAACACCTGCTGAAAGCCGATATCCACCGCACCTTCAACATCCTGCATTTTTTCTATCAACGTTTCTGCCTTAGCAATGCTGGCGGGCAGGTTACGGCCGGTAAATCGCACATCCAATGCAGTCGGCGTGCTGCCAGACAACGTTTGGTTAGTGGTATCGGCAGCTTGAGAGAATAAGGTGACTTCTGGGAATTTTTCTTTAAGCATTTGCCGGATAGCAGATTCGTATTGGCTACTCGGCTGATGACCTTTGGCTAATTGAATTTGCAGCTCTCCGTCGTAGCTGCCAATGGTGAAACTATCGATCCAGGCACGGTTAATGGAATCTGGCATACCAATGTTTTCAAACATAAAATCCAATTCGTTTTCAGGAATAATTTGGCGTATTTCCTGTTGGATCTGGGCAAATTTTTCAGCTGTCTGTTCGATACGTGAACCGGTATCTACCCGCATATAAAAGCGCATTAAACCGGCATCAGTTTTCGGAAAGAAATCTCGGCCGATATCCTGTAAGGCAAAACCGGCGGCGGTAACAATGACAATGCCGATTAATGGGGCAACCAGAATATGTTTTTGCAATCGTCCGATGGTGTTTTGCAAATGTTGCTGGCCATTGTGCAGACGATGTTCCCAAGCCAGATGTAAATGCACTAAAGGATTTTTGGATTGTTTGGTCAGTACTTTTTCATTGGCCAGTAATAATCTTGCCAAGGCCGGCACAACCGTTCTTGATAACAAATAGGAAGCAGCCAAACAGGCAATAACCACAATCGCCATCGGCTGAAAGATATAACCCGCCACACCGGTTAATAAAAATATCGGCGAAAACACGATACAAGTTGACAGTGTTGATACTAATTCCGGAAAGGCTACTTCACTGGCGCTGGTGAGCACGGCGCGACTTGGTTCCATGCCGTCAGCCAGATGGCGTTTGATATTTTCAATTTCCACCAATGCGTTATCGACCAATATACCGATGGCTAATGCCAGTCCGCCAAGACTCATTAGATTCAGCGTATTGCCGGTTAGATTTAATACAAATATTGCAGTTAGCAATGATAGAGGAATTGAGGTCAAGACAATCAGCGTGGCGCGTGAAGAACCCAGAAACAATAAAACCATCAGTGCGACCAATGAGCCGACAATAAGGATTTCCATTTCGATATGATGCAACGCCGTGCTGACAAACACCGACTGATCAAAAATAGGTGAAATGGTAATGCCTTCCGGTGCTGCTGCTTGTATCGATGGCAAACGTTCCATCAGTTCATCGATAATGCCAACAGTGGATGCACCGCCCAGTTTAATCAGCGAAACCATAACGGCATTTTGTCCGTTAACACGGGCGATATTGGTTTGTAATGCCGTGCCATCCCTGACATTAGCCACGTCACGCAGTAATATCAGCTCACCATTTCGAGCCCGGATGGGTAAATCTTCAAAATCGGCCACTGCTTGGGGGCTGGCATTAACGGTAATTTGCAGTTCATTTTGCGCTTCACGAATACTTCCTGAAGGCAGGGTCAGGTTCTGTTCATTTATCGCCCGTGTTACATCATTGGCAGTCAATCCCTGAGCAAATAAGGCTTCCGGATCCAAATCCACCATGATCTGCCGGGTGGCACCGCCATAAGGCAGTGTCATCCGAATACCATTGATTGATTGCACCATGCCGCGTAACTGCAACCGGGCAAAATCCGCCAGCTGGCCATCGGTCAATGTGTCAGAAGACATCACCAGCTGAATAATCGGTGTACTGGATTGATTGTATTCGGCCACCAGTGGTGGAGAAGTGCCTTCCGGCATTCGCCGTCGTATGGTTTGTGAAACCCCGGTGACCTGCGCCATCGCATTAGCAATATCGACTTCAGGATGAAAATCGATATGAATAACCGATGTGCCGTTTAAGGTTTGTGAACGGATTTCCTTAAGATTATCAACGTTATTCATAATCGCCACTTCGCTGAAGGTGGTGATTTTGGAAGCCATTTCATTGGTATTAAGACCGTTATAGGTCCACACCACTTTTATCGAAGGTATATTGACGCTGGGCAATACATCGACAGGCAATTTAAGATAACTGATAAATCCCGCTGCAAAAATCAGCAGACTTAAAGCGGCCACAGAATAAGGTCGGGTTAGGGCATATCTCACCAGCCACATAGATAGCTTCTCTTGTTATTAATTTGGAGTGTCTGATTGCAGCGACGTTACCCAATCAGCATTGCTGCGTAGAATGCAGTGGCTAAGTTAAGACAATGTTAACGTTGTCTTAATTCAATTGAATGAAAATAATGTTTTTATCGCGGATACAGACCGATGTATGTACTGATTGTAGAAGATGATGCATTGATGGGGGAAGGCATTCAGACCGGCCTTAATGCATTGGGTATCCAGGCAGAATGGGTGATGAATGCCGGTGGTGCCGAAACCGCAATGTCTACCGCCAGTTTTGATGCGGTCATCCTGGATTTAGGCTTACCCGATGAAGATGGTATGCAGTTACTCAATCGTTGGCGGGAACGTGGCGATAATGTTCCGGTGCTTATTTTGACAGCACGGGATGCTGTTCCCGATAGAGTCAGTGGACTGCAGGCCGGTGCTGATGACTATATGAGTAAGCCATTTGATTTGACTGAACTTGCTGCCCGATTACATTCACTGAGTCGCAGAGCTGCAGGAAGAGCGACGCAGGCCATTCAACATGGCAGTTTGCAATTTGATCCATCCACCTTGCAAGTCACCTTGAATAACAAAACTCTAACCTTATCGCGACGTGAAATCACTGTGTTGGAAACCTTATTGCAACAGCCCGGCAGAGTAGTCACTGCTGCGCAGTTACAAGATAGGCTTTACGGATGGGCAGAAGGCATTGAAAGCAATGCTGTTGCAGTACATATCCATAATTTGCGTCGCAAATTAGGGGATGATTGGATCGAAACTGTTCGTGGTGTGGGCTATCGTTTAGGAGCGGTCAATGAGTCCGGCTAAAGCCAAAGATTATCTGCGTTGGCAATTATTGTGGCGTATCGGTATTGCAGTGTTATTGATGTGGCTGCTGTTGGCACCTTGGTTGCTGATGAGCGTTCAGAAAGAAATGCAGAATACGCTGGATAACCGTCTTGCTGCTTCAGCCAAAATGTTAATGTCGTTAATGTCTCAATATGATTTGGACCCGCTGGTCAAAGGTGTGCAACGCGGTCCATTATTTGATCCTGCCCATAATCCAGATTTACCGCCAACACTGGCATGTAAAGTCGCAAATATAGCGGGCGATATTATCGCCGTGTCACATGACGCGCCACATAATGTATTGACCACCACACAACAGGGCTATCAGAACCGGATGCAGGATGGCGAGGCATGGCGGGTCTTTAATCTTTCTCAAGGCGGCTTAACCATCACCACGGCTGAACGACTCGAAACCCGCGATACTTTGATGCGATCAGTGGTGATTGCTGCCGGAGTGCCATTTTTCTTGAGTCTGGCAGGCACATTGGCAGTAGTCTGGTTTGGCATCTTGCATGGTTTTAAACCGCTACACAGCCTAAGTCAAAATATGGCGAAACGTAATACTGAAGATTTGACATCACTGGTCTGGGAGCAACGTCCGGCCGAAGTAAGGCCGCTGGTCGATGAAATAAACCGTTTATTACAACGTATGCAGCAATCTTTACTCAGGGAACGCCGCTTTACCGGAGATGTAGCGCATGAGTTACGCACGCCATTAGCCGGGATCAAAACCCAATTGCAGGTGGCCAGATTGACTGATGGCGGCAAGGCTATGCATGCCTTGTTACAAGCTGAAAAAGCCACTGACAGATTGCAACGTACATTGGATCAACTGTTATTACTGGCTCGGGTAGAAGGCGATGGACAATTAACCGAATCAACACGTTTACCGATTGCTGAAATCAACAATATGGCGTTGAGTGATGTACAGCACCTTGCCAAACAACAACAGGTGACCTTGCGCTGTAATGATGATGTGGATGAAAAACTTCAGGCCTCAGCGATTTTATTGTCAGCCGCTTTACGTAATTTGCTGGAAAATGCCATTCGTCATGCCCCTGTAAATAGCGTGATTACACTTTCGGCAACGCAGCAGGATGACTTCTTACTGTGGACAGTAGAAGACGAGGGGCCGGGCGTTTCTGAAAAATTACTTTCAGAATTAACCCGACGTTTTGTGCATGGCCATCACAGTGATGGCAGCGGACTTGGTCTTGCCATTGTTGATGCCATTGTCAGACGTTTTAAAGGCGAATTACAGATTAAAAATGGTGCAACAAAAGGTCTAGTAGTCACTATCAGCATTCCGATGCAATAAGCCATAAAGCACAAAAGTCTTATCCATGGGCAATAAAAAAGCGAGGGAAGAACACTACTGCCTTGCTAATTTTGCTGTAGCGTATTTTCTCGTTGCGGATCCCAGATCCGTTGCCAAACCCAAGTCAGACCCTCTCTGGCATTACGTGACATTGGCAATTGGTTGGGTGCTGTTTCAGTGACTTCATCATTACGAATTTCTGCCAATTGAAAACGGAAAAAATAATTGGGCTCCAAGCCCATGCGTAAATCTGTTGCAACAAGCCTGTGGTCTTGTTGTTCAAGTTTGTAATTGTTCTGGGTAAACCACTCAATACGTTCAACATCAGTCGTATCAGGTAATAATGCTTTTAGCTCACTGCCACGATCAAACCTGCTAAATTCAATTTTTGCATCGCCATCAAACACTGAACGAAATGCTTCGAAGTAGTCTGCTTCATCGATCACCACAATGCGCCATAACAATGTATTTAACGGAGCAGGGGTTACTTTAATATGCTGATATTCAATTTGTTGATCAGCTAAGGCCTGATGGGTTTGCTGGGTTATCCAGTATTGCGCACCAATACTCCAGACAAGATAAGCCGAGCTAAATAACAAACTACCGATCATCATCTTATGGCTTAACCGTTTAGCGGCAGCAAACAGAATCGCCACAAATCCAGCAGCAAGTGGCAGGCTGTAGATGGGGTCGATAATGAAAATACTGCCAATCGATACCGGCGGTGGCATAAATGGCCAGAAAAGCTGAGTTCCATAAACCGTCAACGCATCCAGCCCGCTATGGGTGACCCAAACTAGCCAAATTAATAAAAACCATCGTTGAAAATTTAGCCTGGAGTCCAGTTTGCACATCAGCAAGGCTACTATCGGTGCTAACAAACTTTGTACGATCCACGAATGTGTCCAGCTTCGATGTAACGTCATCGTATCGAGATCATTGGCGTGCTGAATAAAGATATCCAGGTCCGGCAGTATGGCAAATCCTGCACCGTATAAAACCGCGGCTTTTGGCGCTTTGCGTCCAGCAACGGCATAGGCGACTGCGCCACCAAGCAATGCCTGGGTAATCGTATCCATGAATTTTTAGCCTCTTTTTAATGAGTGTGTTAAGCAGACACGCAAGCTGTATTTAGGGTTCTTCAGTAGTTTTTTATTACAGAATATAAAAATTCAGGAAGATGTCTTGCATTGATAGGAAATTGTCCTGTAAATTGCAGGAAATATCTCCTGATTACTGGAACTGTGTTATGAAACAGCCGATGCCAAGCCCAACGCCGGGACAGGCCGATTTACAAGCAATTATTCAGGCCTTGAATACAGGGCAAGTCGGCTTTGCTGAATCTGCATCTAAAAAACTACTTAAATCTTACCCGCGTTCATTTCCTGTACTTAATCTGTATGGTAATGCTTTAGCGGCACAGAATAAATTCAAAGATGCCGTGGTTGTTTTTCGCAAGGCAACTGAGATTGAACCTAATGTACCTGAGATTTACTTCAATATGGGTATTCTGCTCACCAACCTGAATCGCGTTGATGAGGCGATAAACAGCTATAAAAAGGTTCTGCGATTAAAACCTGATCTGACAGATGCGTTATACAACTTGGGATACGCTTTGCAATCGCAGAGCCGGTTTGAAGAAGCTGGTGAATATTATCAAAAAGCGATAGCACAACAGCCGAACTTTCTGGAAGCGATTGCCAATCTTGGCGTTTGTTTACAAGAGCAGGGCAGGCTGGATGAGGCAGTCGCGGTATATCAACGTGCTTTAACTATTTCGCAAGATGCCAAACTGTATTTTAATTTGGGAACCGCTCTGAAAAATCAGGGGAAACTGGCTGATGCTATTGCCACCTACAACAAGGCGCTTGAACTGAAACCTGACTATGCCGAAGTGCATAGCAATATTGGTGAAGTATTACGTGATCAAGGGCGTTATGACGAATCGGTTGCCGCTTATAAGCAGGCACTTGAGTTAGATCCATCATTACCGTTAGCCAATTACAGCCTGGCAGTTTATCTCTACGATAGCGGTGATTTACCCCAGGCGCTCAGTTATTTCCAACGATCACAATATGCTGACTGGCAGGAACGTTCTTTATATTGTTTGTATAAAACCGAACAGTTCGATGAATTCAAACAAGGCTTGGATCAACTAAAAAAAGCCCGTCACAGTTCACCATTTTTAGCGACTTTAGCGGGGCATTATGCTGAAAACTTCGGTACGGTGAATGACTACAATTTTTGTAAAAATCCGCTGGATCTGGTCTGCCATGTGCAGATCCCAGAGTTAAAAGGTGACAGTGAATTATTAAAACAATTGCTGGCGGATATAGAGCAAGCCGATATCGAAGAGAAAAGTCAGGGTCGTTTACATAATGGCGTGCAGTCAGCCGGCAATTTGTTTAAACGCTCTGAAGCCAGTTTTCAGCAAATTGCCAAACTGGTAGCACGAGCCATTGATGAGTATCGTGAAAACCTCAAAGGTGAAACTGGTATTTTTGCCAAAGGTTTTCCCAAACAGACGGTGTTTGCCAGCTCCTGGTACGTCAAAATGAAAACCGGTGGACATTTAACCTCGCATATTCATGAAGAAGGCTGGGTGAGTGGTGCGTTATATCTGGCACTGCCCAAGCAGAAAACGCATCCTGATGAAGGCAGTATCGAGCTGAGCACACACGGCGACGATTATCCGAAACAACACGACAATTTCCCCAGCAAAACCATTGCACCGGAAGTTGGGGATATTGTTATGTTTCCATCATCAGTGTTTCACCGCACCATTCCGTTTAATTCGAATGAAGAACGCATCTGCATTGCCTTTGATTTGAAGCCTGCATAGGCCATATTAACGTGTACTTACCTGAAACACGCCTACCAATTGTGAAAGCGTTTGAGCAGTGTTTCGAACCATTGTGGAACGATCCTGCAGGGCACTAACAGCTGATTTTAATTGCTCGGCGGAAACACCAACCTGTCTGGCCGTGTCACCATGAATATGACTGTTATTTGCCAATTGTTTGATGGTTGAAAACATCTGCTCGACCAGAATATGCAGATCGCCATTGTCATTGGAAGCCTGTTCGGTGAGTTTCAGGCTGCGATCAACATTTTCGACACCGGCTTCCATCAAGCGCATTGCTTCTTGTGTTTCTTGTTGCATACCTTCAATCATGCGCTGAATTTCATCGGCTGAATTGGCTGTACGGGATGCCAGATTTCGAACTTCGTCAGCGACTACTGAAAAACCACGACCATGTTCACCGGCACGGGCCGCCTCAATAGCCGCATTTAATGCCAGCATATTGGTTTGATTGGTAATTTCGGTAATAACATTGATGATCTTACCGATTTCGCTGGTGCGATTATTCAAAGATTTAACAGAGTTAGCCGTGTTTTCAACGACATTACGGATCTCTTGTGTGCCTTGGCGAGCGCTTTCAAATTGAATGCGGGCTTCATCAACAACCCGATCCATTTCTAATTTCATCGTTTCAGCTGTTTGATTGGCTTGACCGATATCGTCAATTTGTTCTTTCAGCAGATCCAGCATTCTGGATATGGCATCAGTTACTTCAGAAGACACCTGAAATGCTTCCCGGTTGGTATGCAGCATGGATTTATTGGTTTGATGCACATCCTGGCTGGAATGAATAACTTGGCCGACAATACCATCCAGATTATCAATAAAACTGTTAATCCAGCGTCCCATATCGCCTGTTTCATCGGCGACCATTTTTTCTGTGTTTAGCCGTTGGCGTAGGTTGCCTTCACCTTCAGCAATTTCCTGGATAACTCGAGTCATCTCATTCATACGATCAGCGAGTTTTTTTGTGCTGAAACGACGAATCATTAACGCAATAAGTATCATCATACTAAAGGAGATAACATCAATGGCGGGGAGTGGTAATGCTGTGAAGTAATGCAAAGCGCTGTTTACTGCCACCAGTGCAGACATGCCTAAAAAAATGCTTTTCATTAAACTGATATTGACCGAGCGACGGCGATAGACTTCCTCCAGATCACCTTCACACATCATGCCCCAGCGATCTGGTGAGCCTTTTAATTGAAAAGTAACACCCTTACCAATCACCGGAATATGCCGGTAATCCGAATAACCCGGGTAGGTAACAAACAGGTTTTCACCATTGCGAATGGTTTCGCGTACCCCAGGGTGTAATTGTCCGGTAGCTGGATCTATAAAACGAATTTCAAACTCGGTATGCCGATTTACTTTAACCACACCCCACTGGGTATGAATGCCGGATTTAAGGTTCTCGCCATGAGAAAACGTATTATCTTCAAACCGGGAGCGGGATAAGGCGACGCCTTGTTGAATTTGCGGATCAAACTGCGAATCGACCATGAAAATATAATTATCACCGGACTCGGGATAGACATGACCCGCTTCACGTTGAATCAAATCACCCAAAACATCATTTGGAACACGACCGCATAACACGCCGATAATGTTATTGTCGGTATTCATTAAAGGCTGATAAAACATCAGTGTGACTTCATCATGAAATTTGGAACTTGATGGACCAATTTTCAGTGTTAATGGGTCACGATAAGGGCCATGTAAAAACGCTTGCTTTAAGCCTTGCTCAACAGCATTGGCATTTAAATCATATTTATCGATATGTGCTGGGTATGTTGATTGAACAATACGACCAGTGAGATCAATGATAAACAGCTCAGAAAAATCTTTAGCAGATTCCAGTCGCTGGGCAAGCAGATTGGCGTCAATACTGGTAAGCGGTTCTTTTAGGTGTTCAGCTAACAGATTGAGTTGACTCCATTGTGCATTAACCCATTGTTGTAACAATTTGACGCGAGTTGCTGCAATTCCTTCAAATGTATGCTCAACCGCTGGATAAGTATCACGGTTTAGATAGCAGCTCCATGCCATGCAAGTTTTCCCGTCGAACCCATCCAGGGTAACCAACGCCGTTCGGTATTACTCAAGTTCATGGAAAGGCTTTTTAAAGACATTGTGATGGTACCTGTAGTGATGAAATACGCCAAAGGTAGTAGGCAATATCTACACCAAAATAGGTATGCATTAAAAAACAGAAACTTAGTAATTTGGATAAAAAAATACCGCACCTTAAGAGTGCGGTATATGCTTGTGCGAACCGTTACAGTGCACGTTAATAAGGTATTGTAAATACCTGTTTTATTTGAAATTTATATGTGCTAATTGATACTGAATTACAAGCTTTTAATGGCTGCTAAAACTTCATCAATATGTTGTTTTACTTTGACATTTCGCCATTCATTAATCAGTTTGCCTTCGCTATCAATTAAAAATGTGCTGCGTACGATGCCCATATATTCCCGACCATAATTTTTCTTCATTTGCATTACACCAAATAACTGGCAGACGGTCTCATCGACATCAGAAAGCAAATCAAATGGAAACTGCTGTTTCTCTTTGAAGTTTTCATGGGCACGCAGACTGTCTTTTGAAACACCAAAAATGACCGTGTTGTGCTGATTAAATGTCTCAATATGATCGCGAAAATTCTGGCCTTCCAAAGTACAGCCAGGGGTATTATCTTTGGGGTAAAAATAGATAAGCACGTTTTTGCCACGTAGCTCGGAAAGACGGATGGTTTTATCGCCAGTGGACGGTAATTCAAAATCCGGTACGATTTGCTGCAAAGTTACTGTCGTCATTAAACGTTCTCCATTAGTGATTATTATGTTGCCAGTACCTTACCCAAGGTAGTCCGGTCTTGTCATCTACTGGCTGGCAAAGTACCATGCCAGTTTATTTTCGCGGAGTCTGATGAATATGTTCAGCGGCAGTATGGTAGCTCTGGTAACACCCATGCGGGCGGATGGCTCGTTAGACGGTGAAAGCCTGCGCAAGCTCGTTGATTTTCATATTCAGAATGGTACCAGTGCCATTGTCGCTGTGGGTACCACCGGCGAATCCGCTACCTTGAGTATTGATGAGCACACTGATGTGATTCGTCAGGTCGTAGAACAAGCTGCTGGTCGCATTCCCGTTATCGCGGGAACGGGTGCCAACTCCACTGAAGAAGCGATTGAACTATCGCTTTATGCCAAACAATTAGGCGTTGATGCTGTTCTGCTGGTAACTCCTTATTACAATAGACCGACTCAAGAAGGTCTGTATCTGCATTTCAAAGCCATCGCCGAAGCTGTGGAGATTCCGCAAATCCTGTATAACGTACCCAGCCGCACGGCTTGTGACTTATTACCTGAAACCGTCGCTCGACTGGCTAAAATCGGCAATATTGTCGGTATTAAAGAAGCCACAGGTGATGTGAGAAGAGTAAAGTTAATTCAAGATCTGTGCGACGATAATTTTGAACTTTATACTGGCGAAGATGCCAATACCGTGGATTTTATTTTGGCGGGGGGCAGAGGTGTTATATCGGTAACAGCTAATGTAGCACCTGCATTAATGAGTCAAATGTGTGAGTCCGCGTTAAATGGCGATGCCGATACTGCTCGTGAAATCAACGATAAATTATCTTTGTTACATCAGCGGTTATTTTCTGAATCCAACCCGATTCCCGTTAAATGGGCACTCCATGAAATGGGCTTGATACCGGGTGGGATACGTTTACCAATGACAGTTTTGTCAGAACAATTTCATCAACCGGTTCGTGAGGCGCTGGTCACCGCCGGTGTTTTGAATCCATAAGTGAGTGAATGTAATTAAATGAACACTAATCGTTTTAAGTTGAAAGCCTGTGGTGTACTGGTAGCAGTCAGCGTTACAGGTTGTGGACTGTTGCCATCACTGGATGAGGTTGCTCCAGATAATACTCAGAAATATCGTAAGGCAGAGACTATGCCTCCACTGGATATACCACCTGATCTGAGTACTTCACGCATAAACGACCAAATTGTTGGTAATGTTCAAAGCACCGCAACCTATTCCGAATATGAAGAAGCCGGAACCAATCCTTTAGCTGCTCGCTATAACGTAACCCCAGAATCTAAACCCGCTTTATCCGGTGAAGGCGTTAATCGTCATTTAGTGGTCCCAGGCGATCGTGATGAAACATGGCAGCGTATTGAAGCGTTCTGGGCCGATATCAACATGGACATTCACCGTAAAGATCAGCGTATCGGTTTAATGGATACACGGCCTGATGTTGATGGTTATGCTTATCGTATTCGTATGGAACGTGGTGATGTAAATCGTTCTGCCCGTGTATTTATCACCGGCATTGATGAAACCAACCGCAGCAACCAAAAAGACGAAGCCATGCTGCGTCAGTTGGCAGAATACCTTGGTGGTTTATATCAACAGGATAAAGCGCGTGCAGTTGCAGCCATGCCAACGTCAGCCGCTCAGCAAACTGATGCGCGTGTAATTCTGATTGATGAAGCAGAAGGCCAACAAGCTCTGGTTGTTGAACAAGAATTTACCACTGTGTGGGATCGCGTTGGCCGGGTATTGGATAGCCGTGGCTTTGCGGTTGAAGACCGTGACCGTTCACGTGGTACCTACTACGTACGTTATCTGGATCCATTCAATGAAGCTCAAAGAGAAGAACGCGGTTTCTTTGGTCGGATGGCTTTCTGGAAAGGTGATGATGAGGTTGCTCCGGAAGAGTATTACTACATCAAACTGGTTTCAGATGCATCAAATACACGTATTACCGTATTAGACGCTGAACAGGTTCGTACCGGTTCAGATACTGCCAAACGTTTACTTGGCTTGATTCAGGAACAATTGACTCAATAATGCGCTTTGCATCACTTGGCAGCGGTAGCCGGGGCAATGCAACACTGATTTCGCAGGGAAAAACCACAATCCTGGTGGATTGTGGTTTTTCTGCTCGTGAAACTGAAAAACGTTTACGACGTTTCGGGCTGACCAGTTCGGATCTCTCTGCCATCCTGGTGACGCATGAACATGCCGATCATATCGGTGGGGTTCGAGTACTTTCACAAAAATTCAATATTCCGGTCTATGCCACTCCTGGCACAGCAGCGTGTTTACCCACTGAGGTTATGCCGCATATCCATGAATTCAGTTGTCATGAAACCTTTGTGGTCAATGATATTGAAGTGTCACCGTTTCCAGTACCGCATGATGCACGCGAGCCCAGTCAATTTGTGTTTCATAACGGTGATTTTCGTTTAGGCATACTCACTGATGTCGGCTTTATTACTCCGCTAATTGAGTCAGCATTAACGCTGTGTGATGGTCTAATGCTAGAAGCTAATCATGATATGGCGATGCTCGATCAGGGCGAATATCCCGAATATTTGAAACAGCGGGTCGGTGGTCGTTTCGGTCATTTAAATAACGTGCAATCTGCCGAATTACTTGCGAAAATTGACACCTCGCGATTGCAGCACATCGTTGCCATGCATATCAGCGAAAAGAATAACTCCCCGGCATTAGTGAAGCCTTTGTTTGCTGATGCCCTGAATTGCACACCAGACTGGATTGGCATTGCTGAACAAGATGCCGGATTTGACTGGCGTGAACTTAAAAAAGCCTAAGAGAAAACACCATGCAAAAATTACAGCAACTTTATGCCGGTAAAGCCAAAAGCGTCTTTGCAACTGACGATCAGGATTATGTTGTACTCAGTTTTCGTGATGACACATCTGCGTTTGATGGTGAGCGCATCGAACAGTTAAGCCGTAAGGGTGAGGTTAATAATAAGTTCAACGCCTTTATCATGGAGCAGCTGGGTAAGGCGGGCATTCCAACACATTTTGAAAAACTGCTGAATGCCAATGAAGCGTTAGTCAAAAACATGAAAATGATTCCGGTTGAGTGCGTGGTACGTAACGTCGCTTCCGGCAGTCTTGTACGTCGTCTCGGTGTAGAAGATGGCATGGAACTCAATCCACCGGTATTCGAGTTTTTCCTGAAAAACGATGCCTTGCATGATCCGATGGTCAATGAATTCCATATCGCCACCTTTGGCTGGGCCACTGATGAACAAGTGCAACGGATGAAAGCGCTGACTTTTGAAGTGAATCAGGTGCTGAAAAAACTGTTCGCTGATGCAGGAATGATTCTGGTCGATTACAAACTGGAATTTGGTGTGTTTAAAGGTGAAATTTATCTCGGTGATGAGTTCAGCCCGGATGGCTGCCGTTTATGGGATGCCGAAACCCGTAAGAAACTCGATAAAGATCGCTTCCGTCAGGGGCTGGGCGGTGTTATCGAAGCCTACGAAGAAGTTGCTCAGCGGATTGGAGTGCCTCTCTAGTCATTTCTGCGGTTTGGTATAAATAATTACCCTCACAGACACAGAGAGTGTAGAGGTTTAAAAAGAATCTATCCGCAGGTTACGCAGATCTTCGCACATTTTTAGAGAAACATTTTTAAGCAAAGGTTTTTAACAAAATACCAAGCCTCGGATTAAGCAGTTATTTTGCGTAGGTTGGCGCTGAGCTTGCGAAGCCCAACACTGAATTATGTTGGGTTACGCTGCGCTAACCAGACCTACTTTATTTTTAATCTCTGTGCTCTCTGTGTCTCTGAGGTTAGTTTCTTTTAATCTGCGTCCATCTGCGTAATCTGCGTATAAATCCAATGACCATGAAATAGTCGTCGTTTATATTAACTCCGCCTTGCCACTGCATCAGCCAGTCGACATAATCCGGTCAGTTAATTACTAAGACAGGGAAGATTATGTCTCGCTATCTATCGAAATACCCATTATTGCCACAGCATCGTATTGAATGGTTTTTGGCAATACTTTTCTTGATATCTCCCTTTTATTTAGTACCTAGTCTTGGCGGTACCGGTTTTGATCTGCCATTTAATATCACTGTCTGGGTTGCCGCCACCCTCGTTATTGCTTATTCAGTCTGGTATTTCTGTGGGCAGGATACGTTGATTCTTCCGGCAAATTACAAAGGATTACTGGCGTTACCTGTTGGTATTCTTTTAGCTGCAGCATTAGCAGGCGTAGAAGATCCAATCACTTGGCTGTTCCGTATTACTTACGTAATGGCAGGTGTGATTTTTCTGTTTGGTTTATTTCAGTTTCGGCTCAAAAATACCGACAGAATTTTACTACTGATTGCTATTGCGACCTTGCTGCATAGCGTCGTTGGTATTCTTCAATTGTTCCAATTACCTGTTTTATCAAGCTGGATAACCAGAACTGATAATGCAATAGCCACTGGGGTATTTCAGCAGGTTAATGTTATGGCCAGTTTTCTGACTACCGGCATATTGATTTCGGTTTATCTGTGCTTGAGACCCATAAGTTATAAGCGACTATATTTAAGAGCATTTTTGTTGGTTACTATCAGTGTTGCAACTTACGTGATGGTGGCGACAGGCTCAAGAGTAGGGCTGCTATCAGCAATATTGGGTTTGCTAATGTTATTGATAGCTTATCGAAATCAAGTTATCAAGAATTTGAAAACGATTATTGCTGCTTTCGTGTTAATTATAGTGGCTAGTTTGTTGGCAAAAGAAGGATTGCATCAGACGGTAGATAAAACCTATAAAGTGGTGGAAGCACAGTATTCCGATCAACGTGCAAGTATTTATCGAATCTCACTCGATGCTTTTACACAAGCTCCTATAAAAGGCCACGGCATTGGTACATTTCTTGGCCAGTTTGGTTTAGCTTCTTCTAAGTTTTATCACCAACATCCTAATGCCAAAATGCCTAGTTACCTTACTCATCCCCATAATGAGCTTTTACAATGGGCCATTGAAGGGGGATTGCTTGCTGTGCTGGGTATTCTGACAGCCATGTTTAGTGTGTTGTGGTTTGCGTTCAGCTATAAGCAGCAACGCCTCATAGTTTATTTGGCTATGTTATTGCCAATCACTCTTCATACTCAGGTGGAGCTGCCATTTTATCTTTCGTCTTTACACTGGTTTATCTGGCTAACTTTACTGTTTGTTTTACTCAATAATTATGCAGTTATTAAGCATAATTCACTGAGTTCGACAGCAAACAAAACCCTTCGTGGGTTAACTTTATTGTTGTTAACTATTTCGTTGGTTTTTTTATTGCAAACATCAAGAGCGCAACAACAGTTATATCAATATATAAGTCAGTCTCAGCAAACACCGCAACTCGACATAACATTAAGTAATCCTTACTACAAGACGTATGCACAGCAAATTGTTATGCGCTCGCATTTGCATGCTGCCATTGCCGCAGAAGATTCAGAAAAGATTATTCAGATTACATCATGGTTCGAAACTGAGCTCGGTAAAAAGCCTGAATTAAAATTATTTGAGGATGTTATCAATGGCTATATCGCGTTAGGCTTGGATCAGCAGCGCTGTGAGGCTATTAATACGAGTCTACAGTATTATCCAGGAAATAAAGTTTTACAGAATCTTCAAGATGAATGTTTAACAATAAACTGACAAAAATTGTCACAAGTTGACGTGGGTTGCTGCCAAATCGATGTTTTAAAAGAACTGGGTTTATTTAACTATTTGTTTTTAAATGTAAAAATAAATTGGCATGGACGATGCTCTAGTATTTATGAGCACATAGCTTGTCGTCTAATTACGGAGATTGAATGATGAAAAAAACACAACAGGGTTTTACCTTAATCGAATTAATGATCGTTATCGCGATCATCGGTATTCTGGCGGCAATTGCTTTGCCTGCTTATCAACAGTACACTCAAAAAGCCAAATTTTCTGAAGTCGTATTGGCAACTTCAGGCGTTAAATCGGCTGTAGAAGTCTGTGCACAGGTCACTGGTTCGATGGCAAGTTGTGACCCAACATCTGCAGGTGATGTTAATAGAGCTATTAATGGTGCTGCGGGTGGCCCTAACGTAGCAAGTGTTGCATTTGATGCTTCTACAGGAACTATAACAGCCGTTCCAAATATAACTGGTGTAGATGCGACTTCTACCTACGAGATCACCGGAACATTGTCTACCAACGGCGCAGTAACATGGAGTACTGGCGGCGGTTGTCTTGCCGAAGGTCTATGCTAGTACTTAACAGTTAAGTTGACTAAAAGTGAAAGCCCCGATTCGTCGGGGCTTTTTGTATTTGACTTCAGCATTTTTGTTTAAAGAAATTTACTAAACTCAATTGCAAAATAAATTAAAACTATTCATTAAGCTGTAATATCCAAAATCCTTTTTGACAGCCGTCCTTAAATTGCATTCAATTGCCCCATAATTCTTATTTGGGGAATCCCATGGAAAATCATTCGCAAAAAATTACCGTTGGCTGGCGAGAGTGGTTATGCTTGCCGGAGTTGGGTATCGACCGTATCAAGGCAAAGGTGGATACCGGTGCCAGAACGTCGGCGATACATGCTTTTTCGGTGGAACCGATTGAGAGAAACGGTGAACTGTGGGTCCGGTTTGGTGTGCATCCTAATCAAAACGATACCGAGACGGAAATCTGGTGTGAGGCGCCGGTTAAGGATGAACGTAACGTAACGGACTCAGGTGGGCATACCGAAAAACGTTATGTTATTCAGACTCCCTTAAGCGTTGGCGGTCTTACTTGGCCAATCGAAATTACCCTTACAAACCGAGACACCATGCTGTTTCGAATGTTACTAGGACGCACTGCCATGACGACTGGTAATATATTGGTGAATCCGGCATTGTCGTATCAGGCAAGCCCCCCCTCAAACAACACGATCCAAGCGCCCAAAGATGAAGCGCTTGATGGAGAATCTGCATGAAAATAGCCATTTTGTCCCGTAATGCGAAGCTGTATTCGACTCGACGATTGGTCGAGGCTGCGCAAGCGCGAGGACATGAGGTGGATGTGTTGGACGTGTTGCGTTGTTATATGAATATCACTTCAATGAAACCTGAAGTGCATTACAAAGGTGAAAATCTCAGCGGTTATGATGCTGTTATTCCGCGGATTGGTGCTTCGGTGACCTTTTATGGAACGGCCGTACTTCGCCAGTTTGAGATGATGGATGTCTATCCGCTGAATGAGTCAGTAGCCATCAGTCGTTCGCGCGACAAACTTCGCGCTTTGCAATTATTGTCACGTCGCGGCATTGGTTTGCCAGTCACTGGTTTTGCGCATCGTCCGGATGATGTCGATGACTTAATCAAAATGGTCGGTGGTGCACCGCTGGTCATCAAGTTATTGGAAGGAACGCAGGGGATCGGTGTGGTGCTTGCTGAAACAGCGGGAGCGGCGGAAAGTGTAATTGAAGCTTTTATGGGCATGAAAGCCAATATTCTGGTCCAAGAATTTATCAAAGAAGCCGGTGGTGCCGATATTCGGTGTTTTGTGGTCGGCGAGAAAGTGGTTGCCGCAATGAAACGTCAAGGTAAAGAGGGTGAGTTCCGCTCGAATCTGCATCGTGGTGGTACTGCTAACTTGATACGAATTACACCGGCTGAACGTGCCACAGCCGTCCGTGCTGCAAAGACGATGGGCCTGAATGTCTGCGGTGTGGATTTATTGCGTTCTAATCATGGGCCGGTGGTCATGGAAGTGAACTCTTCCCCTGGCCTTGAAGGCATTGAAGCGGCTACTGGTAAAGACATTGCCAGTTTGATTATTGATTTCATTGAAAAAAATTCTGTTTCTGGAACCACTAAAACCAAAGGCCGAGGTTGATGGCAGAAGAACTGATTATTGCCGGGCAAACTATCGCCCCAGGACAGAACAAAGTGGTCGATGTGCCACTGCCTGATTTGTATATGCACACCTCTTTAAGTATGCCGGTGCAAGTGATGCGCGGTAGACGTGACGGGCCGGTTTTATTTGTTTCCGGTGCTGTACACGGTGATGAAATTGTTGGCGTTGAAATTATTCGCCGCTTAGTAAGAAGTAAACGGCTAAAAGGTCTAAAAGGCACATTAATTACCATTCCGGTAGTCAATGTTTACGGCTTTATCAATCAAACACGTTATTTACCGGATCGCCGTGATTTAAATCGTTGCTTTCCGGGCTCTGAAGAAGGCTCTCTGGCCGCGCGTTTAGCGAATTTATTTATGAGCGAAGTAGTGCATAAATGCACCCATGGGGTGGATTTACATACTGCGGCTATTCATCGCGACAATCTCCCACAAATTCGTGCAGCATTGGATAACCCGGTTGTTGAGGAGATGGCAAGGTCATTTAATGCTCCGGTTATTTTGAATTCAGGTTTGATTGAAGGTTCGTTGCGTCATGCCTGCCAGCAGGTTAACGTACCAGTCATTGTTTACGAGGCAGGTGAAGCTTTACGCTTTAATGAACTGGCGATTCGTGCAGGTGTCAGAGGTGTGTTGGCAGTAATGCGTAAGTTGGGTATGTTAGCCGAATCCCGTACCAAACATGTAAAACCCGTCGATCCCTTTGTTGCACGTTCCAGTAGTTGGGTGAGAGCGCCGCAAAGCGGTATTTTTAGAATGTTGGTACCCATGGGGGCGCAGGTAACAAAAGGCGACATCCTGGGCATGGTAGCGGCGCCTTATGGCGATGAGAAATCTGAAACCAAAGTTGTCGCAATCTGCAGCGGTGTCATCATCGGCAGAACCAATATTCCACTAGTAAATGAAGGTGAAGCCTTGTTCCACATTGCGCGTTTCAACCGTCCTGATGAAGTCGCCGATAGCGTTGAAGCCTTCAATACCAATCTGGATCCTTCTACCGATACCAGTGCCCCAGAAGAACGACCGATTATCTAATTAGATCTTTCCGGTCAGATAGACTTGATACTGTCATAATATTTTTGCAATTTATCCTTAAAATAGTGACAATCCCGCGATTTAACTGAAGCCAAAGGGGGTCATACTGATGACACAAGCCCAAGCCAACCTTGATATCAACACACCTGAAAATGCGCCAGAAGAATGGAGTGCGCAACAGAGCAGTAAGCTCTATGGTGTGCGTGATTGGGGTGCGGATTATTTTGATATTTCCGCCGAGGGCAATGCGGTTGTCAGTTTGCAATTTGGTGAAAAGACCGTTCATGTACCATTAATCGATATTGTTAATGGCATGAAAGAACGTGGTCTAGATATGCCCGCAGTATTACGCATCGAAAACCTTTTGGATCTGCGTATAACACAGTTAAACGAGGCATTTGCCCGGGCTATCGAAACCGCTGGTTACAAAAATCATTATCGCGGCGTGTTCCCGATCAAAGTAAATCAGCAATGTCACGTTATCGAAGAAATTGCCGATTACGGACGTCGTTACCATCATGGTCTGGAAGCGGGCAGTAAAGCTGAACTGATTATTGCGATCTCTCAGCTGCGTGATCATGACAGCCTGATTATCTGCAATGGTTACAAAGACGAAGAATTTATAGATTTAGGTCTGTATGCCCGCCAAATGGGAATTCCATGCTTTTTTGTATTGGAAACCGCCACTGAATTATTCACTATTTTAGAACGCAGCAAGGCCTTAGGAATTGATCCATTAATTGGTGTACGTATTCGTCTGGCCTCGACGGTTGAAGGTCACTGGAATGGTGACAGCGGTGACCGTTCGATCTTTGGTTTGTCGACTAATGCGTTGCTGGAAGTGGTTGAACAGCTTAAAAAAGCCGATATGTTGCATTGTTTGCAGTTATTACACAGTCATCTGGGTTCACAAATCCCCAATATCCGTAATATTCGTAGCGGCGTGATGGAAGCCTGTCGTTTCTATACTGGCCTTATCGAAGAAGGCGCACCGATGGGCTATATGGACCTCGGTGGTGGTTTGGCAGTTGACTACGAGGGTGCCCACTCAAATAGCACGCACAGTATGAACTATGGGCTGGATGAGTATTGCTACAACATTATTGAAGCTTTGCAAGAATGTCTGGATCCTCTAGATATCGCCCATCCAGTACTTATTACTGAATCAGGGCGTGCATTAATTGCTTATTCTTCGATGCTGCTTTTCAATGTGCTTGAAGTGCGTGACCATAAACCCGGTGCGATACCTGATCAAGCACCGGAAGACAGCCACGATATGTTGTTCAATCTTTATGCGGTGCTGGGCAATGTTACGGTGCAGAATCTGCAAGAATGTTACAACGACGCCATTTATTACCGGGATGAATTACGCGAGTTATTCCACCATGGTCAGGCGACATTACGTGAACGTGCTTTAGCTGAAAACGTATCACTCGCTATTCTGGAAAAAATCTCCGAATTATTGCCTCAGGCTCGCCGGGTCTCGGCTGAATTAGAAAGCCTGCCGGAATTACTGTCAGATATTTATTACGGCAATTTCAGTTTGTTTCAATCGTTACCAGATATCTGGGCGATTGATCAGATCTTCCCGATCATGCCGATTCATCGTTTAAATGAAAAACCGACTCGCTCTGCCGTAATCGCTGATATGACCTGTGATTGTGACGGCAAAATTGATTCGTTTTCTTATGAAGATGGCATCTGTAAAACCTTGCCGCTGCATCCGCTTAAAGAGGGTGAGGAATATTATCTAAGCGTATTTCTGGTGGGGGCCTATCAGGAAACATTAGGCGATTTGCATAATCTGTTTGGTGATACCAACGTGGTCAGCGTGCACATTAGCGAAGATGGCAGCTTTAACTTTGTGCGTGAGTTTCATGGCGACAGCATTGCCGACGTACTCAGCTATGTGGAATACGACCCGAAAGTGATGCAGGAACAATTCCGCAAACTGGCTGAGCAAGCCGTTCGGGATGGCAAAATTTCCGTACCCATGCGTCAACAAATGTTACGTGCCTTCAGCGACAGCATGAATGGCTATACCTTCTTTGAAAGATAATCTCAGGTTTAAGGACTCAGCTCTATGTCAAAAGTGATCATTATTGGCGCCGGTGGTGTTGGCGGCGTCGTTACCCATAAATGTGCACAGTTACCGGAAGTGTTTTCAGAAATTATTCTGGCCAGCCGAAATGAAGATAAATGTAAGGCGATTGCTGCCCAGCTGGATCGACCAATTCGCACTGCCCAGGTTGATGCGGATAATGTGCCTGAGTTGACCGCATTACTGGAAAAAGAAAAACCGGATCTGGTTATCAACGTGGCATTGCCATATCAGGACTTGCACATCATGGATGCCTGCTTGGCTGCTGGTGTGGATTATCTGGATACAGCCAACTACGAACCTTTAGATACCGCCAAGTTTGAATACAGCTGGCAGTGGGCTTATCGTGAAAAATTCGAAAATGCCGGTTTGATGGCTTTGCTTGGCAGCGGTTTTGATCCAGGTGCCACCAACGTATTTACCGCCTATCTTGCCAAACATTATTTCGATGAAATCCATGAGCTGGATATTATTGACGTCAATGGTGGCGATCACGGTTATCCGTTTGCCACCAACTTCAATCCAGAAATCAATATCCGTGAAGTTACGGCAGAATGCCGTCATTGGGAAAATGGTGAGTTCGTCACTACGCCAGCCATGTCGAAAAAAGCCAGCTTTACCTGCCCAGAAGAAGTCGGGAATTACAACATTTACCGTATGTACCACGAAGAGTTGGAATCACTGGTAGTAAATTTCCCTACTTTGAAGCGTGCCCAGTTCTGGATGAGTTTTGGTGAAAGCTATCTGAAACACCTGGAAGTACTGGGTAATGTCGGCATGACTGGTATTGACCCAATTGACTATAACGGTCAACAGATTGTGCCTATTCAGTTTCTGAAAGCATTGTTACCTGATCCTTCAACGCTTGGACCACGCACTAAAGGTAAAACCTGTATCGGTTGTGTAGTGAAAGGCGTTAAAGATGGTAAACAGAAAATTGTTTATCTCTACCAAATCAAAGACCATCAGGATTGCTACGCTGAAGTTCAATCTCAGGCGATTTCCTATACCACCGGTGTACCGGCGATGATTGGTGCCAAGATGATGTTGGAAGGCAAGTGGAAAAAACCGGGCGTCTGGAACATTGAGCAGTTTGATCCGGATCCGTTTATGGAAGATATGAATAAATACGGACTGCCTTGGGAAGTGATTGAACTGGATGATTTCAATCTCGACGGTTGACCTTTATAAAGTAAGAAAAAGCTAACCACAGAGACACTGAGGGCACAGAGTTTTTTATCCGCAGATTACGCAGATGGACGCAGTTTTTTAATTTTAATATGAATGTAGGTTGGGTTGAGCTTGCAAAACCCAACATCATCTATTCTTCTGGGTCTTGTTGGGTTTCATAAATTCAACCCAACCTACATTGTTTAAAAAACGTAGTTCGTGTGAGCGTAGCGTAACCCGTCAAAAATAATCTGCGTAATCTGCGGATGATTTATTTTTTTCTCTGTGCTCCGTGTCTCTGTGGTTAATAAGCGTTAACAATATAAATTAACTATCATTTTCAGGTATTTGAAAATAATGCAATTTACTGATTTTACCAAGCTTGATTTATCTCGATTGCCGTCGCCGTGTTTTGTGGTCGACGAGGTTGCGGTTGAGCGTAATTTACGCATTTTGAATCATCTGCAAACCGCCAGTGGTGCAAAAGTTTTGGCTGCTCTTAAAGCATTTTCAATGTGGTCTTTAGCACCGTTGACGGCCAAATATCTGAACGGCACCTGTGCCAGTGGGCTGCATGAAGCGCGGCTTGGTTTTGAAGAATACGGTGGCGAAGTGCATGTATTTGCTGCAGCTTTCAGCCAGCAGGATATCGATGAACTGCTGACTTTTGCTCACCACATTGTGTTTAATTCCTGCGGCCAATGGCTGCGGTTTCGTGAGCAATGTCTTGCAGCGCAAAAGCAACGTCCGGATCTGCATTTTGGTTTACGTATCAACCCTGAACATTCAGAGGGTGCGGTGCCAATTTATGATCCGTGTGCGCCCGGTTCACGTTTAGGCATTCCGTTATCGCAATTAGATGAAACTGCTTTGGAGGGGATCTCTGGTCTGCATTTTCATACCCTATGCGAGCAAGGTTTTGAACCATTGCAACGGACTGTTGCAGCCATGGAGGCCAAGTTTGGCCATCTTTTGCCACAAATGCAGTGGGTGAACTTTGGTGGTGGCCATCATATTACGGCCGATGGCTATAATATCGACGGTCTTATTGAAATGATTCAAGATTTTAAACAACAGCATCAGGTCGAAGTTTATCTGGAACCGGGCGAGGCGGTAGCAATCGGTACCGGTATTTTAAGCTGTGAAGTGCTGGATATCACTTGGAATCATCTGGATCAGGCCATTCTCGATACCTCTGCCACCTGTCATATGCCTGATACCTTGGAAATGCCATATCGTCCAGATATTACTGATTCAGGATTGCCAGATGAGAAATCACATACCTATCGATTGGGCGGTTTAACCTGTCTGGCCGGTGATGTGATTGGCGATTACAGCTTTGATAAGCCACTGGAAATTGGTCAACGGCTGGTATTTGAAGATATGAGTCATTACACCATGGTTAAAACCACGACGTTTAATGGCACCAAATTACCGTCACTGGCTATCTGGAATTCCGAAACCGATGAATTACGTGTAGTCAAAAGCTTTGGCTACAGCGATTTTAAAGAGCGACTGTCATGACTGCTGAATTGAACGAAGAATTTCCGATTTTCCTGGGATCCGAGATTGACCAGGCTGATCCAAAGCAGGCGATGTTTCATGTATTACCTGTGCCCTATGAAAAATCAGTTTCCTATGGTGGTGGTACAGCAAATGGACCATCAACGATCTTGAATGCTTCGTGGCAGCTGGAAAAATGGGATGGTAAAAGCAATCCATGCGATTTGGGCATCTATACCTGCCCGCCAGTCGATTGCAGCGTCAGTTCACAACAGGTGATTGATAACATTGCCAATGCTACCGCTGAAATCATCCGTAACGGTGGTATTCCTGTGGTGTTAGGTGGTGAACATACCGTGACTTACGGCGTCATCAAAGGTTTAAAAGATGCCGGAATTGATGACTTCGGTATTGTGCAGATCGATGCCCACGCCGATCTGCGTCATGCGTATGAAGGCGATATTTTGAGCCATGCCTCGGTAATGAAACGCGCAGTGGATATGGGTATTCCGTTATACCAACTGGGGATTCGTGCGTTTTGTGAAGAAGAAATGCAGGTGCGTGAAGAGTTTGGTGTGTATTACCAGGATGCCGATGAACTGGTCCCGAATAACATTAACAGCATTACCTTGCCCGATGATTTTCCGCAAAAAGTGTTTTTTACAGTCGATATTGATGGCATGGATCCCAGTGTGTTTCCATCAACCGGCACACCAGTACCCGGTGGCTTGAGTTGGTATCAAACTTTGAACTTGTTTGAATCTGTCGCCAAACAACGTGAAATTATTGGTTTTGATGTAATGGAATTTGCACCAATTGAAGGTTTCCATGCTTATGACTTCGCAGCATCAATGCTGACCTATAAGTTGATGGGGATCACTGCTCGTAGTCGCCAATGATTTTTGCGGTTAAAAAAATTAACCACAGAGACACAGAGCGCACAGAGACAAAAGAAAAATAGATCCGCAGATTACGCCGATTTTCACAGATTAATATTTCAGGTAAAAAATCTATTGGTGTGATTACAGGTTGAACAAACTTTGAAGATGTCGTGTGATAAATGATGTAGGTAGGGTTAGCGTAGCGTAACCCGACAAAAATAATCTGTGAAAATCGGCGTAATCTGGGGATAACTTTAAAACCTCCGTGCCCTCTGTGTCTCTGTGGTTAATTAGTAGTTTCTGCTTTTCTTTGAAGCGTTTACACGTTAAAATTCGCGGTTTTTTTACTCTCTGGGGTCTGCGACATGAGCCAAGCTACAATTACATTGCTGCAAAACTACTACGATGCGTTCAACCGTCAGGATATGGATGCGTTTTTGAATATGCTGACTGATGATGTTATTCATGACGTAAACCAAGGTGGTCGTGAGGTTGGTAAAGAAAAATTCTCTGCATTTATGGATCGCATGAATGCACATTACAAAGAACAAATCGTTGATATTTCCATCACCAGCAATGAAGCAGGCGATCGCGCTGCCGTGGAGTTCACTGTATTAGGTGAATACCTGAGCACCGATGAAGGTTTGCCAGAAGCTAACGGCCAAAAATACAACCTGCCAGCCGGGGCGTTTTTTGTGATTCGTGATGGCAAAGTGGCTCGCATCACTAACTACTACAACCTGGAAGACTGGGTTAAACAAGTCGTCGGTTAAACTGCAGCACAATCAGCCAGTCTGGAATGTATTTTCCAGTCTGGCTTTTTTATATGCCTTTCCATTGCACGGATTGAAATAACTATGCTGGAGTTGAAACGTTTATCAGGCGAAGCCCTGAATCAGTTTATCCCGGAACTGGCCAAATTACGTATTCAGGTTTTCCGTGATTTTCCTTATCTCTATGATGGGGATCCAGATTACGAAGCTCGCTACCTGCAAACTTATATTGAAGCGCCTGACAGTGTGATTGTTTTAGCGTTTGATGGTGATAAGGTGGTCGGCGCATCGACTGGTATTCCACTGAAATATGAAACGGATGAAGTCAAAGCACCGTTTATCAAAGCGGGCATTGATGTCGATAGCGTGTTTTATTGTGGTGAGTCGGTTTTGTTGTCGCAATATCGAGGGCAGGGCGCTGGCGTAGCGTTCTTTGATCATCGTGAACAGCATGCCCGTGAGTTAGGTGGATATGAGTACAGCTGTTTTTGCGGTGTACAACGCCCTGACGATCATCCCCGTCGTCCAGCAGGATTCAGACCGTTGGATAATTTCTGGCGTAAGCGTGGCTACGAGAAACACCCTGAACTTCACACCACTTTCAGCTGGAAAGAACTGGATGAAGAGCATGAATCACCCAAACCAATGACTTTCTGGATGAAGAAACTCTAGAGCTTATCTGCAATGCAGCAGATAAGCTGTTACAAATAAACTGTTTGGCATTGAAATAAGGCTGAAATGCCCAATATTTAATGTCCCATTAACGATTTCCCGAGTTTGGTGTAAATGAGCAAAGTTAAAGTCGCTGCAGCACAGTACGATATCGGTTTTTTCAAAGACTGGTCACAATTCACTGATAAATTGACGCAGTGGGTAGCTGAGGCTGTCGAAGAAAAAGCCAAACTGCTGGTGTTTCCTGAATATGGCAGCATGGAACTGGCCTCGTTATTTGGCGAAGCAGTGTATAAAGATCTCGGCAAGCAATTGCATTCGATGCAGGATGTGTATGCTGACTGGCAGGATCTGCATCATCAGCTCAGTAAACAATATGATGTGATGATGTTGGCCAGCACGTTTCCTGTGCTACAGGAAGATGGCACTTTCCGTAATCGTGCCAACCTGTATGGCCCAGATGGCCTGATTGGTTTTCAGGATAAATTGATCATGACGCGCTTTGAAAATGAGCAATGGTTAATTCATCCCGGTCAGCAGATCAAAGTGCTGGATACCGATGTGGGTCGAATCGGCATCAACATTTGTTATGACAGTGAATTCCCGATGATTGCCTATCAGCAGGTAAATGCTGGCGCAGATTTGATTCTGGCACCAAGTTGTACTGACACACAGGCTGGTTTTCACCGAGTACGGATTGGTTGTCAGGCACGTGCGTTGGAAAATCAATGCTATGTCGTGCAATCGCCAACATTTGGTGAAGCACGCTGGTCGGAAGCCGTTGATGTAAATACTGGTCGTGCCAGCATTTATACCCCGGTTGATTATGGTTTTCCGGATAACGGTATATTGATTGAAGGTGTCGCAGATAAGCCGGGTTGGGTGTGTGCTGATCTGGATTTAGCGGAAATCGCCCGCGTACGTCAGGAAGGACAGGTATTTAATTACCGTGACTGGCCGCTGCAACACAAATTATCTGGACCTGACCAAACTCGCTAAGCACTTTACACACCGCTGTTATGGCGGTGTTTTTATTTGTAGCAGTCAATAGCCCTGCAACCTGTGTGGATGCAAGGGTTTCCGGCAGAGTATAAAATGCTCGGTCTATCTTGCTTTAAAAAATTACAGGAGTCATGCATGACTAGCCCCGCGCAAATTGAGGAAATCGTCAAAAATTATCAGGATCCCTCAACGCTGATCACGTTCGGCGATACTCGCGCCACGGTCAAGGTTTTGCAGGACGATAATCAGACCCAGGTTGATGTTGTGCTGGGCTATCCAGTCAAAGGTTATGCGGCTGAACTGGCCCAAAACCTCAAACAATTAATCGAAGCCGATGGCGCAACCAATGTCAGCGTTAACATCACTACTAAAATTGTTAAACATAAAGTGCAGCAGGGCGTTCCAGCACTGGAAAATGTTAAAAATATTATTGCAGTAGCTTCTGGTAAAGGTGGGGTAGGTAAATCGACTACTTCAGTCAATCTGGCATTGGCTTTGGCAGCTGAAGGCGCCACAGTAGGTATTCTGGATGCTGATATCTATGGTCCAAGCCAGCCGCGTATGCTTGGCACCACGCAACGTCCTGAATCCATTGATGGCAAATCAATCGAGCCAATTGAAAGCTATGGCATTCAAAGCATGTCGATTGGTTTTTTAATCGATGAAGAAGAGCCGATGATCTGGCGTGGCCCAATGGTCACTCAGGCTTTGCAGCAAATGCTGGGCGACACCAACTGGAAAGAACTGGATTATCTGGTTATCGATTTACCACCTGGTACTGGCGATATTCAGTTGACCTTGTCGCAAAAAGTCCCAGTGAGTGGTGCTGTTATCGTGACAACTCCACAGGATATTTCATTGCTTGATGCCCGTAAGGCATTAAAAATGTTTGAAAAAGTGAAGGTTCCGGTATTAGGTGTCATTGAAAACATGAGCACACATATCTGCAGCCAATGTGGTCATGAAGAGCATATCTTCGGTGCGGGTGGCGGGCAGTCAATGGCTGATCAATATGGCGTGAATATGCTGGGCAGTTTGCCTTTAGATATTCATATCCGTGAAGATGCCGACAATGGTCAGCCGACGGTAGTAAAAGATCCGGATGGCGATATCGCGATGGCGTATCGTGGAATAGCTCGACGGATTGCTGCTAATCTGGCGATGCAGGGTAAAAATTATGCGGCTGCCTTCCCGAATATAGTTATCAAGAACGATTAATCAGGCTATCATCAACATCTTTTGAGCTTAACTGACGGACTATGAGCATAAAATCAGATAAATGGATCCGCCGTATGGCAGAACAGCACGGCATGATCTCGCCGTTCGAGCCAGGTCAGGTTCGTGAACGTGAAGGACAGCGCATTATTTCCTATGGTACATCCAGCTATGGCTATGATGTACGCTGTTCCACTGAGTTTAAAATCTTTACCAATATCAATTCAGCGATTGTTGATCCGAAAAATTTTGATGCCAGCAGTTTTGTGGATATCACTTCTGACGTTTGCATTATTCCGCCGAATTCATTTGCTTTGGCCCGTACAATTGAATCGTTCAAAATTCCCCGCAACGTGTTGACGGTCTGTTTGGGTAAATCCACTTATGCCAGATGCGGCATTATTGTGAATGTCACGCCGTTAGAGCCTGAATGGGAAGGTCAGGTAACCTTGGAATTTTCCAATACCACGCCGTTACCTGCAAAAATTTACGCTAATGAAGGTGTGGCGCAAATGTTGTTCTTTGAATCTGATGAAGTCTGTGAGACCTCGTATGCTGACAGAGCTGGTAAATACCAGGGTCAGCAGGGCGTGACTTTACCGAAATCCTGATAGAGGCTTGACCGTGCAAAGCATCAGCAGATTCATTTTACCGGGGCTGCTGCTATTGCTTAGCGGTTGTGAAGGTCAGCCTCAACAAACTTATCAATGGCAACACAGCGATGGCAGTTATGCCGCGACCTTTTCAGCTGATGGACAGTTTCTGTTATCGGCCGATGTAGATGCAGCGGCCAGACTTTGGAATCTGCAGAATAATCAGGTCAAATACAGTTGGCAAAGCCAACAGCAAGAAACGGTTCGCAGTACCTCAGTGGCATTAGCCAAATCCAGTCCGGTTGCTGCAACTGTTGAGTTCGATACCGTCATGTTATGGAACACGCAAAGCGGTATGCCTGAAAACCGCTTAACCTTTCCATTACGAATCAAATCACTAGATATATCGCCTGATGGACGATTTCTACTATTAGCGTTAGCTGACAGTACGGCGGTGTATTTTGATATCACTGCCAATCAGGTGCGCCATGTGTTTGAACATGATGGTGCAGCGGTAGATTCCCCGGTGAAACATCCGATTAACACGGTGGCAATCTCACCAGATGGAAAAACAGCATTAACCGGTGGTGACGATCGCACGGCTCGCTTATGGGATTTGCAAAATGGCGAACAACTACAGAATTGGGTGCATGGTAATAATGTGAATCTGGTGAAGTTCGATCCCCAAAGCCGATTTGTTTTCACGGCTGCAGACAATGATCATTCCTATCTCTGGTCGTTAGCCGATGGCAGCCAACAATCACAATTACGCAGTTCAGCCTGGCCGAAATCAATGCCGATACCGGATTTTCCAGTATTTACCACAACGACGACAGCCGTTAACTTTTCTCAGGATGGCATGTTATTAGTTACCGGTCATGCAGCAGAACGCCTCTGCGTCTGGCAACTGCCTCAGGGCGATAAACTACGTTGCTGGAAAGTAACCAGACAAAATCCACTTAATCCCGGCATGGTTATCCAAGCGGTGTCTTTTGTTGCTAACGACAGTGCGGTTTTAAGCATTGCCGGTACAGGTGAAGCGCAGCAATGGCAGTGGAGGTAAAATATGTACAAACTGGTGTTTTTTGTTCCGGAAAGCCATAAAGAATTAGTCAAAGAAGCCATTTTTAATGCGGGCGCCGGTCAATTTGATGGCTATGAGTTTTGCAGTTGGGAAACGTTGGGCACTGGTCAGTTCCGTCCTTTATCTGGCAGCCAGCCATTTATCGGCGAAAGCGGAAAAATAGAGCAGGTCAATGAATATCGCGTTGAAACAATCTGTACGAACGACACTATCAAAGCTGCTGTCTCAGCTTTGAAACTTGCCCATCCATACGAAGAGCCTGCTTATCAGTACTGGCTAGTAAATCAAGAGGATTTTTAATTTAATGAACGCACCTGCGTCTCCACAAACGATTCGTCTCGCGGATTATACGGTTCCATCCTATCTGGTCGACAATGTTGATTTACATTTTGATTTGGATGCGTCAACCACTCAAGTTACCAGCATTCTCAATATGCGACGCAATCCTAAAGGACCAGGTGAAGACTGTGTGTTGAATGGAGAACATCTTCAGCTGGTCAGTATCAAGTTAGATGGTCGATTGTTAACCGCTGCAGAATTTCAACGTTCCAATACACAATTGATTTTGCCGCAATTGCCGGAAAAATTTCAGTTGGAGATTGTCACCGAAATTCATCCGGATCAAAACACCGCACTGGAAGGGCTTTACCACTCAGGTACTTTAGTTTGCACCCAATGTGAAGCTGAAGGTTTTCGGCGGATTACCTATTATCCGGATCGCCCGGATGTGATGGCGGTGTTTACCGTGACCATTACTGCTGATAAACAGCAATGGCCGATTCTATTATCTAACGGTAACTTGCAAGAGCAGGGTGAACTGGAAGATGGACGTCATTGGGTTCGCTGGCATGATCCCCATCCGAAGCCTTGTTATTTGTTTGCTCTGGTTGCTGGCGATTTATATATGCAACAGGATAGCTTCACAACCATTAGTGGCCGTGACGTGACTCTGCAGATTTATGTGGATAAAGAAAATCACGATAAGTGTGATCACGCTTTGATGTCATTAAAACAATCCATGCGTTGGGATGAAGAAGCCTATGGTCGTGAATACGATCTGGATGTCTTCATGATTGTAGCGGTCAATGATTTCAATATGGGCGCAATGGAAAACAAGGGGTTGAATATCTTCAATGCCGCTTGTGTTTTGGCCAGCCCGCAGACAGCGACGGATAACGATTTTTATACGATCCAAAGTATCGTCGGACACGAATATTTCCATAACTGGTCCGGCAATCGAGTGACTTGCCGTGATTGGTTCCAGCTTAGCCTGAAAGAAGGCTTCACGGTAATGCGTGATCAATCATTCAGTGCTGATTTGAACTCTGCAGCCGTGCAACGAATTGATGATGTGGATCAGTTACGCAGCTTGCAGTTTGCTGAAGATGCCGGACCGATGGCGCATCCTGTGCGTCCTGATAGCTATATTGAGATTAGTAACTTTTATACCGTCACTATTTACGAGAAAGGCGCCGAAGTTGTTCGCATGATCAAAACCCTGTTGGGCGATGAAGGTTTTCGTAAAGGCACCGATTTATACTTCGACCGGCATGATGGTCAGGCGGTGACCACCGATGATTTTGTTAAAGCCATGGAAGAAGCCAATCACTATGATCTGACGCAGTTCAAACGTTGGTATACCCAGGCGGGAACACCCGTCATTACAGCTTTTTATAATTATGATGCCATAAAGAAAATATTTACCTTAACCCTGCAGCAATCATGCCCAGCAACGCCTGGCCAGACTGAAAAGCAACCGTTCTTAATTCCGGTTGCCATGGGACTATTGGACTCTGCAGGCAATAGTTTGCCATTGCAATTGATTGATGAAGCTCAACCCTATGATAAAGACACTCGCGTATTAGAGTTAAACGAATCAGAACAGACATTCCGCTTCATCGGCGTAGAGCAGAAGCCGATTGTTTCATTACTTCGTGGATTTTCAGCGCCGGTTAAATTGCTGATTGAACGTGATAATGAAGAACTCGCGTTCTTAATGGCCAATGAGAAAGACAGCTTTAACCGCTGGGATGCAGGTCAAAGTTTGTTTATTCAAATCATGCTGTCGTTAATTGCAGATTATCAACAGAACACTGCCTTACAACTGCCCGAGATCCTGGTAAAGCAGTGTGCTGCCGTGTTGCAAGATAAAGCTGCCGATCCGGCATTGGTTGCGCGCATGCTGACATTGCCTTCTGAGAATTATCTGGCAGCGCAGATGAAGGTTGCCGATGTCGATGCCATCCATCATGTGCGTAAGTTTGTAAAAGATAGCTTGGCAATGCAGTTGAAAGCGCAATTTGATGCGTTGTACCAACAACATAATCTGCCAAACGTGGCTTATCAGTTTAACTCTGAGCATATGGGACGACGTAGCCTGAAAAATGTTTGCCTGGGGTATCTGATGGCAACTAACGATCCGATGCAGACGCAGCGTTGTCTGAAGCAGATGAAACAAGCCGATAACATGACCGATACCCTTGCGGGCTTAAGGTTGATGGTTGACCAAGCTGGAATCGAACGTGAGCACGCCTTACGGGCATTTTATGAACAATGGCAACATGACCGTCAGGTAGTTGATAAGTGGTTGACGGTGCAGGCGCTATCGAGCTTGCCTGATACATTGATACGCATTAAAGGTTTGATGAAGCATCCGGCATTCAGTATTAAAAACCCGAATAATGTCAGGGCATTGATTGGGCAATTCTGTCGTAATAACCCTGCGTTATTCCACGCAAAAGATGGCAGTGGCTATCGTTTTCTGGCCGAACAGATTCTGGTTTTGGACAAACTCAATCCACAAGTGGCATCAAGACAGTTAGGGGCATTTAATTCATGGCGTCGATATGATGAAAAACGTCAGCAAATGATGCGGGAAGCCTTACAAAGCATTGCGCAACAGCAGGATCTCTCGTCTGATGTTTATGAGATCGTTAATAAATATCTGGCGGACTGATGAAATTTCAACTGCATGCTCAACTTGAGGCAGATACGTTTGTAGTCGGAGACTTGCCGCTGTGTCGGCTGTTATTGATGAATGACGCGCGATTTCCATGGGTGATTCTGGTACCGCGTCGATTGGACGTCAGCGAAGTCTACGATTTACATATGCAGGAGCAACAAATGCTGTGGCAGGAATCTGCCCTGGTTGCCGAAAAATTGATGCAGCTGACCAAGGCAGACAAAATGAATCTGGCGGCGCTGGGTAATGTGGTTCCTCAATTACATGTGCATCATGTAGCGCGCTTTAAAACCGATGCAGTTTGGCCAAAACCAATTTGGGGGCAGGGCACTGCCGAGCCCTATAGTGAGTCGGATAAACAGCTTATGCTGCGTAACTTAAGTGAGATGTTTAGAGGATTTCTCATTAGTGGACAAAGTCTTAACGTTTAGACTTAATGTCGATAGGGAAGAGGCAATGCGCTATTATCGCGGCGAAGCCTCTGCCGTTGTTGCCAGAACGGATACCGGACAGTCATTACAGTTTCCGGCTTTACATGTTAGGCGTTTTATTACACAAAACGGTATTCATGGACGATTCCGGATTCGTTTTGATGATAAACATAAATTGCTTAATCTGGAGCGTTTAGGCGATTAATCCGAAAGATTTGCATCGTCCAATAAAGCCGGTTTTGGACGACCGATATGATAACCCTGTGCGTAATCGACGCCGATGGTTTTCAACATTGTCACAATAGCTTCATCTTCAACAAATTCGGCAATAGTCTTTTTGCCCATACCCTTGGCAACATCCACCAAAGCTTTTACAAACAAACGATCATCCGGGTTATCACAAATATGGCGGATGAATGCGCCATCAATTTTAACAATGGCCACTGGCAACTCTCGCATATAACGGAACGAGGCAAAACCGGTACCGAAATCATCCAATGAAAACTGGCAGCCGAGTTTATTAATTTTCAACATCATTGTTTTGGCTTGACCATAATCCGCCACCGCCGCAGTTTCTGTAAGTTCAAAAATCAGGTTGCCTGGTTTGGCACCAGTTTCTCGAAGTAAGCGCTTTAAGCGTGGCAATAACTCAGGATCCGAAGTGGCATGCGCCGATAAATTTAATGACAGTGAAATTGGGGTAGGCAGCTGATCAAACTCAGCTTGCTTGTGTACACCCATTTTCAAAACATGATGATCTATTTGATGAATCAAACCTGTTTGTTCGGCAACTTCAATAAAGCTGCCAGGCATATGCAAAGTACCATCAGCATCCTCAAGTCGCAGCAACGCCTCGTAATGACTGACCTTATTGGTAGTCAAATCAAGAATAGGTTGATAGTGAAATATAAAGCGTTGGTTTTTTTCAGCCAGTGCATCGATGATTTTTTGTTTCCAAAGAATTCGATTTTGCAGATGACTGCGTGTTTTATCGTCGATGTTGAATGTATGCCAGGTATTTTTACCTTTTGCCTTGGCTTGATACATCGCTAGATCAGCATTGCTTAAAAGTGCATCAATTCCTTGTCCAGCCAGTGGAAATTTAACCAGCCCCATACTTGATGAAATATGGTAGCTAATGTGCTGATAGATAAAGTTTAATTCAGCCAGCTGTACGGCAATTTTTTTGCAAAACTGCTCGGCACCCTTCAAATCAGTCTGTGGCAGGAGAATGGCGAATTCGTCTCCTCCAAGTCTTGCTACCAGATCGGTAGAGCGGGTCACTTTACTCAGTACCTGAGCGACCCGTTTAAGCAATTGATCACCGATATTATGGCCACAGCTGTCATTTAAGTCCTTGAACTGATCCAGATCCAGCACCAGTAATACGCCCTTGCTGCCTACTTTTTCTGCATGAAGCAATATGCGTTCGAACTCGACATTAAATTTAAAGCGATTGTATAAACCCGTTAAGGCATCATGCTCGGCCATCCACAGAATTTGATCTTCATTATGTTTTTTCTCGGTAATATCAACGCCGACAGACAAAATCACGGAATCATTGTTCTGAACATTAAGGCTTGAATGCATCCAGGAAATAACGCGAACATTATCTTTACGGTGAATGAAGTCAGCTTCCATTTGTTGGACACTGGAACGCTTTTCTTTAATGTCCGTGAGTGCCTGATAGATATGCGGCCATTCTTCTGGTGAGAAAAAACCTTGTATCGGCTTATTAATAATTTCATTGGCCGATATGCCGGTAATTCGTTCAGCGTATTGATTGAAAGAGGTAATACGACATTGCTGGTCGAGCGTGATGATAATTAATTGTGCTGTATTAATCAGGTTTTTAACAAAATCTCGTTCCTGTTGCAGGGCGAATGTCTGTTTTTCTACAGAAATGTGAAGTTGTTCCAGCTGAGTAGTGAGTGAGACTGTTGCCGTTTCAAGCAGGTCCAGTTCATCGGTTGACTGATGATGTGGTGGCGGGGAAACGGACTGGCGAACAAGCTGATACTGTTGTTTTGCCAGTAATGGCAACGCTTTTGAAACTTGGGAGAGGCGGCGTAAAGGGGAGGAAATAAATAACACCAACGAGCTGCCCAATAATAGAAAACTCAGTACAGCAAACAGGATGTTGCGTATTAAAGATTGATGAAGCTCCTCTTGCTGTTCGCTAATATTTTCCATGATGACAAACAGCACATCTTCGCTGCCTTGCGGACGAATCATATGAAACTCGATAGGCAGTCCCGCTGGCCGCATAACATGATTTTGCATATGATGAAAATCATGTTGATGAATCTCACCAAACTGTCGTAAATAATTGATATTTTGTTGAAAATGGCTGAGTCCATGAACGTACTTTTCCCAACTTGGCAGGTAACGATCTTCTGTTTGATCATCACTGGCATAAGAGGAAAGAATGGCCAGATCGGCACCAGTTTTGCTGGAAAATGCCAACAATATTTGACTGATGTCATAGCCTAATAACAGCACATATTCAGTTTGATCCTGACTTAGAACAGGAAGCAGCAAATATTGACGACATTGATATCGGCAATCGACCTGACTGTAACTGGTCTCATTTTCAGCTGTTTGAATCGCATATTGGCTAACGAACTCTGGAACATCCAACCCCCAACCGCCCAGGAATTTTCCATCACGCCGATAGACATGAGCCACACTGACATTCCAGCCCAATTCCAGTTCACTTTGCTCACGATTAATCAGATCAAGTAACTCAGAGGCGGTGGGGTTATCGTTGGCAGGAATCAACACAAATTCAGCAAGACGCTGCAATTCACTTTTAGATGATTCCAGCTGACCATCCAGATACTGGTGATATTGTTGTTGGATTTGCTCGCGTACAAAACCGAATTTATGCTGCATATCCCAATAAATCATCAGCGGGAAACTAATGTTGAGAATAATCAGCAAACCACCAAACAGTAATGCGAATTTCCATTTCAGGCTGAAAAAACGTGATGGGTTGTCAGCTTGATTCATGGATATTTAGAAGTGGTAGGAAAGGGAGAGCGCAAACAAATTCCAATGCTTGTCAGTTTGGCTCATATCATTTTCTCGCGGTGACAGGGTGGCCGTTCCTTCAACGATCTGATATTCCGCTCGGACTCGCCATTGTGGTGTGACATCCCAATGACCACCAAAAGCCCAGATTTTGCTGTAATAGGCATGAGCGGGTATCGGCGAACGATCAATTCCGAAATTGGCCAGAAAAGCACTTTCTTCACGGTTTTGTCGGGCTCTATTACTGGCGTTCCAATCATCGTGATTCAACTGAAACTCTTCATAACGCACAAATCCTTGCCATCTAGAGGTAAAGTTATAACTTAACTGCGAGTAGTAACCAATCGAATTGAAATCCTGCGCCTCAAATGCAGCACTGATATTGCGATATCGCGCGGCCTGAAAGGCCACTTCGGTGGTGAACTGCCATTTTTCGCCATTAAATTGTGCAGAAAACACACTGTAATCAATATCTATATTTCCTGAATTTAATCCCGGACCGGCTGGGAAAGCAACTGTGTCAGCACCGCTGGCACGAAAATCAGTACGAACACTGGCGCCGGTAAAGGCATAAATCCAACGGCCACCGTTGTGCTCGTAAAGTAATCTTCCAAAAGCCGCTAAATCATTGCTACGTATTTTGCCGTCCCAATCCTGCCCCATGTAGGCATATTCAAAGTTTTTATCGACAATCGGATAGCCAATACCGCCTTGTAATGACCATGTTCCGCTATCACGATACAGTCGTCCGTAGAGGTGTAACCCATCTGACGATACCGTCAGGTTTCGAACTTTATCGAAATAAATGGCTTGTGGCAGAAAAATACCTTCACGGGTATGGGCGACATCACGGGTTTCGTTATACAAACCAATAGGATTTTTAATCCGGCCCAAGTACATGCCAAAGGTACTTTGCGCTGAAGAGAAGAGCGTTGCATCCAGCAAAGCATAATCTACCTGTGGTGAACCGGAATATAAATCGCCTGCGCGACGTGATAGGACTTGACCTGCCAAACGTAGTCGGGGAGAGAGCAAATAACTACCATTCAAACCAATTTCGGTAAAATCAAAACTGCCATTATCACTATCACCAAAGAAGCGATTGTCAGAAGTATGAACAAAGGCTTGTGAGGCAAAGCCATTCCAATGAAGCCTAGTATTTGAGGTGTTTGCTGTCTCGGCAAAAGCAGGCCATACGAAGCCGGAGGCAATTAACCATAGCAATGCCTTCATGATGGCGCTCCCAATGCGGTGACCGTAGCATCTATCTCAGCATCGCTGATATAGCCGATTGCTCCAGGCGTATTGGCTATTCTCTGGCGCATTTCCGCTTCACTACTGACACGATTAGGGCGAACACCTGTTCCGGAAAAGGCTTGCTGATCCCATATACGTCGGAGCTGATAAGGAAACATGCCTAACAGCGATTTGCAGAACTGCATATGTAAGGGATGTTCATCATCAAGGACAAAAACATTGACAGGAGTGCCGTCAGGCCATTGCGGGATGCGCATCGCGAAGATAGCGCGGAGAGTGGTTTTGGTTAAGTGGAGATCGTTAAGCGTGGGATGGACAATAACGGTTTCAGCTTTGATAAATGGTGCAAACGCCATTAGCACTATGACCAGCGAAATTTTTATCATACGAATCTGTGTCATAGCTTCGACCTATCCTTTATCCAAGCATGGCTGATACTAACGTGTGCTTGCTAAAAAGAAAACAGAAATAAGGTCATTTCGATGTGTTTTGTTTAGGACTGTAAATAAGATAGCTGCCGGATGCAATATCATGCCAGCTGAGTTTATCGGGGCTTAACCACAGCCACCAATATCCCAACCCCAGTGGTAACCATGAAAATATGCCGACCACGAAACGTAGGAAAGCTTGTTGCCAGCTAATGCCGGTATTGTTGCCGCTGATAAGATAGATTCGCCAGGCACGCATTCCCAGAGTTTGTCCGCCATGCGTCCAAAACCAGCCGTAAAAAACAAAAGCCACACCGATAAGATAGATAAAAAAGAATGGGTTGTTTGCACCGATAGCTTCGCCGCCATTAAAGGCGACTGCTAACGCTGCGGCAACCATAAGCACTGAAACCAGCAGCATAATGTCATAAAGCATTACTCCCAGCAGTCTGAATGGGCCGGGTTTACGGTTTACAGATAAGTTTTTGGTCATAACAAAGGCTCAATTTTATTGGGCGAATTCGGGCGTATAACGTATCATATTCGCTTTCATTTTCTCTGAATTGGGTTTCAAATGCTGCAATTGGTTGGCCGTCCGGCTTTCTCTGCTTTCCGAATTGAAAAATTGCTGCGCGCCATACGCGCTGAAGTAGCCTCAGTGAACGCGTTAAGAAGTGAATACCACTATTTCGCTGAATTGGAAGGTGACGGTCAACTTGACCAAACGGATCTCGCTACTTTAGGGGAAATGCTTGAAGCCGCTCCGGGCAGTAGCAAATTGCAGGATCAGGAAAATCTGTTTTTGATTACACCACGTCCAGGCACTATCTCGCCGTGGTCCAGTAAAGCGACTGACATTGTGCATAATAGCGGTTTGGCCGATATCGTTCGGGTTGAACGCGGTATTGCCTTTTATGTCAGCAGTAAAGCGACGTTAACCAGCGAACAGCGCTCGATTATTGCTGCGAAACTGCATGATCGCATGATTGAAAGCGTGTTCGATAATGAAGAAGATGCTGAACAATTGTTCATGCACACAGCTCCCAGACCTTTATTGTCAGTTGATATTCTCAATGGCGGACGTCAGGCATTGGTTGAGGCCAATCAAAATCTGGGCTTGGCTCTGGCTGACGATGAAATTGATTACCTGTTTGAAAATTTCACAACACTTAACCGCAACCCGAATGACATAGAACTGATGATGTTCGCTCAGGCCAACTCTGAGCATTGCCGTCATAAAATATTCAAGGCTGACTGGATCATTGATGGCAAAACGCAGGATCGCAGCCTGTTCGATATGATTCGTTATACCCACGAGCAACACCCTGAAGGCGTCGTAAAAGCCTATAACGATAACTCTTCAGTTATCGAAGGCCCACGCAGCCATCGTTTTCAGGTGGATATGACGGACAATCACTACTGCTACGAAGGTGAGCAGCAGCATATCCTGATGAAAGTGGAAACCCATAATCATCCAACCGCGATTTCACCTTTCCCGGGTGCAGCAACCGGTGCCGGTGGTGAGATTCGTGATGAAGGCGCTACAGGTAGAGGTTCCAAACCTAAAGCGGGTTTAACTGGTTTTTCGGTTTCTAATTTACAGATCCCGGGTTTTGAACAACCTTGGGAAGCGGATTACGGCAAACCGGCTCGTATCGCTTCTGCACTGCAGATCATGATTGACGGCCCATTAGGCGGCGCGGCATTTAATAACGAATTTGGCCGTCCTAATCTGTGTGGTTATTTCCGTACCTACGAAGCCAAAGTCCCGTCGGATAATGGTTTTGAAGTACGTGGCTACCATAAACCAATCATGGTAGCTGGCGGCCTTGGCAGTATTCGTCCGCAGCATGTTGAAAAACATATTATGCAACCGGGCACTCAGCTGATCGTTTTGGGTGGTCCGGCGATGTTGATTGGTCTGGGCGGTGGCGCGGCTTCTTCAGTAGCTTCGGGAACCAGTGAAGAAGGATTAGATTTTGCCTCAGTACAGCGCGGTAACCCAGAAATGGAACGTCGTTGTCAGGAAGTTATTGATCGTTGTGTGGCGTTAAATGACAAAAATCCGATTGTCTCGATTCATGATGTTGGCGCGGGTGGTTTATCCAATGCGTTTCCTGAACTGGTTGATGACAGCGGTCGTGGAGGCCGTTTTGAGCTGCGGGTCATTCCAAACGATGAACCGGGCATGTCACCAATGGAAATCTGGTGTAACGAATCACAGGAACGTTATGTTCTCGGTGTGAATCCTGAAGATGTCGAGTTATTTCAGGCGATTTGTGAACGTGAACGCTGCCCGTGGGCCATAGTCGGTGAAACCACCGAAGATCAGCATTTATTGCTTGGTGATGCACAATTCGAGAACAACCCAATCGATATGCCGTTATCGCTGTTGTTGGGCAAACCACCCAAAATGCTGCGGGATGTTAAACATCACAGCAAACCCAAACCAGAACTTGAACTGAAAGGCATTACCGTTAGCGATGCGTTGGAACGAGTATTAAAACTACCAACAGTCGCCAGCAAAAACTTCCTGATCACCATCGGTGACCGCAGTATTACCGGTCTGGTAGCCCGCGATCAGATGGTTGGCCCCTGGCAGGTACCGGTGGCTGATTGTGCAGTCACATTGGCAGATCATCATGGTTTGCTAGGTGAAGCCATGTCGATGGGCGAACGTACACCTTTAGCAGTAATCGATGCTCCGGCATCAGGTCGTATGGCAATCGGTGAAGCTTTAACCAATATTGCTGCCGCCGATATCGAAAAAATCAGTGATATCAAACTGTCAGCGAACTGGATGGCGGCTTGTGGTCATAGCGGCGAAGATGCGTTGTTATATGACACCGTGAAAGCCGTTGGCATGGAATTATGTCCGCAACTGGGCATTGCTATTCCGGTGGGCAAAGATTCACTGTCGATGAAAACCGTATGGGATGACAACGGCGAAACCAAAGCGGTTACCTCACCCTTGTCATTAATTATCAGTGCTTTTGCACCGGTCACTGACGCCAGCAAAACTTTAACGCCACAACTGCGTACTGATCTGGGGGAAACCCGTTTAATTTATCTGGATCTCGGTCATGGTCATAACCGTCTGGCAGCCTCGGCTCTGGCCCAGGTTTATAACCAGGTCGGACATCGTGGTCCGGATGTAGACGATGCACGTACTCTGAAAAACTTCTTTGCCGCAATGCAGCATCTGAAACAGGATAACTTGTTGCTGGCCTATCATGATCGCAGTGATGGTGGGCTTATCACTACCTTATGTGAGATGGCCTTTGCCGGACATTGTGGTGTGAATATTACTCTGAATGGTCTGGGTGATGCCTTGCCGGTGTTGTTTAATGAAGAGTTGGGTGCTGTCGTCCAGTTCAAAGCTGAGCATCAGGACGCCGTGCTGGAAGTCTTGCAACAGTTTGAGTTAAATAAACACAGTCATCTGATTGGTGACGTAACGACGGATCAAACGATTCACATCAGCGTGAACGGTGAAACGGTCTTGAATCAGCGTCGCCATATTCTGCAAAAATTCTGGGCGGAAACCAGTTACCGCATGCAGGCTATGCGGGATAACCCGGATTGCGCCGAGCAGGAATTTGCTGCATTGGATGATGAGCAGGATCCCGGTTTACATGCCAACTTGAGTTTTGATTTAAAAGAACAGGTTGCTGCACCGTTTATTATCAGTGGCCATCGTCCAAAAATGGCGATTCTGCGTGAGCAGGGCGTTAATGGTCAGCTGGAAATGGCCGCCGCGTTTGACCACGCCGGATTTACTTCCGTTGATGTACATATGAGTGACATCGTTGAAGGCCGGGTTTCGCTGGCAGATTTCAAAGGTCTGGTTGCCTGTGGTGGCTTCTCTTACGGTGACGTATTGGGAGCAGGCCGTGGTTGGGCCAGTACGGTGCTTCACAATGCGCGTGCCCGTGATGAATTTGCGGCATTTTTTGCTCGTGAAGATACTTTCTCGCTAGGTGTGTGTAATGGTTGTCAGATGTTGTCACAACTCAAATCACTGATTCCTGGCAGTGATCACTGGCCACGATTCAGTCGTAATCTGTCTGAACAGTTTGAAGCACGTTTCTCTTTAGTTGAGATCACCGAATCACCATCAATTCTGTTACAGGATATGGCCGGTTCAATCATGCCGATCGCCGTAGCGCATGGCGAAGGACGTATTGATTTTTCAGAAGGCGGCAGCATGACGGATGCTCTCGTAGCAATGCGTTTTGTTGACCATTATGGTCAACCTACTGAACGCTATCCGTTTAATCCTAATGGTTCTGAAAATGGTCACACTGGATTCACCACTTCGGATGGTCGGGTGACTATCCTGATGCCACATCCTGAACGGGTGATTCGCAGTGTGCAGCATTCATGGCATCCGGATGATTGGGGTAAAGACGCTCCCTGGTTACGGGTCTTTCATAATGCCCGACGTTGGGTAGGTTAAAAAATGGATACCCCTTTGATTTATCTAAGGGGTATTTTTTTATCAACAGATCCTAAAGTGTTTTGCTTAGCTAACCATGAGTGATACGCCAATTCAAAAAAATTTACTGTCAGGACGTTTCGCACGTCTATTGTTGCTGGCATTTTTGGCAATGTCTCAGGGATTAGTGTTTGCAGCAGCCTCTTTACAATACGATCTGCAAGACTGGCAATATCGCTGGGGCGATTCACCCTTTATTGAGGGGCAGCCTGAGTGGACTATGCCAGATCAGCTAAATCATACTGATTGGCAGACCATAGCCCAACCACTTTATCCACCGGATCGACAGGATAGGCACAATATCTGGTATCGCACTACACTGCCTGATATTCGAATGATTGATCCGGTAGTATTTGTTTCCAGTATAAATTTGATCGCCGAGGTTTATCTCGATCAGCAGCTTGTTTATCGATTTGGCGAATTTGATGCTGAGGGGAAGGGCGACTATGCCGGTTGGCCTTGGCATATTATCGGTTTACCGGATGACTTTGCTGGCCGGACATTATATTTTCGGGTGTATTCGGATTACACCGATATTGGTCTATGGGGTGAAAAGAAACTGCTGGAACGCTCAAGTGCGTTTTTGAATATATTGAATAATTCGCATAGCGATTTAATTATTGCGGCGTTCTTTTTCTTTATAGCTTTGCTGGCATTTGCCTTTTCAGTGATGCGTGGTGATAACCGTGAATTTATTTATCTTGGATTATTCTCACTGGCAAGTGCCGGAAATTTATTAGGTGAAAGTCAGGCATTACAGTTACTGATTTATGCACCGCTGGCCAAAACCTATCTGGCCGCCATATCTTATTTCTCGATCCCGATTTTTATCGCATTGATTCTGAACTACTGGCTTGCTGAAAAAACCGGTAAGTTGATGTTGCGTATTGCACAAATGCATATTGCCTATGTACTGCTTTGTCTTATGTTGTCCCTGCTGGGAATTTGGCATCTGGCCTTTTTTTACCCGGTTTTTGATGTGTTATTTATCATCACTCTGATGATCATGGCTTGGTTTTGTATCCACTATTTCACTGCGATGAATACGGAACAACGAATGGTCATGGGCGCCTTTGGTATTTATGCTGTTTTTTTCCTGATCGATATGGTGGTTGCTCACGGTCTGGTTCCCTGGTTCAATTTCCCACTTGCCTATGGCGGTTTAATCTTTGCTTTGGTGCTGGTGATTATTTCACTCAGGCAATATCGGCAAACCCAACAAGCATTAGGTGATTTAAATCTATTACTGGAGCAACGGGTAACCGAACGCACGGCATCTTTACAAAATTATGTAGAGCTGGAACAGCAGCGTGCGAATCAATTGGCATTGGTTAATGAGTTTAGTCTGCGACTTGAAACCTTAATCAGTCGATTGCAACCAAGTCAGAGTCTGCAAGAGGCGGGCAATATCATTTGTCAGGATTTACATAAAGTGTTCGCTCCGATTCAGCTTCAGGTTACTTTGTTCAATGAGTTCGCAGATTTATCGCCTAGCGCGGGCATGAATAATAAATATCTAATAGATATCGAAGATTTACAGTTTGGTAAACAGACTTTTATAACATTTGATTTATTGGATATTTCAGCTGAAACGCTGGAGACTCGACAGTCTATCGAACAGTTTATATCGCGAGCTATTGACCGGTTAAGTGTGACATTAAGTGGCGTTAAACTTAGAGAACAACTGCATGTTATGTCGTTTGAAGATGCTTTAACCGGATTAAAAAACCGTCGGTTCTTTGATGAAGCTCTACAACGTGAACTGCATCTGGCGGAACGGCACCAACAAGCTATTTCTTTGCTGATTTGTGATATCGACCATTTCAAGCAATTTAATGATCTGCATGGTCACGAGGCTGGCGATATGGCTTTAAGAGCGGTAGCTTCCCTGATGCTGGAGCATTTTCGTGAGACGGATATTCCTTGTCGCTACGGTGGAGAAGAATTCGTTGTATTAATGCCATCTGCTAATGTTGAGGATGCACTGGAGCGGGCGAAATCATTGCTGGAAAAAATTGCCTCTAATCCTATTGTTTATCAGCAAAATGATTTAGGCCGCTTAACCATATCAATTGGGATCAGTAGCTGGGATGGAAAGGATAAAATACCCGATCTGTTAGTTCAATATGCTGATAAAGCACTGTATCGAGCGAAACAGGCTGGACGTAACCGTGTTGAGGTTGCTGCTCGCTCTGAACCTTGATCAATTAGCCTTTCAAAAGTGAAATTTTATGTAAAGGTGGGCATTCAACCCATAAATACTGAATCTTATCCGTTAAAATACAGTCCTAATGCATATTGGTTTATAAAAAAATAATTACAAGGAGCACGTATGAAACGCCTTTTAACAATTACCGTCGCAGCGGTTTTAACAGTCGGACTCGCTGGTTGTCAGATGAGTAAGCAAAATGTCGGTGCCGGGGTAGGTGGTGTCGCCGGTGGTGTATTGGGGTCAAATGTTGGTGGGGGTACAGGCAGAACTGCAGCCATAATTGGCGGTACCATTTTAGGTGCAATGGTGGGTGGACATATCGGTAGCGAAATGGACGAACTGGATAGACGTCGTACCTACGAAACCTTTGAAAACACACCGACTGGACGTTCAAATTCCTGGAATAACCCGGATACTGGTGCACAGTATTCAGTAACCCCAACTCGTACCTATGAATCTCAAAGTGGTCCATGTCGCGAATACGATATGGATGTCTATATTGATGGTAAACGTGATGTGGTGAAGGGCACAGCCTGCCGTAACTCACGGGGCGAGTGGGTCAACCAGTAAACTTTAATCGTTAAATTAGTAATAAAAAAACCGACGCGAGTCGGTTTTTTTATGGCCGATAATAAGCTTTCAGATACGTTAAAGCTTACAGAGGGGACCAATTTGATAAAAACGCTGGCATTGAAAGTCCTGCTCACATTGAGCGAGTTGGCTGGAATACAGCTTGGCGCGTTCACCCACTTCGCGAGCGGTATGGATAACGTGAGGTTTCTTCTGATAACTGCCACGGCGATAACCAGTTTGACCTTCATGATAAGCCAGATATAAATGAGTCGGGTTATCCAGATTAATGTCCACCATGCGTTGAGTTCTCTGGTTATACCAACCAATAAAGTCTGTCGCATATTTCATATGCGTACGTCTTGCCAGCGGGCTGGCATTATCAGCTAAATATTCCTGCCATACCGGATTTTGTGCCTGCGCAAATCCATAGGCGGATGATGGTCGGTTCCAGTGAATAAAGCCCAATAATTTTTTGGCTGGGGGACGAATATGACTATTAAAACTGGATTCAGACTGTATAAAAGCCATTTGAGTGGCAATAGACGTTCCCCATTTTGCTCTGCGGTTTTGGCATAGCCATACCAGCGCGGCTGTTGCTGAAAAATATGGCAGATATTATTTTGCTTTAGCGGAGGGAGCGGTGCTAACGGCGAACAACTGCTTATAAAAAACACCATTGCCATCAAAGTGACATATCGCTTTTTCTTGCTGCTATATCGAAATAGATAAGCAGAAATGGTTTCAGGATAATTGGCCATGATGCAATTGGTGAAGCAGTGTTCCTAAAATGAAAAAATTTTACTTGCAGATTAACAGAGCACTTTCAGTTGAGATTGATTGGCTCGGTGATAACTGAGACTATTTTTGAACATTTATCGATTATCAAAGTTTTTATAAATGGAATTAACATTAACCTTGCCAACCCTTTTGGCTTTATTTATCAGTTTGGCGGTTCTCGCCGCCATCCCAGGCATCAGCGTGTTGGTAGTGTCATCCAGAGCTGCTGCATATGGTTTCACTCATGGTGTAGCGACTACATTTGGCATTGTATTGGTCGATATTCTATTTATCAGTATTGCCTTGTATGGCATGACATTGCTACTACCATGGCTAGGAAAATGGGCTGTACTTATTCGTCTATTGGCCGCGGTATATTTATTTTGGTTAGCTTGGCGATTATGGTGTTTTTCTGACCCCAAAAAGCCTTTCTCCGATATCGAATATTCAGCATCGCTAAGCTCCAGTTTTTTATTAGGTGTCGTTGTGACGTTGGCCGACCACAAAGCCATTTTGTTTTATATGGGGTTTTTCCCAGCCTTGATGGATTTAAGTCTTTTAACCCTGAACGATACAGTGGTTATTTTTCTGCTGACGTTTTTGGCTGTGGGGGGCGTAAAAATGAGTTATGCATATCTTTCAGCCAAATCGGCTAAGAGTTTTATTATTAATAGAGCATCACAATTCAATAAATTTGCAGCAATTTTGATCTCACTAGTCGCTTTAATCATGCTGCTGTCTTTATGGTGGAATCTTTAAAAAACTTTTTAATCTATGCAGATTTAACAGTGTTTAGTGGGAATATTGTTTATCTTTTGTTATAAACGGTTAACGGGACATTTCTATATTCTGGATGTTGTCCCAGGTTTTTAACTGGGGGGAGCATGATTGATAGGGCATTTATAGCAAATTATCCCGCGATAACGGTATATCGCTGATGTTCTCCAATACACAATCATTATTATTTGAATGATGACCGGTTCAAAACCAGAGTTACCGCTTCGTCGATATGTTGATATGCATATTATTAAATCGATGCTTTTGGTCGGTATTGCTTATTATGTGGCAGCCTTAATCGCAATACACCAAACCATAACGCCTGAAGGTATCGCCATTTTATGGCCACCAAACGCAATAGTGCTTGCTGCTTTTTTAATTTATCCCTTTCGTTACCTACCATTTATTGCTGCGGCAGGTATTACTGCTGAATTAGTAGCCTCGGCTCCATTCTTTCCCCTCTGGTCAGCAATCTGTTTTGCGCTAATCAATCTCTCCTCAGTGTCGTTGGCAGCTTTTTTGATTCGACGCAAAAGCGGGCAGAATTTTAATTTTGATAGGCTAAAAAATGGTGCGTATTTTTTAGTATTTGGCCCATTTTTATCGGCTTCTATCGCTGGCATGTTAGGTGGTGGGGTTTATGTCTTTTTAGGTAGAACTGACACGAGTTATCTTAGCTTGTGGCAAATTTGGTGGTTTGGTGATGCGCTGGCTATGCTGGTGTTAACTCCTTTAATTGTGGTGTTAGCACGTTGGATGCAAGCAGGTTTCCCACACTTTAAATTGCATTTTTTGCTCGAAGCTTTTTTACTCTGGCTGGTCGTTATTATTATTGGTTATCAAAGCTTTAACATTGAAAGTTCTGATAATGCCTATTTATTTTTTACCCCAGTCTGGCTTGTGTTCCTGGGCATTGTTGCGGCTATCAGGCTTGGTGTAGCAGGAGCCTCAACCACTGTTGCTTTGATTACCGCATTTGCGGTGGAACATTTGTTACGTGGCACACATCCACTAATCGTGAATATGCCGCAAAATGCACTTTTACTTACCCAAGAATATCTTGCCATTATTGCGATCGTTTCAATTGGTCTGGCGTTGTTAATTCAGGAAATAGCCGAACAGCGCGATGAACTAAAGCGTCATGAGAATGCATTAAAAGCACAAAATCAATTTCTGGAAGAACGTGTTAATGAACGCACTTTAGCTTTGAAAGAAGTCAATCAAGCCCTGCAACATGCCAATGATCGATTGGCTAAGAGTGCAGCAACTGACGAACTCACCGGTATTGCAAACCGTCGACATTTTCTTAGTGAAGTTGAGCGTGAGTTACAACGTTTGCGATTAGATGGTCAGACTGCCAGTGCCATTATGATCGATATAGATCATTTCAAACTGGTCAACGATAATTTGGGTCACGATGCTGGAGATAAGGTACTGCGTGATATTGTTGAACCGATCAGCCAAGCCATCAGACCAAGAGATTTGTTTGGCCGTATGGGCGGGGAAGAATTTCTGATATTTCTTTCTGGAGCCGATTACGATATGAGTAATGCTGTCGCCGAACGTATCCGCTTAGCCATAGAATCGCTAACCGTGAACTATCGTGAGCATCAGATCAACATCACAGCAAGTCTCGGTGTCGCTCAGTGGGACGGAAACAGTCATCTGGATGAATTGTTTTATCAAGCAGATAAAGCCCTCTATCAGGCCAAAAACAGAGGGCGGAACCGAGTATTTAATATCACTAATATTGAAAGTGAAAACAGGTCATCGCGGGGTTCCAATCATGAAGATCATTTCGAACTGCCTTGATTCAACTGTCCAATTCGGGAAGACGATTGGCTCCCCAGCTGCGATGAATACGATCAATCACCCGTTGCAATTCTTCTGAGCTGACCAAAGCAAACTGGCCCGGTTCAAGCGGATCATAATGAAATATATACAACCGGGATGCGAACTCTTCAAATGGTAAAGATGCTTCGCCAAACCGCTCAGAGTGGCCCGAGGTACTGACCTGAATATCATCACCCCAATTCTGACCACTATCGTTATTCGGGTTGTAAAAATACACACGCATCACATTTTCCGGATCCAATGTCACACGCAAAATGGTGATGGCGTGCCAGCCCACAAACCGTAAAGCACTGTCAGTCACTGCAATCCCGGCTGGCTGTGGATGTATCAACGGCTGATTGTCATTGTAATAGGGGTGATAGCTGGCATAAAAATGCCTGAGAAAGACTTCCAGCTGCATTAACTTACCGGAGGCAACATCCACATTAATACTGAATCCTCGTCCACACCACCAGCCATGAAATTCAGGGTTCACCCAACGATGTGGGTCGCCTTCACGATCAATACAGCAACGGCCCATTTCGGCATAAATACGATCCAGATGTGGCACCAGAATTAACGAAACGGGATCCAGATCCATCGGCAAATGATTGGCAACGCCAGACAGACTATCTTGTGAAGAAATCGCCTGACCTTCGAAATGCATAATGATTTCATCATCACGTGCTGCCCAGACTACCATTTGCAGCAGATAATCCGGGTCATTGTAGGCCCACATCGAAATCGCTCTGGCCGACTGACAGGTTGGATTATTGCCCTGACCAATGCCCAGTGGCTGACCCAACATACACAGCACACCCTCTAACAAGCGGCTTGATGCATCAGGAGTGTCTCCGAACAAGCTGTTCAATCGTTGCTCTGCTGCTGGGGATAACGGCAGTGATAATTGACGCCATAAAGAGGGCGCCATCGGTGATTGATACAAGATACCGCGTTCCAGCATTAGTGCCAGACCATAAATACCTTGGGCTGTTTCGGGGAGAATGGCTTTGGCAATTATTGCTCTGACCAAGTCGCTGTAACTCAACAGACAATCCCGTCCTGTTGTAGACAAACCCAACGCTTCGCTCAGCAAATAATCGGTTTCCTCCGATAAATGTCTGAGCAATACAGCATGGTAGGGAGAAACTAGGCCAGTATCATGCATCGCGCGAGCAAAACCACTGGCTTCATATTGTAATGCGGCATTGTCCATGGTCATCAGACGTTGTAGATAAATGTCTACACCCGGATCTTCCCGGCATGCCTGAGTCGGTCCGTACAAACTGCTGATCAGACGATCCGCACCCTGACCGCTGGCACCCATGTCTATATCGGGGTTTTGCCGACAAATCGCAATCTGGGTCACCATTTGTTTGACATGATCTACTTGAATAGGGCGCTGCTGCAAAATTCGCCAAATTTCATCAGTTAACTGATCAATAACATGCTCATAACCAATCGTTTTAGCGAGGTGTGTTAACAAGCCACGGCTGATATCGGCTAACCGACCCTGCAGTTCACGTTCGGCTTCATCAGCAACCGAAAATAAGCGTTTAAGATTTACGGCCAAAACCTGCGTTAGAAAATGATGGGCCTGCTCCGCACTAATCTCAGGATGTGAATATTGTTGTTTGGCCACGGCCAGAAAACGAATCTCGCTAAGCGCTTCAATCACCACACTATGGGCATAACTGCTGCTTAAAGCCTGCGGTGTAAGTGCCGGGATTAAAATCTGCGGTGTAGCATAATCTGAATTATCAAATGCACCGGCCTGCTCGATTTGCTGAATATAGGCCATCATTAAGTCAAAGCCATTGGGCAAATGCAAAATACGTTTTGCGGCATCATACAAGCGCCCAGCTTTAGCTGCTTTACTAAAACTGGGTGCTTTTTGGAGCTGCTGAATGGCATCATCCAATCGTTCGATCAACAATGATTGATCGGCTTCTGGATGTTTAATGACAGTGGGTTCAGTCACTTATATTTCCTGCTGTTACCGCGATGAAGCAATAGATTTAGATATAAAAATCCAACGATTCCTGATGCTTCAATAAATCTCGCATCACCACCGGATCCTGGCCAAAGAAGTATAACAAACCCCAATGTGTGCCAAAGGCGGTGCGTTTAGTGACAGTTTCTTCCAGTGGAGCAGTCAGTTCATGAAAATCAAAATACGGGTGATCTTCGGTTTCCTGTGGAATCTCCAAACGGCTGACGACACGACGACGCGGGTAAACACCAAAGCAACCAGCAACACCCTTGGCATCAACCACTTCTTTAGGGAAGAACTGAGTGATTTCGTCTTCAGTAGTCTTCGGATCAAACGACAAAATCAATCCGTGATAAGCATTAAATCCATAAGCTTTTTCTAACAACTCAAACACTTTAAAACCGGGTGGACGATAAGCAACTTCACCGAAGTACATTTCACTATCACTGGTGACAAAATATTCTGGATGTATAAAACCAAAATCGATATCAAAGGTTTTTATCAGTTTTTCAATCTGTTGAGTAATTTGTGGACGGTACTGTTCCAGTTCTGGCGTGGCCGGTACAAAAACCGAATAACCCAGCGTCACATACTCAGAAATGTTGAGAAAGCGAATTTTGCCATTATGGATCCAGGCTTCTACAGCAAACTCCCAACCATCAAGATGCGATTCCATCAAAAATGGAAATTCATCATCGGGGATCATATCCACTTCATCTGGGGTGCGAATTACACGGTGTCCGAGACAGCCAGCTTTATCAAACGCTTTTAGATGAATCGGATCATTAGGATCACCATCCAGTTTTAACAAAGTCTGATTGACGCGTTTCAGAAAACGCACCACATCGCTTTTGTCATGCGCTTCTTCAAAGATACCAACGCGTATTCCACCTAACTGAGCACGCCGTTTCATCAGTGCTTTATCACGTAATAACAGTGACTGGCCGAAAAGTCGGGGGTTATTCAATAACACCGAGTTAATTGCACCAGCCCATTCAACTGTTTCTTCGAACAATGGAATAGCCACGTTGACGCCTGCATCCTGCAGGGTTTGAGCAATTTCCAGTGAACGGTCATTGAGGCGTTCAAAATTCCACGGGATATAGGGAATGTTGTGCTCTGTGCAGTATGGTTCAGCCCAGTCGGGTGCCACCACCACGTATCGCCGGTCAAAAGATTCAGCAGCCTCAACAGCATTCAGACTCCATCCTAATAACGCGATATAACCTTTATCTGGATTGAATTTGCCGGTTGTGGGTTCTGCCATAAATTATCACCTTTGATTTTTGATAAATAAAACAATACCTTACAGTGGTGAGTGCAATTTAGATAATCGCATCATTAATTTTTAACTGATTATAAAGTTGCCATCGTCATGCATGGTGCCATTGTCCATGCCTGTTTAACCGTGGCAGAAAAAGTGATTACCAGAGGTATAATTTCTTTGTAATGCGCAGATTTGATGCTGGTTTAGGGCATCCGTGATTTACAGATGCCCAGCTCTACCATTAAGCGGTTTCAACAAGTTGATTATTCATTTCATAGAGATTGATAAAGTCCTGCATACCCAAAGCAGCCAATATGTTCTGATCGTCATCCAGAATCTCATACATGACACCTTCTGTACCACGGATGCTAAATAGAACGATCGTGCCTTCGTCTCCACCACTTTCCCGATGCGGAGTGATATCGGCAGGGCTGGTTTTATAACTGCCAACGGGCCTAATTTCTTTTAATTCACCATTGGCATGATACAAATGATGCTCACCATGAATGACAAAAGTATGGTTCAAGGCACAATGACGGTGAAGGAAGATTGGATCATTAGCTGCAAATTTAAAAATCACATCGATCACTTTATTGGCCTGGTCAATGTCGAGAATGCAGTAGCGAAAGTTGTCAAATTCGCCAAATTTCTGCCAATTAATATGCGTATCATCAAAAATATACTTACTCATCTTTTCGCCCTCACAGAATAAAAAACCGGATTCCATATTACGCATCAAGGACTAATGATCTATACAGAGATATGCCTGTGGAAAACGGGTGTTTTGCCCGATTTTGTAATTAACGTTTTCCTGTTGAGCGAAGTTGTTTAGAGTGCAGTGAGGAAAATGAAGGTTTGTTTATCTATGCGTTTTATCAGTCTTAAAAGCTATCTGATTTTATTAATTATCATTATTGCCAGCTTCTGTCTTTTGTTCACTACGTTATGGGTGTTATACCAATCTGATAAACAGACTCAACAACAAACCAACCAAGCTTTGAATTCAGCAACCAAACAGTTGCATGTACAGTTAATCCGCGTACAAACCAATTTCGAAAGACCAGATAACTTTCCCAATCTGAGCTTATGGCAGGAGGCTGAGAATTACTCAGGTTTATGTGTTCGGTTTATTGGGCTACAAGATCGAGTTGAACAAAGTATTTGTCGTGGAGGAGGGGTTACGCGTTCATGGCCAGATTGGTTTGATGGATTTTATCGATGGGTGTTTCGTCCCGGTAAAGCCGTTGAGCAAGCGTTATCTCATGCAGGCAAGCACTATGGCTCGGTGATGGTGCTGCCAAGTGTCGATATAGCGCTTGATAATGCATGGCAGGATGTTCGCAAATTAATGGGTCTAGCGACGCTGACGATCGTGTCACTGAGTATTCTGCTGTATTTCGCCATAGGTTACGCCCTACGACCTGGTCGGGTTATTGTTGAAGAACTGCAGAAAATGAAAGCCAATGAATTTTCCTCTCGGCTACCAGATTTTTTTATTACCGAGTGGCAATACATGGGGCGCGAAATGAATCAACTAGCGGCCGATTTACAGTCCAATCTGGCGGAAAGAAAGGCGCTTGCATTAAAGCTGGTAGACATACAGGAACATGAACGAAAGTTTTTAGCTAGAGAACTGCATGATGAGTTTGGTCAGTCATTAGCGGGCTTATCCGCAGTAGCATCACTGATTACACAATTAGCTGAAAAAGATTATCCGCCGTTAGCAAAGCAAGGTGAAAAGGTCAGTGACATTACGTCATATATGATGGGCTTGTTACGTGACATGCTCATTCGACTTCGGCCAGCAGATTTCGATGAACTAGGTTTAATCGATAGTTTAAAAGCCATGATTGCAGGCTGGAATTCACAAAGCGGTGGAAAAACGCAATATCAGTTGGAAGTAATAGGCGACTTTTCTGATCTGAACGATACCTTACCTGTCAGTATTTTTCGCATGGCGCAGGAATGTTTAACCAATATTGCCAAGCATTCAAAAGCGTCAAACGCCTTAATTCTTTTACAACGAATTTCCTCTACGGCGGAGCCCAATGTTAGCGAGCATATCCTGTTGAAAATTGAAGATGATGGAATTGCCAGCGATCTAACATTTATCAGGCGGTCCGGAATTGGTTTACTAGGCTTGCAGGAGAGGGTAGATGCACTGGGAGGAACACTTCAATTCAAAACCCTTACGCCAAGCGGACTGGCAATACACATCGAGATCCCCTTGTTTAACGGCAGAGAGGTGGGCGATGAATAACCGCCAAATCAATATTCTACTGGTGGATGATCACGCTATTGTCAGAGAAGGCTATCGGGCATTACTGGAAAAGCAGCCGAATATGAATATCGTTGCTGAAGCCAGTAGTGGAGAAGAAGCGTATTTTTTGTTCAAACAATATCGACCGAATCTGCTGATTATGGACTTATCATTACCAGATCAAAGCGGCATTGAAACCATTTCCCGAATCAAAAAATATGAACCTGCGGCGAACATTTTAGTATTTACCATGCATCAAAACCCACTTATCGCCTCCAAAGCCATCCAGGCTGGAGCAAGAGGTTATATCACCAAAAATAATTTACCTGCTGTATTGATACAGGCTATCTATGATGTCCATTGTGGTGTGATGGCATTGAGTCAGGATATAGAAAAAGCCATTGCCCTCGACAGTGTTGCAGGACCGGCAGTGGCAATAAAGGAATTAACGGTCAGGGAGTTTGAGATTTTGCGATTGGTAGTCACTGCTAAATCGGCAGCAGAAATAGCAGAGATACTGAATATTAGTCCCAAAACAGTTGCTAACTGTCATTATCTAATTAAACGCAAACTCGGTGTGTCGAATGACATCGAGCTCACCCATCTGGCCATTAAAATGCAGGTGATTGATCCTGGCGAATGCTTGCAATAGTCGAGCTCAGTTAATGGATCTACTGTGAATAATAATTTGAGTAGTATTTAGGATTAAAAGCAATCGCCATCAGCAGTCCCACAATGCCTAATCCGGCCAGTAAAATCCAGGCAACGCTAAAGCTTTCTGATGAATCACGGATCCAGCCGGCAATCCACGGGGCAATAGCGGCGATCATCGCGCCAAAACCTTGCACAAAGCCGGTGAGTTTACCGGCAATCATTGAGTTGGAATGATGGTCCATCGTCACTATCAATGCCATCGGGAAGATGCCACCAATTCCCAGCCCAGCAATGGCTGACCACAGCCACAGACTGATATCAGGTCTTAATGCCATGCCGCCAAAACCGATGATTTGTAAAATGCATAAAATGTACAAAATAAGTCGGCGATCGATGTTTTTAGAAGACAGAGCAGGGAACAGTAATCCGGCCACAACTTCCATAGCGGTTAACAAGCCCAGCATCAGTCCAGCTTGTTTTGCCGTGAAACCTTGTTCGATCGCATAAGGTGATAACCAGGCCAACACACAGACATAACCACTGGAACCCAGTGAAAAAAAGATCGCCAGGTACCAGCTGCGACGGTTACGCCAGAGTCCAGGTGTCGCGATGTTTTGTGAGTCATCTTTGTCATCGAAACGTCTGGCATCAGGTTTATAAATCCACCAGGCTATCAATGCTATTACTGCGAGCAGGCTCCAGCTACCGAGTCCCATTCTCCAGCCGTATTCAGCTTCAATAAACGGTGAAATGGAAGCTGATAACGCCGCACCGGCCATGATGCCGGTGATATACAGCCCCATCATTTTTGGGTGTTGTGGGCCGTAAATATTTTTGATAACCATGGGCATCAGTGCTTGAATCAAGGCAATGCCTAAACCCGCTAACAGCGCGGTGAAAATCAATGCATAGGCGTTAAAGGACCAAATTCGTAGTCCTGCCGCTATGGCCAATAACACAATCGAAAAAGTGATGATTTGATTGGTGCCAAAGCGCTGTGCCAGTTTATAACCAGCAAGGCAAAACAATCCCATCGCAAACACCGGCAAAGTCGTAAGCAATGAGGCGAGTTTAAAACTGAGGGTGATGTCGTGCTGGATAGCTGGTAGTAATGGGCCAACAGACGCCAGAATGGGACGTAGATTGAGTGCAACCAGCACAATCACTTCGGCAAAAATGATTCTCTCCATAGTGGAGTATTCGTATTCACTGGCAGACATGCCGTTCCTTTTAGCGTTATGCATTGAAGATGAATCGTAGCTATATCTCTCAAGCCACAGTTCATTTTGGTGGGCATGCCAAAACTAAGCAAATAGTTTGCAAATAAGATTGTGTAATGTCGTAGTGAATTGGTGTGTACTTTAGGCGAGGCAATTCAATTTATTGTTCAACTTGCAGTGTCTTTCAAAAACACTCTGCCTAAGATCTTGCTGGATATTTACTGCAGTGTGATATGTGGTAGGTAATTGGAGACAGCAAAATAATTCGCTGTCTCCGTGATTATTCCTGATTCAGGAAAGCAGCTTTTCGCGTTTGGGATCATAAAACGGTAATTTCACTACCTGACCAGCAAGCCGTTTCTGCTGGCCATCCAGTTTTCCAACTTCAAGTCGGGTGCCGATATGGGCAAAGTCAGGAGCGATTCTCACCATAGCAATCTGTTTACCCATTAACGGTGAGTAAGTTGCACTGGTGACAATGCCTACCGGGAATCTACCGTTGTAAACGTGATCACCATGAGCTGCCGCATCTCCGCCTTCCAAAATCATGCCCACCAGCTTGTCACGGCTTTCCGGTGTCTGACGAGCCAAAGCCGCACGGCCAATAAAATCTTCCTGTTTGCTATTGAGAGGCACACTGAATCCGGTACCTGCTTCAAATGGCGTTATATCGTGGCTAAATTCATGGTCGGCCATACTCAAACCGGCTTCAATTCGCAATATATCCAGAGCATCAAAACCCATAGGCGCAATATCATAAGCCTGACCAGCTTGCCAGACGGCATCCCACACAGTTGGTGAATCATCCGGATGGCACCAGACTTCATAACCTAATTCGCCGGTATAACCGGTTCGTGAAATCATCACCGGAATCCCGGTCGGGCCGCCAAGACGACCAATGGTAAAGTGAAACCATTTGAGTTTTTCAACACTGGGCTGACTGTCCGAAGTCCAGACTATTTCGCTTAGTAATTCGCGGCTTTTCGGCCCTTGCACTGCGAGATTATCCAGTTGTTCTGTCGCATTGCGAATACTGACTTTAAAGCCTTTTTGCTGAGCTTTTTCCCGCATCCAGACACCGGTATATTCCGCGCCGCAGATCCAGCGATAGGCTTGTTCACCCATGCGGAAAATAGTGCCGTCATCAATCATGCCGCCGGTTTCCAGACATATTGCTGAGTGGGCAATTTCGCCAATCGCCATGCGGCTGACATTCTGCGTTAACACATATTGTAAAAAGGCCACTGCATCAGGACCGACGACTTCAAATTTGCGTAATGCTGATAAATCCAGCACGGCGACTCGTTCACGACAGGCCAGATATTCTGCATTGGCACCCCAGCCGTTATATTCAGTGGCGACCCAATAGCCGGCATAGTCGATAAATTTCTTGGTGAGTTCAGAGGTTCGGCTGTGAAAGCCGGAAGCTTTGGTCATGCGAGGTAACTCCTCAGAAGTGGTTCGGTGGGCAATGGCGCGAGGAAACTGTTGTTCGGCACCATAAATCCGTACATGAATATCGGTTGGATGCCAGCCATTGGCTGGATCAATATCATCAGGGCAGGCTGAGGAGGCACACACGAGATCCCGATCAGCACGGAATAACACATAATCTCCGGCACGTGACCATGGTTCATCCATAAACACGGCACCAGAAGCATCAATTGCCGTATTAAAAAACAAATTGATGGCAGGCCAGCCGGCACGTGGTTTTATGCCAAAAGGTGCCAGCACCCGATTAAAATTCTCGGTACAACTGATATGACCAAAATAACCGCTGTCGTCATAATATTTTGGGGTGCAGGCCAGCAGGAAACTGTCATGTCGACCGACGGTATCCTGAACTACTTCCACCATTGATAACAGATCGGTTCCCAGAAAACGCGAGTGCAGACCGGGAACCGGATTGCTAAGACCAATTACTGTTCTGGTCGAAGTCGCATCCAAAGGAATTTCAATACCCTGATCTAATGCCTGTTTATCGAAAGCGACAAAATCAGAACACTGTTTGCCGGAGACATCGATGATCTGAATCCATTCACCTTTTTTGACTTCATAGGTTCGGGCTGATGCGCGTGGAATTCGCAATTCGGTTTTTATCGGGCCCAACGGTTCAGGCAATGGACATTCGGTCTGATCTGCATAGGTAATCGTAATATCAACCTCGGTCACCGGATTTTGTTCATCAACAGCCATTTTGGCGCCGGCCGCAGCGACCACCACAGTCAGATCACTGATAGCTTTAAAATTCGCAGCTTCACTGCCTGATACCGATAAGACCTGTTCAAGGTGTGTTGCATCCAGTTGCCAGCTTGCCAGTTGATTACGCAATTTATCTGCGGCTGATCCATTCTGTTGGAGCTGCTGTTGAATTGCTAACGCTGCGACGGGCTTACGCGGATCCAATAATTCCGGGGCTGACTTACCCTGTGAATCTAAAACAATTAGTTCACAGTTTTGAACCTTATCCTGACTGACGATGCACAGCTTATCTCCAGCTTTGAGCCGGAGCTTTATTGCTTGCTGGCCTGCCAACCGAAATCGACGAACTGGCTCGCTGGGAGAGGATTCGAAAAAATAATCTTCTCCCCATGACTGATTTTTCATTTCTAACATCGATTATTCCTGTAAGCGAAAAGCCAGTGGTCATAACGAACTTATCTGGTGCATTTTTACAGCGTTTCGCGTCATTAAAGTGCAGCCATTTACAATCAAAAACGGCTACTTGTTGCCATACACTATTTATTTTCCCAAAGATTGCAGCAATTCTCCTGATGGCATACCTCATTGGTATTACCCCAGGCTTAAATCCCGTCAGCTGGCATAAAAGCTGCTGTTTATTAACTGCAATTTCATTGAATGATGACGCTTTACACTGCTAAATGGCACTCAGCCAAAGGACAACGGAGTCATGCTCAATATCAAACGGAAACACTGGCCAACAATACAGGAGTGGTTGGGGCAGCGATTACAGTTTGTCACGCATAACAGCAAACCCAAGCCTGCGCTGGATTTAAATGATCTGGCGTTCAAACTTGCAACCGCAAACGACATTAATGAAACCTTACCCAAGGTGCTGACCGCATTACAGGCACTGCTGGACGAACAATTCACATCTTCAGAACGAGGTGATCTGCTGGTCTTATTTAGCAATCCATTAACCTCCGAATCCTACGTGCATCATTGTCTGCAGGAGGCTCCGTCACAGAAATTAATTCAGAGCCTGCATCAGCATTTCACCATTCGAAAACCCATTGAAAACCGCCTTATCAAACTCGAGATAAACGGAGCATCACTTAACTGCGCTCCCATCCGATTATTCGATCACGACAATCAGACTATCTGGTTAATGATGTGTTTTCGTCAGGCCTTGCCTAATGAAAAAAAACTTAAATGGGAAATGGCTTTAATTGAACAGACCCTTGCCAAGGGCTTACAGGCTTGGTTTCAACGTGAGAGTAAGGTCAAACAGGCACTCGCTGCTGAACGAGCAATTTATGCCGCTGAGCTGCATGACTCACTGGCTCAAGTGTTGGGTTACCTGAAACTTAAAAGTGCCAAACTCGATAAATTGTGTTTGAAAGCTGAATATGCAGAGCTGAAACCGATTACCGAAGATTTAGCGGCCTATACCCAATGCGCCTATCATCAAACTCGTGAATTGATCACCGCTTCGCGACTGACTATGCAAAGTGAGAGTTTGTCGCAAGGGGTGACTAATTCGGTTCGAGAATTTGAACAGCAGTCAGCCATCGTGTTTGAACTGGATAATCGCTTGCCGGTTAACTTGCTGCCACCTAAACAATCGATTCAGATCCTTTATATTATTCGTGAAAGTCTCAGCAATATCGTCCGGCATTCCCATGCCACGCATGCCCGTGTGGCATTACGGTTGAAATCAACCAGTCAGCTGCATATTCAAATTGAAGACAATGGATCTGGCATTGATTTCGCTGCGGCGCGCAGTGATAGTTTTGGTTTACAAATCATGCATGAACGGGCTGAGCGGATAGGGGCAACATTAAATATTTCACCACGCCCAGATGGCGGTACATTGGTACAGCTGAAGATGGATATCGGAGACCTGTCATGAATTCATCACCGATATCCGTCGTGGTTGTTGATGATCATCCATTGTTTCGACGTGGCGTGGTCGAGTTACTCAATGACAGTGACGAAATGACGGTAATTGCCGAATATGATTCAGCAGTCTCTTTGCTGAATAATCTTGACGATACGTATCCCGATATTTTGCTACTGGACTTACAGATGCCGGACCAATCGGGGCTGGATGTGCTTAAGCAGCTGCGTAGCCATGATGAACAGCTCAAAATCATTATTATCACGGCCTGCAGTGATCAGCAGATGTTGCTCGAAGCACTGCGATTTGGTGCCAATGGATTTTTGCAAAAAGATACTCCGCCGGATGAAATCCTGGCGCAGCTTGTTTCTGCAGTGAAAGGCAATGTGGTGATCAATGCCGGAGCCGTTACTTCTCTGGCCACACATCTTCGTGAACATCAAACGGCAGCCATCAGCCAGTCAAATCCCGCTTTTACGCAAATGACAGAACGTGAACGCGAAACGCTGTTTTATATTTCCAAAGGTTTAAACAATAAATTGATCGCAAGAGAGCTCGGCATTAGCGATGGCACCGTCAAGGTTTACGTTAAAAACCTGCTACGCAAATTGAATCTGCATTCCAGGTTGGAACTGGCTGCATGGGCTCACAATCATCAGTCTGATGAGATGCCGGACAGAGAACACTGAAATGACCCTACTCAAATGGCCCGCTAAAAACCTGGCCGCAGATCCATCTGCGTCACAATTGACCCAACTGCTTAATAGTCTCAGTGATGTGGTGATGATGCTTGATGAACAGCATCAGATAAAAATGATCAATCAGTGCTGGCAGGATATTACCGGTATCAGCATAGAGCAGACACAGGGCAGAACCTTTACTGATTTTCTGCACCCCGAGGATATTGCCAGCTGGACGCAGCTGATGCAGAACCTTCGTCCGGATTCAAAAGAAGTGATTTGGTTTCGTTTGATAAGTGCCAGTGGCGAATTGCGCTGGTGCGAAATGCGTTTGCAGTCGATGGAGAAAAACAAACTCTATCCACTGTCCGCCACCCTTTGTGATATCACGCCGCAGGTACGCAATGAACAGGTGCGTCATGCCAGCTATCGCAGTCTGCAAAGCCTGGTGGATCGTTTACCAGCGATGTTGTACCGGGCTCGAAACAATATCAGTTGGTCGATGGAATATGTCAGTGAAGGCTGCGAATTGATTACCGGTTACAGCGCCGAGAATATGTTGAATCAACCGCAAGTATCCTTGGGGGCAATGATCCACGGAGAAGATGCCGGTTATGTCTGGGAGCAAGTGCAAATCGCCTTGGAGAATCGTACTACCTTCAGCATTGAATACCGCCTCACCCAAGCAGATGGTAAGGAAATTGTGGTGCAGGATAAGGGCAGGGGGCTTTATTCAGAGAGTGGAATGGTACTGGGAGTAGAAGGCATAATTTTTCAGACTACCATTTAAAAAAACAGCATTTTTTCCATTTTATTAATCACTTACCCTTTTTGGGATACCCCTTGAAGAGGATTTTTCATCATTGCTCTGCGGGTTATTTTGATGCTGACAGCTGCCATAAACGCAGCATAAAGCTGATAAACAACATTGATGGAGTTAAAACCTATGTCAACTCGAGTAGCGGTACTTGGAGCCGGACCCAGTGGCCTTGCACAACTTAGAGCGTTTCAATCTGCACAGGCCAAAGGTGCTGAAATTCCAGAGATAGTCTGCTTTGAAAAGCAAAGCGATTGGGGCGGTCTGTGGAATTACACCTGGCGCACCGGTCTGGATGAAAATGGCGAACCGGTGCATGGCAGTATGTATCGTTATCTTTGGTCAAATGGTCCCAAAGAGTGCCTGGAGTTTGCGGACTATACTTTTGAAGAACATTTCGGCAAACCGATTGCCTCTTATCCGCCACGCGAAGTGTTGTTTGATTACATCAAAGGCCGGGTGGAAAAGGCCGGGGTACGCAAATATATTCGCTTTAACACTGCCGTTCGGAATGTGACCTACGATGATGCCAGTCAAAAATTCACCGTGACAGTTCAGGATCACACTACCGATACGGTTTACGCTGAAGAATTCGATTACGTTGTCTGCGCCACCGGCCATTTCTCAACACCAAAAGTACCTACCTTTGAAGGCTTTGATAAGTTTGGCGGCCGTATTCTGCATGCCCATGATTTCCGTGATGCGCTGGAATTCAAAGATAAAGATATTCTGCTGGTGGGCAGCAGCTATTCGGCAGAAGATATCGGTTCGCAATGTTACAAATACGGTGCTCGCAGCCTGATTAGTTGTTATCGAAGTGCACCCATGGGCTACAAATGGCCAGAAAACTGGGATGAAAAACCTAACCTGGTCAGAGTTGATACTGATACCGCCTATTTTATGGATGGCAGCTCGAAAAAAATCGATGCCATTATTCTATGTACTGGCTATTTGCATTACTTCCCATTTCTCTCTGATGATTTACGCTTAAAGACCAACAATCGCTTGTGGCCGCTTAATCTCTATAAGGGTGTGGTCTGGGAAGATAATCCGAAGTTTTTCTATCTCGGCATGCAGGATCAGTGGTATTCATTCAATATGTTTGATGCTCAGGCCTGGTATGCGCGAGACATTATCATGGGTCGCATTCCGCTACCTTCTCTAGATGAGATGCGGGCGCATAGCATGATGTGGCGCGAGAAAGAGTTGACGTTGGAAACCGCTGAAGAAATGTACACCTATCAGGGCGATTACATTCAGGAATTGATTGATGCCACGGACTACCCGTCATTCGATATTCCGGCTGTCAACCAGACATTCCTTGAATGGAAATATCACAAGAAGAAAAATATTATGACCTTCCGTGATCATTCGTATCGCTCGTTGATGACCGGCACTATGTCACCACCCCACCATACGCCTTGGTTGGAGGCTTTGGATGACTCGTTAGAAGCCTATCTGTCTGATAAAAGTGAAATGCCTGTAGCTAAAGAAGCATAAAGCTACTGAACTTATTTTTATTTTAAATTAGGTGGATACCATGACTTTGTTAACCAAAATAATTGATAAAACAGTCGCACCGATCGAGACCGATCTCGATGGCTGGACCAAGCTCGAAGGCAATCCAACCATGAAAACCTGGATTGAATATACAAGCCCAGACGGTGCCATGATTACTGGTTGTTGGGAAGCGACACCAGGTCTCTATCATGCCGTCTATGCAGGTTGGGAGTTTGTACATTTGATTGAAGGTGAGGTTGTCGTTACCCCAGATGATGGTGAGCCACAAAGTTTCGGACCAGGAGATGCGTTTATGCTAGAAAAAGGTTTTAGTGGAACCTGGTTAATTAAAAAAAAGGTTTATAAACACTTTGCTATCAAGTTGAAGTAATGTTGCATAAACTCGATAAGGAGTGTGCTTGTATGCATGCTCCTTTTTCATTCGCTAATAATGGATGTAAAACAGATTCGAAATGATAAAAGCAATTTTTATAGCAAGCGAAAACTTGGGAGCTCAACAACAGGTAACGGCAATTGATCTGGTTGCGGGTAAAGGTATCAAAGGCGACCGAAACTTTGATAAAGCCCAATGGCCCGGACAGAACATCACATTTATTGAGCTGGAAGAAATCAACGCTTTTAATCAGCATTTTGTTCAACAAATCAGTTTGTCAGATACAAGGCGTAATGTGATTACCGAAGGCGTGCGCCTCAATGAGTTAGTCGGTAAGGTTTTTCGTATTGGTAAAGTCAGCTTCAAAGGCATAGAGCTGTGTGAACCTTGCAACACTTTGGGATCGTTATTAGCAAACGAAAGCTTGAGCAAAAAAGTCATCGTCAAAGCGTTTACTCATAAAGCCGGTCTGCGAGCGGATGTATTAACGGATGGTCAAATCGATGTGGGTATGTCGATTGAAATAGCGGTGATGCAGCCAGCCAACTAAAGCTGCATCACACTGTTTTATAAAGATTAATTACTATCTGACTCTCGGTATAACACATCCAACAAGGCAAACATTGCCTGTTGGCTTTGTTTAAGTTGGTCGGCGTTATTCATTAGCGTTGATTCATTTTGCACATAGTCGGTTTTTGGCATTGGATGAGATTCCAATGCAAGAAATGCTTCGACCGTGCCCGGTTCAACTTCCAGATGAAACTGTAACGCCCAAATCCGCTTGCCATAATAAAAACCCTGACTTGGTGTAATCACACTATGAGCAAAAGAGCAGGTGTTTTCCGGTAACTCAAAACAGTCACCATGCCAGCTTAAAGGCTGCAAATCCTCTGGCATCCATGTCGCTTCGAGATCCGTTTTGCTCACTGGATACCAACCGATTTCCTGCTGAGTATTTGGATAGACCTTGGCTCCTAACGCGGAGGCTATTAACTGACTACCAAGGCAAATTCCGAGCAGAGTTTTATCCGCTTCAATTGCCTCTCGTATAAGTTGTTTTTCGCCAATCAGCCAGGGATAGTTGGTTTCATCATAAGTGCTCATCGGACCACCCATGATTAATAACCAGTCAAATTCGGCGACTGAGGGCAGAGGATCATTCTGATCCAGCCGGTAAGTTGTCAATTGAAATGGTTTGTCCGCAAACCAATGCCGCATGGATCCAATCCACTCGCCATCAGCATGCTGAAAGATAGCGACTTTCTGCATTCGCAACTCCAAAAAGCTAATGAAAATTCAGATACCAAGAATAGTTATCTGATAAAAAAGCAAACTGCGAATCGCCACGCTACGAGCAGTGAGTTAACGATAACGAATATCGCTGGAAAAGCAAAGCGCTGCAGAGGTTGATATCAAAGTTTAACGATCAAATTTTACGTTTAATAAAATTTGGTTATAAAAATCATACTCTTCTGAATAGAATCATAGGATAAGTATCTGATTAAACGATTAAATCAGCTGATGCCCCATTTTTGCTCACTTTGCGCACAACTCTGGTGCAAACTGGTTTACAGAAGTGGATTTATAGGACTACTATCACTCCGGCAACCCAAAAGTTAAAAAAATTTAT
>NZ_MCRI01000004.1 GCF_001720165.1 Methylophaga muralis
AACAATCATGCATTTTCTACATTGTCTGGAGACACACAACTCCCCTTCTCGCCCTGTTGAAATTTCATAAAAACTCAGCAACTTAGATATTGAAAAAACATCTAATTGTCTTTATGGCTTATGTTTAGCTTACATTTTAGCTAAAGATTTTTTATATTCAGTCGACAACCATGCTGTACAGCAGTAAATTTGATATAGCTATTAACGAAAGCTGCTTAAACTTAAGCAATGAAGCATTGGGATGATACCAAAATGAATATTCATAGTATTCGCACGAAAAGCTCTTTACCTGTATTGGTCATGGGGTTGACCATTATCATTGTCATCTCAATGTTTTGGTGGATGATGTCGTTACAGAATCGGCTTATAGAAATTCAGGCACGAAACTTCATGCCGGCCAGTGAGGTGATTCTCAATGCAGATCGTGATCTTTATCAAGCAAAACTTGCACAACTTAATATTATTTCCGAACGCTCAGACAGTGCACAGCAAGAAGCAGATCGCCAAGAGAATATGCAGCAAGTTGCCGATCGATATTCTGAGTATCGCGAGTATCTGAAGGACTATCCCGAGATATCGGGTGATCCAGCTTTATTTGATAAGGCTTATCAGGAATGGGTGACATCTTCTAATGCGCTGGTTGATGCTTTTAATAGGAATCAATCACTGAGTAGTCTTGAACAAATAGAAGATCAGGAGTTCGCTGAGTTACGGGATATTCTGGATAAATCAGGCGAAGCGGTTATCACCGGATTTCAGGTGATTGAAGAGCAATTAGCCGCCGATATTCGGACCAAAATGACAATTACCTTTATTGCTGTTGGTATCGTACTGTTAATTGCCATTGCGTTTAGTTATCTCATCCCTAAAAAACTCACTGATGATATTAATTATCTTGTTAAACGGATAAATGAAATTGCCTCTGGTGATGGTGACTTAACCGCCAGGATTGATGTTTCATCAAAAGACGAATTCGGTAATCTAGCCGTTGCCTTCAACGTGTTTGTCACCAATTTGCAGGATTTGATTAAAAACATTCTCGCGCAAGTTGGCAGCCTGGGTAACCTCACGGCCAGTTTGTCAGACGCCTCTGTGCACACCAAAAGCATAAATCAAAATTTGAATTTATCTACTGAGTCGATTGTTAGTGCGGTTCATGAAATGACATTGGCTAATAAAGAAATGGCTCAGGTAGCGACTAACTCTGCTTCCGAAGCAGACAAAACAGCGGGATTGGCGGACCGTGGTATGGCGGTTGTCAGAAGCTCTAACGAAAAAATTTCTGCACTGATACGCAATATGGATTTGGTATTAAATTCCTCTCAAGAACTGGAAGCCAATTCAAATAACATCGTTTCAGTACTCGAAGTTATTCGAGGTGTTGCTGAACAAACCAATTTGCTGGCTTTAAATGCTGCTATTGAAGCTGCCCGTGCCGGTGAACATGGTCGTGGCTTTGCCGTGGTCGCCGATGAAGTCAGAACCTTGGCAACTCGAACTCAACAAAGTACCAATGACATAGATAAGATCATTCAAAAATTGCAGTTATCAGTTAGCTCTTCCTCCAAAGCGATTTCTGAAGGTAAGGTAAATGCTGATGAAACAGCCAATACCTTTGTTGAAGCTGATGCGGTATTTAACGAAATTCAGCAATCTTCAAATCGTGTTAATGATATGGCTACCCAAACGGCTCAAGCAACAGAAGAGCAAACTTGTGTTGCCGAAGAGATCAGTAAGAATCTGCACGGTTTAAACCAGCAGACCGAATCGGCCAGTGAAATTGCTGAAACCGGTGAAGAATTAGCTCAGGAAATCCGACACTTTTCAGATAACATGAAACAAATGATGGGTCGCTTTAAAGTCTAGTTGTTCATTATGCAGCGGGTCGTAAACCACATTGTTCGAGCAAATCTTGCCAGGCCTCTGTGTGTTCTCTGACCCGCTGTTGATATAAAGCCCAGAGACCTGTCTCGTCATCCCAGTTTAGGCTAAGAGAATAATAGGGCTTAAAGGATTCAGGCATAACATGCTGCTGAAGTTGAGCCAACTCAGATAGCGGTTCGAATAACTGCCCCGCTGCACGATTAACACTAGCCATATACGGCTGAACTTTCCCGATATACACACTATAAAACATAGACTCTACAACTCGCGCCTGCTTATTAGGCTTGCTTTGCGAGCATAAAGGCTGCTGGTGAACCCGCTGCTGCAGTATCTGCGTAGCATCATCAAGACGAGTGATCAGCAACCTTGCACTGTTATGTAACTGGCCTGCCCTGCTTCCGTATTGCCAACTTTGTTGAATGTTTCCAAGATAAGTCAGATCTACCGAATAATCACCGGATTGTAGTTTTCCAATGACATCATTCAGATACTGAATATCATTTCCGTATTGTGAAATTTCGTGTTGGCTCTGTTCCGGTTGATAAAGTCCATTTGAAAGGCTCGTAAGCTGAGCTATTTCGTCAGTTCCCCACGTAGCATTCCAGATCACCGTCGGTAAGTTTTGTTGTTTTGTTTCGAGGGCGACAACTACTTTATGTCTTAGCTGTTCATTATCTATTTCAGCTAAACATGTCCTGGCTGCTTCGATAAAACGTAACTCATAACGCAAACTGTTTAATGGCTGCATAACACGGCCAAGGATTGCATTTTTTTCACCCACCACAAATTGCAGTTCACAACCATACAGCTTTAAAAAGTCGAGCATGTTTATATCAGTCTCAGCTATCGATAAGGTGCGCTCACGGAATCTCGGTATTCTTTCAATAGCCACCAATTCCGAATAATTCGGCTCAACATCTAGCACATTTGCTAAACGCTTCACATATTCGTCCATTAATGTGTCCGGTTTTGCCAATGGGTCGCAAGCGCTCAACAAGAGCGTTAAATATACTAAAACGGTAATTCGATAGTTTGTTGGCATTAGAGTGGTTTTAACCTGTAACCGGTAATTTTGAGTTGTGACATATTAAATAGGTTAAGGACTCGTTTTAAATTTATTGTATGCTCCACATTAGTTTTACAAAAAGGATCAACTCCTTGAAAAACAGAGCAGATATGTCCCATCCGATAGTCAGCGACGATTATTTCCAGCAATGGCAGGATCTGCTCGATTTATTTGCTGAGTTTATGGAAGTGCCTGTTGTATTGCTGACGCATTTAAATGAAAGTGATGAACTCGCTGTAATGGTCAAAAACCGTGCGATTGAAAATCCTTATCAAATTAATCAAAAATTTAATCTAACGGGCTCAGATACCTATTGTGAATTTGCCATTCGTCAGCAACAAACGCTGTTTGTTGCTAATGCAAATGAAGATCCACAATGGAAAGATAAATACGATCACAACTTAGGCATGGTCAACTATCTTGGAGTACCTGTTATCTGGCCTAACGGAGATCCATTTGGCACCTTATGCGTGCTGGATACAAAAACCCATTATTACAGTGAGCTGCAAATAAAAATGATGGTGCAGTTACGTAATATCTTTGAAGCTAATCTGGATATTCTGGAAAAGAATTTCGAGCTTGAAGAAGTAGCGAAAACGCTGGAATATTTGGCCAATACGGATGATCTAACCGGACTGTGGAATCGACGAGCATTTATTGCTCAGGCAGAAACCGAGCTGCAACGCACATCACGATACAACCGAACTCTGTGTCTGTTGATGTTTGATATTGATGACTTCAAACGGATAAATGATTTACATGGTCATAACACGGGTGATGAAGCTATCAAGTTATTCAGTGAATGCATCATGACCTCCAAGCGCTCATACGATATTTTCGGACGTATTGGAGGTGAAGAATTTGCCATGATCCTACCTGAAACCGAACTGGCTTCAGCATTGACTTTAGCTGAACGTATGCGTGAATGCGTTGAAAATTTAACCCTGCCACTCGTTAGCGGTGAAAATGTTAGCTTCACTGTCAGTATTGGGCTAACCGAATATAGTGAGCAGGATGATGGGATTTTTGCCCTGCTCAGCCGGGCAGATCGCAATCTTTACATTGCCAAACACCAGGGTAAAAACTGTGTTGTAGCATAAAGTCTGTTTATCTTTCACAGCCACCATTGCTCGGCCTAGGAAAGATCAACCACCCTAGTTTTTATCAAACTTCATCCATTCTCAAATAACATTAATTCCTGTTCATATAGCCTAGGTTAAGATTGAGTTAAGACTCTAACGTTATACTCAACTTCATTTTTACAGCAGGAGCGTTGTATGACACCGGCCAAAAACCGGCTTCAAGCACTTGATGCATTAAGAGGCATAGCAGCTTTAGGCGTAGTCCTTTTTCATTACCTGCCTTATTACAACGAACTATACGGTCACGCCTTTACCCCACCAGATTTTCTCAAATTTGGCCGCTATGGGGTACATCTCTTCTTTATGCTCAGTGGGTTTGTTATTTTCATGACACTGGAACGAACTGAAAATGTAGCCAAGTTTGGTCTAGCTCGTGCCTTTCGTTTATTACCGGCCTTATGGGTTGGTATTATTCTTACCTTTTTGTTTGTGCATGCCCTCGGGCCATATGACCGTGCCGTGCCGTTAAGTTCGGCATTGTTGAACTTTACGCTGTTACATAGTTACCTGGACCATGCACATGTTGATGGAGCTTATTGGAGTTTGGTGATTGAAGTGACCTTTTATGCCTGGATGGCACTTCTGTTTTACACATTGAAAAGCTGGCAGCAATTACGCACGGTGTTATTTGGCTGGATAATACTGAGTTACGTGGGTGTTATAAATTTAGAAAGTTTATCGCCAACAATGTTATTTATTGCAACTGAGTTATTATTTACTAGCTACGCACCATTATTTATTAGCGGGATTTTGTTATATCGCTGGCATAAAACCGGTAGTCTGGCTGCCATAGAAGTTTTCTTCTTGGCCTTATCAATGAGTCATGCACTGATCGCCTATCCGGCACCTTTCAATATCTTTGTTTTGAGCTGTTACGGCGTGTTTGTATTAGCAATAAGTGGCTATTTAAACTTCATCGTTAACAAAGTCACGCTATGGTTGGGCAGCCTGTCTTATTCTCTTTATCTGGTACATCAGAATATTGGTTACGGCATCATAGATCAAAGCTATGCCTTTGGATTATCTGGTTTGATGGGCGTTTCAATTGCCCTTGTCGTTTCGTTTATCCTGGCGATATTAATGCACTATTACGTCGAAAAACCCTCATTAAGGTGGTTCCGTGAAAGACGTCAAAAAAACGCCACCTTTACCAGCGACAAACTAGTCTAAGTCACTCAATGAAACGCTTGAGTCTGCTTAAACTAAACCCAACATTTTCTCTATGGAGATTAATATTGTGATTATTAGTAAAATAAGCTTTGACCTTTACAAATAATCTCTATATAGTCGATTGTGCTTGCAAGTACGACAGATATTTGTTTTCAAGTTCGATGTTTCCGCTTTAATGTTAGATCCAAAGAGTACTCGTCCTGTTTTCAAAATACCCGCTCCACTTACAGCATACCCGCCCGATTAGGGCATTTTTAGATTTACAAAAAATAGGATGATTTATGTCTTCAACTGGAACAGTTAAATGGTTTAACGAAGCTAAAGGCTTTGGTTTTATCGAACAAGAAAACGGCCCTGACGTTTTCGCACATTTCCGTCAAATCCAAGGTGACGGTTTCAAAACATTGACTGAAGGCCAACGTGTAACATTTGATGTTACTCAAGGTCAAAAAGGTCCACAAGCTGAAAACATCGTTCCTGCATAATTGCTACGATAACAGTTTGTTTTTCACCTTCGGGTGAAACGAAAAGCCCCGGTATCCGGGGCTTTTTTGTATCTGGCGGTTATTAATCGCTAACAAGATCGATTACTAACTCTAGAGTTTATTGAACGGTTATGTCACTTCAAAAGCTGTTTCGCATATTGCGCCAATATTGCTCTGTTTGAACTCAGAATGTACTTGAATCAATAATTTTTTTTCATTTACCCCTAAAAAAATACTTCACAAACCGCTTAACACTTCCACTGTTAGCAGCTGTTACATCAGTAGTTTCCGCAGAGATATCTTCAATTTTTTCCATTAGTGCATTTTGCCTTTTTCAAAATCAATCGATGAAATTAAATGTCACGCATGAACTGGCTTGATCATGGATCGATGCTCGCTTACATTGGCACTCTTTAAACGCAGCTTACGGTATGAGAATGGATATCCAGCAAATTGAAACCCTTTTCTTTCAAGCTCTGAGCATTGTCATGGATTGGGCAAGCAGTCCGAAATTTTATTCTCAAATCGGCTTAATCGTTTTATCAGGGCTGCTGGCCTATTCATTTGCCAGTTTTCTGAAAAATCGCTCACCCTTATTAAGACAAATCCCGGCTACCGGCCCATTACTGAAAATGCGTAATCGTATTTATCAAAGTCGTAATTTGATCTTACCGTTAATGCTTATTCTGGCATTTTCCATTGCCGCCGATATTAGCCAAATGTGGATAGGTCAAAGCTGGTTGATTCAAGTCTGCATGAGCTGGGCAGTGATCTTCATGCTCTATAAATTAATAGATCGCCTGGTTCATAAAGCATTATTTAAGAAGCTCGCGTTGTGGATTATTTTGCCAATCGCCATTTTGCAATTATTTGGTTGGCTTGATGCAGTTATTGCCTACCTAGAATCCATGTCATTTGAAGTCGGCAATATTAATATTTCCGCCTATGGCATCATTCGAGTATTAATATTCGGCACGATTCTGTTCTGGTTAGGACGCATTTCCAGCAATGCCGGGCAGCAAATCATTCGCAGTCAGGAAGATTTAGATGTTGGCACCCGTGAGGTGTTTGCCAAACTATTTCAAATCGCTCTGTTTTTCATTGTGTTCATTCTGCTATTGCAGATCATGGGCATTAATCTGACAGCTCTAGCCGTATTCGGTGGTGCGTTAGGTGTCGGTTTAGGCTTTGGATTACAATCCATCGCTTCAAATTTTATCTCCGGTATTATCTTGTTACTTGAACGCTCATTGAGTGTAGGTGACTACATTGAAATGGAAGATGGACGCAAAGGCGTAATTCGTGAGCTGAATATGCGTTCCACTACGCTAGAGACCTATGATGGTAAAGATATCATGGTGCCCAATGAGCAATTTATCACCACCAGTTTTACCAACTGGACGCATAAAAACTTTAAACAACGCTACGACATTGAATTCCAGGTTTCCTACAAAACCGATTTACATTTCTTGTTTGATTTACTTCGTGAAGTCGTTGCCAGTCACCCACGGGTTATCAGTGGTGATAATGTGCCGATTGAAGAACGTCCTGATGCTGAGATTGCTGGTTTCGGGGAATCAGGTGTCGATATCCTGATTGAGTTCTGGATGGAAGGTATCGATGACGGGCCAAATCGTGTGGGTGCAGATTTGTTATTAATGATTTGGGATGCCTTGAAAGAAAATAATATTGAGATACCTTATCCCCAGCGTGAAATCAAAATTGTAAATGCTGGCGAAAAAATGTTTATCAATTCAGGAAAATCCTGAGGGGTATAAAGCCGAATGCTGAGGGTTTAATATTTTTGCCAGCGTATGATTTGAACCATAGCAAAAATTTATTGCTTAACAAATTTGGAGAAATAGACATGTGGACTAAACCAGAATACTCAGATATGCGTTTCGGCTTTGAAGTAACAATGTACATCTGCAACCGTTAATCTGCAGAAAAGCGAAACCTCAAAAAGCCCCGACTAGTCGGGCTTTTTTGTGTCTGCTGTATAAATCAGGTTATGCTTGAATTAGCCGCAAGATGGAGGTAAATCATGACGCAACAAACTGATTTATATAACGCCATTATTGATAGTGCCGTTAATCTGGCTGCCAAGTCGTCCTGGGAATCATTGCGTCTGCATGATATCGCTACCGAATTGGATATTTCCCTTGCCGATATTTATGAATATTTCGCTGAAAAAGAACAAATCAGCGATGCCTGGTTCGAACGGGCAGATAGACAAATGCTTTCAGCTTCCCAAGCTTCACTCTTTCCAACACTTAGCAATCAACAGAAATTTCACAATCTACTGATGACTTGGCTCGACTCACTAGCAATTAATCAAAAAGTGACCCGCCAAATGATTTTAAACAAGCTGGAGCCTGGTCATCTGCATATCCAGATACCTGCACTGCTTCGTATCAGCCGCACCGTACAATGGCTGCGTGAAGGGGCAAACCAAAACTCAACCTTACCTTGGCGGGCATTCGACGAAACCGTTTTAACCAGCATTTATTTAATCACTTTTTGCTGCTGGCTTACCGATAAAAGCCCTCTGTTTAACCGAACAAAACGTTGTCTCGACCGACAGTTAACGCTGGCAACAAAGCTTGGGTTTTTAAAATAATCCTGCTTAGGACCTGGTGATTCTATTTATCAATCGCCAGGCAAAAAACAGAAATCCAATAGGCAAAATCAACATAATCAATACGAATTCAGCTAATAAATAGATTGCAGCATTAATCCCTTGCTCTGCTTTCTGTTGAATATCCTGTAATCTGGCTTTTACATCCAGATTATCTTTAAAGCCTTGATACCACGTGCGTTGAGGCTCATCAGGATCGGGTTGAAGCGCAGCTACTTCCTGTTGGGTCGTTTGCAAAACTGCTATCGCATCCTGTCTGTCATGTTCCAACCAAACCTGCACTTGATTGGATGCCAGAATCGTCAACGGTATTGCCAAACGCAATAAGGTAATAACCAACACTAGGTTGAACAATCTCGCAGACCAACGTTCTGGCAGCTTTTGCCAAAGAATCAACACAATAACGACAGCCGCAAAGCCAGCTAATACCCAGCGGAATATGGGGATATCTCCCATTGATAACAGGATCTTCTGGATACCAAGTGATGCAGAAGCCATCAATAAAACGGTAGAAAATTGTTCAATCAAATCATTCAGCGGATCCAATATCTGCCCAGGTGTTAACGTTAAGCCTACCCCCATCGGCTCGATTGAGAGTTCAGTGCCCTGCGCTACCGAAATAACCGCGTTCAATCCTCTGGCAATGGCATAGACAGTGAGTGTCACTTTGAGCATTTGGCTTAATTGGTTTCCGACATTTGATTCGAAAGGGAGCAATGCCAAAACGACACAAGCCAGCAGAATAACAACTACAATAAGCTGACTGCGATGATAGTTCGTTTTCAATAGTTAACTCCCGTCAGAAGTGCATAATCAAAATATTAAACATTAGTCATAGGGTTCATAATTTTTATCCGGTTTGTTCTCACCTACTGACGTCTGTTTTGAGTCATGAATTCCGAGGAAATAGAACACCAGCAATAACACATAAAAAAATAGCAACCCGTCTTCTTTGACAATACTAATCAACGCCCAGGCAGGAACGATATAAAACACCAGATTAAGCATCACCGTGAGCAGCTTGCCTAAACGACGTTTTCCCAATTCATATAAACCTGCGGCAAACAGGCCAGTCATATAGCCACCGACAATCGCCAGAATCAGCAGTAAAATCACTCCAACCGTTGAAAACTTATCCATCATCAGCCTCGTTTATGATGACTATCTGCTGATAATGACGCGATAAATTCATTTTGTCATTGCTTGTTATCAATCATTTTTCCAGGGCATCAAAGGTTGGTGTTTGATGGTAAAAACAGGCAATATGGTTTCAATTACAATTGCAGCGGGGCTTAAGCGATGCGACAACATTTTCTGATGCTCAGTCTGTTTTGCTTGTTAGGCTGTAGCGAGCAAGCGGATAAAGTTGAAAAAGATAAAACGGATCCTGTTCTACAGTTAAGCCAATGGTGTTTTGATAACTGGAAAGAACAGCAGTGGACAATGGGGGAATCGGATTTACCCGCCGTAGAAAACCTGGCTTTTAGCGAAGGCATTCGCAAAGTCTGTCGTGCCAGGGCTGAACTCTACGCCGAAGGTTATGAAATTTACCCGTTTATCACTGATACCATGCAGCGTGAGATCTATGCGTTGGTATTTTCAGCCGACGTCGAAGATATTAAATCCCATCTAAAACAGCATCTGCCAAAACTCAAACGCATTTGATTTACAGATTCAATTGCTGATGCAGGCCTTGTCGATAGGCACTGATTGCCGGAATAAGCGCCACAAGAAAACTCGCGATAAGTACTAACGGCAACATAAACAGAAACTCATTGATGATTGATAATCGCGTCAGCAAAATCCCATACTCCTGCAATAACCAGTCTTTCAGTACATACATACTTAACTGCAAACTGATAAATGCCGTAAAAGCGGCTGCAAGACTAATCAGCATGGCCTCAAGCTGCAGCAAGGCAAACAAAAATCCTGGTCGATAACCCAACGCACGCAGCACAGATAATTCATGGCGGCGCTCGCGCATGGAAACCAGCAACATATTTGCCATGCCAATCAAAGCGCCCAGTAACACCAGGGATGCAATCAACAATAATAGCTGCTCCACACTGCTAAGCATTGTCCATAACGACATTAATGTCGCACCTGGCAAAATTGCCTGTAATGGTTCCTGCCGGTACTCATTGATTTGGCGTTGCAGATTAAAGGTCTGTATCCGCGAATTAAGTCCCAGCATAAATGCGGTAATTGTTTTTGGCTGCAAATCTGCTAACTCTGGTGTGGCTGTGCCCGGCATTCTCACCCCGCCCTGCCAGTTGAAATGAATGGCTTCAATGCCTTGTAAACTCACATACACTGATTGATCGACCGGTGTGCCAGTCGGAGCCAGAATACCGGTAATTTTAAACGGATGATCATCATGTTTACTAAAGCTGGTACTGGCAATACCATGTGCCAGCACAATGGCATCATCTACTTGGTAACCCAGTTGTTTGGCTACTTCTGAGCCAATCACTGCATCAAAATGTTCATCAAACGCTTTGCCATGTTGAAAGGTAAGCGCTTGTTTATTTCCAAAGCGGAAAAATTCAAAAAAATCGGTGCTGGTACCAACCACCCGATAACCTCGATGCGAATCCCCGAGAGAAATTGGAATACTCCATGCTACAGATGGATTGGTCGCAATTTCCTGATAACTCTGCCAGGAAACATTATTGGTTGGCACTCCAATATGGAATACCGAATACAGCAGGAGATTCACCTGACCGGTGCGTGCGCCGACAATCAAATCAACGCCAGAAACTGTTTTGCTAAAACTGTCTTTGGCCTGATAACGTATGGTTTCCACACTCAGCAACACAAAAATACTCACTGTCATCATCAGCACCGTCAGTAGCACACTGACGCGTCTTGCCAATAAACTTTTCCAGGCCAGTTTAAACAGCATGTTTTTCTCCTGCGACCATAAATGACTGGATATCCAGCTGTCTGGAAAAATGCTGTGCAAGACTGCGATCATGACTGACAAAAATGATTGTCGCTCCAGCCACTTTGACCTGTTTCAGTAATAGATCTACAAAACTATCGCGGGCATCGCTATCCAGCGCCGAAGTAGGTTCATCAACAATCAATAATTCAGGTTGATTAATCAGAGCGCGGACAATCGCCACGCGTTGCTGTTGACCGACGCTCAATTGAGATGCAGGTCGTTCAAGCAATTCAATATCCAGTTGCAAGTCGTTCATCAGTTCCAGACTGCGCTGCTGCAAATACGGTTTATCGTGACTGGAAAAGTGGCTGGCCAGCTTGATATTATCGGCCACGGTTAAATAAGGAATCAGATTAAACCGCTGAAACACCATGCCAATATGACGTGCGCGAAAGGCATCACGTTTTCGATTGCTGAGCTGGTTGAGTGTTACCTCATCCAGTTTGATGCTTCCCTGTTGAGGCAACAGGATGCCTGCCAGTAGATTTAACAAGGTAGATTTTCCAGAACCAGATGGCCCGTAAACAAACACTGTTTCACCTTTTTCAACCTGCCAGTGAGCTATTTGCAATAAAGCCTTGTCTGAGTCTGGATGATAACGAAATTGACAGTTTTCGATTTGGATAGCAGGACGATTGGTCATACGATTACCGGATTGAATAATGGATAGTTTTGGTATGCATATTAATTGTTATAACATAACATTTTCGCTCGACTTTTAACCTCTCGGATACACCATGACCGCACTAAAACCTGCAAAGTTCTGGCTTTATTTCTTAGTATTAATGGGTTTGATATTCACTCAACCGCTGCTTGCCGATAATAAATACCAATCCATTGATTGGGTAGACTTGATGCCAGAGGACGATCTGGAAGCACTGATGAATCCGCCCGAATACCTCAGTGAAATAGAAGACGGCTCATTTGAAGATCAAATCAGCAGCCAATTACTCGGCGCACTGGAAAATTCTGCAGATGATCGCTACCAGCAGGCATTAACTTCAGCCAAGGTCAAACCTGAATATGATCAACGGCAGATTCGTCTGCCCGGTTTTATGGTTCCGGTTGAAATGAACGAACAACAACTGGTGACCGAATTCTTTCTGGTGCCGTTTTTCGGAGCCTGTATCCATTATCCTCCGCCACCGCCCAATCAAATTATTTATGTCACCTCCAAAGATGGCGTTGCCCAACAAAATCTTTATGATCCCTATTGGGTCGAGGGCACGCTAACAACAACCATCACCGAAAATGAAGTGGCAGTTTCAGCCTATTCGATGAAAGCCGACAACATTGAGTTATATACAGAATAAATGATTACAGCCTGATCGCAGAAAAACGCTCAGGCTGGTCAAATAACAAATCCTGTTGCACCCCATAGTTAGATAAATTCATCGAGTAAAAACGATCAAAGTAGTTTTTAACTGTGGATTCAATTTGTCTATCAAAATGTGGTTTAACGGTCATGGTCTGACCAAACTGACGCTTCACAAACTCGCCGTTCTCAATAATCAGCTGACCGTTTTTGAAGACCCATTGCGCCTTTCTGAACATCGCCGCTTTATCATCCTGCCCCCGATAAACTGCAATATCGGCCAAAGCGCCAGGTTGCAAATGCCCACGGTCATTCAATCCCAGTAATTTGGCCGGGGCCGCCCGCGTCATAATGGCAATATCGTATAAGCTGAATTCCTGCTTCAGATCTTTGAGCAGGGTCAACTCCATGATCTCTGGATCCAGTTCTGCCAGACAGGCCATACGAAAATCATAGTCCATCAATAGATGCAATAAATCCGGGTAACGGGTAAACGGTGCACCATTGGGATGATCAGTAGTAAAAAACAAACGCCAGGGATCGCCGGACAACAGGAATATCTCCAGACCAATCGCCCACTGCAGACCATTTACAAAACTGGCCTTTTTGTATTGATAAGGCACGATGCCGCCACTGCCTTCGTCTTCAGCATGCCACATCACCCATTTATGCGGGCTGGCATCGCCACGACGGGAGAACTGAGCGATGATATCGCCAGACATGGTGACTGTTTGGCCAAATAACACCTGCCCGACGTCCATAGTGATATTGGGGTGGCGATTAAATGCTTCCATCAACTGAGCAGCAGCTGAAGAAAAACCTCGAGTGCCTTCGGCTCCATAGCCATAAAACTGCACATGTGCCAGATGCATCGGCAAGCCTTGAGCGGCTTCCATGGTATCAATGGCGGTTTGTACATTGCCGGGAACACCAAGATTATTACAATGCACATGTACTGGGTGCGGAATACCCAATTGATGCACGGCGGTCTGCAATGAAGTTAATAAGCGCCGTGAGCTGATGCCATAATCCGGTACTTCATCATCCAGACCAAACTGTTCAACCCCGGCTTTAAACGCCTGTGAACCACCGGCATTAATCACTTTCAATCCTAATGCCTGGGTGGTATTAATCGTCCAGCTGACATAGTCATTAATCTGATCCTGGGAAGCACCACTTCGCAACATGGATACCAGCAAATCATCACTACCCAGAATCGCCAGCGCAGCCGTATCGATGATGGGAATATCTGCCATTTCTCGATGCACCTGTGGCGCATTGACCGGCAACATCGCTGGTTCCACCACCATGCTGTAACCCATTTCAGTGTAGCGATAGCCGGTTTCAAAACTCGACCAGCGGGCATTATAAAACGGCAGGTTTTCCTGTCTTTGCAGATGATTTCGATGTTGATCCGGCAGTAATAAACGTGCGGTATTTACGTTACCCCCTGCAATATGGCTGTGGATATCAACACCGCCCGCCATGGTAATGGCCCCATTTAAATCATAGGTAATAGCCGAATCTTTATCACTGATGTTTTTCGGGTCAACGATTCGATCATCACGGATCCACAGATCCATGAGTTCCCCATTGAGTTTTTGTACTGGGTCATATACGCGAGCGTTTTTAAGACGGGTTAGCATGATTTATCCCACATATTTGGAGTAGTTGATTTTCCATTATTTTTGCATCAAGCGGCTTGTCGGTGATGAACTCAATACGGCTTTCCACAGCCTGACCGGGCAGTCTTTTAATCATCAAGTTGTTATCAGCTTGATTGATAGCAACAAAGCCTTCGCTGGTTCGAAAAACAGCTTTAAGCCGCACCTGTTTAAATTGCTCCAGCCACTTCATCAGCGGTTGGTAATCAAAACAAAATGTTGATTTGAACCGCCAACCATAGCTATACCAGCCACTCAACTTTTGTGCCGCCGCCAGGTAGCCACAATCTGGAATAAGCTGTTCTTCGCTATCAACATTAAAAACCGCTGGTTGTTCATGCCAGATGGCCTGATTAAATTTAGCTTTTGGCTTTAACCATTCAGGATTAATTTTTGCATCTTGAGTAACCTGTAATGGTAGTTCCTGAAGATGCATTTCATCCAGGTAAGCAGTTAAAGCATCAATTTCAATCTGACCATACATATCAGCCTTGTTCGCCACGATCAGATCGGCGATCTGTAACTGCTGCTGAAAAGTCTCATGTTCTCGATATTTCGCATCAGCCATATGACGTGCATCAACCAATGTCAGCGTGGCGCGTAAATCAATGATCGATTGATAAAAGTCTCCTGACAGCACGGCGATCACTTCTTCCGGATGCCCCAACCCACTGGGTTCAATCAATAATCTGTCGGGTTTAGCTTTACCAATAAGCTGATTGAGTGCCACCTTCATCGGCAAACCAGCAGCACAGCACATACAGCCCCCGGGTACTTCGCGAATCGTGACCTCACCTAAAGAGTGCTCATCGGTTTGCAGTAACTGACTATCTATTCCCACTTTGCCAAACTCATTAATCAAAACCGCCCAGCGTTCATTTGCCGGTTTAGTATTCAAAAGATGCTGAATGGCCGTGGTTTTACCGACACCGAGAAAACCAGTAATCACATTGGTCGGTATCGCTTTTTGAAACAGCTTAAAGGTTTGTTCAGCCACGATTTCGGCGAGTTTGCAGCATAATTAATCCAACAAAAAACAAGCCTATCAACACCAAATTAATTAAGCTTTTTAACGTATGGCTTTGCATTACGGGCTGATATTCAAATACAGGAATATTAGCGAAATCAGTCTCGGTAAACGGCTTGTCGAAAAAATAGAAGTTAAAGAAATATTCGCGCAATTGCTGGTGATAATCACCAATCTGATCCAGAAATGCCTGACTTGCCAACATATCGGTATCGGCGAAATGATTCATGCTGTATTGCAAACGCATCAACGGCGATAACCAGGCAACTTGATTACCAATTTGGTATGAATTAACGCGACTCTCACGAAACTGCGCTACAGCGTCCGCCACAATCACATCGCTCATATGCTGCATCGCATAATACCAACGCCAGTCAAATGGTTGTTGCAATATCGGCTCGGTAGTCTGCCACTGTGGATAATCTTGCAGATAGGCATCAAAATCCGCTTGTTTATCTTTATCCCAGCTGCCATGCATATATTCACGCTGATCAAACAGCATTGAGACATGCTCCGCGGGTTGCTGTTGTTGTGTTTGATACAGATAAGCCAAACCTGGCAATACAAAAGCAAACACAATCCACAGGCTGATAAATAACAAACTGTTAAAGATAGCAGTACGTTGCAGACTGATAATCCAGCCGGTAATCAAAAACCAGCAGAGTTGGTAGGTTAACAATACCGCTGCAATCTGCCACCATAAGCCATCTAAGCTGATATCCGTCAGTACAACCGCTGCAAGCAATATCACTATATTAACGACTGCCAGCAAGCCTGCAGCAATGAGCATTTTTTTAGTTAATAACAGTCCGCTATTAGCCACCTGGGAGGCCAATAACGACCAGCGTCCGCTGGCCTTCTCTTCTGCAAGCAGATTTAAACTTAAGGCAGCGATTAATAACGGCATCAGGTAAATCCAGATAAAACTTAAGTCCAGCTTACCAATCGGCATAGCAGCAATATTGCCAGTCGCCGTATTGCTTAATTGGCTTTGCAAACCTAATAAACGAACTCTTGTGTGGCTGGCCGCTTCGCTTCGTTCACCATGTATCAATGCCGACCAGGCAGAAGGTTTTTGCCAGACAGGATGAAACTGGTAATAACTCATATAACCCGAGTCGTATGGAGCTAACGGAGCATCCTTCTTATAGTCTGCCAATTCGGCTTGGTAATTTGCTTCGCTGATAGCCCGCTGTTGATATTCACGTTGTAGTCCTATCTGGCCCCAGATAATGGCTAATAAAGCTGCTAGAAGATAAGCTGCCATCAGCCATTTAAAGAGCTTGTTCTGCCATAACAAGCGTAATTCAAATTGAATAAATCTCACCTAATCAACCTCGTTCCGACTGCGGGAAAGTAACAACACACCGATGAATAACCACCCCAGTAATATTAATAAAGGTAGGTAAATCAAATTCAGTTCGTCCTGCAAGGTAGGAGATTGATAATCAAATTGCTGCAGATTTGCCAAATGCTCATTCGAGACTTTTTGTTCACGGTCATGGGCATGGTCGATTTGTTCTGCATGCATCTGATTCAGCTGCTTGATGAAATTAAAGCGAAATTGCTCCGCAGCGTTTTCATAATGCAAAAAACTACCTGCATTGGTCGCCGCGAAAATAGACGATAACTTGTTGGCTAATAAATAGGGTGAAAACCACGCTACATGACTGACCAGTTGATTTTGCTGTTCAGCGATTTGCATCAGTTTTTCATATTGTTGGGTAAAGACTTCACTGGTAATGCGCTCGCCCTCCTGCATCACTACACCGCGCCAGTTTACCGGAAGATCTTCAACACGCGAGACGCCATATTCTGCTAACACTTTTTCACGAAACTCGGTGAAATGTGGATCGTCAGGGTTATGCGAATCTCCCACTTTGGCAATTTCCTGTGCAGTTTGAATATCAAATACCGCACGATCCGGCATCGGATATTGCATCTCTGCCACAGTGTTAGCCATTTTAGGCATCACAATAACTGTCAATAACCAGAACAGTAACAATGCTGAAAGGCTTTGCTGATTAGTGCGGCACCAGTTAGAGAACAACACCACTGTGACGGTCCATAAAAGACAGTAGAACAAATACAAAACAAACATTAGCCCCATACGTAATACATCGCTGCCATGCACATGCGATAACAGCATAAATCCAATAGCAATGGCGAAAATCACTAACAGAAAAATCAGCGATATCGCAAGGTAGGCCAGTGTTTTGCCAAATAACAGTTGTTTTACACTGATACCTTGGGAGACCAACTGTCGTAATGTGCCTTGTCCGCGTTCACCGCTCACACTATTAAACGCTAAAGCGATCAACACCAATGGCCAGATAACCAAAATAATGGTCGCTCCTGACAAATAGCCAAGCCCCATATAGGCCGTGCTGCTGACATATTGTTTAAAGCTACTGCTGTTTTGCCGATGCGCTTCCAAAAACAAGGCATTACCGACAAACGGATTCACGCCGCTATCAATAAAGCTAAGCGGTGAGATGATACGAAATACCATCGTGCCGTAATGTGCAGCACGATGGGGATGTCGATCTGGCTGGGCTTCCCATTTGGCATCATTCTGCTGCTGCCAAATGGTTTGCGCCTCAATAAAATCCTGCTGCTGTTGCCAATGGGAAAACGCAATTAATGACGTTAACACCAATAACAATGGCAACAGGATTTTCAGGGTCTGACTCCGCCATTGGGTGATCAACTCATGACGAGCAATTTCAATAATGGTTTTCATCATGATCAGAACTTATACGCCACTGAAACACTGGCATTGATGCCATCGCCAGGTGAATAAATCACACCATCCACGCCGCCATTATCGTAGACATATTCGTAGTATTCATTGAACAGGTTATTCACCTGGAAATTGATATTGCCCCAGCTTGTTGCATAATCCATGCTGGCATTGACCAGATTGTATTTACCGAACTTGCCACCGCTATTGGCTTCATTAATATAAGACGAGCCCTGAGCATCGTAATGTAGACGTCCTGTCAGTACCGGGGTAAACAAGTAACTCACACCTGTTGAAGCGGTGTAGGATGGAATACTGCGTAATTCATTGCCGCGCTCGGCACCAGGACTTTGAATTTCTGATTCTACTGTGCTGAAATTACCCCAAACAGTGAGTTTTTCAGTTGCCATCCAACTCATGCCAAAATCTGTCCCATGCCGCATGGTTTTACCGACATTTTGAGCGAGGCCATCGACCAAAACAAACTCATCTTTGGCTTTCTGTTCCCAATACGAAACGCGTAATTCAACGCTGTTGATAGGTGCCCATTTGACACCCAGCTCCCAACCATCATTCACCGAGACATCTCGAGCAGAACGGTCGCCATCTGTATAGGCACTACTGCTAACCGGGTGCTGAAAACTGCGACCGGCATTAGCAAATAAAGTCACTTGATCAGTCGGGTAGAGGAACAGATTGAATTTAGGTTGAACTATGGTTCCGTAGTTATAACTATCGCGATCGCTGATTACTTCACCCGACGCATTCCGCTGTTTAAAATCTCCATCAATGCGATCAGCCCTAATCGCTGCATTCCAGGCAATAAATTCATTAGGTGCATGAGACACCTGTAGATAAGTGCCTGTGCTGACGAAATCATAATCAAAGTCGCGTGATACATTACTGGTATCACGTTGCCGCATATTGTCGATGGTGCCAAAACGTTGCTCCAGCACATCCTGGCGCTCGATATCAAATCCCCAGTTCAACGCCCACTGCTCATTAATATCCCATGAAAGCGTGGAAATAAATCCGTAATGATCCTGCTCGTCATAACGGTTCTGTAATGAGCCAGCCTCACTAAAACGCACCCAACGCTCACGTTCGTAATAGTTGTAATAGGCTTTGGCTGACCAGGTCAAATCATCAGCCAATGCGGTATCAAAATGCAGACTGTAGGATTGGGTTTCCTTATCACCACCATCCTGCCGGGCATAGGCTGCTGAACGGGTCGGATGTTTACGCGCTTCTACACGGGTTAAATAACCGGGCGCATCAGCATCATACTCAGCGAGGCGAGCAATAAAACCAATTGAGGTATCGTCTGATAAATCATAAAACCAGCGTCCACCGACACTGTATTTATCAATATCGTAATTATCGCGGTAACCTTCCGATTCACGATATCCGGCAAAATAACTGTGCTGCAGGTTACGGGTCTGTTCGCCCCAATAGCCCTGAATCTCACGCGCGTTATAACTGCCAAGAGTGACTTCAACTTCACGGGCAATATCCGAGCGTGTGGCAATATTGTAATTACCGGCAACATTAAAAGTGCCATAACGCGGGTCACTGTTGCCTTTATAGACCTGAATAGTATCGATATTGGCTGGAAACAATTGATCCATCTCGCTATAGCCGTTATGTAGATTGGATGGAATGCCATCAATCAACAGCTTGGCGTGGGGAGTACTTCCCTCGGCTGCAAAGCCACGAATACCAATATCCGTATTAATAATGCCCTGGTTGTAACGAGCAAAATAAACACCGGGAATTTTAGTAAACAGCTCCATGGTGTTATTCACATGACTGATGGATAACTCTTCTCGCGAGATAATATCCTGTGAACCGGCCAGGTTCTCATCGGCATAATCCGGACGAGTACCCAGTACCACTAAGGGATCAATACGGGCGGCGGGTTCATTATCGGTCTCAGCAAATACCACAGATAATGGTAGAGCAGAAACAATCAGGCTGCTGATAAGTGTTTTTTTCACGGTTTATTCCTTTAATATTTATGCAGCAAACTGGTCAAAGTAGCGTTGCGTTAGCTGGTCGAGTGTTAATGATTGCGTGGTGATTAAATCAGTCAGATGACCTTGTTTCATGATGCCAATACGGTCAGCCAATTGATGGGCACATAACAAATCATGTGTAACAATCAACACCGCTGCTCCACGTTCTTTGATGGTATTAACCACCTGTATAAAGTCTTGTGTGGCGACAGGATCAAGACCAGATGTCGGCTCATCCATCAAAATCAAACGAGCATGTTTTAACAACGCAAACGCAATGGCTACTTTCTGGCGCATGCCCTTGGAATATTCTGCGAGATGCTTGGTAAAGTCAGCCTGTTTAAGCCCGGCACTGCTTAAAGCCTCGTGGATTTGCTGGTCAGTTAATTTCATTTTGGCCAGCACTGCCAGATAGTGAATGTTTTCAATGGCATCAAAACGCGGATAAAGATTGACGTTTTCTGGCACATACATGATTTTCTGTCGGCATAAGGAAGCCTGCTTATAGAGGTCATCGCCATCCAGCGTGGCGCTACCACTGCTTGGTGCAGTAAAGCCCAGTAGCATGTTCAACGTTGTCGTTTTCCCCGCCCCATTAGCACCCAATAAACACAAAACCTCACCGGAAGCGATTTTGAAGTTGAGATGATCAACGGCTATTCGATTGCCGAAGGTTTTCGTTAACTGGTTCACTTCCAGCATGATTTCTCCTGAGACTTAGATTAGGCAAATTACGACAAAAAAACGGCTATTATTAAATACGATATATCACATCATAATTTGTTCAAAAATACGTTTATTTACGTATGAAAATATTTATTTAATGTTGCTTTTGGCAACTTTCACAAACCCCATGTAATTCAAGCTGTGGGCTGTTAAGTTGGAAATGATTATTTTCAATACTTTCTTCGAGAGCATGGATTAATTGTTTATCCACGCCAATTTCCCGCACCTGCTGACATTTATCACAAATCAGAAACTGTGGGGTCTGATGTGAATGTGAACAGGCAATATGAGCACAGGCAATAAATTTATTATTAGAGGCCAGTTTGTGCACCAGACTGTTCTGCATCAGAAAATCCAGCATGCGATACACCGACATAACCGGAATATTTTCATCAGTTTGTTGGCGATACAAATCTGCAATTTCGTAGGCTGAGCGAGGTGCTTCGGCCTTTAACAACACCTCAAGAATATGTTTGCGTTTACTGGTTAAACGCGCACCATGCTCAACACAACTGCGCTCAGCTTGTTGCAATACGTTATCTACATCAAATGTCGCCATTAGTTGATCCGGATAGTGGTGCGTTGCGGGTTAAGTTCTAATTGTTGCTGTCCAGTAGGCAATACCATTTGCACTTGTAGTGTCTCCAAACGGTTGTACAAATCAAACAAATTGATTTTTAATCCGGTGATTTTATCGGGTTGTTCACAACGAAGAAAATAACTGACATCAACATCTGCATGTCCTGCCTCGTCCTGATTGGCGAAAGGATCTTCGATTTCTATTGATTCGGCTTGGCAAGTGGTACCTTCAACTGTCAGTAAGCTATCCTTACGCTCAAGCTGTTGCAACATATCTTGATAAATAGCCTTTTGCTGCTCGGTTTCTGGCTCATGTTCAAAGCCTAAGAAATTCATTAACGGTGATTGCAAATGCAACATCAATTCCTGATCATCCATCACCAAATCCAAGGTTGCCATGCCATGAACATGTGCTCCATGGTGACGATGACCTTCATGTTCGTGATGCTCGTGATGTTCGTGATGCTTATGATCATGAGTCTCTTCATGGGCATAGGTTAGGGACATAAATCCAAAGCCACAAACCGCAGAAAATAAATAAGGTGCTACTCGCATTTTCAACCGCTCCCAATCACTCAGCAAAATCCAAAGTTAACAATAATCTTTTCTCAGTTTTATGAATATGTGGCGAACGATGCACAATGCCGCTCACCTGACTATCCATCCAACCATCGCCTTTCAACAATGCTACTTCACCCTGTTGCAGTTGTTGAATGGCATTTTGATGCCGGTATATTCCCGATAAATGGTCCGGTAGTCCTTTTGCACCGGCACCAAGCTTTGAACGATCCACATCTTCTTCTTTCAACCACTCACTGCCTTGACCATGATAAGTCGTTACCATTCGGCATATTAAAAGGTCAGTATGAAATCTGGGACACATCGTCTCGTGTATCAGACTCAGCCGCAAGCCAACGGTTGTTAACTCAAACAAATCTGCATACATTTCTGCCAATTGTCTAACGTCATCAACAAACAAACCACGTCGTGGATCTTCAGGTAATAACCCGGATAACCACTCTCCAACCTCGGCAGGAGCAATAACTGTGCGCAATTGTAACGCATTGAGACCCTGAGTTAATGCGTCAATGTAATTCTGCAATTCTGTCTGCAATTGTCGCTGCCAAACCACCAGGTTGATATGCGGCTCGTAAATTGCGGTCATTACTAATGGTGAAACATCCTGTCGCAGATGCTCCTCAGTTACAGATTGACTTGCTAATGCGATACTCATATCAAGCTGCATCCCATGCAGGGAAAGGATCCGGCAGTGTTTCCCAAAGCTGCTTGCCGGCCAGTAACTCATCATCGTTTAGCAAACAGCCATCAAGTTGAGCAGTCACAGCTTGTGGATTTAAATTCTGACCGATAAACACTAACTCCTGACGCATATCACCAAAGGGCTCCTGCCAATTTTCTTTGATGGTTTGTAAACTTTCGGCATCCTGAGGCCAGCGATTTTCGGGTATGGCTTTCCAGAACATTCCGGCAAAACCATAACGAGCAATACCGCCAGCTTGATTCCACTGACCGGCAAATTGTGGACGACTGGCCAACCAGAAGTAGCCTTTGGATCTGATCAACTTGCCACACGGCCAATCCTGGTGCAGAAATTCGAAGAATTTCTGTGGATGAAAAGGTCGTCTGGCAACATAGGTAAAACTATTGATGCCATACTCTTCAGTCTCTGGAATATGTTCACCACGCATTTCTTTTAGCCAACCGGCCGCTTGCTCGGCTTTTTCAAAACTGAATTTCTGTGTTCCCAACACCTTGCCTAATGGAACCTGTCCATTTTCTATTAGAATCAATTCAGCTTCGGTGTTAAGGCTTTTCAAAATTCCGGTGAGTTCGGTTAACTGCTCGGCAGTACATAAATCGGTTTTGCTGATTAAAATCACATCACAAAACTCAACTTGATCCACCAGCAAATCGGCTACGCTACGTTCATCTTCTTCACCTAAACTTTCACCCGTCTCCTGCAGATTTTTGGCCTCATTAAAATCCCGCAGAAAGTTCACTGCATCCACTACTGTAATCATGGTGTCCAGACGGGCAATTTGGGACAAACTTTCGCCATCTTCATCAGCAAAAGTAAAAGTCTCCGCTATCGGAAGTGGTTCCGAAATGCCAGTTGATTCAATTACCAGGTAATCAAAACGTTTTTCTGCAGCAAGCTGACGCACTTCAATCAAGAGATCTTCACGCAATGTGCAGCATATACAGCCATTGCTCATTTCCACCAGCTTTTCTTCGGCACGATTCAGTTGCACGTCCTGCTGAATTTGTTGAGCATCGATATTGATTTCACTCATATCGTTAACGATAACTGCGACTTTTAGTCCTTCGCGGTTATTCAGAATATGATTGAGTACCGTGGTTTTACCTGCCCCCAGAAAACCGGACAATACCGTGACCGGCAAACGTTTATCGAGATTTGTGTTCATAAACCCCTTCTTTTTGTTCGTTAATTGTTTTGACGTCAGTGCAATATTCAGCAGTCGGTCTTATCAGTAACCTAGCGATGCCAATTGGCTCTCCGGTTTGCAAACAATAACCATACTCACCACTACGAATCCGTTGGCGGGCAGCATCAATTTTTGGAATCAGCTGGCGTTTTCGATCAGCAATTCGCAGAGCAATTTGTGATTCTTCTTCCTGTTGCGCCCTATCCAGAACATCACTGACCTGACTATTACCTAACATTTGGTTTTTGATAGCGGTGATTTCATCCAGGGTTTCGGTTCGTAGTTGTTGTAAACGTTGATCAAAAAATGCCAGTTGTTCAGCATTCATATATTCCGCTTCGGGAGCGGCTAATAAAGCCTCTTCATCCATTAACCTGTCCTCTTTGGGCTGGCAGCAACTGCAGCGCTAAATTGCGATTCCATAGATGCGCTGTAATCAGCAATATGCCGCCGCTAATGGTTATCCAGGTTTCCAATGATTCGGGTCCGACTAACGCTGACACCATGGTTGATATGCCAAGGATTCCCAATAACATTGGCCAATGATTTTTATGTTGCCTGTAAGAGCTGGGTAAACTTAATAACGCCAACAAAACCACGGGGACCAACATCAATTTGTGCACCCATTCGGAGCTTAACCATTCTCCTAATAACCCTGCGGCACTAAATCCGATGACTATAGGAGTAAGCAAACAATGAAGCATACAAGCTCCGGAACACGCGACCGCCAAATTATCTTTCATCACTGAACTCGTTAAATAATGATATATCATATCATTTCAACCTTAAAGAGTGATGTCAAGAAGTTATTAGAAAGTCTGTTTAGTCGGTCATTCGTTTGATTAAGGAATTCAATTCCGCGAGCACCGATTCGAAGGTATTTACTTGAGCCTGATAGCCTGCCCGGCTGGCATGAACGTCACCTGCCAGGTAGCTAGCGAGCAAATCATTTCCAGATTGAAATATGTAATGATGGTATTGAGTAATTTTAGCAATGGTTTCGTTATCAAAATAATGATGATAACTCGCTTTTTCCAACCAGATCCCACAATGTGAATCTGCTATTTGAGTAATTGGCCACTCAGTTTTGATCTCAGGTTCAGCAAACAGGCTTTCCTGAAGTTGATGCATCCAATGCTTCAAATAAAAATAAAATAAACTTAATCGCGCTTGTTTATGATTTTTTAATAAGTCAGATTGGGCACACCATTGAGTGAATGGCTCATAGTTCGCTAAAAAGTTCTTAATTTGTTCACCCGGTAAAGGTTTAGCCAAGGCATAACCCTGGGCCTGATTACAGCCCATCGCTAATAACACCTCACCGTGAGCAATGGATTCAACGCCTTCGGCAATTACCTGAATATTAAATGATTGTGCCAGGGCAATTACGCCCTCCACTATTTTGCAGTCTTCCGGCTCGGTCAACATTCGTCTAACGAAGGTTTGATCGACTTTTACCACATCAACAGGTAAAACCCGGATATGCGTTAGTGATGAATAACCGGTACCAAAATCATCCAATGCTGTAGTGATACCAAATTCTGACTTACAAAATTCAACGACATTACTGATAAGGCTCAGATCACTTAAGCGATTACTTTCCAGAATTTCTATCTGAAAGCGACGGGTATCCAAATCAGGGTAACGTTTAATCTGCTGTTGCAGCCAATCAATGAAATCACTGGTCGATAAATGGTAGGCAGTGAGATTAATGCTTAACTGATAGTTATGACCTGCCTGCTGCCATTCAGCGAGTTGTTTTAAAGCCCGACAGATAACCCATTGCCCCAGACTGACTTCCAGTTCGGTGTCATATACCTGATCAATAAATTTATCGGGCATCAGCAGCCCTTTTTGTGGGTGTTGCCAGCGAATTAATGCTTCAAAACCGAAAATATTGCCGGTACTCAGGGTGACTTTGGGTTGGAAAAACAACACAAACTGGTCTTCGTTAATGGCCGTGGCAATTTCACGTAATTGCTGATTACGTTCGGTTATTTGTACTTCTTCGCCTGGATCATAGGCTATAACCGTTGATTTACCATCCAGTTTGGCTTTATACATACTTTGATCAGCATGGCGGATTAAGGTGTCGAGACTGCCACTATCTTCTGGATAAAGTGTATAACCAACCGATGCCGTCACCATCATCGGTACGTCGTTAAAAACAAATGGATGGCCAATTGCTGTCAGTACTTTCTGAATAATCTCGGTGGCAGCAGCATGATTTTTCATGCCCCCAATAATTAGCACAAACTCATCACCGCCATAACGCACAATACTGTCCGTTTCCGACAATACACTTCTGACACGTGCCGGAACCTGATCCAAAAGATTATCTGCAGCAGCCTTACCATGAATGTCATTAATAGTTTTAAATTCATCCAGATCCATAAATGCCACAACCAGTTTTTCATTCTGATTATCGGCAATCATGCTCATACGCCGAAATTCATTTTCTAGCCGGTTTTTATTAAGAATCTGATGAGAATTACGGTTCAGAACCAGGTCGGAAAGGATGGCACGATATTTCCTATCGGCAGTAATATCGCTGAGATGTCCCAGGTAAAACACCTTTCCAAGCGCATTTACCCGTTTCACACTTAAACGGGCCACATAATGTGAACCATCCTTACGTTTGTTTGAAACTTCGCCATGCCAGAAACCGTTACGTTGCAAAGATTGCCATACGGTCTGATTTAAAATTTTATTTTGGCTTTCAGCGCTAAGTATTTGGGGATCGCTGCCGATAAGATCAGAACGTGAATACCCGGTAATTTGTTGTATCGCATCATTGATATCAACAATTTTATGGTGTTCGTCCGTGATGACAATACCTTCGTGTGCGAACTTGAAAGCATTTTCTAATAATGTGTTTCTCACACTACGTGCCTTGTCCTTAACGTTGATCTTTAGCAATACGTTCCGTCAGTTGTACCGCCCCTTTTCACAAAGGGTTCACGAGTACTGAGTCACACTAAGCCTAACCAATTACCTCGGTATAGATACCAGTGGTAATGAAACTACAGATGGTAACTAACTATGTCAATAACAACTGTTTACACTCTTAAATAGATGAGCGAAAGAAAAGGACCTTTTGGCCTTCGACTACCTGCTGAGCTGATGTCTTGGCTGCGTTTCGAAGCGAAACAACACAATCGGAGCACGACCAGTGAGGCGTTGTTTTTATTACAAAACAGCCTTACCCATCGCTTCGGAAAAACGGCTGTTCGGGAGTTTATAAAAAAACATCCCACCGACACCAACTCAGAAGCGTTTGGCCTAAGAATTCCTGACGATTTAAAAACACGTTTGCGCGATTTTAGTTTGCTGCATGGTATGAGTCTGAATATGGAAATCGTCATGCGTCTTGCTCATCATTATGAGAAACACCAACGTCAAACTGTTGCAGCAAAAATAAGACCTGACGCATACCGTACTCTACCTCTTGGAATAACTGAATCTGAGCAACATTTGCTGGATTTATTCCGTGGATTGAATGAGGCAAACCGTAAGGTTATCCTGACGCTTATCAATAATCTTACTGATCACGACTCAACCAATTCTTCGTAGTAAATGTAAACGTCATTGACCTGCTGTAAATTCTGACTATGATCGCGGCCTTGGTATAAAACCTATGGTCGCTTTTTTATGCAAACTTCAACACCCTCCCCAGTCTCTTTTCAAAACAAGCTAGAACGCCTGCGCGCAAATCGTTTATTCGAAATCATCGTGGTCAGTGTGATTTTGTTTTCGGCCATGGTCACTGGCATTAAAACCTATGAGATTCCGCTGCAGATTTTACGATTGGTGGATTGGCTGGATTACGCGATTACGCTGTTTTTTGTGATGGAAATCAGTGTTAGATTCCTAGCCGAACCTAATAAGCGGGATTTCTTTAAAAGCGGCTGGAATGTGTTCGATACCATTATCGTCGCGGTCAGTTTAATACCCGTCAATGACAGTGAACTGGCGTATGTTGCCCGGTTGATTCGTATCTTCCGTGTATTACGGATGGTATCGGTGATTCCGGAATTACGCCATCTATTGAATTCGTTACTCAAAGCTTTACCACAGCTTGGTTACGTCGCCTTGATGATGTTTATCATCGTCTATATTTTTGCCGCTATCGGCACCACACTATTTGCTGAAGTAAATGATTTTTTATGGGGTGATATTGCAGTATCAATGCTGACGCTCTTCCGGGTAATGACATTTGAGGATTGGACCGATGTCATGTACGAAACGATGGAGGTCTACCCTTTTAGTTGGATTTTCTATCTGATATTTATCTTCCTTAATACCTTTGCCTTTCTCAATATGCTTATCGGTATTGTGGTCAATGTGATGGAACAGGAACGCGCCGAAGAGCGTGAAGAATCCCATAAATACGATATGACCATTGAAGACTTATCGGTGCAGATTGAAGAGCTGAAACAGCTTATCAAGGCAAAAGCCTGATTTCATCATTTGCAAGCTCGCTTAAACATGCCTTCACATCCGGTTCACAGCTAACCCACCATCATCGACATTTCTTTCAGGAGGGATGTCGATGTCTGGTCGTAAATTATCTCTGTTGCTGTTTATCACGCTATTAGCAGGATGTCAGTCAATGTCACAGCCGATTCGCACGGAAAATTATGTTGATATCAATCGCTTTATGGGCGACTGGTATGTGATTGCCAATATTCCGACCTTTATTGAAAAAGGTGCTCACAACGCTGTTGAAACCTATGAGCTGAATGATGACGGTACTATTGCCACCACCTTTACCTTTAACAAAGGCAGTTTCGATGGCGAGCAAAAACAATATCATCCAAAGGGTTTTATAACCGACACAGAATCAAACGCTGTGTGGGGCATGCAATTTATCTGGCCTATCAAAGCTGACTATCGAATCGTCTATTTAAACGATGATTACACTCAGACCATTGTCGGCCGGGAAAAACGTGATTACGTATGGATAATGGCAAGAACACCCCAGATTCCCGAACAGGATTACTTGAAAATGCTGCAACTGCTCGCTGAGCAGGGGTATGACATTTCACAGATTCAAAAAGTACCTCAGCAATGGCCCGATTAACGGGCCATCGTGTGTTTTATTGAGTAATCGCTGCTATAACATCTTCTTCATGCAGATCCGGAGCGCACAATTGGATAAAGTCATATGCGAACTGGCGCATATAATGCCCTTTTCTGACGGCAATTTTAGTAATATTTTCGTCAAATAAATGCGTGGTATCCAACAGCGTTAATCGAACATCACGCTCCGCATCATAAGCCATAGCGGCTACGATACCGACTCCGAGCCCCAACTCAACATAAGATTTAATCACATCCGCATCGAGCGCTGACATGACAATATCAGCATCGATATTTTCATTGAGAAATGCTCTATCAATGGTTGCCCGTCCAGTGAAGCCCTCATGATAGGTAACGATTGGAAACTCAGCGATGTCGGTCAGCGTGAGTTTGTCCAACTGGGTCAGGTAGTGACCATTTGGCACCACCAATGCATGTTGCCAATGATAATAAGCAAAGCTGACCAGCTCAGGAATATTGCCTAAGGCTTCGGTGGCAATGCCAATATCCGCCTCGCCTTCTATCATCATTTTCACAATCTCATCCGGGCTGCCTTGATGAAGTTTTAAATGTACCTTTGGATAACGTTGTTTAAACTGAGTAATCACTTCCGGCAACACATATCTGGCCTGAGTGTGCGTTGTCGCAATGGTTAATTTGCCGGTGTCCTGCTGACTGTAATGCTCGGCCAGGCGTTTGATATTGTTGGCATCAAGTAACATGCGTTCCACAATCTGCAACATCTCTTTGCCCGGTTCAGTCAGTCCGGTCAAGCGTTTGCCTTTACGGACATACAATTCAACCCCAAGCTCATCTTCAAGATCTTTTATGTGTTTCGACACCCCTGACTGTGAGGTGAACAAATGATTGGCCACCTCTGTCAGGTTGAAATTGCGTCGAACCGTTTCACGGATAATTCTTAATTGTTGAAAGTTCAAGCGTGGTGATCCTTATGTAGGCTATCTCGTTGAAACAGCTTTAATTTCGAAGGCACTAACTTAACAATCTGGCCTTGTGTTAATGATAATTCATGCACCCGTTGTGGACTTAATTCCACCTCAAAATGCTGGCCGTGAGCACTATTGATACCATCCAACTCCACCCGTGAATTAAGACCAAACGACAAAACTCGATTCACCTTGGCAGATAATCCACTGACTTGTTGTGTATCGACGACTATATCCAATTCATGTGGTCGTGCGAAAGCGTAAACTTCTGAACCGGGGCCGTAATTTTCACCTAGGTCATGCAGCACATCATCACCTACATGCAGATGTCCATCGTCTACCCGGCCATGAAACAGGTTTACCGATCCTAAAAAACCATAAACAAACGGCGTTTGCGGATGGTTATACACCTCATCAGGTGTACCTACCTGCTCAACTTTTCCGTGATCCATCAACACTACTCGGTCAGCTACTTCCAGTGCCTCTTCCTGATCGTGGGTCACAAAAATTGAGGTGATGTGTAACTCATCATGCAATTTACGCAACCAACGGCGTAACTCTTTACGCACTTTGGCATCCAATGCACCAAACGGCTCATCCAACAATAAAACCCGTGGCTCAACGGCTAATGCTCTTGCCAATGCGATTCGTTGTCGTTGACCACCCGATAATTGTGATGGAAACCGATCAGCCAACCAATCCAATTGCACCAGTTCAAGTAAACGATGGACTTTTTCAGCAATCACTTTTTCACTGGGCCTGGATTTACGCGGTTTCATTCGCAAACCAAACGCGACGTTATCAAATACGGTCATGTGCTTGAACAACGCATAATGCTGGAACACAAAACCAACTTGCCGTTCTCGGACATGGGTTTGTGAGGCATTTTCGCCATCCAGAATTACTGAACCTGAATCTGCCTGTTCAAGACCTGCAATAATTCTCAGTAATGTAGTTTTACCGCAACCTGATGGCCCCAACAGTGCAACCAGTTCACCTGACGGAAAATTCAACGAAATATCATCAAGTGCAGTAAAACTGCCAAATTGTTTGTGTAAATTTTTAACTTCTATACTCATTTTCGTATCTCTTTTAATTAATGTGCCGAAGCATTGGTTCCAGCGCGGTGTTCCACCCAGGTCTTTAATACCAGCGTGACTAAAGCCAGTAAGGCCAGCAAGGACGCTACTGCAAAGGCTGCCGCGAAGTTATATTCGTTATAAAGAATTTCAACGTGTAACGGCATCGTATTGGTCTGGCCACGGATATGACCTGATACAACTGATACCGCGCCAAATTCGCCCATTGCCCTGGCATTACACAGAATCACGCCATACAACAAACCCCATTTGATATTCGGTAATGTCACATACCAGAAGGTTTGCCAGCCACCGGCACCTAAAACAACAGCAGCCTCCTCTTCCTCTTTACCTTGTGCCTGCATCAATGGAATCAATTCACGAGCAACAAACGGAAACGTCACAAATATGGTGGCGAGCACAATGCCGGGAACCGCAAAAATGATCTTGATATCGTTAGCCACCAACCATTCACCAAACCAGCCATTTACGCCGAATACCAATACATAAACCAGACCGACGATGACCGGCGAAACGGAAAAAGGCAGATCGATAAACGTAATCAACAACTGCTTACCTTTGAATTCAAACTTGGCAATTGCCCATGCGGCCGCCACACCAAATACCAGATTTAATGGCACAGCAATCAGTGCCGTCAGTAAGGTCAATCTCACCGCAGATAAGGCATCTGAATCGCTTAACGCCAACCAATAAACTTCAAATCCCTTGCGCAAGGCCTCGGTAAACACTGCAACCAAAGGCATGACTAAAAATAAGGCGAAAAAAGCCAGAGCAATACTGATCACACTGATTTTTATCCACTTGGATTCTTGTGTAGCGACATTTCTTTCATATTTTGTTGGTGATACCCAAGCAAAATTGCTCAACGGTTTATTCACAACAGCAGCATTACTCATCTATCTATCCCTCCCAGTACGTTTGCCAGCCCACGCCTGCAACGCATTAATAATCAGCAACATCACAAAGGACACCACCAACATCACTGCCGCAATGGCCGTGGCTCCGGCGTAGTCGTACTGCTCTAATTTGGTAATGATCATCAGTGGGGTGATTTCTGAGACCATCGGAATATTGCCTGCAATAAAAATAACTGAACCGTATTCACCTACCGCACGGGCAAAAGCCAATGCAAAACCCGTCATTAACGCCGGCAGAATGATGGGTATCAGCACATAACGAAAAGTCTGCCAGCGATTAGCCCCCAGACTGGATGCCGCTTCTTCCAATTCAGTCTCCAGATCCTGAAGCACTGGCTGCACTGTTCGGACTACAAACGGCAAACCGATAAACACCAAAGCCACCAGCACACCTAACGGCGCAAAGGCCACTTTTATGCCTAAGGTTCCCTGAATAAACTGGCCTATCCAGCCATTTGGAGCATACAAAGCTGTTAACGCAATACCTGCTACCGCTGTGGGCAAGGCAAAGGGTAAATCGACTAACGCATCGACAATTTTCTTACCCGGAAACGAGTAACGTACTAACACCCACGCCAGCATCAATCCGAATACTGCATTAATAGCAGCAGCGGCTAGTGAAGCGCCGAATGAAAGTTTATAAGAGGCCACAACTCGTGGCGCGCTGACAATTGCCCAGAACTCTGCCCAAGTTAATTGGCTGGTAAAAATGAACACGGCACTTAATGGAATCAGCACAATAAGCGACAGGTACACCAAGGTAAACCCCATTGATAAACCGAAGCCGGGTAAAACGGAAAATGATTTTATTGAGGACATCAGTCATTCCCCTCATCACGGTTCAATGAACCGCTAGCGATGACCTGCCTAGCCTTTTTCAGGTGGTTGCGTAACATGTTTACTCCTTGTCAAAACAATGTTCGCAAAGTGTAGAGAGGCCGTTTTAGGCTGAGAAATAACAAAATATGCAAAGCTTATGCATAGCACTGGATTAGGTTTTTTAATTTTAATTTACAATAACTTAGATAAAACAATCGCTTTTTTATCATTTAAAAAAGTTAATGTTTTGTCTTTAAATATCTCTTTTAGCAACTGAAACAATTTGTGCTGCGCCATGGTTATGGTTTTGGATAATAAAAAGCCAGTAGTCCGATAAGAACTACTGGCTGATATCACAAATGGAATAGCTATTTATAGCTAGATTAGATCACTTTAACTTTGTAAAACGTAAGTAAGGTCGCACGGCTTCATATCCCTGAGGGAAACGACTAGCAAGTTCTGCTTCATCTTGCAGAGATGGCACAATCACCACCCGGTCGCCTGGCAGCCAATTGCCTGGCGTCGCTACTTTTTCATTATCGGTTAATTGCAGCGAATCAATTACTCGCAACACTTCATTAAAATTCCGTCCTGTACTGGCGGGATAGGTAATGATTAACCGAACCTTTTTCTGTGGATCAATAATAAATAAAGATCGTACTGTGAGTGTTGCGCTGGCATTGGGATGAATCATGTCGTAAAGCTCAGACACTTTGCGATCGGCATCGGCCAATATTGGAAAATTCACCGTGGTATTTTGCGTATCGTTAATATCCTCAATCCATTGGTGATGCTTATCCACGGGGTCAACGGATAATGCCAATGCCTTGACATTTCTAGAGTCAAACTCGGCTTTTAACTTGGCGGTCAAACCAAGCTCTGTTGTACACACTGGGGTAAAATCCGCTGGATGCGAAAATAAAACACCCCAACTGTTTCCCAGCCACTGATGAAAACGAATATGCCCTTCTGTTGAATCTTGTTCAAAGTCAGGGGCTTCATCACCCAATCGAATTGACATGTTAATTCTCCATTATCCAAGCCTGCATATCAGGCGTATTGTAAAAATGCACTTTGCTGCGTTGTTAAACCAATTGTTGAATATGTTTTAGGTATAAGACGTTTACGAGAGCTGTTCCAGCTACTTAATTGAAAGACCTCATCACCAGGTAAGGGTTCAATAGCTTCCAGCATGGCTGAAACAAAGTCTTTAATTAATGGCCATGCGCCATAACCTGACTCACTATTTATATGTCCGGCGTTTCCTGCATTGTAAAATGCCAATCCCCAATCACGACTCAGTTGATCAGCCTGAACAACCGACATCCATGGATCATTTTTACTGGCAACCAATACCCCCAACGTATTTAGACGTTGGTCGGGCAAGGCACCTGCAATGTTTTGTATGTTCTTTTGGCTTTCGTGAATCGGTCCATAAAGAGAAAAACGCTGTGGCGCAGCTGGAGCAACTAAAATTACACCTGCCACTTTCTCGGGACGCCAGGAAGCAATCAATGCACTCACCAAGCAACCAAAACTGTGGGCAACTAAAATCACTTGTCCCGGCATAGTATCAAGCTGCTTTTCCAGCGCTTCTGCCCATGGATAAATTCGCGGCGATTCCCAATTAACGCCGGTTAAGCGTTCGTTGTTTGGAAATTGTTGTTCCAGCCATGTCTGCCAGTGATTTTCATCACTGCCATGGAATCCCGGTACAGTTAATATTTTGGTTTCCATTGTTTTTCTCCTTGGCCTTTGCATTTTTTATACTTTGCTAAAACTGGCCAGAGCAACTTCAGTGGATTTAAACAAGGCAATCACTTCAAACCCGGGTTTGAGACCCAAATCATCAAGTGAACTGGTTGTAATTACCGAGGTAATCACGCCCGCACCTGTATCCACTTCAACTTCACTGACCACATCACCGCGTTTTATTCGCTTGATAATGCCTTTAAACTGATTTCGACTATTTATTGCTTTGATTGTCATGATTATTTCCTTTGTTTTTTAAAAGTTCGGCCTGAACCATTCAGGCCGAAAATACATATGTACTATTGGCCGGAATAAATTCGGTCAAACACGCCACCGTCATTAAAGTGTGTTTTCTGGGCGTTTTGCCAACCACCAAACGCTTCGTCAATGGTGAAGGTTTTTACTTGCGGAAAGCGGGCGATATCCTGCGGATCAGCATGCTCTGGTGCCACTGGACGATAATAGTGTTTAGCTGCCAAGGCTTGACCAACCGGCGAGTACAAATATTCCAGATAGGCCTTGGCAACTTCTTGTGTAGCATTTTTTTCAGCATTGCCATCAACGACGGTCACCGGCGGCTCAGCCAGAATAGAAACCGAAGGAACAATGATTTCAAACTGATCTTTGCCTAATTCGTTAATTGCTAAAAAAGCTTCGTTTTCCCATGAGATAAACACATCACCAATTCCACGCTGCACAAAGGTGTTGGTCGAACCGCGTGCACCGGAGTCCAAAACGGGGACATTCTTAAAGAGTTTATTGACGAATTCTTCTGCTTTTTCAGCACTACCATATTTCGCTTCAGCAAAGCCCCAGGCTGCCAGATAATTCCACCGAGCACCGCCAGAGGTTTTTGGGTTAGGCGTAATAACCGCTACATCCGGTTTAACCAAATCTTCCCAATCCTTAATTTCTTTTGGGTTACCAGCACGAACCAAAAACACGATAGTCGACGTATAAGGTGAGCTGTTATTTGGCAGACGTGTTTGCCAATCAGCAGGTAATTTGCCGGTATGTTCTGCAATGGCATCAATGTCATAAGCGAGTGCCAATGTGACAACATCCGCGGCCAGGCCATCAATAACCGCTCGTGCCTGCTTGCCTGCACCACCATGCGATTGGCTAATCTTGACGTTATCGCCCGTCAGCTGTTTCCAATGTTTGGCAAATAACGGATTGAACTCCTGATATAGCTCTCTTGTCGGGTCATAAGAGACATTTAATAGTTCGATATCTTTCGCCAGTGAACCGCTAGAAAACACAGCAATGCTGATAGCGAATGGCAGAGTTTTAATTAAGGTTTTCAGTTTCATTTTTGTTCTCCAAAATTCAAGTTGGTTGTTTAAAAATCAATTTGTGCACGTACTAAAGCGATATCCGGTTTTTCGCCATCGGCTGGATTACCTGGACGGTCTACATCAAGTACTTTTATGTAGTTTGCTGAGAGGCGGATGTTGTCAGTGGTGTACCAGTTCACCCCAAAGGTCAGGTTGTCCTGTTCACCGCCGATGAAACTGCTGTCGTTAAGATCAGCTGAGCTGAAGCGAATACCAAGTTCCCAGGCGCCGATACCGCCCTGACCCACTGTTGAATTAGGTTTCACACGATCAAATGTGCCAGTGTTCGCTTTGTAACCGCGAGACTCACCCGTCAGGAAATAGCTGGCATAGGCATACCATGCATTGAAATCAAGATCAGTTGAAGCTGAAGCACGCTGAACGCGTGTATTGATGTACTCACTTTGTACTGACAGAGGTCCAAATACTGCTGCGGCTTCAAGACCGTATTGTTGGAAGTCATCCACATTCTCTAAAACACCAGTGTCAATCAGGCGAACACCACTAATATTGGCTTCTGGACGCTCACGAAAACGTAATTGACCATCTTCCGGATTACGATGTAAAACGGCTGCACCAAGGTGAATTAATTTATTTTTCTCGATAATCGGGTTAAAGGTGCCACGGGCGACCAGCCCCCAGCCTTCATTACCTTCTTCACCTGGATCGACTTCTGATTTTTCACCAAACGCACCTGCCGAAGCGCTCCAATTATCACCACCATGGCTCAAACCAAGACCAATCGCACGGTCTGGATTAAATACATTGGTCAATGATCGTTCGATAAAGGTGGTGTTTAAACTGCTGGTCAGATGTTCCAATCCAAACGGTTGTTTGAACTGCCCAACAGTTATTGCTGGAGTTAATCCCGTATATTGGATGTAGGCATCACGAATGCCACGTGCACCTGTGGCATTTTCTCCGGTGCCGCTTGGACGAGCGAAATCATATTGAAAACGGTAGTTCCAGTTTTCATAAACATTGCCGCGAATATCTAGGAAAGCACGACGAAATGCTGTTCCATCCCCCAAAGCAATCTCATCTTCATTATGGGCTGCAGCATCAATTTGTAACCGCCCACCCACTTGGGCTTTGAATGCGCCATCAGCTGATTCAAATGACAAGCTTCGGCCATTGCTTTTAGCAATAACAGCACCTTTAGTGACCGACTTAGTCTCTTGTATGTCTTCCTGGTGTTGATTTATTTGCGCGCTCTGTGCTGCCAGTTTCTCGATCAGTTGGTTTACTTGTTGTTCAAGTTTCTGAATTCGTAGCTCGGATTCACTATCAGCAGCGTAAACACCAATGGGAAACGTGCTGATTAAACCGGCCAAAAATAGATTCTGTGTAATAGGTTTGAGTTTGAATGACACCTTGCTATCTCCTGGTTGTGTTAAGTGCAGGGAGATAGTAGGAAAGCGGCTTTATAATCCGAACCAATAAAAATTGGATTGTTTTATTCACTGGTATGTTTAAGTAAATAAAAATGCAGGTTTTAGCCATAAAAGACAGCTATCAAAATGGTGATTTAATTTATTAAAACAGGGTGTTTAGTAAGAAATTAATTTTGTTAAGCGCGTTTAAACTCACAAGCTAAGTATGGGATGTGGATGCGGCGGAGAAAGTTTGAGGTATGGATTTCATTAAACTTTAAGGCAAAAATTTTCTTTCTATATAACTTTTAAAGATATATATATTCTTGCTTATTAATTCCACTTATTTATAAACCTGTCATTATTAGCGCTTTGAAAATGGTTTGAGGTTGAAAATGAGTTGGGAAGGCTGGTTTACCATAGCCGTTACATTGTCCGTATTGTTGGTTCTGACCTTTACTCGTGTCAGACCACATATCGCCATGATTACAGCGATGACTACATTATTGGCTACGGGAATTCTCAATGGACAACAGGCATTGGCAGGATTCAGTAATGCAGGCCTTATTACCGTTGCAGCCATGTTCATAGTTGCTGCTGGTTTGCATGCTTCTGGTGGCGTAGATATTTTAGTTAAGTCGCTGTTGGGTTCCCCCAAATCTATTCGCGGTTCTTATCTTAGAATGTTTACCCCGGTGGTTTTCCTCAGTGCTTTTTTAAACAATACTCCCGTAGTCGCCACTATGGTTCCAGGCCTGCTTGCCTGGTGTAAACGAATTAATATCAATCCATCCAAAATCATGATACCGCTTAGCTATACAGCTATCTTGGGTGGCACTCTCACTTTGATTGGCACGAGTACTAATCTTGTGTTGAATGGCCAGTATCAATCCTTAACGGGTGAGGCCGGTTTTTCAATTTTTTCCATTACTATTATTGGTTTGCCAGTTGCCATTTGCGGTTTGATTTTCATCTGGTTATTTTTCCCTAAATGGTTACCTGACATCGGCAAAAATCATGCTTTTGAAAATGTTCGCGAATTCACTCTTGAAGTGATGGTTGAGACGGATGGAGTATTGGTAGGTCAAAGTGTTCAACAGGCTGGGTTGAGGGATCAGAAAAGTGTTTATTTGGTCGAAATTGAGCGTAACGGCACATTATTAACCGCCGTTCCTTCTGAAGAACGATTACAGAGTGGCGATCGCCTCGTTTTTGCCGGAGACACGCAAGGCATTACGGACTTGCTTCGCATTCGCGGTATTGTCGCGTCAACTTCTGATGCAGAAAGTAGCGTGCTGGCCTCAGAAAGACCTGAACGTAGCCTAGTTGAAGCCGTTGTGTCTCCGCATTGTGCGGCTATTGGTGAAACCATTCGTGATGCGATGTTTTTGGAGCGGTATGGTGCCGTCATCATGGCAGTAGCAAGAAATGGTGAACGTATTCCAGGCAACTTAAGCAATATTGTTTTGCAGGCTGGTGATACTCTGCTATTGGAGGCGCGCCCTGCTTTTGTCAGTCGTCAACGTTATAACAAAGACTTTTTATTGATAAATGATTTGGGTAAAGAATCTCCCAATCACGATAAAGCCGCCCTTGCCTGGGTGATTTTAATAACCTTGGTCACCGCTGCAGGATTTGGTTTAATCGATATGCTTCACGCATCGTTAATTGGTGCAACGTTAATGATACTGACTGGCTGTTGCTCAGTGAGTCAGGCAGAACGAAGTCTGGATTTGACGGTTATTTTAACTATTGCCGCATCATTTGCGTTAGGTGTCGCATTACAGCAAACTGGGGTAGCAGACTTTGTAGCGACAGGTATCGTCTCGCTTAGTCAGAATCAACCCTGGTTAATGTTAGTCATGACTTACATTGCTGTTTCGGTATTAACCGAAGTCATTACCAATAATGCTGCGGCTGTATTGATGTTACCCATCGTGCTTGAGTTAACCGCGAAAGCCGGGCTACATAATGAGCCGTTTGTATTTGCCATTATGATGGCGGCTTCGGCAAGTTTTGCCACCCCGCTAGGTTATCAAACCAATCTTATGGTTTATGGTCCGGGCGGCTACCACTTCCGTGACTTTTTAAAAGTCGGTGTGCCGATGAATTTATTTATCGGCGCAGTTACATTGAGCGTGATCATGCTGATTTGGCCTTTAAACTAAATTTACTCTTATGGTTAACACTCAGATTCAACTCGCTTGCTGGAAGGATGTGCCTGCTATTGCTTCATTATTAAATGAATGTGCCCATCATATGCATCTAAATGGCATGTCGCATTGGCTCGACCTTTATGATGAGGAATTTGTACGCCAAAATCTGCTGCAAAAATCAGTTTATATCATCAAACAGGATTCAAAGATTATTGGCTGTGTTGCACTGGGCCTAAACCCTGCTGATCATTATGCTGATTGCTGGCCCGATATCCCAGCTGCTGATTTTTATCTGACCCAATTGGCTGTTCATCCTGATCATCAACAAGCTGGTTATGGACGATTATTACTCCAATATTGTCTGGGCTTAATCGGTGACGGTACGATGCAATTGGATGCTGTCTCTCATTATCCGGAGTTATTGGATTTTTATCGAAAATTCGGCTTCAAGCAGATCGCTGAAGGTATTGGCTTGGGCGATCATCGATACCTGTTTGAGTTCGCGCATTCATCCCAATAATGTATCAATTAGCATAATGGCAAACAGACCGCCCATGAGGCCAACGGTCGCTCTTGTTTGATGTCCATTTCGATGTGTTTCAGGAATCACTTCGTGAGATACCACAAAAATCATCGCACCAGCAGCAATGCCTAAACCTAAAGGATAGGAAACCGGTAAACCGCTGGACAATATTATGCCGACCAACGCTCCTATGGGCTCAACCAATCCGGTAGCTGCTGCAATCGCCACAGCTTTGCCAGCAGATATATTGATTCGTCTGAGTGCCAACACAACCGCTAGCCCTTCAGGGATATTTTGTAAAGCGATCGCCGCTGTCAGTGGAATACCAACTGACAAATTACCATCGGTGTAACTTACGCCAATCGCCATGCCTTCGGGAAAGTTGTGCAGAGCAATAGCCAACACAAACAGACTGACTCTGCCAACCTGTTGATGTCCGGCACCACAAGGGCCGGAATGTTGATGTTCATGGGGCAAGTAATAATCCAACCCCAACATCAACAGCACACCACCTATCATGCCGAAAATAATGATTGCAACACCACTTACGGCATGGCCTGTTAAGTCAGTGGCAACCTCAATTCCAGGAAGTATCAAAGAAAAAAAGCTTGCCCCCAACATCATGCCAGCTGCCATACCGAGCATCGTGTCTTCAGTAATTGTTGGAAGTTTTTTTACAAATAAACCAGGTGCAGCACCTAATGCTGTCGACAATGCTCCGACGCCACCGCCAATCAAGGCCCATTTTAAAAATTGTGGATCGATATTAGAGTGAATATTCAGCAGACTCACCAGCAACAATCCGACAATTAAGCTGATGGCAGACAAAATGAAGATCGAGATGCCCGGCCGAGTATTAAATTGTTCACGCCAACTTTTTAAAAGCAACGATAGGGTTTGTCTAATGGCCTGCTGCATTGATTTATCTCGAATAACTTCATCAACCTTATAAAAGATTGAGAGCACAAACACAAATAACAAATTGAACTGTGGCTGACTCGAACTAATTGCTTCTCGCTATTTTCATATGTTAAAGCAACAAAATTTGGAGCAGGACGATGCAGGCTTTACAAGAACATTCGCTAAGCTGTCCTTATTGCGGCGAAACCATTGAGGTTTTGCTGGATTGCACGATTGATTATCAACAATATATCGAGGATTGTTTTGTGTGTTGCAGGCCCATACAATTTTCGGTCAGTGTAAATGGTGATGGCACTTTTCAGGTCGATGCAACCGATGAAAATGCTTAAAAATAAAGGATTTTAAACGTCTTTTTATCAACACTAACTTTCCTAACAATCTTGATATTCAATCGTACCGCGTGATGATTGGGATGAATCAAATATTAAGCTCCTGGATTTAAAGGAAAAATATCCTGTATAAACAAGGATAGTTTGCTTATTGAAGGATGTTATATTTCATTATCTAATGAAACAAAACCAATGATGGGAATGAACATTGAATCGTATTTGGCATAATGCTTTTTATCCTGCCCTGCTCATCGCGCTATTATTACCGCAAGCCTACGCATCACTGGATTTGTTAGCGGGCGTAGAAGCAGGTATTGAAACCGATACCGCGATGACAACCATTGATTTGGATCGAACTCAGGAAGCCCTATCCTCCAATAATTTTGAATCCGAGCATGTCTGGCATAATGACCACACAGGAATTCAATATCAAATCAAGCTGTTACGCAGCTATTCTTATGGCCACTACCCTTGTCTGGCCTATCAGTTAAAAATTAAAAACGGTGAAGATTTGCAGGAAAAATCGCTGGACGCATGTCAGCATCGCAGTGGTAAATGGATTTCTGTTTCGCCTAGCTCAATGGCTTTTTAGGGCCTGTTGAGTTCTCATAGCCACTTCTGTTGTGGCTGAAATGTACCAATCAAGATTTCTTAGGGCGCATCCGCGATAAAGACAGCCCGCTTGGGTGCAGGATAACCTTCAACCGTTTTACTAATATCCAGGGGATCCAGAAAATCCCGTAATGACTCGAACGTCATCCACTCGGTAGCACGTTGTTCTTCAAGACTGGTGAGATTTTCATCCACACATCGCACATTTTTATATCCGCATTTACGCAGCCACAACAACATAGTTGGAACCGATGGAATAAACCAGACATTACGCATTTTGGCATAACGTTCCTCTGGCATCAGACTCATACCTTCTTCTCCATCAATAATCAGTGTTTCCAGTACCAGCTCACCACCCGGGCGAAGACAATGGCGCAACTCCATTAAATGGTTTAGCGGTGAACGGCGATGATATAAAACGCCCATCGAAAACACCGTATCAAACAGGTGTAATTTTTCCGGCATATGTTCAATACCAATTGGCAAAACAAAATGCCTATCACTCTGGATAAAGTGCTGCATCAGTTGATACTGCATACTGAACACCAGTGTCGGATCTATGCCCATCACCATGCTGGCACCCTCACCCACCATTCGCCAGCCGTGATAGCCATTACCGCCACCGACATCCAGAACCTTACGGCCCTGCAAAGAGCTGAGATGAGGTAAAACCCGATCCCACTTCCAGTCGGAACGCCATTCAGTATCAATATCGATATCAAATAATTGATACGGACCTTTGCGCCACGGGTGGAAAGTTTTGATCAGATCAATAAAGGCTTGTTTATCAATACTGGATATATCCTCCGATGTGCCGATCTGCACGGCTTGTTTTAGCTCTACTTGTGCAGGTTTTACAGAGGGTAAATTCGCCAATGCCTGTTGCCATAACGGCATCTTGCCATGAAAATCATCAGCCAGCCTTTCAGTAGTAAAAGTTGACAATTGCTCGGCCCAGTCAGCTTGTCCAACAGATTCAAGCCAACGGTAAAACGGTTCATATACGGTCATTTAAAAGCTATCAAAGAGGCAAAGTTAAAACATTGAAACCAGCATTCGCTGCGAGAAAAACCCGCTTGGCTGAGACGATGTTGATGTGTTGAAAGAGTTTCGGGGATTAATACATTTTCCAACGCGCTGCGTTTCTGGCTGATTTCCAGATCACTGTAGCCATTAGCGCGTTTGAAATCATGATGTGCTTCAGTAAAAAAAGTCTGTTGCTCATCACTGTCAAAAGTCAGTTTTTCCGACAGAATAAATACGCCGCCCGGTTTCAAGCCCTGATAAATTTGTCGAATCAACTCATCCCGTAAAGCCGGTGCAATAAACTGCAGCGTGAAATTCATCACCACTACTGAGGCATTTTCAATAAGCGTCTGGTTAATATCTTCACAGCGCAGCTCAACCGGTACTCGATTATTATCAGCCGCGATAATTTTCTTCGCCCGTTCAATCATTGCGGCCGAATTATCAACCGCAATTATCTGACAGCCTTCAGCTTTAATACGCTGGCGCATTGATAAAGTAACGGCTCCTAATGAACTGCCCAGGTCATAGCAACTGCTGTTTTCCTGAGCATAACGAGCGGTCAGAATGCCGATATTGGAGATCAGGGTGCCATAGCCAGGTACCGAGCGCTGGATCATATCGGGAAACACGTCCACCACACGTTCATCAAAGCGAAAGTCCACCATCTGTTCCAGTGGTGAAGCAAAAATGTTATCGGCTTTTTTGATCATCCCTGTTGTGCCTTCTTTTTAGCCACATCATTGCGTAGGTAAACGGGTAAAGCTTTTTCAGCACTGACATATTCGCCCCGTGCGTATAATTGCTCGGCAAGTTTCAAAATAATCGCGGCTTGCGGATAAATATCGGGTTGCTGACCAATTACTTGTCCGGAAAAATTGCTTTGCAATGGATCTGCATAAACTTGCCAGCCAGTGCCTGCACCTAACCACATCTCAGTATTAGCGGGTAAGAATTGTTCTGCAGGACATACTTTTTCTTCTCCTATCAGCACAACGCTTGCATCTTGCACCTGAAAACTGGCGGCATAGATTTCATCCATTCGCGCATCCATCGCTACCGCTATATTTTGTTGTTGGGTCTGCTCATAAGCAGCTTGGGCGACTGCTGCTAAAGTGGAGACTGGAATAACCGGAAGCTCACGAGCAAAAGCAATTCCTTGAGCAACACCCACACCGATTCTAACCCCGGTGAATGAGCCGGGCCCACGACCAAATGCCAAAGCATCAATATCAGCAATTGACGCAGCTGCTTGCTTGAAAAGCTGATCGAGCATCCCCAATATAAGGGTCGAGTGACCACGTTGAGTCATTTGTTGCTGTTGATACAACACTCCATTAATAGTAATGGCGGCAGAACAACTTTCGGTACTGGTATCAAGGGCAAGCAGATTCATTGGTTGGTCATCATCATGTCATTTGAACGTCATAGACGCGCATTATAATTCAACCGTCGACTACAAAGGAGGTTCGCTATGGGTTATATCGCTGATACCATCTATATTTTTCGTGAATTGATGAAACTGTTGTTTGTGGTGGTAACATCACCTTTCGCGGTCGTTGGCAGTTTGCTAATGCTGGGAAGCGTTACCTGGCAGTCATAATATTGAGGAACTAAATGAGCGTCATTCATCTACAAGCACTGGATAAAATTCGTGATAAAGAGTGGGATGATGCTCATCAGCTTATACAGCAATACAGTGATCCACTGGCTTGTTTAATCCATGGATACTTGCATCGAATTGAAGGTGATCTTTCCAACGCTGCTTACTGGTACAACCGAGCAAACGAGGTTGTACCAGCAAACGGTTTAGATGACGAGTTACAAAGACTGTATACACTCGCCGGTAAAGCTTAACTCAGAATTATTTTCTGATGCCCTCAATAGAAAGTGTCAGAAACACTTCCTGTGAGCTTGGGCCTAATTTGCTGACATCAATGCCATAATCTTCGATGATAAAGCTGGTTTCACCATGAAAGCCCACGCGGTAACCACCCCATGGATCTTCACCTTCACCAATTTTTTCCACCGGGATAGTCATCGGTTTGGTCACGCCATGCAAAGTGAAATCACCTTTCATCAATAAAGTGCCATCTGCCTGCTGTTCAAAGCTGGTTGAGGTGAAACGTGCTTCTGGATGCTTGGCCGTATTCAGAAATTGCTCACGCAAGTGTTTGTCACGTTCAGCAAAGTTGGTATCGACACTGGCGACATCAATCTTCACATCAATTTTTGATGCTTCTGGGTTCTCTGCGTCATAGCTGAACGTGCCTTCAAAATCATTAAAACGTCCGCTCATCCAGCTAAAGCCCAGATGCTGAATGCGAAAATCAATAAAAGCATGTGCTTTTTCAGTATCAATCACATAGTCAGCCGCTTGTGCTGGCAATACAAATGCCGAACTTATCGCTAAGGCAAAAATGGTTTTTTTCATGTGAACTCCTGTTGGTTTAAAGATTAAGCATGCGACGCAAGGTGGCGTCTTTATTAATGAAATGATGTTTTAACGCCGCCAGGGCGTGAATTGAGGCCAACGCAATAATGAAATACGCTGACCATAAATGCAGTTTGCTAACCAAATCGCTGGTCGAGACAGTTAGTTGAGTGAGAGCAGGAATATTGAACCAGTCAAAAATACCCAGTGGCTGGCCTTTCGCGGTGACAATTAGATAGCCGGTAACAGCCAATACGATAATCGCCAAATTCATCAGTTGATGTACTGTTTTTGCTGCTAAGTTCTGCCAAACCGGGGTAGTTGAAATTGCTGCAGGTTTGCCGGCAAACGGACGCCATAGCCAGCGTATCAATACCAAAAGCAAGACAATAAATCCAAGACCTTTATGCCACCACGGTGCCTGGTAATACCAGTCATCGTAATAACCAAGATCAACCATCCATAGACCGAGAACAAACAAACCGATAGTCAGCAGTGCGACAGACCAGTGCAGCACTATGCTGATCAATCCATAACGTTCAGAGCTGTTCTTAAAACGCATGCATTCCTCTCCGTAGGAAACTTTCAGAATGACAATCTGACCCTACTGTTTTCGTAGGGTTCCGTTAATGATTAGCGTTTACGGGAACGTTGCGTTCCACTTTTAACCTTTTTGGATCGTACATGCTGGGTGCGAAAAGCCGGCTGCGTTGACGGCGTTTTTGCCTTATGGGTAATTCGTTTACCCTCACCCATTTCGCCTGTGCCTTTGGGTTGAAAGCTGGGTATCAAATGCTTTTTCCCATTACCGATCAAATCAGATCTTCCCATGCTCTTCAATGCGTCACGTAACAATGGCCAGTTCTCTGGGTCGTGATAACGCAAAAATGCTTTATGTAAACGACGTACTTTTAAACCTTTTGGTACCGTAATATCTCCGCCCTGACGTCGGACTTTATGCAAGGTGTCCTTGCCTGAGTGATACATTGCTGCGGCTGCAGACATCGGTGAGGGCAAATATGCCTGAACCTGATCAGCACGAAAGCCATTATTCTTCAGCCATAGCGCCAAATTCAGCATGTCTTCATCAGTAGTACCCGGATGAGCCGCAATAAAATAAGGAATCAAATATTGTTCTTTACCGGCCTGTTTAGAGAATTTATCAAACATGGCCTTGAACTTGTCATAGGTGCCGATGCCGGGTTTCATCATCTGCGACAATGGACCTTCTTCGGTATGTTCCGGAGCAATTTTCAGATAGCCGCCGACATGATGGGTCACCAGTTCTTTAACGTATTCCGGCGATAGAACGGCGAGGTCATAACGCAGTCCGGAGGCAATCAGGATCTTCTTGATACCCGGCAAACTGCGGGCACGACGGTATAAATTAATTAACGGCGTATGGTCGGTATTAAGGTTTTTACAAACACCAGGGAAAACACAGGATAAACGACGACAACTGGCTTCAATTTCTTCGCTGTTACAGGCCAGTCGGTACATATTGGCGGTAGGCCCGCCCAGATCCGAGATAATGCCGGTAAAACCCGGGGTGGTATCGCGAATCGCTTCAATCTCTCGAATAATCGAATCTTCGCTGCGGCTCTGAATAATGCGACCTTCATGCTCGGTAATCGAACAGAAGGTACAGCCACCAAAACAGCCACGCATGATATTCACTGAAAAACGAATCATTTCATAAGCCGGAATATTGGCTTTGCCATATTCTTTGTGTGGCAAACGGCTGTATGGTAGATCAAAAACCGCATCCATCTCTTTGGTAGTCAAAGGAATCGGTGGTGGATTTAGCCAGACATCCTGATCGCCATGCTGTTGAACTAAAGCCAGCGCATTGCCGGGATTAGTCTCCAAATGCAGAATCCGCGAGGTATGTGCATAGATAATCGGATCATCTTTAACCGTTTCGTAAGGCGGAAGACGAATAACCGTTTTATCGGCATTGCGTGGTGAGACACGATGAATTTTAATGACATTGGTAGCAGGTTCAGCCGGAACAGCGGTTTGTTCAGCAGTTTCAGCCTTGGATTGCTCGCAGCTCTCTTCGGTCTGCATCTGATACGGATCAATCGGTGGATTTAGCTGGCCGGGTTTATCAATACTGGTGGAATCTTTCTCCCACCAGTTTTCACGGCGACCATGGCGTTTGGTATAGACGGTGCCACGAACATCTGTCAGTTCACTAACGGCTTCACCCTGTGCAAGTCGATGGGCTATTTCTACTACCTGTCGTTCGCCGTTTCCATAAACCAGCAAATCAGCCTTGGAATCCATTATCACACTGCGACGTACTTTTTCTGACCAGTAATCGTAATGTGCAATTCGACGCAGACTGGCTTCGATGCCACCAATAACAATTGGCACACCTTTATAAGCTTCGCGGCAACGTTGACTATATACAACGACGCTGTGATCAGGGCGTTTACCACCCTCTCCATCAGCGGTGTAAGCATCATTACGACGGATTTTTTTGTCTGAAGTGTATCGATTGACCATCGAATCCATATTGCCGCCAGTGACGCCAAAAAACAGATTCGGTTTACCTAATCGTTGAAAATCTTTAGTGCTGTTCCAATCGGGCTGCGAGATGATACCGACACGAAAACCCTGTGATTCAAGCAATCGGCCGATTAATGCCATACCAAAACTAGGATGATCAACATAAGCATCGCCGGTAATGATGATGACATCACAACTGTCCCAACCCAGAGCTTCCATTTCGCTGCGTGACATAGGCAATTGTGGTGCAACACCAAAGCGGTGAGCCCAAAACTTGCGGTAGGAAAAAATATCAGGAGCGGCTTGCATAGAACCTCAGATCAACAATAGCGAAAAATCAAAGGCTTATTCTAACAAAGACTAGGGATTAACGGCCGCTTTAAATGAATCCAGAGAATCAACGATAATGACTGGTGTGCCTTTTTCGACCCACATGGCAAGTTCTCGAACTTCAGAATTACGCATGGCGATACAGCCTTGAGTCCAATTGGACACCTCATGAATATCGAGTTTGTCAGGCGTCTCATCACCAATTCCATGAATACCGATCTGTCCCCCTAAAGGTGTATTTTGCGGCGGGGTTTCGTTATAAATGAATGCGGCTAGAATTTGGCGATACTCTTTGCGGGTAATGCGTCCTTCTTTCAAAGCTTGTTTTGCATCATCCATGTTGGGGTAATCCAGATGCATAAACAGATAAAAACGTTCACTGCTGCGGATATCCCTGATCCGATAATGTCCTTTAGGCGTTCTGCGATCACCTTCCTGCACTTTTGGCTGTCTGCCACCACTGCCTAAAGCCACTTTAAAACTTCGCAGAGTTTTATCGTCTTTTCTAACCAGTAATTTGTTTTCGGAGCGGACGATGACCAACTCAATCTCGCCCGATGTTGCCATCGCACTGGTTGGGAGGTGAAATAAAAGGGCTATGAAAAGCAGCCTGAACATATGGCAATTAATCCGCTAAGAATTGTGAAACGACTTTTATCATAAAACGCCTTAATTATCACCCGTAAATAAATATTTTTAAAGAAATAATCGATTTAAAAAGGAAATATTTTGCTTTATCAGATCGCGCAAGATTTGTGGTAATCCTACATCAAACTGCTGATCGAGGTTTTCTGCTAAATCACGGTGTTTTTTTAACTGACTTACATTGAATTTTTGCTTTAATGCCAGACCAATCACATTGCCTTTATCAGCAACCGGCAACACTAAAGTCTGATCGGCAAAACTACGATTAATTCGCTGCATAGATTGACTGAATCCCGGTCGGTCAGTTCCCCACAAATTAATACTCATCAAGCCCTGCTCATTGAGCACGCCGAAACAAGCATCAAAAAAAGCCTGTCCTTCAACACTGGCAGACATACCTAAATGATCATAGGCATCCACCAACAACATGTCATAAAAAGCACCATTGGTGAAAAATTGGTCACTGACAAATCGGTAACCATCACCATGATGAATTCTTAAACGGGCATCATTGTGAGGCACATTAAAATAGCGCTGCGCGACATCAATAACATCCTGTCGGTATTCGATCACATCAATCTGACAGTTTTTGAAATGATGTAATAAAAATTTAACCAGCGATCCGCCGCCCAAACCGATCACACAAATATTTTTGGGTTGTGGTTGAAACAATAATCCAGCCATCATGGCGCGGGTGTAACTTAATTCCAGCGAATGCGGAGATTGCAAAGACATGCTGCTCTGCCGAGGGTAAGTCCCGAAATGTAAGGATCGCGTATTCTCGATATCTACGACCTCAATAACACCCTCATCGGATGCCGCCTGATAGACAACATGCCCACCATAATACAACTGCATTAACGTTCAGCCTCTTCATCCAGCAATTGCTTAAATAGCCAACCATGAACCTGATTAGTTAATTGTTGCGGCACACTACTGAAATAATGATCTGCTCCAGTAATCTGCCGTAAGTGGTAGTTGTCTCTCTGCTCGGTTTTCATTTGTGTCTGCCGTGTCATGATGGCTTGTTTAACATTATCCTGCTGCCGGCTGCCCAGTATCTCCAACGTTGGAACGGTGACATCGGTTATGCTCATGCCTTCAGCTAACTCAGCGGTATTAATCATAATCAAAGCGGCCACTGGTACAGCGGTTTCATTGACTGTCTTTAAGGCCAATTGTCCACCAGCCCCCTGTCCAATCAATACAATATTTTCATGGCCTTCTTGCTGCAACTTTAATAAAGCTGCATCGATACGCTGGGCGGTAGTGATCTCAGCAAATGTTTCCTGTGGGGCAACCGTTTCTTCATTGGCATCGGTTGTTTCTGTATCGGGAGTTTCAGCAGAAGCCTCCTCTACTTCGGTTTCCGGAGATTCTGCTGTTTCATCTGCTTCAGCCGGCACTTCAGCATCGACAGCGGGATCTGATGCGGTTTCTAAATCAGGTACAGCCTGTTCGTTAATTTCACTAAAACGAATAATTTTGATCGCCAATGTATTCCAACCATGGCTGGGCAATTGCCGTCTCAATAAGCCGATAGCCGCACTATCAATATGCTCATTTATGTCGTGCAACAGCAATACTGCGCCACGCGGCGTACCTAAAGTTTGTGGTAAATAAGCAGCCGCAATACTTTGATCACCAACCGCCAACGGTGCATAGCCTTTGGTCACCGAATCCTGGCGCAGAATTTGTGCTTTATCTGCAGCAACGCTCTCCGTCGTGCCAGCAAACAAAACCACACTGAGATAAATCAGTGTAAAAAATGCTGGAATGGTTAGTCTTGGGATTTTCACCAATTTTCCTATTAGTGTCGGTTAAGCAATTCGCGTCAGTATAATGAGGGCCGGTGAATTTCAAAAGCTGAAAAAACCCATCTTTTACGGTAGAGTAACGGGTTTTTACAACAAATTTTTAACTAACTTAAAGAGAATCCGACATGGCCGAATTCAAAATTGCCCCATCCATCCTCTCCGCTGACTTTGCCCGACTTGGTGAAGAAGTGGTAAATGTACTGGCCTCAGGCGCTGATATCGTTCATTTCGACGTAATGGATAATCATTATGTGCCTAACCTGACAATCGGACCTTTAGTCTGTGAAGCTTTGCGCAAGCATGGTGTAACAGCGGAAATTGATGTGCATTTAATGGTTAAACCAGTTGATCGCATCATTCCAGATTTTGCCAAAGCTGGTGCCAGTTTCATCACTTTTCATCCAGAAGCTTCCGAACACATTGATCGCAGCCTGCAATTGATTAAAGCTGAGGGCTGTAAAGCCGGTTTGGTATTTAATCCTGCTACGCCACTGACGTTGGCAGAACATGTTTTAGATAAAGTGGACCGTATTCTGCTGATGTCGGTCAACCCTGGTTTTGGTGGCCAGAAATTTATCCCTCACACGCTGGAAAAATTACGTCAGGCACGCAAAATGATTGATGAAAGCGGCTACGATATCGACCTTGAAATCGATGGTGGCGTGAACGTACAAAACATTCGCGAAATTGCTGAAGCCGGTGCTCGTACTTTTGTTGCAGGTTCTGCAGTATTTGGCGCAGCTCAAGACAGTGATCCAAACAAATACGAAACTGTTATCGCTGCACTGCGTGCTGAATTGGCTCAAGCTAAAATCTAAGCAAACAATGCAAGAACAGCCGGCTTTCAAACCATTGATTTTAGACGGTACACTGCTTGTCAGTGTGCCGTTTTCGGCATGTTTTTTTGATGTTAAGTGACAAAGGTGGTGCTGTTAAAACTTAGCGCGCCGTCAGTTAAATTGTTTTTATGAATTATGGTAACAATCACGGGAATAATATCCGCTCGGTTAATCCAGATGCGGTTATTGAAAGTTTTACTGGGTTAAACACTCTTTTTTAGAAGCCGGATATGAAACAGGCACAATTCGACCAACTGGCCAGTGAAGGCTATAACCGCATCCCACTTTATCGCGAAGTGCTCGCTGATTTGGATACGCCATTAAGTACCTATCTTAAATTGGCAGATGCGCCCTATTCCTATCTATTTGAATCCGTTCATGGCGGTGAAAAATGGGGACGTTATTCGATTATTGGCCTGCCTTGTGAATCGATTATCAAAGTCTTCGGCGATCAGATCAAAATTTATCAACGCGATGTATTGATAAATGAAATTCAGCACGACGATCCGCTGACCTGGATCGCGGAGTTCCAAGCAAAATTTAATGTTCCCGTATTGGAGCATCTACCGAAATTCAATGGCGGAATGGTCGGCTATTTCGGTTATGACACCGTACGTTATGTTGAAACCCGTTTGGGTGAAGCACCAGAAAATGATCCTTTGGGCTGCCCCGATGTATTGCTGATGATTTCGGATGAACTCGTGGTGTTTGATAATCTTAGCGGACGATTGTTCTTGATCGTGCACGCTGATCCAACATTGCCCGATGCCTACGATCAAGCACAGCAACGTTTGGATAAATTGATTAAAGATTTACGTGAATCAGCTCCTAAATTCAGCGACAAGCGTCCACAAAACTCGGTATCAGAGCAGGATTTTGTCTCCGGTTTTACTCATGATGGTTTTATCGAAGCAGTCAATAAGGCAAAACAATACATCAATGATGGCGACATCATGCAGGTGGTATTGTCACAACGTTTGTCAGTGCCATTTCATGCTGCAGAAATCGATTTATATCGTGCTTTACGCACCTTAAATCCTTCACCTTATATGTATTACCTGAACCTGGAAGACTTCCATATCGTCGGATCCTCTCCGGAAATTCTGGTTCGCATGGAAGATAACGAAGTGACTGTTCGCCCAATTGCCGGCACACGGCGGCGTGGTGTGACCACTGAACAGGATAAAGCTTTGGAGCAGGAACTGCTCAACGATCCAAAAGAGTTGGCCGAACATTTAATGCTAATAGATCTGGGCCGCAATGATGTAGGTCGGGTCAGTCAGACAGGCACAGTGAATCTGACCGATAAAATGGTGATTGAACGTTATTCGCATGTGATGCATATCGTTTCCAATGTTACCGGACAGGTGTTGCCCGGCATGACGGCTATGGATGCCCTTCGCGCGACCTTCCCGGCAGGCACCGTTAGTGGTGCCCCAAAAGTAAGGGCGATGGAAATTATCGATGAGTTAGAACCGGTGAAACGAGGTGTCTATGCTGGCGCCATTGGTTATTTATCATGGTCTGGGAATATGGATACCGCTATTGCGATTCGTACCGCTGTGATTAAGGATAAACAACTGCATATCCAGGCCGGTGCAGGCATTGTTTACGACTCTGTTCCAGAAATGGAATGGGAAGAAACCATGAATAAAGCCCGTGCAATATTCAAAGCGGTTGCCATGGCCGAGGCTGGTCTTGAACCGCCAAAACCGACTGAATAACTATCAGGACAAAATATGCTGTTAATGATTGATAACTATGACTCATTCACCTACAACCTGGTGCAGTATTTTGCTGAGCTGGGTGCTGAGGTTGAAGTGCAGCGTAACGATAAACTGACGATTAATGACATAGAAACCCTTAATCCTGAGCTTATTGTGATATCTCCTGGCCCTTGTACGCCAAATGAAGCCGGTATTTCATTAGAGGTTATTCATCACTTTGCTGGCAAGAAACCGATTTTAGGTGTGTGTCTTGGGCATCAGGCTATCGGTCAGGCTTTTGGCGGAAACGTGGTACATGCTCGGCAAATCATGCATGGCAAAACGTCTCCAGTACATCACAACAATGTCGGAGTCTTTAGAGGCCTGAATAATCCACTGCAAGCCACCCGCTACCACTCACTGGTAATCAAAAAAGAAACATTACCTGATTGTTTCGAAGTAACCGCCTGGACAGAAAATGCCGACGGTACTATTGATGAAATTATGGGTGTTCGACATAAAACGCTGCCGATTGAAGGTGTGCAGTTTCATCCAGAATCCATCTTGACCGAACAAGGTCATCAATTATTGAAAAACTTTCTGGATGAACATCATGGCTGATACAGAATTCACCATGCAAGCTGCAATCAAACTAATTACCCAGCACCAACATCTGTCTGAACAACAAATGTCTGCAGCAATGCGCTTGATTATGACTGGCGCGGCAACCGATGCCCAGATTGGCGGCTTTTTGATTGGTTTACAGATGAAAGGCGAAACCGTTACTGAAATTGCCGCGGCCGCTTCAGTTATGCGTGAATTAGCTACGTCAGTTAATGTAACGGGTGAGCATGTGATTGATACCTGCGGCACCGGTGGTGATGGTGCCAGCAGCTTTAATGTATCAACTGCCAGTGCTTTTGTAGTGGCGGCAGCCGGTGCAAAAGTGGCAAAACATGGTAATCGTTCTATCAGCAGCACTTCTGGCAGCGCCGATGTGCTGGAAACGGCTGGTGTGAATCTGGAATTAACACCTGAGCAAGTTGCCCACTGTGTTGAAACCACAGGTGTTGGTTTTATGTTTGCCCAACGCCATCACGGGGCGATGAAACATACCGTCGGTCCACGTCGTGAAATGGGTGTCCGCACCATATTCAACTTACTTGGCCCTTTGACCAATCCAGCCAAAGCCAAACATCAGGTGATGGGTGTATTTGATAAAAAATGGGTAGAACCAATCGCTCAGGTACTGCAGAAACTTGGCAGTAAACATGTGATGGTGGTGCATGCAGAAGATGGTATGGATGAAATCAGTATTGGCGCTGACACCTTTGTGGCTGAGCTGAAAGATGGTGAGATTTCTACCTACACCATTAAACCCGAAGATTTTGTGATGCAACGTGTTGATATCAGTCAGCTGACTGTCACAAATGCACAGCAAAGTCTGGATATTATTAAGCGTGTATTTGCCGGTGAACCCGGTCCGGCCCGCGATATTGTGGTTCTCAATGCTGGTGCGGCAATTTATACAGCGGATCTGGCTGATAGCCTTGCCGAAGGTGTTCGTCAGGCTAAACACTTTATCGATACCGGTATTGCCCAACAAAAATTAGATGCACTTATAAAGTGCAGCCAACTTTAATTTAAAGATCGTTTATGACTGACACTCCCGATATTCTGAAAAAAATTCTGCAGCGCAAACAACAGGAAATTGCTGAACGCAGTAAACGTTTGCCGATAAATTTATTACAGCAACTGGCTGAAAATGCAGATCCCGTCCGGGGTTTCGTTGAAGCTATTGAACGTAAACTGGCTGCAGGACAAAGTGCCGTTATTGCTGAAGTTAAAAAAGCTTCGCCCAGTAAAGGTGTACTGCGGGCAGACTTCAAACCAGCCGAAATTGCATTGTCTTATCAAAATGGTGGCGCGGCCTGTTTATCTGTACTGACTGATCAGGATTTTTTCCAGGGCCATGAAGATTATCTGAAACAAGCACGTTTTGCCTGTCAGTTACCGGTGATCCGTAAAGATTTTATTATTGACCCTTACCAAGTATTTGAAGCACGAGCAATTGGTGCCGATTGTATATTGCTGATTGTTGCCGCGTTGGATGACGATCAACTTGAACAATTAAGTCAGTTGGCCATACAGCTGGAAATGGATGTATTGGTCGAAGTGCATAATGAAGAAGAATTACATCGTGCAATGGTTTTGAATCTTCCACTGATGGGGATCAATAACCGGGATTTGCATACGTTTGAAACGTCGTTAGAAACAACGATTAAGTTACTCAACTTCATTCCTGATGAAACCATTGTCATCACTGAAAGCGGCATCCTTGGCAAAGAGGATGTCGCTTTGATGCGTGAACATGGCGTAAACGGGTTTTTGGTTGGCGAAGCCTTTATGCGTGCTGATGACCCAGGTGAAGCGTTAGCCAACCTTTTTAATTGAGGCATTAACGCCACGATGATCTTCGTCAAACAGGATCATCGTTTTGCCATGCGCCCATAAAACGCCGCGTTCTTGTAATTCTTTTAATACCCGGCCAACCATTTCTCGCGAACAGCCCACAATGCGACTGACTTCCTGACGAGTGATCTTAATTTGGCGGCCTTGTTCGTGACGCATTGCATCGGGTTGTCCTGCCAGATCTTTTAATGCCTCTTCTACTCTGCCTGACACATCCATAAACGCCATATTGGTTGCTTTACGGGTGGTGGTCAGCAGACGTTTAGACATCTGTTCGCCTAAGGTTTCCAGCAAGTATGGGTAACAACTTTTTAATTCTGTTTTGGAAAGCGCTTTTAATGTTTGATAACTGATTTCTTCAGTACGACAATCGGTTCTGGCTTTGACCAGTGAGATGCGATCACTGATGTCGTGAAAGTAACCAACTTCACCGATAAAGTCGCCCTGATTGAGATAGGCAACGATTAACTCTTCACCCTCTTCATTTTCAACACAGATGCTGACAGAACCTTCACGAATATAATAAAGTTTGTCGGGAATATCACCCGGTCGAGCCAACATTGTTTTGGCAGGGTAGACTTTGCTATGGCAATGTTTGAAAAACTCTGCCAACTGCTCTTCTCTCTCTTTATGTTTTAAATAATCCATGTCTTGAAGGCCCAGCTTTATTTTTATAAGGATTAATTCTGCCCAATTCCGATGATTATGGCAAAATTAAACGTTGTTACGCGTAATTTATGCAGGATGAGTTAAATGAAAGCAAGAGTAAAGTGGGTCGAAGATGTTTTATTTGTCGGTGAGTCCGGAACCGGACATACCGTGGTAATGGACGGCCCAGAAGAAGCTGGTGGTCACGGCACCGGCATGCGGCCTATGGAGCTCATTTTACTAGGTCTGGGTGGTTGTACTTCCTTTGATGTCATCGATATTTTAAAAAAGTCGCGTCAGGATGTAACAGATTGTGTAGTTGAAGTTTCCGCAGAGCGCAGTGAAGAAGCGCCAAAGGTCTTTACTAAAATTCATGTGCACTACACCGTCACTGGCCGTAATCTTAAAGCTAACTTTGTAGATCGCGCGGTTAAACTTTCAACCGAAAAATACTGCTCAGCTTCAATCATGCTGGCAAAAACAGCTGAAATAACCCACGACTATGAAGTGATTGAACAAGTCTAAATACTACTTTTCCTAATAACGGAGCATAACCATGCAGCGACCAACACGAACCGGCGGTTTGCGTCATGTAGCATTAACCGTCGAAAATCTTGAAGCCTGCGAACAATTTTATGTTGATTTGTTAGGTATGGAAGTCGAATGGCGACCCGATACAGAAAATGTGTATCTTACTTCTGGCAATGACAACCTTGCCTTGCACCGCGGAGAAAACATTAACAAATCCCCAGTCCAACCTTTGGATCATATTGGTTTTATTATTCCGACCCCTGAACAGGTTGATGAATGGTATGCATTTCTGGATCATCATGCAGTACCCATGCGCCAACCGCCCCGCACCCATCGTGATGGGGCCCGCAGCTTTTATTGTTATGATCCGGCTGGCACTGTGGTGCAGATCATCTACCATCCCCCGATTTCGTAAAAAAGAGTGATTATGAAAACTTATATTTACAAGAGCCGAAAAAAAGAAGAACTGTATCTTTATCTAAGCAAAAAAGATGATTTTTCAGAAGTACCGCCAAGTCTTTATAGCTCAATGGGCAATGAGCCGTTATTTGTGATGGAACTGGATCTTAGCCCGGATCGAAAACTGGCCCGCGAAGATGTAAATAAAGTTATTCATAATCTGCAAAGTCAGGGCTTTCATGTGCAAATGCCACCCACTAACGATTTGTTGCTGCATCGTGAGCGAACAGGTCAACTGCATTAATTCAAATGAGCTTTTTAAGCTCGTAGAGTAATTCCAAAGCGGCTTTAGGCGTTAATTCATCAGGATTGATTTGTTCAATTTTGTTCAGCAGAACTGAATTATCCTGTTGAGCAAATAAATCAGGTTGGGGTAGTTGTTCCTGCATATTTGAACCTACAGTTCGTTGTGATTCCAAATTCGCCAATTTATGTTTAGCAGCTTGAATCACATCATTGGGTAACCCGGCAAGTTGCGCCACCTGCAGTCCATAACTCTGATTGGCCGCACCTGGTTTTAATTGATGCAGAAATACAATCTTGTCGCCATGCTCAATCGCATCAAGATGCACATTTAAGGCTTTGTCATACAACCCTGGCAACTGGGTCATTTCGAAATAATGTGTGGCAAATAAAGTATAAGCACCGATATCTCGCACTAGTTTTTCAGCGCAGCTCCAGGCCAGCGCCAACCCGTCAAACGTGCTGGTGCCGCGCCCCACTTCATCCATTAACACCAGGCTTTGTGCCGTAGCATTATTCAGAATATTGGCCGCCTCATTCATTTCAACCATGAAGGTTGAACGCCCAGACGCCAAGTCATCACTGGCACCAATGCGAGTAAAAATCTGATCAATTGGGCCGATAACGGCCGATTCTGCGGGAACATAACTTCCCATATACGCCATGATCACAATCAATGCCGTCTGTCGCATATAGGTGGATTTCCCGCCCATATTCGGTCCAGTAATCACCAGCATCGATTGTTCACTTAACTGTAAGTCATTAGGACAGAAATGAGTTTTCTGCACAGCCTCGACCACAGGATGTCGTCCGGCCTGAATCGACAATCCTTTGTCCAATGTTAACTGCGGCGCGACATAATTTAGCGTTTGTGCCCGTTCCGCCAGATTGTTCAACACATCAAGCTCAGCTAATGCAGCTGCACAATGGGTCAGTGCTGCCAGCTCCGGATGAATTAATTTAAACAGCTCTTCATACAAAGATTTTTCCAAGACCAATGCTTTTTCACTGGCACTGAGCACCTGATCCTCATGGGTTTTCAGCTCTGCAGTAATATAACGCTCGGCATTTTTCAGTGTTTGTCTGCGTTGATAGTCAGCCGGTAACTGAATGTTGTGAGCGCGACTGATTTCGATATAAAAACCGTGAACTTTGTTATAGCCAACCTTTAAGGTGTTAACCCCTGTACGCTCTCGTTCACGCTGTTCCAGTTCACGTAGAAAGTCGTTGGCATTTAGATGCAGATTACGCAACCGATCCAGTTCCGCATGATAGCCTTCAGCAATCACTCCGCCATCACGTATAAGTACCGGCGGCTCTTCCACAATCGCTTCATTTAATAATTCAAGCAATTCCGGAAAGGTACCCAACTCACGATCAATCTGTTTCAACAATCGGGCTTGAGAGCCTGATAATTCTTGATGCAGACTCGGTAACGCCGTCAGCATTCGACGTAATTGCACAAAGTCTCGAGGTCTGGCACTGCCAAGCGCTACTCGGGTAACAATGCGTTCAATATCACCTAACGGTTTTAACAGGGTTTGAACAGCAGCAATGACATCTTGTTCAATAAGGTTGCCAATCGCCGTCTGGCGTTGTTGTAGAATGATTAAATCGCGTTTTGGCTGTAATAACCAACGTCGAAGTAAACGTGTTCCCATCGGCGTAACAGTATTATCAATCACTGACAATAAGGTATTTTCACGACCACCCGACAGGTTTTGTTCCAGCTCAAGATTACGTCTGGATTGAGGATCGATACGAATACTGTCGGCTGGTGTTTCAACGGTGATTTTGCGTAATTGAGGCAGTGCTGTGCGATGTGTCTGCTGAGCGTAATTTAATAAACATCCTGCTGCCATAATTGCTAACGGCAACTCGTCACAGCCATAACCTTTTAAATCCGTGGTACCAAAATGCTCGCACAAGCGGCGGCGGGCTGCATCAAGCCCAAAATGCCATTCTGGCACGAATTTCAGCTGTTTCTCATAACTATTAAATGTACTGCCATGACTGTCATCAATCAGCATTTCTGCTGGTTTCAGTCTGGCTAAATCAGCTAATAAATCATTTAAGGATTGATGCTGACATACCTCAAATCGTCCACTGCTGATCTCAGCAACAGCCAGTCCGTAGTGATCCTTTTGCTTTGCAATCGCAACCAGTAGATTTTCCTGCTTACTGTCGAGCAAGGCTTCATCGGTTAATGTGCCGGGCGTTAACACCCTCACCACTTTACGATCTACCGGGCCTTTGCTGGTTGCCGGATCACCAATTTGCTCGCAAATAGCAACCGCTACTCCGGCTTTAAGTAAACGTGCCAGATAGCCATCTGCAGCATGGTAAGGCACACCCGCCATTGGAATCGGCGCACCATTGCTATTGCCACGAGCTGTTAGCGTAATGTCCAGCAATTCAGCAGCTTTATGCGCATCATCGAAAAACAACTCATAAAAGTCGCCCATTCGATAAAACAATAACAATTCTGGATGCTCGGCCTTGATGCGCAGATATTGCTGCATCATTGGCGTATGATTAGGTTTTTCAGTCATTTTTATAGTTTAGCGTATGCAAGATTATTCTGACGCAACACTTTATCAGCTTACCCTGCAACTGGCACAAGCGCTTCAATCAAAAGGCTTGCGATTAGTTACAGCCGAATCCTGCACTGGAGGCTGGCTGGCAAAATGTTGCACAGATTTGCCTGGCAGCTCCACCTGGTTTGAAGGCGGCATCGTCAGTTACAGCAATCAAATCAAACAACAGCATCTGGATGTCAAACTCAGCACCCTGGAGCAATTTGGCGCTGTCAGCGAACAAACGGTGATAGAAATGGCAACCGGCGCAGTCAATAATTTCGACGCAGATATTGCTGTTGCGATAAGTGGCATTGCAGGTCCGGATGGTGGTTCAGCAGAAAAGCCAGTCGGAACAGTTTGTTTTGCCTGGGCTGATAAACAAAGTGCCTTTTGTAATACATTTCTTCTGCGTGGCAATCGCGAATTCATTCGCCGCCAAGCGGTATTTATCGCACTTGACGGTTTAGTTAAAAAGTTAGCTTCCACCGAATATTACGCCTGACCTCCACTACAAAATTATTATCCTCAAAATGCTTGCTTGAAACACGAATAGACGCTGGTGAGACATGGCTATCTGTGTGATAATCCATAGTTCTTTGATATCAGCTAAAGGGCACACCAAATGGATGAAAACAAGAAGAAAGCGCTTGGCGCAGCCTTAGGTCAAATCGAAAAACAATTTGGCAAAGGTGCGGTCATGCGTTTGGGCGATGGAACTGCCCACCGTGATATCGATGCGGTATCAACGGGCTCTATTGGACTTGACGTTGCATTGGGTATTGGTGGTTTACCACGTGGTCGTGTAGTTGAAATCTACGGTCCTGAGTCATCAGGTAAAACCACGTTGACCTTGCACGTTATTGCAGAAATGCAAAAGCTGGGTGGCACTGCCGCGTTTGTTGACGCTGAACATGCCCTTGACCCGCTTTATGCTGAAAAATTAGGTGTTAACATTGACGATTTGCTGGTCTCACAACCTGATACCGGTGAACAAGCGCTGGAAATCACCGATATGTTGGTACGTTCAGGTGCCGTGGATATCGTGGTAGTTGACTCAGTCGCCGCTTTGACCCCTAAAGCTGAAATCGAAGGCGATATGGGTGACAGCCATATGGGCTTGCAAGCACGCCTTATGTCACAAGCTTTGCGTAAACTGACCGCCAATATCAAACGTTCCAACACGTTGGTTATATTTATCAATCAAATTCGTATGAAGATCGGCGTCATGTTTGGTAACCCCGAAACCACAACTGGTGGTAATGCACTGAAATTCTATGCTTCTGTTCGTCTGGATATCCGCCGAATTGGCGCTATCAAGAAAGGCGATGAAATCCTTGGTAACGAAACCCGCGTAAAAGTGGTGAAAAACAAGGTCGCGCCACCATTCAAACAAGTTGAATTCGACATTCTTTACGGTGAAGGTATTTCCCGTGAAGGTGAGCTGATCGATCTGGGTGTCAATGAAAACATCGTTGAAAAATCTGGCGCATGGTACAGCTATGATGGTAACCGCATTGGCCAAGGTAAAGATAACGTGCGGATTTATCTGAAAGAACATCCACAAATGGCTAAGGAAATCGAAGCCAAAATCCGTGCGGTGATGTTGCCAAAGAACATCAAGGTCAGTGCTGAAACCCCAGTGGATGATGAAATCGACGCGTGAAGTCCCGCTCTGCAACCGAACAAGCAGTTGGCTATTTAGCCAGACGAGAACATAGTGCTGTTGAATTACAGCAAAAACTTCAACAAGCTGGTCATGAAACGGATAAAATTCATGCCGCTTTAGAAAAGCTGCAACAAAGTGGCTTACAAAATGATGAACGTTTTGCCGAAGCGTTTATTCGTTCTCGCGCTCTCCGGGGATATGGAGAGTTGCGAATCAGACAAGAAATGAAACAAAAAGGCGTGGCGGATGAGCTTATTAATTCCACCATGCAACAGGCAGAAACTGATTGGTTTGCGCTTGCTATCGAAGTACGATGCAAGCGTTTTGGCGAGCAGAGCCCCGATGATTTTAAAGACCGTGCCAAGCAGATGCGGTTTTTACAATATCGGGGCTTTACTCATGAACAAATAACGGAAAGTTTGAACTGAACTAATGAAAACGAGCGCTGATATACGCAAATTGTTTCTGGACTTCTTCGCTGACAAAGGTCACGAGGTGGTTTCCAGCAGTCCATTAATACCGGCCAATGATCCGACATTATTATTTACGAATGCTGGAATGGTTCAGTTCAAAGAAGTGTTCCTGGGTCAGGAAACGCGAAAATACACTCGTGCAACAACAACTCAACGTTGTGTGCGCGCTGGTGGCAAACATAACGATCTGGAAAATGTTGGCTACACCGCTCGTCACCATACGTTCTTTGAAATGCTGGGTAACTTCAGTTTCGGTGATTATTTCAAACGCGAAGCGATTCAATATGCCTGGGAATTTCTGACCGAAACCCTGCAACTGCCTGCCGAAAAATTATGGATCACCGTATTCGAAGAAGACGATGAAGCCGCTGATATCTGGTTAAAAGAAATCGGCGTTGATGCTACTCGCTTCTCTCGCATCGGGGCTAAAGACAACTTCTGGTCAATGGGTGATACCGGTCCATGTGGTCCCTGCTCTGAAATATTTTTTGATCACGGCCCAGATGTAGCTGGCGGTCCGCCGGGCACACCAGAAGAAGATGGTGATCGATATATCGAGATCTGGAATCTGGTGTTCATGCAGTTTAATCGCTCTGCCGACGGCACACTGACACCACTACCAAAACCATCAGTAGATACCGGCATGGGTCTGGAACGTCTGGCCGCCGTATTACAACACCAACACAATAACTACGATATCGATCTGTTCCAGAATCTGATTAAATCGATTCAGCAATTATCCGGAACTACCGATTCCAGCAATACATCACTTCGAGTTATTGCCGATCATATCCGCTCATGTGCATTTATGGTGACCGATGGTGTGCAACCTTCCAATGAAGGCCGCGGTTATGTATTGCGCCGCATTATTCGTCGTGCCATTCGCCATGGACATAAACTGGGTTTAAAAGAAGCTTTCTTCTACAAACTCGTTGCACCTTTGGTTGAGGAAATGGGCGAAGCCTTTCCGGAGCTTGCCAAAGCTCAGGCGATTGTCGAACAAGCACTTAAAATTGAAGAAGAACGCTTTGCCGATACGTTGGATAACGGCCTAAAAATTCTGGATCACGCTATTGATGAAATGGCTGACAAAGAAATTCCTGGCGAAACCATTTTCCTGTTGTACGACACTTATGGTTTTCCAATTGATCTCACCGCTGATATCGCCCGTGAACGCGGATTAACGATTGATGTTGCTGGCTTTGAACGTCATATGGAAGCCCAACGCACTCGTGCCCGTAGCGCCAGCCAATTCGGTGGAGGTTTGTCAGAAACACTGGTGATTGATGGTGAAACTGTTTTCTGTGGTTACGATCATGTGCGCCATGATGCCGTGATCACTGCCCTGCTGGTTGATGGCGAAAATGTCGACAAACTCCACGCTGGTCAGCAAGGCATTATCGTTCTGGATCACACACCGTTTTATGCTGAATCCGGTGGTCAGATCGGTGATCAAGGTGAAATCAATACAGCGGGTGCTCATTTCATCGTCAAAGACACTCGTAAACAAGGTAAAGCGTTCACCCATATCGGTGAATGTAAAAACGGTACCTTTGAAGTAGGCCAACCCGTTATAGCGCATGTTGATGAACATAATCGTCAGGCAACCGCGCAAAATCATTCTGCCACTCACTTGTTACATGCCGCATTACGCACGGTACTTGGTGAACATGTCACCCAAAAAGGCTCATTGGTTGATTCACAACGCCTGCGTTTTGACTTTTCGCATTTTGAACCGGTTTCTGCTGAACAATTACGTGAAATAGAACGTTTAGTTAATCAACAAATCCGTGTTAACTATACCGTTGAAACACGTTTGATGCCGATTGAAAAAGCCCGTAAAAGCGGTGCGATGGCGCTTTTCGGTGAAAAATATGATGAAGAAGTTCGTGTACTTAGCATGGGCGACTTTTCGATTGAACTCTGCGGTGGCACCCATGTTGGGCGCACTGGAGATATCGGCTTACTGAAGATCACCAATGAAACTGGAATCGCTTCTGGTGTTCGCCGTATCGAAGCTGTTACCGGTGAAGCTGCATTAAATTATATTGAACAATCTGAAAATCGCTTGAACAGCATTTCAGAAATGGTCAAAGCTAATGCAGATAATGTCGAAGAAAAAACTCAGCAATTGGTGCAACGCACCCGTCAGCTGGAAAAAGAACTGGAAGCGTTAAAGTCAAAACTAGCCAGCAGTGCTGGTTCCGACTTGGCTGCTTCAGCGACAGAAATCGGCTCAGTAAAAGTATTGGCCGCTAATCTGGAAGGGGCAGATCTGAAAAGCCTGCGTGATACCGTTGATCAACTAAAAAATAAACTGGGTAGTGCCGCGATTGTGCTGGCTGCAGTAGAAGGTGAAAAAATCACCTTAATTGCTGGTGTATCGAAAGATATTACCGATAAAATCCGCGCTGGCGATTTGGTATCCCATGTTGCTGCACAAGTCGGTGGTAAAGGCGGCGGCCGCCCAGATATGGCACAAGGCGGTGGTACCGAACCACAAAATTTAACTGCTGCACTCGACTCCGTCACCAGTTGGGTGGCATCTAAGCTGGAAAATTAAGTCATGGCACTTATCGTACAAAAATACGGCGGCACTTCAGTCGGTTCTGTTGAACGTATTCAAGAAGTCGCTAAAAAAGTTATTCAATATCGCAATGATGGTCACGATATCGTAGTTGTCGTTTCTGCTATGAGTGGTGAAACTAATCGTTTATTGGCTTTGGCGAAGGAAATTAATCCAGATCCACGTGGCCGTGAGCTGGACGTTTTGTTGTCAACTGGCGAACAAGTAACTATCGCGCTGCTCAGCATGACATTGCAACAAATGGGTATGCCAGCACAGTCCTATACTGGATCACAAGTACGTATTCTCACCGATGATGCTCATAACAAAGCGCGCATCATGCAAATCGATGATGAAAAAATGCGTCAAGATCTTAGCGACGGCAAAGTTGTCGTGGTCGCGGGGTTTCAAGGTTGTGATGAGCAAGGCAATATCACCACCCTCGGTCGTGGCGGCTCTGATACCACTGCTGTTGCATTAGCTGCTGCGTTAAAAGCTGATGAATGCCAAATTTATACTGATGTGGATGGTGTCTATACCACCGATCCACGTGTTGTCCCGGAAGCTCGTCGACTAGATCGCATTACTTTTGAAGAAATGCTTGAAATGGCCAGCTTGGGCGCAAAAGTTTTGCAAATCCGCTCCGTCGAATTTGCTGGAAAATACAACGTGCCTTTACGCGTACTTTCATCTTTTACCGAAGGTGGCGGCACATTAATTACGTCTGAGGAACCCTCAATGGAACAAGCGCTTATTTCAGGTATTGCCTTTAATCGCGACGAGGCAAAACTAACTATTCTAGGCGTGCCTGATCAACCAGGTGTCGCACATAAGATTCTGGGTCCGATTGCCAAACAAAATATTGAAGTGGATATGATCATCCAGAACACCGGGCATGATTCCACTACCGATTTCACATTCACAGTGCATCGCAATGATTATCAAACCGCGTTAAAACTACTTAAAGAAACATCCGTTTCATTAGCGGCTCGTGAAGTAACTGGTGATGAACATATTGCAAAAATTTCACTGGTCGGTGTGGGCATGCGTTCACATGCAGGTATCGCCAGCACCATGTTTGAAACCTTGGCAAAAGAAAATATCAACATCAGCATGATCTCCACATCAGAAATTAAGATTTCTGTGGTAGTTGACGAAAAATATCTGGAACTAGGTGTAAGGGCTTTACACAAGGCATTCCAGCTTGAACAGGGTAACTAAACCATTGATATCAGGAAGTTTTTCCTATCGATAAGGTGTAGTTATCCTGATATACTTTTCCGCAGTAGTGACACACGGATAATTTATTGCTTGGTGCTGTCATAGAAGAAGGGAGACAAAGATCTCTCACATGGAATAAACGGAACTGGCACGAGGCCTAGCTCAAGAAAGGAGTCTTAAATCTCCTCCCCTCGGTGCCAGAATTTATACTGCAAGGGGAAAAACATGTTAATACTTACACGTCGCGTTGGAGAGTCTCTCATCATCGGTGATGATGTCGTTGTAAACGTTCTTGGTGTCAAAGGTAATCAAGTCCGAATCGGTGTTGATGCACCAAAAGATGTCACAGTTCATCGTGAAGAAATTTACGATCGTATTCAAGCAGAAAAAGATCAATCAAACGCAGGTTAATTGATTAATTCGACTAGCCAAAATCATCACAGCTGGTATAATGGCCGGCTTGATGGAGAGCTGGCCGAGCGGCTGAAGGCGCGCCCCTGCTAAGGGCGTATAGGTTAACCCCTATCGAGGGTTCGAATCCCTCGCTCTCCGCCAAATTTTTATTAATTTATCCTTGTGATAATCAGTAAAAAACAGTAAAATTTCACGCTTTAAAGCGCCTGTAGCTCAGCTGGATAGAGTACCTGGCTACGAACCAGGCGGTCGCACGTTCGAATCGTGCCAGGCGCACCAAAAATTGAAATACAATCAAGCAGTTATCATTAATTTGATAACTGCTTTTTTGTTTATTTTGTATTGATTCCTTATTTAACTCTATATTTCCCAGCTTTATCTAAAATGACCAACCATTTCACAAGCATTATCACGGTGCATTTTATGTTCTGGCAATTTTGATTTAGCTAATTGTTCCTGCCAAAACTCGCAAGTTTCGATGGCCTGTCTCAAACCAGCCTGTCTCTTTTGGTTTTCAATATCTCTAATTCTGACTTGTTCACGATTAATTTTTCCTTGGGCATCCATTCTCAATTTCATTTTTTCGGTTTCAGATTCTATGGATTTAGCAATTTGATAAATTTCCCAATAACTAATGGTGCGTTCGACGCCAATCGTTGCAACATTTCCAATAAATACACCAAAAGAAATCACCAATAGCCATTGAATTAAATTCGGCTTTTTATCTTGAGGTTGCCATTTTCTTTGTGCCTTAGCATCTGCGTGCATCTTAACTTCCATGTTTAATTCCTTTTTAGTTGTCAGTGATTGATAACTTTAAATGTAGTTAGTTTTTGTCCTGTCGTAATACCGGATTAATAACTTTCCGCTTTCGTTAATAACATGTTCTGTTATGTAGGAACTGCGAGCTTATTGATAGCTAGTTCGCAAGCAGAAGTTAAGATTGGCTCAAGTTAACGATCAGTCAATTTGACTTCATACATGCGTTTATCAGCTGTGTTTATTAACTCATCTGCTGATGTTGCATCTTGAGGGCATGAAGCCATTCCGATACTGGCTGTGACACAAAGTCTGTTACCCAGATAAACAAGCGGTTTTTGAATTGCATCAGCGATGGTTTCTATAACACGCTGTGCTTGGGCTGGTGAGGTTTCTGGTAACAAAACTGCAAATTCGTCGCCACCCAATCTTGCTAATGTATCTGTCTGCCGCAGGATACTAAGTAGATGATTCGCCGTATGCTTGAGGATCTCATCTCCCGCATGGTGGCCGTAGTTGTCATTAATCGCTTTAAATCCATTTAAGTCGATGAACAGAATGGTAAATTCGCGTTTGTTTCGACGATAATCCTGAATGAGTTTATTGATAAACTCAAAAAACATCAGACGATTTGCTAGTCCGGTTAAACCATCGTGATAAGCCTGCCATTCCAGTTTGCTTTCGGCCTCACGTCTGCTGGTGATATCAATAATAAACGCTAATACATGTTTATCATCCAATGCAGTTAAGCGTTCCAGAAAGTAATATTCTTTGCCTTCTACCATCAATGGATATTCAAGTGTTGCCGGTTCACCAGTAAGCACCGTACTGGCCATCAAAGCTAATTTTTTCTCAACCAATTCAGGCTCTAATACTTCGCTGATATTCAATCCATTTAACTTATCTGCCGACATGAGCAAAGGAAAACTTTCTTCAACTTCGTAATCAATAATAGTACCGTCTATTCGCATTGTGAGCAGCAGATCAGGCATGGCATCAATAATGGCTTTATTGCGTTGATTGAGAACAGCCAACAGCTGTCTGGATTCAATCTGTTTGAGTAGTTGATAACCTAAAATCATTAATAACAGCGAGAAAGCCAGCAAGATGATGATATTTCGTTTGACCATCTGGTTTTGATAACGCTGAATCAACTGGTTAGATGGGGTAAGGTTTTCCGCAACTATGGAATACATTCCCCATTTGTCGAGAAACTGAAAATCACACTGCGCATTGTCATCCAATTTAATACGATAGATGCCAAGATCAGTCGATGTCTGATATTTATTGTCCTTGCATAGACTGTAAACATCACCTTTTTGCAGACCATCAGCAAGATTGGAAGACCAGATAAGTTTGCCAAACTGATCGGTTAGTACAGCTGAAATATTTTTATTATTGGTAATTTTTCCAAGCTGAGCAGTCAGAGCTTCACTTGTTAATGTGGTAACTGCCACCCCCAAGAATTCGCCTTCTGGGTTTCGAATGGGATAACTCATCGCAATATATAAAGCACTTTCCTGAATAACGGATTGTCTGGGTGAGGAAATAAAAAAATTTATTTGATTACTTTTTAAATGCTCTGCAAAGTAATCCCGTAAGGAAATTGGCGGTTGATAGCCTACTCTAGTAGAAAACGTAACCTCACCCTTACTATCAGCAATAGTGATATGCCATATGGACGGGTTTAAATTTTTTAACCTCATAGCAAATGCTGATACTTGCTTTGGGGATTCAACCGATAACGACCCGAGCTGTTTAAGATTTGCCGCTAAAAAAGAAAATTCTTTATCAATCAGCTCTGCTTGCAAAGCCGATGACATGCTGACACGCTGAGATATCTGGGAATGAATCGAGCTTTGATAGCCAGAAACTTGTTGATGGTAGAAAAAGCGTAAACTTAACGCACCGATAAACCATAAGCACACCATCACAAACACAATAAAGGTGCGATTAAAAAACCATTTTTCAACGTGTTTGCTCATATGTTCAGAGTAGCGCGATGTTAATAAAACCGCACTAAAAAACACTTTAAAATTCGGATGGTTGCGCACATTTTTGATAAAACACCTGTTAAGCAATATTGAGTATTATCGGACGAATACTGAAATACTTAATTGGCTGAATAAACTAGATTAATCGAATGTGATGAATTCAATTATTTTTTAGACAGGCAATGCTTTTACATAACACCTTCAAATTCTCTTGCAGTAAGGTATTTAAGTTTTTGTTTATACCATGCACCGCCTTCATTAATCGAAATGCTGCCCAATAATACGATCTGGTTGAAAGCTTAGTATTGCTATGAGAAATGGTTGCCGAATTGACATCAAACTGTTTGATACTAAACTCAGGGTATTTATCACTATTATTGGCCAACTGTTGGGATATCGGCGTTTTTGGCATTAATGTAAAGCGGTTTAGCATGATGCGTTCAATATACGGAGTATGCTTGGCAATAAACTCTGTAGTTAAGTCTACATCAGCTACCTCCTCGCCCGGGTAACCAATTATGGCTGTCATCCGAACACTTATTCCCGCTTCATGAGCATCTTGTAAAAACCGGGATAATCTATCTAGCTTTATACCTTTTGCCATTTGCTTAAGCATTCGAGCACTGCCCGATTCCAGACCACAGGTAATTCTGACTAGACCGGCTTTAGCGGCTTTTTGTAAATCAGCTTTTGATAAACCGTTGTCCATCCGTGAATCGACATGAATCGAAGCCGTCCACAGTGCATTGGGAAATTCTTTGGGGATGCGCTCGATCAATTCACGCCACAAAAATAAATCTGAATTAAGTTTCAAATCGAGAAATACAAATAATTTCGTAGCAAATTGAGCACTTTGGAAACGCATTTCATCTATAACATTTTCAATGGATCGGCTACGAAAAGTTCTGCCGGAGGCGCTGCTAACATCCGAACAAAAAGTACAAATATCCCATTCACAACCACGTCCGGTCATCAAGGGTATAACTTTATTGGGATAGGCGTGCCATGGAAAATCTGAAAAATCAGGGAAAGGGAGTTGATCCAATGCCACTAACGGCGGTGCTACGTCGACCATCTGCTGTGTCGGTTTGTATAAACCACGATACGCAGAAATATCTTTACCAGCCAGCACATCGTTAATTAACGAAATTAAATGCGGTTCTGGTTCTCCAGCATAAACCGCTGAAACACCTGGGATGTTATGCCATAACGCCGCAACTTCTGGATGCACAAAAGCACTGCCACCGATAATGACCGGAATCCCTCGCTGCTGACAGATTTCACCGATTGCATAGCTTATGTCGTAATACATGGTGTAAGCAGAAATGAGCACCACGTCCGGCGTGTTGTTTAATAACTCGTCTAGATATTCCAATATGACTTTTTTATCTTCTGAGCCACCGGGATGAAATATTTGCTGAATAATTTTGCGAATACGTTTGAGCGTCTTGTTTGGAGTAACTGCAGTCCAGTGTTTCAGGAAATTGAGATAAAGCTCCCTTCGCCTGGCTTGGGTCAGTCGTGGATAGCCTGCTACACCCTTAGCAAATGGTGAGAGAATATCTACATCAATCTGATTTGTTCGCAGCACGCTTGTCAGGTAACCCACTGATAACGTGGGGTAGCGTGAGAAATTGTTTAAGTCGATGACCAGCGCACGCATATCGCTTCCTTGTAGTGATGAGTGGCACAGCTTTACTACATCCTACAACGAAAATTTAATTTTGCTATATAAAAATCAGGCTAATTAACAGTGCCAACTTCACACTTTTAATTAGCCTTGTTTGAATCGCTTTAGATCAGTAGTAGTTGACTGTTACAACAAAGATTCAATCGCATCAGTGAGCTTTTTGTCACTCGGTTCAACTTTGCTTGGAAAAGCGGCGACAACTTTGCCGTCTTTGTTGATCAGATATTTACTGAAATTCCATCCGGGCTGTTCACTCTGGCGATTAATTTCCTGAAACACCGGGTTCGCTTTCTGACCAGTCACAAAACTCGGCGCGATCATAGTGAATGTGACACCAAAATTTTCCCGGCAAACCCGCTCGGCTTCTGCTTCGTCTTTGGCTTCTTGATTAAAGTCATTGCTGGCAAAACCAACTACCATCAAACCACTTTCTTGATATTTCTGATGTAAAGCCTCCAAACCTTCAAACTGTTTGGTATAGCCACAATGACTCGCTGTATTAACCACAAGTAATGCTTTGCCATTGGCAACTCTACAAAGGTTCACAGTTTCATTGGAATGCAGTTTAGGAAGTTCGTAGTTAAGAAACTCAGGGCAGGATTCTTCTGCTTGAGCTGAAAAAGATAGCATTAAACTTGAAATCAGTAAGAATAAAATACGCATCGTAAAATCCTTTCAATAACGATAAATCAGTTAATAAGCGGCAATTAAGTTGTTATTAAGGCAGACCAATTTGGCTGACAAAAGTTGATGCGTGAATCAATTAATCAGGTTGAAACGGCAAATCAGATAGCAGAAGCCAAATATTTATCATCCAGCCGCGGTACGGCATCCAGTAAATTCCGGGTATGTGCATTCTGTGGTGATTTCATCACTTGCTGGGTAATGCCTGACTCGACTAATTGCGCTTTGTGCATCACTACCATGCGATCCGCCAGATAATCCACCACACCCATGTTGTGCGTGATAAACAACATGCCAATGCCCTCTTCATCTACCAGCTGTCTTAATAACTTTAAGATACCGGCTTGTACTGAGACATCCAGCGCTGAGGTGATTTCATCACACAGAATAAATCGCGGTTCCAATACCAATGCTCTGGCAATCGCCAGACGTTGACGTTGGCCGCCGGAGAATTCATGGGGATAACGCCATAAGCTATCGGTTGGCATTTCAACCCGATCCAAAAACCGAGCTGCAATTTGAATCCGTTCAGCATCAGTTTGCCCTATACCATGTACCCGCATCGGCTCAATTAGTGTGGTGTGAATGGGTAAGCGAGGATTCAAGCTAGAACCCGGATCCTGAAACACTACCTGCATCCGACGTCGAAGTGGGCGCATGGCCTTGGCTGATATCTGAGTAATATCCTGTCCTTCAAGAATAATGCTACCTGCAGTGACATCCTGAAGTCTTAATAAGGCTCGTCCTAATGTGGTTTTGCCACAACCCGACTCGCCCACCAAGGCGACAATTTCGCCGGCATTAACTTGTAATGAAACGTTATCTACCGCTCGAAATTGATCAACGACACGACGCATCAATCCACGACGCACCGGAAAATATACTGACACATCTTTCACTTCCAGCAACACCTTATCGGATTTTGCTGGTCGAGCCGGTCTGGGTAGACGTTCGGGTAATGCGGCAATCAAACTTTGTGTATATTCATGTTGTGGATTACGCAGCACTTCAGCAGTAGTGCCACTCTCAACTAAGATGCCCTTACGCATGACACCAACCACATCGGCAATCTGAGCCACTACGCCAAAATCATGGGTAATAAATAACATGCCCATTCCACGCTTGGTTTGCAGTTCACGCATCAACTTAAGTATTTCTGCCTGTACTGTTACATCAAGTGCGGTGGTCGGTTCATCAGCAATTAACAATGCTGGTTCGCAAATCAACGCCATCGCAATCATCACCCGCTGACGTTGACCGCCGGATAAACGATGAGGAAATTCACGAATTCGGCTGGCTGGCTCAGGAATACGTACTTCTTCAAGCGCAGCTAAAACTCTTTGTTTACGGGCTTCTTCGCTGAGTTCTGGCTGATGAATCTGTAACACTTCATCCAATTGTTCACCAATGGTTTGAACTGGATTGAGTGAAGTCATCGGCTCCTGAAAAATCATTGCAATACGACTGCCACGTACTTTTCGCAGCGTTTCAGTATCAGCATTAAGCAGCTCGACATCCGCCAGTTCGCCTTGCGGATCGGATAATCGAATCTTACCCGCCGGATGGCGGAAATGATCTTGAGGTAACAGCCCCATAATAGATAAAGCTGTTACGGATTTGCCACTGCCGGATTCGCCTACCAGACAATAGGTTTGTCCTGACTCTACCGCCAAGCTGATGTTATTCACTGCACGCAGCCAGCTTTCACCTTCACCCAACTCTGTCACTAGGTTTTCAACTTCCAGTAACTTCATGATTGCATACCTCGACTGGTATGCGGATCAACGGCATCACGTAACGATTCGCCTAACAGGTTATAAGCAAATACTGTCATAAAAATTGCCCCGCCGGGAAACACCGCCAGCCACCAGTTAAAGGTAGACGATTGCACTGCCTGATTAAGTAACTGGCCCCAAGAAGGATCGTCCACTAATCCCAGACCAAGAAAACTTAATGTTGCTTCAGCTAAAATCGCTGATGCGACACCAAAACTGGTCGCCACTAATAAGGGTGCAAGGCCGTTGGGTAACATATGACGGAACAAAATTGATCGTAAAGGCAAACCACTGGCAACGGCCGCTTGCACAAAATCCTGTTGCCTGAGTTTGAGAAATTCTGCTCGCACATATCGGGCATAGCCGGACCAGGCTGTTATGCCAATAATCACCATCATCATGTAAATGGAACGTCCAAAAAACGCCACAAATGATAACAGCAGGAATAAGGTTGGTATCGCTTCAAAGATTTCCACCAAGCGCATACCGATAATATCGACAATGCCCGAAAAATAGCCCATCAGGCCACCGATAATAGTGCCAATGACTAAGGCGATTCCAGTTGCAATAAAGCCGATACCCAACGCAATTCGTGATGCATGAATCATCCGCGAAGCGACATCAGCCCCATTTTCATCGGTACCCATCAAATGGATCCGGTTCTGTGCGGATAACGGTGATTCAATTCCAGTATCGGCATAATCACGCAGATAATCTTTTGCCGAATAGGGGATCGGGGCGCGAATGATTTTTTCTACTTTGCCTTCCGCTTCCAGCTCACGATAATGCTCATAAACAACCAGAATAGGGGGTGAAACTGTTGCATAAGCAATAACGGAAACCACCGCGATACTTACCAGCCACAATAAAATCTTTTTCCACGCCACCAGCGAAAACGCCGAAATAACCAAGGTGATAAAAAACCCGCTCAACCAGATCCAGTCCAATGCTTGCATATGTTTAAGTAATGGGCTGCTGGCTTGTCCATCAATCACCAGATAAATCGGATGACTGCTTGCCAGAAACGGTGAAAAAGTAGCAATCACCACCAGTAAGCCAATCCATGCCAGACCAATCTTGGCACTGGTTCGTTTTAGTAATGACGAAACAACCTGTTGTGCCCAGGATTTGGATGGTTGCTTGACTGGAATTTCAACGACTTGTTCAGTCATAACTGACCCTCGGATCGACAATCGCATAAGCAATATCAGCCAGTAAATAGCCAACTAATGTCAGCAGGCCGGAAATTAATGTCACAGATAAAACCAGCTCCCGATCACGGGTTTGTACTGCTTCAACAGCAAGCTTTCCCATACCATCAATACTGAAAATGCTTTCCACAATCACCGAACCCGCCAATAAACTCGGTAGTAAGGTTGCTGAAACAGTTATTAATGGTAAAAGCGAATTACGAAACACATGGCGCCATAAAACGGTTTCTTCATCAACACCTTTAGCACGGGCAGTACGAGCATAATCTGCTGCCAGATTTTCCAGCAGTGAAGATCGCGTTAACTTGGCTAAAAATGCCAATCCACCATAGGAAAGCGCGATAACCGGCAACACAAGATGCCACATCCGATCTAGTAAATAACCACTCTGTATAACTTGAGCTCCCAGCAAGTTTGATAACGCTAAACCAAAGCCAACTGCGAATCCGCCTGTAATGACAATTCGCAGTGCAATATTGCCCAGACCCGCGAAGAGTCTCACTAACATAGCCATTGAAGGAATCAGCAATAGATGCAGCAAACCGAACAGATCACCGTTCAGATTAAAGGCCATCGCATAGCCCAATACAGCGCCGATAATAAGCCCGGCAAACTGTCGTATCTTCAATGAAAACGTCACCACAGCGCTGATAAGTGCGACAGTGAGCAAAGCGACACAGATAAAGGTAATAAACACATCGCTCATGCTTGCCATCAGCGGCAGAAATGTCTGATCCGCAGTTTCTCTTCGCATCAAACCGCCCGTAGGAAACCAGCGCCAATATTGTTCTGAAGCAAAAAAACCAATAAACAAAACGCCCGCCAACATACTTGGCACGGACCATAGGCCGAGCAGAAAAATATTTGAAGTAACGTCAAAACGACCGCCACGTTGCCGAGCGGCTTGCACACCAATGCCAATAGCCAGTGCATAAATCAGCGGTATTGAAATTAGATTGAGTAATAGCGTGATTGGCAAGCGTTCCGCGATCATATCGGTGACCGGTCGACCATAACGGAAACTGGTCCCTAAATCGGTGCCTTTCCACAGCGAAAACTCGCCAAATGTGCCATCTGGCAGCCGTTTAAAACCAATCGGTGAAATATTATTCAACCAGCGAACATATTGCACCGGAGCCGGTTTATCCAACCCATATAGTTTGTTGTAATAATCTTCCAGCGCCTGACGGCTTTGTGGTTCCAGCTCCATGCCATCGACCAGCGATTGAGCACTGATTCCACCAGGAGCTGCTGCCATTACTGTGAATACCACAATGGTGATCCCGAGCAGCGTCGGGATCATCAACAAGATGCGTCGTAATAGATAACTCAGCATGACTTTCTAACGTCTATTCTGTAGTTCGGCCGGCACATATATCTCCACCGGTACACTCATCAGATTCAGGCCTAGACTGGTTTTTTCCAGATTATGAATTCGGCGATCAATAAACGCCATGGTATTGCGGCGGAACAGGAAGGTATAGGGTTGATCATCTACCAGAATTTTCTCTGCCTGATGCCACAACTCCATTCGTTTGTCTTCATCTACCTCTGATCTGGCAGCATCGATGATTGCATCAAGTTCAGAGTTACGATAATTGATAAAGTTATCACCACCTTCCACGGTTTGGCTGGAATGGAACATCTGATATATATCGATCTCAATGCCCGAGGTCCAGGCCAAGGTGATCGCATCAAAGTTTTTCTGCTGGATGTTTTCCACCATCACCGACCATTCAGTAGGATTCGGTTTCATGATAATGCCGGAACGGGCATATAAATCTCTCAGGAACAGCACCATACGTCGCGTGTCATCGCTGTCCTGAAAATATGTCAGAGAAAATTCAAACCTATCACCATCAGGTGTCTCTAAAATGCCATCGTTATTACTGTCTTGAAATCCCGCTTCCAGCAATAACTCACGGGCTTTGTCGATGTTATAGGCAATTGCTTCATTGGCTTCATCATGCTGGGCAGACCCGGGCATAAAGGGGCTGGCAGCAGGTTGTCCGTAGCCGAGGAAAATTTCTTCCAATACCCTATCCACATTAGTCAACATGGACATGGCCATTCGTACCCGTTTATCGGCAAAAATAGTTTTCTCGCCACCACGTTCCTGATTCCAGGCAATAAAGCTATAGCCAGCCGTTGGACTCATATACTCAAAATTCTGGCTACGTTCGGTAATACCTTTATCATCAAGCAGATTCTGATACTCACGCGGACGGGCGCTGTAAACATCAATATCGCCATTACGGAAGGTAGTCAGTCGAGCACTATCATTTTCAATAATGCGCCAGACAATCCGATCAAAAGACGCACTAACCGGTCCCCAATAGCGAGGATTACGCACTAATTCCACTACACCCGTATCAGGTGTCCAACCCTCCGGGTTACTCAAACGAAACGGTCCAGACCCCATCAACAAACCACGACTTTCGTTAAATGTTTTTGGATCATCAAGAAACCGACCATAGAAATGTTCAGGCAAAATATCTAGGCTGCCAGCCAGTTGCAGACTGTTGAAATAGGGTTCGTTGAAAACAAACTCAACATGGTAATCATCCAGCGCCGTTACACGTTCCATTCTGGATAAATAGGCACGGCTGCGTGGTGCGGCAATGGCTTCATTCATGATGAAGTTAAAGGTGAATTCCACGTCTTTAGCGGTTAAAGGTTCACCATCAGAAAAGGTAATATCACGGCGTAAGGTGAAAGTAATCGTCAGACCATCCGATGAGGTGGTCCAGTCTTCTGCAAGCAGACCGTTCCATTCCAGCGTGTCAGGATCACGTGACAGTAAAGATTCGAGCACATATTGCTGAACCTCACTTGAATAGGCATCAGCAGAAACCAGCGGAGTTAACGTTCTGATGTTGCTGGCAAATGCCATCATCAACCAGTCACCCTGAGCATAATCTTCTTTATCTGCAGCTAAACGTGCTCGTTCAAACGCGTCAGTGCCTTTCACATTGTTGAGACTACTTGGTTGGTTATTTGCGTTACTGCTAAAGTCAGTTGTACGAATGGTTTGCTCAAGATTACGCAATAACCCTCGAGTTGCACGAATATCTTTTGCCTGTTCCTCCATGACGCGTGTCATTTCATTCATTTTGGTCCATTGTCTGTCTATCTGGATCATCAATAAAAGAAACATCACCACAAACAAACTTAATCCTAGCCAGAACCAGAGCTTACTGATACCCACGTTTCCATTTTTCATGCGTTATTTGCCTATATCTCTGTAGATGTGCGTTATTTTTGTTTATTGTTTTGCTCAGACTGACAGCTTATGTAATTGCTGTCAGTAGATTTCTACTCAAATTTAGCTTCACGACATGACAGTTGCAAATGTAAGTTGGTTCTTTATCGCCGCTAAAATTCTATGTAAATGAATCAGCCTTTCATGTTGCGAAGCACATAGTGAATTTCTGCCAGGTTTCTCTCTACGCTTTGTGTGCCCGCCTCTATTGCTTCAGCTGCACGGAAAAACTCCAATAAACCTATCTGTGATAAACGTGGCTGCAATACGACATCTGGCGGATCTCCGGCCATGCGGCTGCGGGTAATTCTATCCTGAGTTATATTGACCGATGCAGCGATTGCCGCAAACATATCGGGCACATCTTCTTTAACTGTTTTATCTTCAGCAAAAAAATTCCCAGCGTAGTTAGTAATAAATTCACTGATGCGATTGCCAAGCAAGCTGGAGCTTTGATCGTTTTTAGCTATGGGAGGATTCTGATGTAAGTGTTTGCCTAAAATATCGCCATTTAAATTGACCGCAATCACAATATCCGCACCTAATGCACGACAGACTGAAACTGGTACCGGATTGACCAGCCCGCCATCAATTAACCAGCGATTATGATGTTTTATCGCCGGAAACAGCCCTGGCAGAGAGATAGATGACCAGACAGCTTCCAGCAATTTTCCTTCAGTATTCCAAACCTCCTGACCTGAATGAAGATCTGTCGCCACACTGGCATAGCGCTGAGCTAACGATTCAATTAATAATGTTTCTTCTGCAACATACAGATTTAAAAACTCATGCAATTTATCTTTGTTGACCACACCATTGAATGGAAAACCAATTTTAAAAAAACGTGCCGTTTCAAGTTTGGTCAGTTTAAGTAATCGCTGCTGCAATTCCGGTAATTTATGACTGACATAAGCTGCGCCAACTAAGGCACCGATCGATGTCCCTACCACCACATCGGGCTTAATTCCAGCGTTTACCAGTGAATTTATCACGCCTATATGTGCCCAGCCACGCGCAGCACCACTACCCAAAGCCAAACCAATTTTTAGGGAATCTTTCATTTATTTTCTATATCCGTAAAGTTAATATCAACGTTAACTTAATGAAAGAATTAAAGTTATAAACAAATTAGCCGATATGTTTTGTGAGCTCGTGTAAAGCTAGGTCGACACAATGGATATATCACGAATTTATCATAACAATTTTTTGATCACATACAGCACTCAACCAGTCAATCCTGGACAACCGACTGCGGATAAAACCCAGCCGTCTATTCAGGAAGAACGGCGGCAACGTCGTGAACGTCGTAAACGTAAACAAAAAACGTTGATTGAAAGACGGGTTTCTTCAGAACGTCGTGGCCCCGCATTTGATGCGAAAGCCTGACTTCACAATTTTTTCAGCAGCTTTCGATCAAACAGTCCCCACCTTCCGGTTTTAACTGCTCCACGGCGAATACCGTTTACCGGGGCAATATAAAACAAATCACCATTCTGCCCCAATAACTGCTGTCTGACACCACTCGCCTTAGCAATTTTGGCATTCGCTTTCATATGCATCAATTCACCATGAACCGGGATAGCGCATTGTGGTTGTACCCATTGATACATGGTTTTCAGCTCTTCACTGGCGGGATGTCCCGAGGCGTGTATCGGTAAAGCACTGTTATCAATATCAATCACATCGACTTGCATGGCTTTAAGCCGTTCTATCAATGTGCTTATTGCTAATTCATTACCGGGAATCACTTTAGAACTGAAAATAACGGTATCACCAGGTGACAATTGCAAATCGCGGAAACTGTTCTGGCTCAGGCGATTTAATGCCGTACGAGGCTCGCCCTGGCTGCCAGTCGCAACTAATAGAACAGTGTGTGCAGGTAGGTAACCCAAATGTGCTGAATCTACAGATGTTTTCACACTGGTCCACAAACCTACATTTTTGGCAGCCGATACTGTATTGATTAACGAGCGGCCGAGTAAACCTAAGTGTCGGCCGGTTTCTTCAGCAATTCTTGCCAAAGTATGCAAACGAGCGATGTTACTGCCAAAACAGGCGACCACTACTCTACCTTTGGCATGTTCAACATGGAATTTCAGGCCTTTGTATAGATTGGCTTCTGATTCTGACCAGCCCTGAACATTGGCATTGGTGGAATCACAAACCATCGCATCAACCTGATATTCAGCCAGCTTTTGAAACGCGCTGGCATCGTAGGTCTTACCAACCACTGGGGCTTTATCAAGCTTCCAGTCTGCGGTATGAAATACCTTAGCAACCGGCGTGCTGATTAATAATGCATAAGGTTCTGGAATAGAATGTGTCAGCCGTAGCCATTCAACATGAAATACGCCGATCTGTCGTTTGGCATCCGCTTCGACGATGATTACCGGTACTTTGTCAGCAATACCCTGCTCGACTAATTTACGGCGTAGCATTTCGGCGGTAAATGCGGTGGTATACACCGGACAGCGGAAATATTCCCAAAGATAGGGCACGGCGCCAATATGATCTTCGTGAGCGTGAGTAATTATAAGACCATCTAACTGTTGACGACGGTCAATCAGAAATTGCGGATCGGCCATCTGAATCGGTGGGTTTTGGCTATTAATCGGTTCACCAAACTCATCGACTTCCGCTTGAAAAGTAACTCCACAATCAACAATTAACCAGCGCCCGTTATGTCCATATACATTCAGGTTCATACCGATTTCACCGCAGCCTCCCAGCGGTAGGAACCAAAAATCATCTTTTCCAGGTGTCATCCAGACCTCTTAATTCAGGCTCCAGTATAGGAGTCAGTGTTCATTATTTTTCGGAGCAAAACGTGTTGTAATGTGACTGGTAATACTTTTCGCCAGTTCATCTTCACTGAAAAAAACTTTACCAATACCATCTTTAGTCAGCAATTGTGCTTCGGCAGCGTTGTAGGTTCGCAATACAATTTCGATACCCGGATTTAATTTGCGTGCAGTATCTGCCATTTGTCTTACATCAACTGGATCAGGTGTCGCGATAACCAGCATGGCAGCATTGGCAATATGTGCCTGAATTAATACTGCAGGTTCGGCTGCATTACCGGCAACCGCGGCTATACCTTGTTTACGTAATGCTTTGACCTGTTCGCGGTTTTGTTCTGCAACAACAAATGGAATATCCCGAGCCTTCAGTGCTTCTGCTACCCGACTGCCAACCCGACCAAATCCGACCAGTACCACTTGTCCTTTAAGAAATTTACTCTCCGTAGACATCGGCAATTCCGCAAATGGCTCCTGTCGACGTTCGAGCCTGCGGGCCAGAAATGAACGCATCAATATCCATTTACGCAGTGGATTCACCACCGAGAATAACAATGGATTCAATGCTATCGAAATAATAGCCCCGGCCAAAACCAGGTTCATTCCCTCTTGAGGTAATAACCCAAGAGTCAGTCCTAAACCGGCAAGAATAAAAGAGAACTCACCAATTTGTGCCAGACTGGCTGCCACCGTTAATGCTGTATTTAGCGGATAACGAAACGCCAAGGTTATCGCCATTGCTGCCATGGATTTACCGATGATGATAATGCCGACTACCGCCAAAACATGCAGTGGTTCATCAATCAGAATCGTCGGGTCAAACAACATACCGACAGCCACGAAAAACAACACCGAGAATGCATCACGTAATGGTAATGACTCCTGCGCTGCCCGATGACTGAATTCCGACTCACGCATCATCATGCCAGCAAAAAAAGCGCCTAAGGCAAACGACACGCTGAATAGTAAAGCCGCACCGTAAGCGATGCTGATGGCGGCGGTGATAGTTGCCAAAGTAAATAATTCACGAGAGCCGGTTCCTGCTACCTGCCAAAGGATCCATGGAAAAAGTCGACGACCGACAATTAACATCACCGCGACAAATGCTGTGACCTGCAAGAGTATTTGACTGATCGTTTGCCAAAGTGGTGCATCTGAAACGCCTGTTTCGCTGGAGCCTAAAATCCCTGCCAATGCCGGAAGTAATACCAACATTAAAACTGTGGCTAAGTCTTCGACAATCAGCCAACCAACCGCAATACGCCCGTTTATTGTTTCCAGTAAGCCTTGGGATTCCAGAGCTTTTAATAACACCACCGTACTGGCACAGGATAATGACAGCCCCAGTACCAATCCCTCACCAAAGGTCCATCCCCAACTCATGGCAAGCATGGTGCCAAGTAAAGTGGCAATAGACATTTGCGCAATGGCACCCGGAAGTGCAATACGCTTAACGGCCATCAAGTCCTTGAGCGAGAAATGCAAACCCACGCCGAACATCAACAACATCACACCAATTTCTGATAATTGAATGGCGATATCGACATCAGCATGAAAACCGGGGGTGCTGGGACCGATAATAATACCGGCCAGCAAATACCCCACCAAAGCCGGGATATTAATTTTTTCAGCAATAAAGCCCAACACCAGTGCCAGAGCAAAGCCGGCAGCAATTGTGCTGATAAGGGGGACGTGGTGCTCCATAAGTCTCAGCCTTTTTCCATAAATACACTGGTTAAACTCTGTACACCCACAGCGGTTTACAGGCCATCCTTATTACAGTGTTTTACCGCTCAAATTCTTAAAACACAAGCTGTTTTCAATATGGCTTTTGCCCTGTTAATCTAGGTCAAATAAGGTCTTATGCGTAAAGGAAATATGTGAGTTAAATCAACAATGCTATACTACGCGGCTGTTTACAGTTGAATACGCTCCAAGCTTTTAACGACCTAAATCAATTAGAGGCAAACTGATGGAAGACACCACCCTTATGTCAGAAGGATTCACGCTCATGCTGACCGGCATGGGTTTTGTATTTGTATTTCTGACCGTATTAGTGCTTGTGACCACACTGATGTCGTGGATAATTACCCGCTATGAGAAGAGTGTCGGCGCCCTTCCCGCTGATGGCATACCTGCTCCAACAGCGGTTCTCGGACAACCAGCATCAAACACCAAAAATTCATCTCAGCCCTCCCAAGATCACGCACTCCTTACGGTTTTATCAAGCGCCGTACATAAATACCGAAATAAAAAAAACAAGTGACGCCAAGTCACCATACAACTAAGTTTAATCACAAGGCCAGAATATGACCGAAGCAAAAAAAACTCTTGGCATCACCGATGTTGTTCTCCGTGATGCTCATCAATCATTATTTGCGACACGACTGCGTTTAGATGACATGCTGCCGATTGCCGACAAACTAGATCAAGTCGGCTTCTGGTCAGTGGAAAGCTGGGGCGGCGCAACGTTTGACGCCTGTATCCGTTATCTTGGTGAAGATCCCTGGCACCGTATTCGCAGCTTGAAAGCGGCTATGCCGAATACACCGCAACAAATGCTGCTGCGTGGCCAGAATTTGCTCGGTTATCGTCATTATGCTGATGATGTTGTACGTAAGTTTGTGGAAAGAGCCTGTATTAATGGCGTCGATGTTTTCCGCGTCTTTGATGCGATGAATGATCCTCGCAACCTTGAAGTGGCTATTAAAGCCGTTCTGGAAAATGATAAACATGCTCAGGGCACCATGGCCTATACCATCAGCCCAGTACATGATTTACAGATGTGGCTAGACATGGCAAAACGCATCGAAGATATGGGCGCACATTCTTTATGTATTAAAGATATGGCTGGTTTGCTTAAGCCTTACAAAGCTTATGAACTTGTTAAAAGTCTTAAGCAAACCATTGATATCCCAATACATATGCAATCTCATGCTACGACTGGCTTGTCGACAGCAACCATTATGAAATGCGTTGAAGCCGGTATAGATAATGTAGATACCGCAATCTCTTCCATGTCGATGACCTATGGCCATTCTGCGACTGAATCGGTGGTTTCCATCTTTGAAGATACTGATCGCGACACCGGTTTAAATATCGAATTACTCGAAGAAATTGCCGCTTATTTTCGCGAAATTCGGAAAAAATATGCCAAGTTTGAGGGCAGCTTACGTGGAGTTGATTCACGAATCCTAGTGGCACAGGTTCCAGGCGGTATGCTGACCAATATGGAAAGCCAGTTGCGTGAACAAAATGCACTGGATCGTATGGATGAAGTTTTACATGAGATTCCGCGAGTGCGCGAAGATCTCGGCTTTATCCCATTGGTTACCCCTACTTCGCAAATTGTCGGCACCCAAGCGGTTATTAATGTTTTGACTGGCGAGCGCTATAAATCCATTACTGAAGAAACCCAAGGTATATTACGTGGAGAGTATGGTTCAGCGCCTGCTCCCTTCAATACTGAGCTGCAAAAACGCGTTTTGAATGGTGCTGAGGTGATTACTTGCCGACCAGCGGATCTGCTTGAAGATGAAATGGATAAACTTACCGCTGAGTTGGTTTCACTGGCAGACCAGGACAACTTCAAACTGGAAGAAGGTGAAAGACAGATTGATGATGTATTGACCTTTGCCTTGTTTAACCAGACAGCAATTAAATTCCTCAAAAATCGTGGCAATCCGGATGCTTTTGAGCCATTACCCACGGCTGAAGCAACTCATTCATCAACTGCTCCTGCTAAACAAGCTGGCGCACCAGAAACTTACACTATTACCGTCAATGGCCAGCAATATGTGGTTGAGGTCAATGAAGGCGGTGATATCAGTCAGATTGACAGTTCACAAGCACCTCAAGCAGTTCAAACGGTTCCCCAACAGCCAGTCAGCGAAGGTGCCGTCGTCAAGGCGCCATTATCCGGAAATATCTGGAAAATCATGGTAGCTCAAGGACAAGCCGTTAATGAAGGTGATGTGATACTCATCCTTGAAGCGATGAAAATGGAAACACAGATCGTGGCAGAACATGCCGGTACTGTGACTGCTATCAATGTAAAACCCGGTGATACCGTCAAAGTTGGCGACGCACTGGTTTCAATCGCTTAAGGGCTAGTCGAATGGATAAGTTATTACATCTATGGGAAGCCACTGGTTTCTATCAAATGCAGCTCGGTCAGGCTGTGATGATTCTGATCGGTATGTTGTTGTTATATCTGGCTATCAAGAAAAACTTTGAGCCATTATTGCTGGTACCCATTGGATTTGGTGGTGTATTGGCCAATATTCCAGGAGCAGGCTTAGCCGAAGCCGGTGGTATTTTGGATTTGTTTTATACCATCGGTATTGCGAGTGGGGCTTTCCCACTGATTATATTTATGGGTGTGGGTGCAATGACCGATTTCGGTCCTTTGTTAGCGAATCCCAAAACCTTATTTCTGGGCGCTGCAGCACAGTTCGGTATTTTTGCCACGCTGATGGGGGCAGTGTTACTTTCGACTTTCGGAATTTTCGATTTCACTCTGGCAGATGCCGCAGCCATCGGCATTATTGGTGGTGCTGATGGTCCGACGTCGATATATGTTGCCAGTAAACTGGCACCGGAGTTATTGGGTGCAATTGCGGTGGCATCGTATTCTTATATGGCCTTGGTTCCATTGATCCAACCCCCCATCATGCGTGCGCTGACTAACGAAAAAGAACGCAAGATTCGTATGCATCAGCAAAGGCATGTGTCACAACGTGAAAAAATTGTTTTCCCGTTGGTATTATTGATTCTGGTTGCCCTGTTCCTGCCGGATGCTGCTCCATTACTGGGTATGTTCTGTTTTGGTAACTTGATGAAAGAATGTGCGGTGGTGGATCGTCTAAGCAACACTACCCAAAACTCATTAATCAATACCGTGACCATCTTCCTGGGCTTGGCTGTCGGTTCACGCTTAAGTGCGGATAGCTTTTTGAATCATATGACTCTGGGTATTTTAGTGCTTGGTATGGTTGCGTTTTCTATCGGTACCGCATCCGGTGTCATCATGGCGAAGATTCTGAATAAAGTAACCAAAGAGCCTATTAATCCATTGATTGGTTCTGCAGGTGTATCAGCTGTGCCTATGGCGGCACGGGTTTCAAATAAACTGGGACTAGAAGCGGATAAACATAACTTCTTATTGATGCATGCCATGGGTCCGAATGTGGCCGGGGTTATCGGTTCAGCAGTGGCTGCGGGTATTTTGATCAATTACGTAGCAAGCTAATCTTTTTGCTCCCTGAAACAGCCAGTTTTAGGGAGCAATTTGTTTACCCTTCACTATTCTTACGCCCGCGATTTGATTACCAAAGCCTCTTATTTCACAGCCATAGCCGCTAAATGATGCTTGTGATTCAACCAGTGCCAACCATTTCTCACCCGGAGCTTGAGCACCACTCATTCTGCTAAAGGTAAGTCCTCTGCTCTGCAGTTCAATGACAATATCGTTATACGTCATTCCCGGTTTGATTTGCTGACAAGCAGTTTTAATCTTTTCGGTTTCCCACACGTAATAGAGCGGGTATAACATCACCAGCACAATTGAAAACTGTAGCAACTTTACTAAGATCAGCTGATATTTCATGGCTAAGTTTCCTTTCATCAAGCCATATTGAGTTTGCTGATTGTAGTGGGTATGACTTTACTAAAACGTGATGTACAGATTGTTTTCCCATAAATAACAGGATCATTAAATGACAAACGAAATCACCACCGTGCATATCACTAAAAGCCCGGTCGAACTGTTCAAAATTCTCAAATTTGAAGGCATCGCCGACAGCGGCGCTGAAGCGAAAAATATCATTGCTGAAGGCCATGTTAAGGTCAACGGTGTGGTGGAAACACGTAAACGTAAACAGATGGTAGCTGGCGATATTTTTCAGATCGGTGACGATAGCTGGCAATTAGTAGATTGACATTCAAATAAATTAATATATGATTTTTCATATATATGAATTTCCGAATATATCACCATTATGGATTTACTGAGTTTTCACAAATGTCTGGCCGACGAAACGCGTTTGCGTTTAGTCCTGCTAATAGTCGATCAAGACGAATTATGTGTCTGTGAATTGATTTCAGCCCTGCAAATCAGTCAGCCAAAAATATCACGTCACCTGGCGTTACTCAGACAAAGTGGTCTTTTGCTGGATCGACGCCAAGGTCAATGGGTGTATTACCGTCTAAACCCTGATCTGCCCGCTTGGGCGACACAATCCATTGATGCTGCTTATCAAAGCAAACCGAACTTTTTTAGAGATGATTTAGCGAAGTTACAGCGTCTGGGTAATTGCTGCTAAAAATTTTAGCCTGAAATATATGGATAAACATATGTTATGACAACCACTCCTCTCAAACTGTTATTCCTTTGCACCCATAATGCCTGTCGCAGCATCCTGGCTGAAGCCATTTGTCGACAGTTAGCTGGTGATAAATTTATCGTTGCCAGCGCGGGTAGTCAGCCAGCCGGAAAAGTGTTTCCCCAAACCTTAAACAAGCTAACTGAACACGGTTACAACATTGATGGATTGTCCAGTAAATCCTGGGAAGCTTTGAGTGACTATCATCCTGACATTGTGATCACCGTCTGCGATCAGGCCGCCGGTGAGAGCTGCCCTATCTGGTTCGGCAAAGCCGTCAAAGGCCATTGGGGATTGCCTGATGCTTCCAAAATCACTGATTCAAGCGAACGGGGTCAATGTTTTGATGGCTTAATCCGTCTACTTGAAACACGTTTAACTGCAGTATTGGAATTACCGTTGGCAGAGCTTTCTTTAACGGAAATCAGCACTGAATTAAAACGAATTGGAGCCACTAACTGATGGGTATTTTTGAACGTTATTTATCGGTATGGGTCGGGCTGAGCATTCTGGCAGGATTATTTTTAGGTAATCTGTTTCCGTCCATATTCGATCTAATCGCCAGCCTGGAATACGCTCATGTAAATCTGCTGATTGCGATATTTATCTGGTTGATGATTTATCCAATGATGGTACAGGTGGATTTCACCGCCATTAAAGATGTTGGCAAAAGGCCGCAGGGAATTTGGCTGACTTTGGTCATCAACTGGCTGATCAAACCTTTCACTATGGCTGCTTTAGGTTGGTTGTTTTTTAAAGTATTTTTCGCCGGTTGGGTCGATCCGCAATCAGCTGATGAATATATTGCCGGCATGATTTTACTGGGCGTTGCACCCTGTACGGCGATGGTATTTATCTGGAGCCAACTGGTTAAAGGCGATGCCAATTACACCCTGGTGCAAGTCTCACTCAACGATATCATCATGATTTTCGCCTTTGCGCCGATTGCCGCGTTTTTACTTGGCATCACTGATTTAACCGTGCCCTGGGAAACCTTGCTGATCTCAGTCGTGTTATATGTTTTATTACCGCTTGTTGCAGGCTTTTTTACCCGGCAACATATTATTAAAAGCAAAGGTTTACCGGCGCTCAACAGCTTTTTAAGCCATATCAAACCCTGGTCAATTATGGGCTTATTGGCCACAGTGGTTTTGCTGTTTGGTTTTCAGGCTGAAACCATTCTGCAACAACCTTTTATTATTGTGCTGATTGCTATTCCCCTGCTGATTCAAACTTACGGGATTTTTGCTCTGGGTTACTTTGCAGCCATCAAAATGCGTCTGCAACACGATGTCGCTGCTCCTGCCTGTTTAATTGGCACCTCAAACTTTTTCGAAATGGCCGTTGCTGTTGCCATTTCATTATTCGGTCTGCATTCAGGTGCTGCTCTGGCAACCGTGGTCGGTGTATTGGTTGAAGTGCCAGTCATGCTGACATTAGTCTATTTTGCCAATCGCACCCGACACTGGTTTCCTAAACAAGAGAATTTATCATGACAATCAAAGTAGGTATTAACGGTTTTGGTCGTATTGGACGCTTGTGTTTACGCGCTGCCTGGGAATGGCCAGACATTGAGTTTGTGCAACTGAATGATCCGGCAGGTGATGCTGAAACTCATGCTCATCTGTTAAATTTTGATTCGGTACATGGCCGTTGGGATCGTCACGCTGAAGCCAATGGCAGTAATATTAGCGTTGGTGATAAAACCCTTGCGGTAACCGCGAATAAAGCCATTGATGACACCGACTGGTCAGGCTGTGATGTGGTTATTGAAGCATCCGGCAAAATGCGTGATAGCACAATGTTGCAAGCGTATTTGGATCAAGGTGTAAAACGTGTGGTGGTGACAGCCCCGGTCAAACAGGCTGGTATATTAAATGTGGTAATGGGTGTGAACGATGATCTGTATGATGCGGATGCGCATAAAATTGTGACCGCCGCCTCCTGTACCACCAACTGTCTGGCACCCGTCGTTAAAGTTATTCATGAAAAGCTGGGCATCAAACATGGCATGATCACCACCATCCATGATTTAACCAATACTCAGTCAATTATGGATACGCCGCACAAAGATTTACGCCGGGCACGTATGTCCGGTATCAATTTGATTCCCACCACAACCGGCAGTGCTACCGCTATTACTGAAATTTTTCCTGAACTCAAAGGCCGCTTAAATGGCCACGCGGTACGTGTGCCATTAGCCAATGCGTCATTAACTGATTGTGTATTTGAAGTTGAACGGGCTACCTCAGTTGAGGAAGTCAACGCGTTATTAAAGACCGCTGCAGAAAATGAATTAAACGGAATCCTGGGCTATGAAGAAAAACCCTTGGTATCGAGTGATTATCGGGGCGATCCACGTTCAAGCATTATTGACGCCCTTTCTACTATGGTCACCAATCAGACACAGGTGAAAATCTACGCCTGGTATGACAATGAATGGGGCTACAGCATGCGTACGATGGAACTGGTACGTAAAGTAGGCTTAAGCTGATTTATCTGGCCTGACGAAAGGTCAGGTTATATCGATACGACCCGGTCAATGGATGCTGACCGGGCTTTAGCGTTAATACACCATGGTAATAACGTCTTGCCGCCCCACCCCAGACAATTACATCACCGTGCTGTAATGGAATTCGCTGTACAGGATCATTTCGCTTTGGCCCGCCGAACTGAAACACGATTGGCAACCCCAGTGAAACAGAAACTATCGGCTGAGAAAAATCCTTTTCATCCTTATCCTGATGCAGGCCCATTTTGGCACCGACTTCATAGCGGTTTATCAGACATACATCAGGTGAAAACCGGCTAAAACCGGATTGTCGTGCCGCTGTTTCAGCAAGTTCGCGAAAACATTCCGGCATAACTGGCCAAGCCTGTTCAGTCTGCGGGTCTATTTCACTGTAACGGTAACCCTGTCTGTCACTATGCCATCCCACATCACCACAATTTGTGATCGCGGCCGACATAAAGAAACCACCCGGTGTCTGCATCCTGCGAAAAGGTGATTGTGCTGCAATAAGATCAAGCTGATTGAGTATTTGAGGTGCCATTTGCAAAGCAAAGCTTCTTAACAAAAAAACTTCCGGCAGGATTTGCTCACATTGAAGCTGATTTGCCTCAGCAAATAAATCCGCTGTGATCATTTTGTCAGTGTCATGCGCTCACGACGCAACAAAGCCTGCTTAATCTCTACACCCCAGCGATAACCGGAAAGTGAACCATCCTTACGAATCACTCGATGGCATGGAACAATCACCGCAATATTATTCGCTCCACATGCACTGGCAATGGCTCTCACCGCGCCTGGATTCTGCAGTTTTTCAGCAATATCGCTATAGCTAACGGTTGAACCAGAGGGAATATCACACAAGGCTTGCCAGACTTGTTGCTGGAACAGCGTACCTCGTTGATCCAACCGGAAATCAAAACGCTTTTGCGGATTGTGGATCTGATCAATTACTTTTGAAAGAGTGCTTTTCACACCCTTGCCACCATCAATACAGATTGCATCAGAAAACTGGTGTTGCAGACTGGCCATCATCTGTTTGGGGGATTTCCCCAAATACACGGCACAAATTCCGCTAGAAGATTCTGCTGTCAGTACATGCCCTACATGGCTGATACCAATAGCAAAATGGATTTTTTCAGTTACTGGCGCAACGACTCTCAATTCACTGGCCATCATTGACTGTCCTCTGTTCACGTTGCGTTCACCTTACTGTTGTTAGTTTACATTCTAAATCGTATTCCCTGGTCAGTTTAACAGCAGGGAAATTGCCGATGCACACAGTTTAAAATTGGATTAAGCTGTGATTGATATGGGAATTATTCCTGGACACTACTATGAAATTGAAATTAATTTTACTGTTATTAGCTGCGCCACTGTTAGCAAATGCTGGTGCTGTTTCTCAACTCGGAACCGGCGATCCGCTAAAACTGGTTTATCAGGAAATGCTTTACCAATATCAGGTAGGTCTGGAATTGCATCAACAATACGACTTCAAGCAGCCGATTGATGTGATGCAGTGCAAAAATCAACATGGATATATTCAAACACGTGCACGATCCATGGTGGGTACTGCCAATCAAGTTGAAGAAGAAATCCGCAGTGAAGTAATTGATGCGGCATGGTTCGCATTAAATTGTTCACGTTGCGGCAGTCCGGCCGATAGTTGCGACGCCGTGCCGGAAAAACTGCAGTTCATTAAATCGCAGCTCGAAGCAAAACAAAAAGCTAAATCTGAGCAGCAATAATTTCACGCCCATCCAGACGTTTACATTTTTGAGATGTCAGATATTTACTCTCGTTAATTTTTACTTTTAAAACAGTGATTAATGATTATCAACGATGTTGCTTAGTTAAGCTTTAAGCATAGTGATAAGTACTTTTTCCAACGTTTTAATGTTTCTTCTTTTTTCTTTCATCCCAGAGGTCTTTGATGAACCAATCGCAAGATATTACTCTGTTATCACCTATCAAAATTGGTGACCAGACATTTAGAAATCGAATGGTCATGGCACCATTAACGCGGAACAGAGCGGGTGAAGGCTTAGTGCCCACTGACATGAATGTGATCTATTATCAACAGCGGGCATCTGCTGGCCTGATTATCAGCGAAGGTACACAAATAGCGGATGATGCCTTAGGTTACCCATTGACGCCCGGCATTCACACAGAAGAACAGATAATCGGATGGCGGAAAGTAACTGATGCCGTGCATAAAGAAGATGGTCTGATTTTTGTCCAGTTGTGGCATTGCGGCCGGGTTTCACATAGCTCTATGCTACCAAATGGCATGAAACCGCTTGCCCCCTCAGCCATTAAACCTGCAGGAGAAGTTTATACCTACCAAGGTATGCAACCCTATGAAACACCCCAAGCCATAGAAACCGCAGATATTCCACGAATTGTTGAACAATACCGTCACGCCGCCTGTTGTGCAGTTGAAGCAGGTTTTGATGGTGTCGAAATTCATGCGGCCAATGGCTATTTACTTGATCAATTTTTACGCGATGGTACCAACAAACGTGAAGATCAATATGGCGGCAGCCTGGAGAACCGCGCTCGCTTAATTATGGAAGTGACTGCTGCAGTCTGCGAAATTTGGGACCCGAAAAAAGTCGGCATTCGCTTGTCACCTTTACAACCTTTCAATGACTTGCATGATTCCAATCCCGAAGCCACTTTTAGCTATATAGTTAAAGCACTGAATAAATTCGGGCTGGGCTATTTGCATATCACCGAGATGGGCGCAGAGACTCCTGGAATAGCTGGCCCGGCATTTGATATCAGCGCATTACGTGAATTATGGGATGGTATCTATATGACCAACAGCAATTATGACTATGCATCAGGGAATAAAGCACTTAAAGAAGGCAAAGCCGACCTGATTTCGTTTGGAAAATTATTTATTGCCAATCCGGATCTACCTGAACGATTTGCCACTAATGCCATACTCAATGAAGCAGATTCCAACAGTTTTTATGGTGGTGATGAAAAAGGCTATATTGATTATCCATTTCTCAAACCTGCATAAATTTAAAATTCATTCGATAAAAAAACCGGCTTAGCCGGTTTTTTTATGTCTGAAGATTTTGTTACACGAAAGATTAAACGCCAATCAGCAGACAATGGGCTTATAGGGTGTGTAATAATCTTAATTGCTTTTGTTCAAGGTTTAATATGGATTTTATTAATACACTTTTTCTTCTCGGCGGCCTGCTTATCACGCTAAGCATTCTTGGTAGCCGACTCTCATCAAAATTTGGCCTTCCATTACTGATCATCTTCTTGGTGCTCGGCATGCTTGCCGGTGAAGAAGGTATTTTGGGCATCGAGTTTGATGATTACTCAATGGCATTTCTGATTGGTCATCTTGCCCTAGCCATGATTCTGCTGGATGGTGGACTGCGAACCAGGCTGAAAACCTTCAGGGCCGGCTTCAAACCCGCCCTCTCCCTCGCGACTTTAGGCGTTTTGCTCACCAGTGGCAGTGTCGGTTTGCTGGCTATGTGGGTATTCGATCTCAGTTTGTTTGAAGGCTTATTGATTGGTGCCATTATCGGGTCAACCGATGCAGCAGCCGTATTTTCTATGCTCAGCGGCCGCGGCATTAACCTCAATGAACGTGTTGGTGCTACGCTGGAAATTGAATCGGGCACCAACGATCCAATGGCGATTTTTCTCACCATTATGTTAGTTGAAGTGCTGGTTGGTGAAATTGGCGGACCATTAGATACTGTTTTATTTTTACTACAGCAATTTGGCTTTGGCTTGATTATCGGTATTGGCGGCGGCTGGTTAATTGCCCGATTACTCAGTTGGTTGGATTTAGCCCCCGGACTCTATGCCATGTTAGCCCTAGCGCTGGGTTTCAGTGTATTTGGCCTGACCGGCGCAGTTGGCGGCAGTGGCTTTTTGGCTATTTACCTTTGTGGCTTGATGATTGGCAATCGTCCAGGACGTCATTTGAACTTTATTCTACCGGTACACGATGGTCTGGCCTGGCTCAGTCAAATTGGCTTGTTTCTGATATTAGGATTATTAGTTAATCCAAGTGAATTAATCGAATATGCCCTGCCCGCTCTGGTTATTGCATTAGCCTTAATTTTTGTTGCCAGACCAATAGCGGTAATTCTCTCGGTCAAACCCTTTTTTCGCTTCCGCTGGCGCGAAATCGGTTTTATATCCTGGGTTGGACTGCGTGGCGCCGTCCCTATTGTGTTGGCCATTTTCCCGGTGATTGGCGGCGTTGAAAATGCATCGTTGTATTTCAATGTCGCCTTTGTAGTGGTACTGCTTTCATTGTTGATTCAGGGCAGCACACTGTCGTTGATGGCGCGTTGGATGCGAGTTGAAATTCCTGTTGGAATTACACCAAACCATCGCGGCGCATTAGGAATATTGCCGGAAAATGATTATGAGTTATTTGTTTATCGTATTGAAAACGAACAATTAGATGGTCAGCCGATTCGATTGATACGTTTTCCATCAGGTACGTTGATTTCAGCGTTATTTCGTAATCATGTGATGTTGCATCCCAAAGGCAGTACCGAACTCAAACTTAACGACACTATTTGTGTGATTAGCCGAAATGAAGATTTGGATGCGTTAAATCAAATCTTTAGCGGTCATTCCAAGCTTAAGCAAAAAGAGGCCTTTTTCGGCTCATTCAACATTCGCGGTGATGCATTACTAGAGGATGTCGCTAAAGCCTATGGTCTGGTTATCAGCTCTGCCCAATCTGGCATGACTGTAAGTGATTTTATTTCTCGCCGAGTTGGTGGACACCCGGTGGTAGGTGATGATGTAGATTGGCATGGCATTCATTGGGTAGTGAACGAAGTTGATGGCGATAAGATCATCAAAGTCGGACTCAGATTGTATTAATTACAATGCGGTGTAGATATCCAACACACCGTTAATGACAAACTGCACGGCTATTACTGACAGAATGATGCCAAAAATACGGGTGATAATCTCCTTACCGGTTTCGCCAAGGTAACGCACCAGAAAATGTGAATAAACCATCGCCAGATAACACGATCCGGTAGTTAGAATGATGGCTAGAAACACTAATATCAAATGTCCTGTTGTTGGTGCCTCACTGGTCAAAATCATCACTGTGGCAATCGCACCGGGGCCACTCATAAAGGGAATGGCCAGCGGAATCACCGAAATATCTCTGGCAATCTTGCCATCGTTTCCGGGTTCAGAGGCATTGCTGGTTTCACCTTCATCCAGTCCTTTGTGAATCATGCTCATGGCAATACCAAATAAAATCAACCCGCCAGCAATGCGAAATGCCTCAATGGTAATGCCAAAGATTTTAAATATCAGACCGCCTAGTAAGGCAAACACAAAAAATACCGCTGTCGCAATCAAACTGGAACGTTTTGCAACAGCTTTACGAGTTGCTTCTGTGGTACGTGGAAGAAGTGACACAAACATAAATGCTGTGGTCAGTGGATTGACGATGACAAACAATGCCGCAATGGTGATGACCCAATAATCAAAAAGCACACTTACGTTCATTTCTCATCACCTGAAAACTTAAAAGCCCATATCCTCTCATAATTTTTGAGTCAAGTACGATAGATGGTGAATTTCAATCCTGTTGTAACATGGTCGCAAACCAACAATCTTCTGCCTTTACAGCTTAACCAATCCTCGTACTGATCGTGGAGTAATCATCTTAAATTGTGGTGTGCTATACCCAACGGGTAGACTAGAAAACAACCAATCACAATCACTTTATCAGGAGTGACCTTTTTGTTTCGCAATCGACTTTATCTGGCCTTTTTTCTTTTGCTGATTATTACCCTGTTACAGGCCAGTCTTGCTGTGTGGGTTTCGGGTGTGGCGAGTTACCATCTTGAACGTGGTCGTGTTGCCAATCAAATGCTCAATGAATTTATTGCTTTAGGCGCTGATAAACAGCGATTGAAAGTCTGGCTGGCTCAGGCGCTGCTAACCAAAGAGTCCCCCATTGATCAACGTGATAATTATTTACAGCAGATGTATGACCATCTGGCAAACATCAATACCTTGTTATTACAGGATCAGAAACTCGCGCAAACAGCTGATGATTTCGATGCGATTAGTCAGCAGATGAAAACACTATCGATTCTCGAAACCAATGTGCAAGCATTGCAGCGTAATCTGGAAGAGAAAGAAACCCAACCACTGGCCGAAGCCGAGTTATGGCGGTTGTTGATTGAAACCTTTGATAATCTTGAAGGATTGGACCTGAAACATGTGATTGCCAATGCCATCAATTTGCAACGTGAACGCTCCTCCACCGCTGAATATGCAGCCGCTGAAGCCTTAAAACATGTCAAGTTTCTGGTAGTAGTCATGTTGATTTTTGGCAGTATCACGGCCATCGTGTTGGCTTTAGTGTTATCACGATCGTTATACCAGCCCATTCAGCAATTATTAAATGGTACCTCGGCACTGGCGGAGGGAAATCTGCATTATAGGCTTCCTGAACAGGGACATTCTGAGTTCACCATGTTATCCCGAAGTTTTAATCAAATGGCGGCTGGGCTTGAACAAGCCATCCAAAAGGAAGAAAACCACTCCAAACTGGTTGAACAAGAAGTCGCTGAACGTACCAGACAGTTACAACATGCACTCGAACAACTTCAGCAAGCAGAACAGCAACAAAAACGTTTTCTGGCCGATGTCAGTCATGAATTGAGAACACCCGCCACGGCAATTCGGGGAGAAGCAGAGATATGCTTGCGCGGACAAGACAAAGAAGCCCAGATATACAAGGACAGCCTGGTGCGTATTGTCGACACTGGTAATGATTTATCCAATCGAATTGATGATTTGTTGATGCTGGTACGTGGTGAACAACAATTACAATTACGCTTAAAAACAGTGAGCATTAACGACTTTTGGTTAAAACTAAAAAATTCAGCTGATCCATTGCTTTCGGGGTATTCAAAAAAACTGCTGACACATTTCAACCCGGAAAATCTCAATGCCGATGCGAAACTGTATATCGATATCGACAAGATGCAACAAGCGGTGATGATTCTGTTAGATAACGCCATGAAATATTCCCCCGCTGGCTCAACGATTAAGTTGGAATTTATCCTGGATGAACAGCTGACCATCCATATTCACGATAGAGGCATCGGTATCGCTGAGACCGACCTTGAGTTTATTTTTGATCGTTATTTCCGTGCTGAAAACGCCAGGCAAATGCGACCTGACGGCCTGGGGATTGGTTTGAGTTTATGTCGTTTTATCGTCGAGGCGCATCATGGGTCTATTCATCTGGAAAGTGAACGAAATGTTGGCACATCGGCGACCATTGAATTACAGCTTATGGAAAGCTGATCCCTGATGAATATTCTAATTGTAGAAGATGATCGAAAAGTCGCTGATTTTCTGTATCGAGGTCTTAAAGCCGAGGGTTATTTTGTTTCTATGGTCCACGATGGAGATCATGTTTTACATGCCGTCATGGAATACCAGCCACGGGTGATGATTTTAGATCGAATGCTGCCGAATAAAACCGGTTTGGAGATTTGCCAGCTGATTCGCGCACAAAAATTACCGGTCAAAATTCTGATGTTATCAGCCATGGGTGAAGTGGGCCATCGTATTGAAGGCTTGCGTAATGGTGCAGATGATTACCTTACCAAGCCATTTGCCTTTGAAGAACTACTGGCACGTATTGAAGCTCTGGCAAATCGGGCAAACAGCGACATGCAATCACGTCTACTGCAATATGCCGATCTTGAAATGGATTTGGATACCATGCAGGTAAGATATAAAGGTGTGAGCTTGGAGCTGACGGCTAAAGAATTTCGTCTGCTGGAATTATTAATGGCCTCGCCGGAAAAGGTGTTCAGCCGGGAGCGGATCCTGACCAATGTCTGGGAAGCCAATGAAGATCCACTTACCAATGTGGTGGATGTTTATATTCGCCGTTTGCGCCGTAAAATTGATGAACCGTTTGACACGAAATACATCAAAACCTTACGTGGTGTGGGCTACTGTCTGTCACAGAATTAGGCCGGACAGATTTGGCATCTGCCCGGCAATCTTGTTCAGCTTATTCAGGCATAGCTGAAGAGTGATGGTGGCGAATCAACCATTGTCCATCAACATAATCGTAGAAATAGCTATAACGGGCCTGAACCTGTTGTCCGTCGTCAAAACTAAAGGTATAAATCCCGACATCCGAAGCCTGATTGCAACTGGTGGTAATAACGCGCTGATTAATTTCACCAACCGGCTTCTTGGCTAAGAAATCAACGAAATAGGCTTCGATACTTGCAGTATCAGTCCGCATTTCATTTGAGACGGTAGGCAGCAATACGGCATTATCCAGATAATTGGCTGCCACTTGTGCCGGCTCGCCCGTTGCCAATGATGAATTCCAGCGTTCAAATAACCCTGCCACCTCATCGTCTGTTGGCAATACACAGGATTTAGCGACCTCAGCCTGTGCCGTGCCTGCCAAGCCCAGGGTGACAGAAGCAATTAAAAACATAGCTGTTTTATTAAACATTTTTTCCTCAGTTTGCTGTTTAGGGAGTTCCATCATAGCGATGCTCCATGAACCTAAACTTGAGAGAAAATGAACACAAACTGCTCTGAACATTAACATCTGATGAACAGAATTTTAATTATCCAGATAAAAATAGCCTCCAAAGCATTTAGCTTTGAAGGCTAGGGTTAAGCAACAAATTGACCACTGCGATAATCAGCAAAGGCCTGTTCCAGCTCGGCGCGGGTGTTCATCACGAATGGTCCCGCCCGTTCAACAGGTTCATTAATTGGTTTACCGGCTACAACGATAAAAGTGCTGTCCTGTTCAGCTAGGACTTTCACCGCATCGCCTTCTTTTAATACCGCCAGCTGTGAAGCACCAATTGAAGTCGGTTTATCGCCGATACTGACTCGCCCTGCTGCCACGTATACAAAGGCATTATGGGTCGCCGGTATATTGTCTTCAAACACACTGCCAGCAGGCGCATCAATCACAAAATAAACCGGTTCAACAAAACTGTTATCAATAACACCTTTGGTTCCGTTGATGGTTTCACCGGCAACTACTTTTAGCTTTAAACCTGCTTCGCGTGTTTCTATTGCAATCTCGCTGGCAGCTTTTTCCTGATACCGTGGCGCCATCATTTTTTGCTCTGCAGGCAAATTTACCCACAACTGGAAACCTGCCAACAAACCTGCTTCCTGCTCAGGTTTTTCCGAGTGAATAATACCGCGGCCTGCTGTCATCCACTGTACGCCACCGGTTTCAATGACTCCTGCATTACCGGCACTGTCCTCATGACGCATCTTGCCAGCCAACATATAGGTTACCGTTTCAAAACCACGATGCGGATGAGGTGGAAAACCGGCAATATAGTCTTCTGGTTTATCGCTGCCAAACGCATCGAACAGTAAAAACGGATCCAACATATCTATTTCATGCGAGGCAATTAAACGTCTTAACGATACCCCCGCCCCATCCGAAGTCATCTGACCCCGAATCCATTTTTTCACTTCACGTTGTTGTGCCATGATGGCCTCCTTACGCCGTAATCACTGCAGCCAATTTCTCGCTGCTGTCCGGCTGTTCAAAATAGTGGTTGGCATTGACCAATGTGACATCACTAATGCCAATAAACTGCATAAAAAATTTCAAATACTGACTGGCAAAATCCACATCACTTTCCAGTGGTACGCCACCGGATGCCATCACCAGATAAACTTTTTTGTTTTCCAATAATCCGACAGGACCATTTTCGGTATAGCGAAAGGTTTCGCGCGCTCTCGCCACCAGATCAATCCAGGCTTTGAGTACTGCCGGTATACCAAAGTTATAAATCGGTACTGCCAGAACCATCACATCCGCTGCTTTAACTTCATTAATCAGCTGATCAGACAAGGCCAATACATTTTTTTGCGCCTCACTTCTATCTGCCGGATCGGTAAAGTTGGAATTAATCCATTCTTCGTTGATAAATGGCAAACCTGCAGCCACATCGCGCTGCTGCAAGGTTACATCATGTTGATTAGCCAATATTTCGGTCAATTGGGTCGAGACAGTTCGGGTTAATGATCCGTCATAACGACCACTGGCATTAATATGTAATACGTTTAATTTTTGCATCATTCAATTCCTTATGTACGCGCAGCCAGCGCTGCATCAATAGAAAAGCGTTTTGCACCATGGCTCATCAAAGCCAAAAAACCACCGGCTATTGCGATATTTTTCATAAACAAAATACTTTGCATTTGATCGGCAAAATCCAGGTGGAAAAAAACTGCCGATAAAATTGAAAACCCCGCCAGTAAAAAAGCGGTAATTCGAGTTTGAAAACCAACAATAATCGCAATCGCACCTAAGATTTCTGTGGCGATGACCAGTGGTAATAAAGCTGGCGAAATCCCCATAGCAGCCATGTATTGAGCTGTTCCTTCATAGCCAGCACCAAGCTTGCTTAAACCTGCACTGAGAAACAGCACTGAAAGTAAAATTCGTCCTGTCAGGTCGGTAATATTGCTAAACATTTTTATTTCCTTGTTAAGTAAGTACGGTGCCATTTTATAGTTCTTGAAATTTAGATAAAGAATGCTATAAAGAAATTATTGTTGATAAATAAAGAACAATAAGAGGATGTGTTGGTGAATCAAATTGAAGATATGCAAACTTTTAAACGTATTGTCGAAGCCGGCAGTATCAGCCTTGCTGCCGAACAGCTTGATACTGTTAAATCGGCGGTCAGTAAGAGGTTAAAAGAATTGGAAAAGCGCTTGAATGTGACCTTGCTGCAACGCACCACCCGACGCCAAACGCTAACCGAGGCCGGACATCGTTATTATCAGCATTGTTTGCGTTTACTGGATGATATTGCTGAAGCGGAAGCGCAGATATCAGATATTGAAGCCGAACTCAGTGGCAAACTGCGAATTTCTGCCCCAGTCTCATTTGGTTTAATGCATCTGGGCCCTGCTTTGCAGGAGTTTCAACAGATACATCCATTGATTGAAATGTCGATTGATTTTAATGATCGGCTGGTGGATTTGATTGCCGATGGTTTTGATCTGGCTATACGCATCGCCAGGCTGGATGACTCAACATTAATTGCCAAAAAACTATCGTCCACCCGACTGGTTGTTTGTGCCAGTCCTGAATATCTTGCCTACCATGGCACTCCCGTCATCCCTACCGATCTCACTAATGGTCATGCCATTTTGCATTATCGAAATACCTCTGAAAGCTGGCAGTTTCAACAGGATGGCAGCCCGATAAGTCTGCATTTGCAAGGAAAAATTTCTGCCAATAATGGCAATTTTCTTTGTGATGCGGCCATCGCAGGACAAGGCATTATCACTTCGCCTGATTTCATCTGTTATCAAGCTGTACAGTCTGGTCAACTGCAGGTCATATTGCGTGACTACATGCACGACAGTGAGCTTGGCATTTACGCGGTGTACCCACAAACACGTTATTTACCAAGACGCAGTCAGATCTTGATTGCTTATTTGCAAAATTATTTTTCCCGTAATGCACCCTGGCTGGATTGCTGAGCCATTTGACAGGCCTTGGAGACAATGCTCAACTGTCGGCCATAACAATAAGCTTCACTATCATTACAGAGAGAAATATATGACTGAAATCTATGGTTCACAGCACCGGCAATTACAACAGGAATTTAATAAAGAAAAGCTCGCCGATCGGGTTGGCGAAGCCATCATCACCGATTACATAACTGACCAACACCGTGATTTTATCGCCAGCCGCGATTTCTTTTTTTTATCGACGGTAGACCATCGTGGATTTCCAACCTGCTCTCATAAGGGCGGCGATGTTGGCTTTGTCAAAATCCTCGATGAAAAGACCCTTGCTTTCCCTAGTCTAGATGGCAACGGCATGTATCTGTCGATGGGTAATATTGATGCCAATAAAAAGATCGGCATGCTGTTTATCGATTTTGAAACTCCACATCGGGTACGAGTACATGGCACTGCCGAACTGAGCCGTGATCCGGCTGACCTGGCTTTATTCCATGAAGCTGAACTGGTAGTCAAAGTGAATATTGAAGATATGTTTCAAAACTGTCCGCGTTATATACATCGTTACAAACGCATCAGCGAATCCCGTTATGTACCTAAAACTGAATGTGAAACACCGTTACCCGTGTGGAAACGACTTGATGCCTTACAAGATGTTATTGAGGATGAAGAAAAAGCCAAAGTGGCTTTGGAAGGCGGCATTATTACCATGGAAGAATATGAAGCCTTACTGCTTAAAGGCGAAGCATAATTTATTAAATATCAGTGGTTTGCGCACCACTATGTCTCATCGCTACCACATTGATATTTAGGGAAAATTTCATGTAAGTGATCAACGCCCGGAAAATCAGGATTTCGGGTGTTGATCACTTTTACGGCTAAATCCTTGCTTGAAAATCCATATTGCGAAGCGAATACTCAATCATCCAAGGCCTTAGAGTTGAGGATAAAAACAATGATTTCGATTCGCCCAAGCGCAGTTGCAGGTTTGTATTATCCCGCCCGATCGACCGAGCTGGAAGACCTGCTCACCAAACAATTTGATAACCCCTCAGATCATATCCACCATCGTGCAAAAGCCTTGATTGTGCCGCATGGTGGTTTTTTTTATTCCGGCCAGGTTGCCGCCAAGGCTTATCAGTCTTTAATAGAAATTGCTGATGATATTGAACGTGTCGTATTAATTGGCCCCTCCCATCGAACGGACTTTAAAGGCGTAGCGATGAGTGAGGCAGATTACTTTGCCACCCCGATGGGCAGTGTGGCGGTAGACAAAAAAATCTATCCGCAGTTAAGCCGCATTAAAGGGGTGGAAACCTACGAAAGCCCACACGACAGCGAACATTGCCTGGAAGTCCAGTTACCTTTTTTACAATATTCGCTTAACCAATTTGAAATTGTGCCGTTGCTGACCGGTAAAGCCAGTTCTGCATTAATTGCCGATGTATTGGGCACTGCAACCAAAGATGCTAAGTCATTAATCGTGATCAGTTCTGATCTGAGCCACTATCTCGATTACGAAACCGCTCGCAAAATTGACCAATATACTTCTCAAGCGATCATCAGTATGGATAATCATGATATTGATAAATTTCATGCTTGCGGCTGTGATGCCATTCGTGGCTTTCTCGAGTTTGCCCGTAATGAAAATATGTCAGGGCAAATAATGGCCTTAAGTAATTCAGGTGATGTGGTTGGCAAAAAAGACAGTGTTGTCGGGTATGGCGCCTATCTGTTCGAATAATCATAGGACGGTTTAATCACCCGATTTACCGCATCGACCACATTAGGACAAAGCCATGCACCGGGATGACGAATCTTCTCTTCGTCTCCTGGTGTATATTTCCCAGTTTGCACCAGACAGGCTCTTAATCCTGCAGCCAACGCCCCTTCCACATCAGCAAACACATCATCACCAATCATGAGTACTTCTTCGGCTTTAAAACCTGTCGATTCCACTGCCGTTTGAAAAAATGCTTTGGCCGGTTTCCCTAAAATCTCAGCTTCCACATCACAAGCAAATTCAAGTGCAGCTATAAAAGGCCCCGCATCCAACAATAACTGATTGTTTTGTCGAAAATAACGATTCAAACCAACTCCCAATAAGGGAGCACCTTGCATAATCAACTGAAATGCCCGGTTCATGCTCTCATAACTAAAACCATCAGCGGCATCCGCAACTACCACAGCATTGGGAGAATTCTGATCCAGATCGGCAAATTCCGGCAGCAAATTTTTGTGAACCAGACAATACGGACGTAATTTGCGTTGCTGCAGCACTTGTCTTAGCGCCACCGGAGCAGTAAATACTTCGTCTACACTTAGGTCAAAACCCATTTTTAATAAAGATTGCAACATGTCCGTGCTGGTACTGCGAGAGGTATTGGTCACAAACCGGACGATCTTTTGCTCGTCTCGAGCCCGCTGAATGGCTTCAATAGCACCAGCAACTGGTAACTTATCAACATGCAATACACCACTGATATCAAATAAAATTGCTTTTATCATCATAATCACCTCGGGTGTTCTGACACGGTAAATTATGCTCGGATATACCGAGACAAACAATTACTCGCCTACATCTGAATGATTATAAGTCACTGAAATCGTAATCAATATGGCAGCAGTTTTTCATCCACTTTTTCGATAGAGACGGCTATGAAAGATTACCAGCGGTATAGTAAACAAGATAGAATAGCCGCCTTTTACACTCTCCCAGTTACAGGTTACGCTTATGAAAGCTCCACAGGTCGGTTTTGTCAGTCTAGGTTGCCCCAAAGCGCTGGTCGACAGCGAACGCATTATCACCAAGCTACGTTCCGAAGGTTATGAGATTTCAGCAAATTACGATGATGCTGATCTTGTTGTAGTTAATACCTGTGGGTTTATTGATTCTGCTGTTGAAGAATCGCTGGAGAGTATCGGTGAAGCCATCGCCCATAATGGCAAAGTTATTGTCACCGGTTGTCTGGGTAGCCGTGATAATACGATTCGTGAAAGACATCCGCAGGTGCTGGAAATTACCGGTGCTCATGCGCTGGAAGAAGTAGTTGGTGCTGTACACAAACACTTACCACAACCCCATGATCCGTTTATCAGTCTGGTACCACCTGAAGGCATCAAACTGACTCCTCGCCATTATGCGTACCTGAAAATTTCCGAGGGCTGTAATCATCGCTGTACCTTCTGCATTATTCCGTCAATGCGTGGTGACTTAGTCAGCCGTCCTGTCAATCAGGTCATCGCTGAAGCAAAACGTTTAGCCGACGCTGGCGTAAAAGAAATTCTCGTTATATCTCAAGATACCAGTGCCTACGGTGTGGATTTGAAATATGCCGAATACGAATGGCAGGGTGAAAAAATTGCCACTCGCTTTACTGCCATGGCCAAAGCACTGGGTGAACTCGGCATTTGGGTACGGATGCATTATGTTTACCCGTACCCGCATGTTGATGATGTGATTCCGTTGATGGCCGAAGGCAAGATTCTGCCTTATCTGGATATTCCATTTCAGCATGCCAGCCCACGTATTCTGAAACTAATGAAACGTCCCGCTTCTTCACAGAACAATCTTGAACGAATCCGTGCATGGCGGGCGATTTGTCCTGAAATCACCTTACGCAGTACCTTTATTGTTGGTTTCCCTGGTGAAACCGAAGCCGAATTTGAAGAATTATTGGATTTTCTGGATCAAGCTCAATTGGATAAAGCGGGTGCATTTAAATATTCACCAGTAGATGGAGCTGTAGCAAATGAATTGCCCGATCCAGTACCGGAAGAAGTTAAAGAACAACGTCTGGCCCGCTTTATGGCTAAACAAGCCGAAATCAGTGCTCAGCGTTTGCAACAAAAAGTGGGCAAGCGTGATTTTGTCATTATTGATGAAGTCGTTGAAGAAGGTGCGGTGGGCCGTAGCCGGGCAGATGCACCGGAAATAGATGGTCAGGTATTTATCGATCACGCAACCCATTTAAAAGTTGGCGATATCGTCGAAGTTGAATTCGAAGAAGCCGATGAACACGACCTCTGGGCAAGACTAGTTTAGGAACTGATACGGTTCTTTCCAGACTCTTTTGATTGATAAAGGGCATTGTCAGCACGAATAGATAAACGCATAGCTGACTCGCCCTGACGCAATTGAGCAACACCAAAACTTGTAGTGATTGTGGCTCGCTTATCCAGTTTGGCATCAACAATAAGTTGACGTAATTTTTCAGCGGTATGCGCAGCAGCTTCAAGCCCGGTATTAGGTAATAGAATCATAAACTCATCACCGCCCCAACGCGCCAGTAAATCAATTTCGCGAATGTTCTTTTTCAACAGTCGACTCATTTGCACCAGCACCATGTCACCATTGGCATGACCGAACTCATCATTAACGATCTTAAAATCATCAATATCCAGCGCAATCACGGATAAGGGCTGATGAAAACGTTCAGCACGCTCTACTTCGTGCTCCAGGGTTTTCTCCAGCCGGTAACGATTAGCCACGCCAGTAAGCGTATCGGTTTCTGCCAATCGCTGAACTTCGGCAATTTTATTTTCTAATTCAGCATTAGTTTGAATCAACTGATGGGTGCGTTCTTCAACTAAATCTTCAAGCGAATGATTTTGCTCTGCAAGTCGCTCCAGATTCATTTTGCGCTCATTAATATCACGATGGGCGCCAATCATTCTGGCGACCGATCCATCTTCATTCCACTCAATGATTTTGGCGCGGTCTTCTAACCATAAGTAGGTGTTGTCGGCTTTGCGGAAGCGATATTCAAGATGATAAATGCTGGTGTGATTATGGATGTAATCGTCAAAGTGTTTGAGTACACGTTCGCGATCTTCTGGATGCAAGGATCCTTCCCAAAACGCTATAGTAGAAGGGATTGCGTCTGCAGGATAACCCAACATACGACCCCAACCCGGACTGCGATAAACATAGCCGGTATTCGCGTGCCAATCCCATACACCATCGCTGATAATGTCTAATACGACCTGCAGACATTCATTATCGACATCACCCAACCCCGTCTTCATACCCAATCCTTAGTAATCAAACACTTAAGAGCGGGAGTATCTTACAAAAATTTATGTGATGCAAGTCACATATATTTCAGTGCTGACTTAATTTTGAATTCGCTTCTGCTTCCACTTCATTTTGTTTTTTTGAAATCGTTAAATTATCCGCCAGCGTTAATACCCGCTGAGGGAATGGAATCGTTAAACCGGCTGCTTCGATTTGCTCTTTAACAATTTTGTTTAACTCCCAATAGGTTTTCCAGAATACATCTATCGTTGTCCAGGCTCGCATATGTAATTGGATGGAACTCTCTCCCATTGAGGAAACAAAGATCTGCGGTGCCGGGGTTTCCAACAAGGCTGGATGACTTTCCACAACGTTATGAAGCACCTCCAATGCCACATCAATTGGATCGCTATAGGAAATGCCAACAATCACTTCCAGTCGCCGCTTACTGTTGCGGGTAAAGTTGGTAATCGGTGCGCCCCATAAGCGACTGTTGGGCACCGAAATATACAACCCATCAGGTGTTTCGAGAATAGTGGTAAATAAACCGATTTCACGAACCCCACCCACCAGCTCTCCACACTGAATAAAATCATCAAGTTTGAAAGGCTTTAAAAACAATAGCATGATGCCAGCAGCAATATTGCTTAGCGTTTCCCGTAAAGCCAAGCCCACCGCAAGACCAGCAGCACCCAATAAGGCAATAATACTTGCAGTATTAAAACCGAACATATCGAGAATAATTAATACAGCGACGGCATAGACCAGGTAGGCCATAGTTGAGCTGAATAACTTGATGACAGCAGGATCGATACTCTTTAACTTGAAATTGGTATTGGTAAATACCCGTCGTATCAAACGAGAGATGACGGTAGCCGCTATCAATACCACCACCGTCATCACCAGCTTATAACCAATAGCTAGAATTAATGCTGAGTTCTGCTCCCAAAACTGTAATAACCACTGCATCATGCCAAGCTCCGGGTTCAGGTCACGATAGTACTGATTAGATAAGCGGTATAAGCAACAAACACCAGCATGAAAAAGCCCCCTTCAAGTCGATTGATTCGTCCTTGTCTGCCGATCCCAAAGCCAAAGATAAACAATAGAATAGTCAATCCAGCCATCACGACGACATCACGCGAAAGTACTTCAGCTGGCACCGCAAACGGGTGAATCAATCCGGCAATACCGACCACAGCCAATGTGTTAAACAAATTTGAGCCAATTACATTGCCCAGCGCGATATCGTGTTCGCCTTTTTTCACTGCAATTAACGATGAAGCTAACTCTGGTAATGAGGTACCGATAGCCACCACCGTTAAACCAATAATCAGGTCACTAACTCCAAAAGCGACGGCAATTTCAACAGCGCCCCATACTAAAATTCGTGAACTGATAATCAATAAAACCAGGCCGATAAATAACCATATCAAGGCTTTTTTCAGGCTCATGGTTTCAGTGTTAAATTCAGCTTCCATTTCTGTGCCAAACGCATCCGGCGACTTCCTCATGCCCTGATAAATGGTCCAGCCCATCAAGATAAAAAATACCAATATCAAAATACCGGCATCAAATCTGGATAACGTTCCATCGGCTAATTGCCATGCGGCTAATGCTGTAACGCCAATCAGAATCGGTAATTCTTTGCGTAAAACCTGAGAATGCACGGCAATAGGACTTAATACCGCTGTCAAACCCAAGATTAACGCGATATTAGTGATGTTTGAACCATATGCATTGCCCAGCGCCAACCCCGGATTTCCTTGCGTTGCCGCTATTGCTGATACCACCATTTCCGGAGCCGAAGTACCAAACCCCACAATTACCATGCCGATTAACAAAGGTGGCATACCAAAATATCGGGCGGACACGGCGGCACCATCAATAAATCGATCTGCACTCCAAACTAACAAGGCTAGACCAACCACCACCGCAGCAAAGGCTAGTGTCATATATTCTCCGGAAAATAAAATTAAGGGTGTTCAAGCCATATTATCAGTGCTTGACTAACTGAATGGCAATTCGTAGTGGTTAACGAGAGCTTAAGCGCACATGACGACGTAATATGCGCTGATTTTCCTGCTGAACATCTCCTCGTTTACGCCAGGCCCATAAACTATCCCGGCTTTGTTTTGAGGTAGCTTTAATATCAACAATGGGAAATGGGTAATCTCGCCCTAACTCAAAATTTAACATCATCGACTCCATTGGCGTGACTTCCCATGGTCGATGAATAATCTCATTGGGCAATTCGCTCAGCTCGGGTAACCATTCACGGATAAACTTGCCTTCTGGATCCTGCTCTTCGGCTTGCTTGGTTGGATTGTAAATTCGAATCGTGTTGGTGCCAGTCACGCCTGCCTGCATTTGTAGCTGTGGATAGTGAATACCTGGTTCAAAATCCAAAAAGATCTGAGCTAAATGATAACTCCCGCGTTGCCAATCGATATGCAGTTGATGACATAAAAAACTCACTAACATCGCGCGCATTCGAAAATTGATATACCCAGTAGCTATCAAACAGCGCATGCTGGCATCCACCAATGGAAAACCGGTTTTACCGCGTTGCCATGCTAATAAATCAACTTCCGACTGTTTATCTTCTCGCCAGGGATAGTTTTGATAACCACGATTTACCGGGCGATATTCCATCGCCGTTTCGCTCTCAAATTTCTGCATAAAATGACAATGCCAGTGCAGCCTTGAGGCAAATGCAGCCAAGGGTCTGCGCCAGCCAGGATCATTCCAGTGCTGAAGTAATTGTTGATAAATCTGCCGAAGGCTGATATTGCCCCAGGCAAGATACGGCGACATTCTGGAGCAGGTTTGACGACTTAGATCCGGGCTGGAAATATGCTTGTGATAGTGTCTGCCACGTTCAGCAAAAAAATCGGCGAGCACACTCAACGCGGTTAATTCACCTCCATATTGAAATGAGTCATCAGCTTGTTGCCACTCTGCTGGAGAACTGAATTCGACTAGTGGTAAATCAATAATAAATTGCGCCCGCTGCCACCGAGCTTCCAGCAATGGTGCCCGCATTACCTGTTGCCAATGTTTATCCCAATCATCTCGCGTCGAGGCTGCACGAATTACAGCGCCTTGAGCAAACTCATGCCAGCTTATCTGCTGCTGGCTGAAATACTGTTTCAGGGTTTTATCCCGGTCAAAAGTGATATTGAGACCAATTTCCTGATGACTGAAAACGGTGTTTATTTGAAAATATTGTTGGAGCTCTTGAAACACCCCTAATGCTTCGCCTTCAATAACCACGACCTTGGTTTTATCAGCAGCTAATTGTTGATTAAGTTGTTGCAATGATTGCCAGACAAATCGCCAATGACGCAGGCTGTAATGCGGATCTGCCAGCAGCGAAGGTTCAACTATATATAACAATAAAATGGGTAAATCCTGTTCACAGGCCGCGTGAAAAGCTGCGTTATCGGCAAGCCTTAAATCACGTTTGAACCAGACAATATTGATTGGTTGACGAGCCATTATTGTTTGGATGGCGGCATAATCGGCCAGTCTGCGGCATCGACTGAATCTAGTGGGACAAGATCAATATCACCTTGCCAGCGACGGATAAATTCACCGTTTGGATCATACTGTTGGGTTTGCTTTTCTATATTAAAGTGCCGCCCGCCTCGCGGATCAGCCCCTACCCCTGCAATATACTGCCAGTTTCCCCAATTGGCGGCGACATCATAATCAATCAACTGTTGTTCGAAATACGCAGCGCCGAAACGCCAGTCCAGGTTCAGATCATAAACAAAGCAACTGGCAACAATTTGCCTGCCTCGGTTTGACATATACCCCGTTGCATTGAGCTGTTTCATACAGGCATTGACCAATGGATAAGGTGTGTTGCCATTGCACCATTTTTGATAGCGCTCAGGATAATAACAACGCCGGCTTTTGGTGTTTTTTATGCCGTCAAAACGAAATAATTTGGCGCCATGCCGCATGGCATACCATTGAAAATACTCTCGCCACAGCAATTCAAAATAAATCCAGTAAGTTGAATCATTGTTGGTTTTATTCTGTTCATAGGTTCTAAGTTTACTCACCAGATGGCGAACGGACAGGCAGCCCAGAGCCAACCAGGGGGAAAATTTGGTCGAATGTTGCCAGCCATCCAGTTCATTTCTGACTTGTTTGTAATTTGCTGGCAGATCCGCAGAAAAATACTCACTAATATGTTCTAGCGCCGCGGTTTCGCCACCATGAAATGGAGACGGTTTGTGTATTGGTGTTGATAGCTTGTCTATCGCAATCGGCCCTGGTGGCGGTGGTAACTGCTGTGGTGCAGACATGGGTCTGGGCAATGCTAAGTCTTCTACCAGTTTGCGAAACTGGGTAAAACTGTCTGGTAAGTCACCGATAGCAAACGGCAAATCCTCTGCAGCAAACAGGGTATGACTCACTTCGGTAATAAATTTTCGCTGTGGAAATTGTTGCTGCAGCAAATGCCAATGCCTGTTTTCGTAAACACCTGCATGCTGACTGCGAACGATAATATCAACGTTATAAAACTCAATTAATTCTGTCAGAGCTTTATGCGGTGTTTGTTGTTTGATGATCAACTGTTGCCCAAATTGTTGTAATTGCTGCTGAAGATCTGCCAGAGATTCATATAAAAACTGTAAGCGTCTTTCTCCCATCGCTTTGGCATTTAAACCATTAGGTCTGAACCATTGTGGATCAATACAAAATACACAGATCAGTTTATCGACCGACTGCATTTTCCATAATGCGGGTTGGTCATGCAGTCGCAGATCGTTGGTAAACCAGAATAATCCTGTGGTCATAGGTTTTGACACTCCGGTGATGGTGTTAAATGCAGTCAGTTCACAGACTGTCTTGAGGGATATAGGTTCGGTTCAAAGTAGAACTAAGTCAGAAAAATAACGTCTGATTGGCACACTTTACAGTAGAGCAAAAACCATGCATCAGTTGACCGTATTTTTTGATGGGCACTGCCCTTTGTGTACAAAAGAAATTGCTTTGCTTAAGCAATTAGATACCCGGAAAAAGCTGCATTTTGAAGATATTCATGCCATCGATTTTGTTTATCGTTATCCCTACATTGATGTGGTTAGCGCTGATAAACGATTGCATGGTCAATTGGCGAATGGCCAAATCATTACAGGGTTAGATGTTACAGCCAAAGCATGGGGTCTTGTAGGCCATCATAAATGGCTACAAATCCTGCGTTGGCCGGTGATTCGCTGGTTTGCAGATTTAGCCTATCTGGTTTTTGCCCGTTTTCGTCATCCCATTGCCCGTTTAGTTGGTGGGAAAACGTGTGATGATCAATGTAAATTCTGAAAACGATTACTTTTCGGTTAACCAGTAACAACCGAAACGCGGGACCACCACCGTATTACCGAATTTTTCAGGGCTTTGTCCGGTTATTGCATCGACCAGATAACCATGATGAGATTGCGACCATCTAGGTAATTGATCCAAATCCAATCGTTGTGATTTTCGATCAAAATTTGCGACGACCAAGACTCTGTCTGCCGGTTTTTGCAGGTGATATCGCTCAAAAACAAACAGATGCGGATTATCTACATCGACCAGATCGCGGTTATTAAAATCAGCAAACGCATCCAATTCTTTATGCACAGCAATCAGCGTTTTCAACTGATTAAATATCAGATATTCAATCGTGCCAGGCACATTACGTTTTTCTGCTTTCTGCCAATCGATGAAAGGTCGATGTACCCAGCGTGAATCATCCATTTTGACCGGATCATTGCGATAGCTTTCATCATTGGTAGTGCCGATTTCATCACCGTAATACAACAGTGGCAACCCGCCAAATGACAGAATCAAACTATGTAGCAACACAATAATACGCACGGCATCATCTATCGCCTTTTCATCGCCGATATCGATTGCATGTTGCAGACCCACCAATGAGGCCAAAGAGCCGGAAATACGTGCATCACCGGTTTTATCGTTCTGACCGAAAGGCACACCTCGGGCATGGGAATCGGCAAATTTACCGGTGAAATAGTCGATCAAAAACCGTCTATGATCACGCGGCTCATAACCGGCAAGTTCAATATCTTTGTCATCAAAACCTAAGCCGATATCATCATGGCAGCGGATATAGTTCAGCCAGGTGGCGCGTTCCAGTTTTACCGGCAGGCTTTTAATACCTTGGTTTAATAGCCGGGCATTTTTTGTGGCCACGGCATCCCATAACAAAGCCATAAACGTGGCGTTATAGGCGATTTCGCATTCTTTGGCGATCACCGCATCCTCACCAAAATACTTGGTGACTTCTACCGGCGCGACAATGGCTTCAGCAATAAACAATACGCCTGGAGCCGTTACCTGACAGCAGTCTTTCATTAACTGCAAAATCAAATGGGCTTCACGTTCGTTCTGGCAGGTACTGCCGATTTTTTTCCATAAAAAAGCCACGGCATCAAGACGAACTATGTCGGCACCTTGATTGGCCCAGAACAAAATAATATCCAGCATTTCAATAAAGACGGTGGGATTGCTATAGTTCAAATCCCATTGATATTCATTAAATACCGTCATTACCCAGCGCTGCATTTCTTCGTTCCAGGTGAAATTACCTGGAGCCGTTTCCGGAAACACTTCGGGCATGCTTTGTTCAAACATATCCGGCACATGACGGTTTTCGAAGGTGTAATAGTAGTCACGGTATGGTGAATAACCATCACGGGCTTTTTGCGCCCATTCATGTTGATCGGAGGTGTGGTTTAACACCACGTCCATTACCAACAGCATATCGCGTTGGCGTAAATCATCTGCCAATGCTCGCAAATCGTTTAAATCACCGGCCCGCGGATCAATTTCACGGAAATTGCTGACCGCATAGCCGCCATCACTTTTACCTTCCGGGCATTTCATAATTGGCATCACATGAACCAGATTAATCCCTAAATCCTGGAAATAATGCAGATGCTCACGCATGCCTTGCAGATTCTTGGCAAACCCGTTGCAATACAATGCCATGCCAACCCATTTCTGACTGAGAAACCAGTTGTAATCCTGCTCCCGTTCCATATCTTTGGCCCGTAGTACGTCGGACCGATCGATATATTGCCGAGCGAGGGTCTCTACCAGACGTTGTGCCTGTTCAGCAAAATCCGGGCGTTTTCCATAGAGGCGCTCGAACAAGGAATGAATCGCATAAAAGTTAGCCCCCAGACGCGTGTAGAAATAACGCAGATCATGTTTGGCAAATTCGGGCTCAATCTGATTCAGGATGGCATTCAAAAGCGAATGCGATTGCTGTTCGTACATGTAATTTCCTGATTAATAGAGGCAGATATTTCTGTGATGACTTTAGGGTGTGTTGATCTTTAAGTCCCTAGATGAATTCAGAATAAAAAGCCGGATCTTCGCTGACTGCTCCGCGTAATCCTATCACTTTGCTGGCAAACTGCTGAGCTTTCAATAAAATTTTCTGTACCGGCCATCCCGCCAACAGACCGTGAATATACATAGCAGTGAAGGCATCACCAGCCCCAACCGAATCCACTAATTTGTCAGCAGCCACACATTTTTGTTCATAAAATGCGCCATCATTGCAACGCACGATAGCGCCCTCTTCTCCGCGTGTCACAATCAGCTGCTCTAGCTGAAAATGGCTTTGCATCCGCGTCATATCCTGTTGCAAATCAGCAGAATTAAAACCCAATTCAGCTAATTCATGTTGATTGAGCTTGCACCATTTTGCCCGTTCCAGACACGTATATATGCCTTCCTTCGTCCACCAGGGGCTGCGTAAATTAACATCCATAAACACAGAAACAGATTTAGGTCTGGTCAGAAACTCAAGTGCACTTTGAGAAACCGCATTTCTAAGTGCTAATGAGCCGTGATACACCACCGCATCATTTCTCAGGTTGGGCAAATGGGACGTTTGAATAAAGTCATAAGCCCGTTCAATCATGATGTCATAAGAGGGTTCCCCTCCCTGCAAACTGACTTTAACCTCACCTGTTTGATGACTTTTATCGGTTTGTAAACCTTCTGCTGAGAGTTGCCATTGTTGCATCGCATGGCGAATTTGCTCTCCCGACTCATCCTCTCCGACACTGGAGATAAATAAAGGGTTATCACCAAAAGCCTGCAGATGCCAGGCTACATTGAACGGAGCACCGCCTAGTTTCTTCTCATCATCCGGAAAACAATCAAATAAAACTTCGCCGAAAATGGCTAAGGCTGACTGCGGACTCATGGATTGTCTCCCGTTTCAAGTTGGTTTCTAAACGCTTCGGCATAATGCCAGACGCCTTGTAAAACACCTGCACTGTAGTTTCCATTCATGCCTAATGCTCCAGGATCGCCTGCGATATAGAGTGATTGTGGATGGCCATTTTCTGTTACAAGTTGCTGCGCCATGGCTTTAATTTCAGCTGAAGCATTGTTCACCACTACGGATAATATCGGGCTGGCCAATACAGGCATATCGTTACCACTGTCACCAGCGAAAATTACTTCACTGTCATCGTAACCCAGTCGATTTTGTAGAAATTCAATGGCATGTAATTTGGTGGCATGTTCTGGCAACACATCCAATAAACCAACATTAGTAAGTTCATCAATACTCCACATAACTGAGGCCTGAATCTGTTTGGCAGCCAAACGCTGCTGAACGGCGTCAATTACAGCATCTTTATCCAGATATAAGGGCAGATAAAAACTCAGTTTGTGAGTGTTTTGTTTGCTGAATTCCTGCAATTGCAGATCCTTAATATCGCTCAATAAGGCTTTAAGATCGCTATGAGAATTCCCATTCCAATCCTGATCAATCTCATCACACCAACTCTGGACTTCTTGCCAATGCTTATCCTTGAACTGAAAAATCTTGGTGCCAACATCACTGATGATGTAATCCGGTGTCGGCAAACTATAGGTTCGTATCGCTTTTTCTACCAATTGCCGATGTCGCCCTGTCACATAAACCAGACAGACATTATCTGCTTGGCAGAACTTGCGGAATCGTCGCCGTGCATCAGGATGTTCGGCTTGCATTCCATTGGGTATCACTGTGCGATCCATATCGGTACAGAGTAAAAGTTTTGCACTCATTTAACGTGAACCTGTTGCTTGTTCAGAAGTAATTTCAAAAAAATCATAATATTCAATAGCTTCCATAATCCCTGCGGCAAAGGGTTTATGGGCAAAATAAATATGTGAGAAATCTTCCAGCTGTGACAGTTCCTCGTGGTGTCTGTTTGCCACCACCACTGCCAATGTATTACCGCGCATCATATCTTCATCTGCACCGCTGCCACCGGCAACACAAATACGTTCTAGCGGCATCTGCCAGCGATTAGCGACAAATCTTAATGCCATACCTTTTGACGCTCTGAGCGGCAGAATATCCAGATACTGACCAAATGCCAGCTGCACATGAACCGATAATTCCTCGCGATGTAATAACGATTTAATGTCTTCGATATCAACCTGATCCCGATCAATGTAATAGCTGAGCTTGAACTGACTCTGTTCCGACTTTGGCTGTCGCTCCAGTCCCGGAATCTCATCCAGCAGTTTACTGACCCGGTGAGGCAACCATAAATGATCAATATGTTTCGTCCAGGCGGTGTCCGGTGTCAGTTTGGGGGCGTAATAGATTTCACTGCCGCTACTGGTGATCAGAATATCCGGTTCGGGAATACGATGTTTTTTCATCAGTTTTAAGGCCTGATCCAAACGTCGTCCGGTGGCAATCACAAACTTGGTACTTTTACGATGTTCACGCAGTAAATTAACCAACGTCTGCAAGGACTCATCATCTCCTACCAAGTTCAAATCCAGATCGGTGACCAGTGCCCTCTCATCGCGTCCGGATTCACGACGCTCAACCGGAAGGCGTAACAGTTTTTCAGTACGGGCGGCTATCGGTTCAATGATTTCCAGATAACGTTTGGCATGGGCATGCCAGGAATAATGTTGCGTCACGCCCTTTAATCCATTTTGCTGACACTGTTGCCAATAAACCTCATCTAGAATCAACTTTTCAATCGCTGAACTGATGCTGGAAACTTCAAGAGGATCAATCAACTCACCATTTAAACAATTGGCCATAATATCTCTGGGTCCACCGTCTTCAGTGGCAACAATCGGTAAGCCGCTGGCAGCCGCCTCAATCAGCGTAAGACCGAAAGGCTCAGTCAGGGCAGGATTCACAAAGACACCCCTGGTAGCAGCAGCAATACGGTAAATTAGTGGCACTTCATCACGACGATGATGTTTGGGAATGGTGACTTTGCCATAAAGATCATAACGATCAATCGCGACCAGAAGTTCATGGAACACTTCCTGCGCACCACGTTCCAAATCATCAATATCATCCCGGTTACCGGCGATAATCAATACATTGGCATGTTGCTGCAATATTTCAGATTGACCATAGGCTTCAATCAGGCTGACAATATTTTTACGTTTATCAGGCGTGATAACGCCAGAATCATCGGCTTTTCAGGTTCATCCAGATGCTGAGTAATACGGTTGAATAATTCGCTTTGCAGCTCGTCGCCTTTTGGCGGAGTAAATTGCTGCACATTGGTGCCTGGCGGCACAATACGCATTTGTGCGGGTTGATAATGATCATATAACTCGTACTGCTCTTGAATTTCCTGATGAGTACTGGTTATTACCCGCTCTGCTGTCGCCAAGGTAATTTCTTCAGCCTCAATGCGCTGATTCATCTTGTACTGCTGTTCCAGTTGCTCGATATCGACGCCACTGGCCAGCAACCTTCGGCGTTTGACGCGTCCTAACGAGTGACCGGTGTGAATGAGGGGAATGCCCAGTTGATTGGCTATATGTGATGCCACCAGACCGGCATCGGCATAGTGACTGTGCAGAATATCCGGTAAAAACTCCTGTTCACGGAAAAAATCCACCAGATTATCGGCAAAGGTATCAAGGTGTTCCCAAATCTGTTCTTTTGCCAGATATTGTTCAGGACCCGCCTCAATCCTGATAATTCGTAACTTATCGTTGAGTTGCTCAATCGGACGCGAATAATCCGGGGATATTTCTTCATCCACTACTCGACGGGTAATCAGTAAGACTTCACCAACCCTTTCCTGCTCAGATAAAGCCTGAGCTAATTCAAGTACATAAAGTGTCTGTCCACCTGTATCTGCGTCTCGCCCGAGCTCAAGGTCATGTCCTCGAATCAGTCCATGAATATTTAACAAGGCAATTTTGAGTTTTTCGCTGTTATCTGTCATATCTGTTTAATATCTTCATCACAATGAGTTTTTTTCTGGGCACACTTGCGACAGGCAGATATAGAATCTCAGTCTGCTACATTGGGGTATAGCCTTTAAAACTACCTGCTAAGTACTCAGAAGACAAATTTACGACCAAAGGCGTTGAAAGTTTCCGGCAACCTTGAGCGTATCATGCAGTCAGTTAATACAGAATTAACATTGGTTTAAATAGGAAAAATTTTATGGCCTTACCACGTATTTATTCCCAGATTTTGCTTTTTTCACTGCTTCCACTTAGCCATTCATCATTTGCAACTGATTTGTTACAGACTACGATTGAAAGTCCCCATCGTGCCGAAAGCAATAAACAGCGTGATTCATATCGTCATCCTGCTGAGACGTTGAATTTCTTCGGTGTGACCGAAAATATGCGAATCGTCGAAATCTGGCCCGGACGCGGCTGGTACACCGAAATCCTTGCGCCTTGGTTAAAACAAGGTGATGGCGAGTTAATTGCTGCGGGATTTGCGGCTGACACAAGCTCAGCCTACCGGCAAACCATTCGCCAGGAATATAACGCCTGGCTTGAGGCTTCTCCTGAACTTTACGATGAAGTAGTGATTACTGAGTTTGGTCCTGAAACCAACTGGCAGTTTGCCGAACCTGCCAGCGTAGATGCCGTGCTGACTTTCAGAAATGTACATAACTGGGTACAGGGAGAATTTGCTGATCAAGCTTTTTCAGCCATATTCGACGTACTGAAATCCGGTGGTATTCTCGGTGTAACCGACCATCGGGCTAAACCAGACACATCAATTGCCATAATGAAAAAAAGCGGCTATCTCACCGAAGAATATGTGATTTCGCTGGCAGAAAAAGCAGGTTTTGTTTTGGAAGAAAAATCTGAAATCAATGCCAACCCTGCTGACACAGCTGATCATCCAAATGGTGTATGGACACTACCGCCTAATCTACGAGTTGAAAATGAATCTGATAAAGCTAAATATCAGGCAATTGGTGAAAGTGACCGGATGACCTTACGTTTTCGCAAGCCTTATTAATTGACCGCTCAGACCCTGTTTCTCTGAGTCTGAGCTATTCTTTATCGAATCACCCTGACAGCAATTTCCAATACAACCGGCTGCTGCAAACGTCGTTCTATTTCCTTTTTAACTTTATCCATAACCTCATCATCTACCGCGGTTTTTGACACCATGGTAAGACTGATAATCAACGGATCGCGCGGCCGGACCTGGACATCCACCAATTTCACACCGGCAATTTCCTGACCGTCTAACTGACGTAGCACATTGTTTTCTGCCACCATGCGATCAAAACCAATCGCCAAGGGTACCGCCAAAATAGCGACCATGACCAAGGTCAACATCAAACCGCGTTTCGCCCGGTGAAATGGGCTATACCCCAGGAACATAAAGGTGATTAACGCTGCCAAAATAATGCCAACCAGGTTGGTCAGATATAACAAAAACGCGCCAAAGAACACGGTCAAATCAAACCAGCCGAGACCAATGCCGGCAACGGCTAATGGTGGTACCAACGCCACCGCAATTGCCACACCTGCCAGACTTTTTGCCACTTCAGCTCGGGCATGTGCATAAGCCCCGGCAATACCCGATACCACGGCGACACCCAAATCCAATAATGTGGGGCTGATACGAGCTGCAATTTCAGTATTAATGTTATTCAGAGGAATAAACCAGGCGATTAGCATTGCACATAGCAGCGCGAGTCCTGTGCCTATGGCAATACTTTTACCACTTTCCAGCATCAATGATTCATCCTGACGCAAGGTGCCAAGAGACATGGAAATAATCGGTCCCATAAGTGGTGCCAGAATCATCGCGCCAATCACGACCGGAATAGAGTTAGCAAAGAGTCCGAAGGCTGCCAGTAAAGTCGAAAGCACCATCAAGGTTAAGTACGCAGGAGTCGCTTTGGCACTCTCTCGCATCAACATAAACAGATCTTTAAATTCTTCCGGTGCAGCATGATGCATCCATGGCAATGGATAACTGATCAGTTCATTTCGGGCCTTGCCTAATGGCAATGCCTGAGTACGAACGATTTCTTTCTGCTCGCCGCCACTCTCTGCTAAGGCCAACAATCGTCCCGGAATCAAACGAATGGTTCGTCGCTCGACTTTAAACTCAAGCTGCTGTGCTTCAGAAACCATTTCGTCATGGCTATATTGAATGGGTTTATTGGTTTCCAGTTTTAACCGGCTGCTTTTGAAAAAACCAACAAATGGTGGGTTATTTCGGCTCCATATATTGCGCATAAACAGCGAAGCAAACAGAAAACGTAACATTTCGAACACACTTCGTGGTGCCAACACCAGCGCATGCATCATGCCATCATTAGCATTGGAATCCGCCATAAAACGACGTGATAACACTGAGCTTCGCCCGTGTTCAACAGCAACCACACCAAAAGCAGCTGTTTCAATGACTTTCTCTTTCTGTGTGGTAATAGTGAATGGCGTAAACCGTACTTCTTTCAGACTACGCATCAGTCGCCAGAAACGTCGAACCCGAGCCCAGAACGGTTCAACCATCGCTTCCCCTGGCACCAACGTAAAGGTCTGCCCGACGATGACCGAATTAAAGACTGGCTGTTCATTACACAACATTAAATCAAGCTGTGAGGCATCGTTTTCCATAATATCGCTAAGCGCCTCGTCAAAACTGGCTGCGATACCAAAACCATAACGAGCATGCTTCATCTCAGGATGTGGCAATAAACCGATTGTCCATTCCTGTTCACGCGCCTGGAGCATTAATTCACGTAAACTTTCGTCATTCAGATAGCTGATGACTAACTGATCATCATCAAATTGATATTGCTGCCCTAGCTGGAAATTGTTAAGTCGTATCTCCCATTGCTGCTCCGGTAGCTTCGGCAAAATAGTCTCTTGCACAACCGCGTCATCGGCGACTGAAAACAGCAAGACTACCCGACGTTTTTCCGTCATCGAATCAAGTTTGCTGATCAGATCTTCTACCATCTAAAAACTCCGAAAGGGGATAAATGCGTTGTAGAGTAAGGCAACAGAAACTGCCTGAGCGACAGGTTTTGAGATTATTAAAACATGAATATTGTTAGATTTAACCTTGATATAGCAATTTATTCATTTTGCTAATGGTATCTGTACCTATCTGTTTCGGGCAAACCCGTTCACATTCCCGGTAATTACTGCAACTGCCAAAGCCTTCAGCTTCCATACGGGCTAACATTTTGGCGGGACGTTTTGTGTCCAGCTGTCCCTGTGGCAGGCTGCTCAAATGACTGACTTTGGCCGCAATAAATAAAGTAGCTGAGGCATTAGGACATACCGCTACACAGGCACCACAACCAATGCAGGTAGCCGCATCAAACGCTTTGTCTGCGACCGGCTTGGCTACTGGCTGAGTATTGGCTTCGGGTGCCGCGCCGGTTCGGACAGGGATGTACCCTCCCGCCTGAATGATTCGATCAAAAGCACTGCGATCCACCATCAAATCTTTTATCACCGGAAACGCTGTAGCTCGCCAGGGTTCAATCCATAATTCATTTTGATCATGATAGTCACGCATATATTGCTGGCAAGTAGTCGTCGCCTGATGTCGGCCATGCGGTTCACCATTAATCACCAGACTGCAACTGCCACAGATCCCTTCACGACAGTCATGATCAAATACAATCGCTTCTTTTCCAAGACCGATAAGCCGTTCATTCAAGGCATCAAGCATTTCCAGAAAAGAAGATTCGGGTTCTACTTCCAACTCATGCTTTTCAAAAAAACCGTCGTCTTGGGGAGTGGCCTGACGCCATATATGCAGAATAAAATTCATTGGTAATTCCGTATCCCAGGGCTGACAAAATCAAAATGTAACGGCTCTTTGATCAGTTTTGGCTGCACAACGTCACCGGTAAATTGCCAGGCCGAAACAAATCCGAAATCGTTATCACGCCGTTGTACTTCACCGTTACTGGTCAGATGCTCTACCCGAGCATGACAGCCACAGGACTCTTCCCGGCTCAGGGCATCAATACACATTAACTCACCCAGTTCCATAAAGTCGGCAACCCTGCCAGCTCTTTCCAGGGTTTGATTGAGCTGTTTATCGTTACCACTGATTTTAATTTCTCGCCAGAACTGTTCACGTAGTTGCTGAATATCCTCAATCGCCTGCTTTAAGGCAAACTCATTACGCGCCATGCCGCAGTGATCCCATAAGATCTTGCCCAGCCGACGGTGAAAATGATCTGGTGTGTGTTTGGGCTCAGGCGCATTGAGCAGGCTATCGAGCCGCGATTGCGAATAGTTCATAGCCTGCTGCACTTCGGGATAGTCTTTATCTTCCAAAGGCGTTTGCCTGGCAAGATAATCAGACACGGTGGTTGGCAGAATAAAATAACCATCAGCCAAGCCCTGCATTAATGCACTGGCACCCAGTCGATTGGCACCGTGATCGGAAAAGTTGGCTTCGCCGCCGGCAAACAATCCATCTACCGAGGTCATCAGATTGTAATCCACCCATAAACCACCCATGGTGTAATGCACCGCAGGATAAATCCGCATCGGCTGTTGGGTCGGATCTTCAGAAGTAATCCGCTGATACATATCAAACAGATTGCCGTATTTTTCGTTTATAACATCAGCGCCCTGCTCTTTGATAGCATCAGCAAAATCCAGATACACACCCAGCTTCTGACCATTGATTTCATGCCCAACGCCACGTCCGTCATCACAAATATGTTTGACCGCCCGTGACGCAATATCACGTGGCACCAGATTGCCAAACGCCGGATACATGCGCTCCAGAAAATAATCCCGATCCTGTTCCAGAATATCTCGTGGATCGCGCCCACAATCGGCCGGATTTTTCGGTGCCCAGATGCGACCATCATTACGCAATGATTCACTCATTAACGTGAGTTTGGATTGCAACTCGCCATGCTGCGGAATGCAGGTGGGATGTATCTGCGTAAAACAGGGATTGGCAAATAATGCTCCGTGTTTGTGAGCACGCCAGATAGCCGAGGTGTTACAGCCCTTCGCATTGGTCGACAAGTAAAAGGCATTACCATATCCACCGGTGCAAAGCACCACACAGTCCGCGAGATGGGAACTTAATTCCCCGGTCAGTAAATCCCTGACCACGATCCCTTTGGCCTTGCCATCGATTTTGATCAGATCCTGCATTTCACAGCGTGAAAAATGCTCAATATGACCTTCGGCAACCTGCCGGCTCATCGCCTGATAGGCACCAAGTAATAACTGTTGACCGGTTTGACCACGTGCATAAAAGGTTCTGGATACTTGCGCCCCGCCAAACGATCGATTGGCCAGATAACCACTGTATTCACGGGCAAATGGCACACCTTGCGCTACAGCCTGGTCAATAATCGACGTACTCAGTTCCGCCAGACGAAATACATTGGATTCGCGGGCCCGAAAGTCGCCGCCTTTAATCATGTCGTAAAACAGTCGCCAGACACTATCACCATCATTATGATAGTTTTTAGCGGCGTTAATACCGCCCTGAGCCGCAATACTGTGTGCCCGGCGAGGACTGTCCTGATAGCAGAAGGTTTTCACCTGATACCCCATCTCAGCCAGTGAAGCCGCTGCAGAAGCACCTGCCAGCCCCGTACCAACCACAATCACCCGGTAACGTTTTCTGTTAGCCGGACTGACTACTCGCAGATTGTATTTATGCTGGGTCCAGCGTTGTTCCAACGGACCTTTCGGGGAAAAGCTGTCTAATGGTTGTTCGTCAGTCATTTATGCTTTCCAGTAGGCCACTATTGGTACGATGGCAAATCCCACCACCAATAACACGACAATTGCAGTGCTGATCCAATAAAACTGTTTTGAGGTTTTGCCAAGGGTTTGCAACACATTGGTTAATGAATGCTGCAAATGCAGTCCAATTAACAGCACGCCACCCAGATAAATCGCTAATTGCCAGACTGAGCTGAATAAGGTGACTGTCTGCCCGTATATATCAGCACCGCCAAACGACCACATTTGCGCCATATGCCAGACAATAAACAGCAGAATCAGCGTGATAACAATGGATACCAGCCATGCGGGAATAAAATGATGTTGCCGGTGATGATAGGCATGAATTCTGGCCTTGCTGTTATGCAATCGAATCTGCACAGCCACAATCACGTGAAACATCAATGACGCTGCCACTAATATCCATAACGGCCAGCGAATCAGTGGTTGGTTATAGAAATCGTAAAACGCCTGATATTGCTCGGGGCTGAAAAAGCTCAGATTACTGAGCATATGAAAAATCAGATAAGCGGACAGCACCAGACCGGCCATCGCCATCAGGCGTTTTTTAACTTGCAGCAGTGCCATCAGCTCTCCCGACTCATTGCAATTTGATCGGTCTCCGATAACGGTTCGAGTTTTTCACGCTGAATGGTACGCACACAGCTGTTCCAACGCAGAATAGCTTCATCATTATGATCAGGTCGCATTTGCTCAGCCTGCTGATAACATCCTAACGCTTTAATAAAATAATCGTAGGCAAAGGCCCGCGACATCGGTTGCGTCAGCATAAAGCGGGCGCGCCGTTCCAGCACAATCCCGGTGTAGTAAATCTGTTTATATTCGCTGCTCAGTTTTGCGATCGCTACTTCAATGTCCTGAAACGGCGACTGACTGCCGCTAATACTAACCTGATCAGTTAAAGCCAGAATGTAAACGACTAATGCCGACTGATTTTCCGGCTCGATATTAAGGATATCCAGACAGATACTTTCAGCGATTTCGGGCTCTAACAATGAGCGATATTGTCGCGCCCGATCCAGAGCCAGCTCAATTGACTCGGCATGTATGTCATGTAAATTCAGGTCCATCAGGCTCTCTTACTGCTAGGAATTGCCGTCACGGCAGATATAGCCTCAATCTAAAGCAATTGGCATGGCTTTTCAACGCAACCATGCCACATTATTCAAAATAGAGTCTGAGAGGGTCTGTTAACCTTTCATAGTCACCACTGCTGGAGGCTATTTTTTTGTCCAGCAAGGCGGAAATGATGCTATGTAGTCGTTCTACATAAATCATTTACAACGCAGTTGGACGGAAAAATAGTCCCAGCCCTTCGGGTTGAGGCTGAAAAGGCACCACTCTTCGTTGCTCGTCGTTTATTTAGAATGACTAAACTGCTCTCCTCGCGCCTTGATTGGTGCCTTTTCAGTCACAACAGTGGTGACTATGAAAGGTTAACAGACCCTAGTTAATCTGTTATCTTTGACAGTTTTCTAACGGCTTAATTCCGGTTTATTTATGCAACGAAAAATTCTGGTCACCAGCGCACTTCCCTATGCCAATGGATCTATCCATCTGGGACATCTTGTTGAATATATTCAGACAGATATCTGGGTGCGTTTTCAAAAAATGCGCGGCCACGAATGTCATTATGTTTGCGCCGATGATGCGCATGGCACTCCGATCATGTTGCGCGCACAAAATGAGGGCATCAGCCCGGAACAGTTAATTGCCGACGTCAGTACAGAACATCAGGCCGATTTTGCCGAGTTTGCGATTGGTTTTGACAATTATCACAGTACCCATAGCGAAGAGAACCGCCAACTGGCCAGCCAGATTTATCTGGCGAATCGTGATGCCGGGCATATTGAAAGCCGCACCATCAGTCAGGCCTATGATCCGGAAAAAGAAATGTTCCTGCCGGACCGGTTTATTCGCGGTGAATGTCCCAAATGCGGTGCCGCTGATCAATATGGTGATAACTGTGAAGTCTGCGGTGCGACTTACGATCCAACTGAATTAAAAAATCCTGTGTCTGCGGTTTCCGGTGCGACGCCGATCACCAAAGAGTCAGAACATTATTTTTTCAAACTGGGTAATTTCGAACCGTTATTACGTGAATGGACCCAAGGTGATCATTTACAGGCCGAAGTTGGCCGCAAGCTTGGCGAATGGTTTGACAGTGGTTTGCAAGACTGGGATATCTCACGTGATGCACCCTACTTTGGTTTTGAAATTCCCGATGCACCAAATAAGTTTTTCTATGTGTGGATGGATGCACCGATTGGCTATTTAGCCAGTTTCAAAAATTACTGCGACCGCAGTGGTGTGGATTTTAATGAATTTATGCGTGCCGACAGTCCAACGGAAATGGTGCATTTTATCGGCAAGGATATTATCTATTTCCACGCCCTGTTCTGGCCAGCCATGCTGAAAGGCGCTGGTTTCAGATTACCGAATCGTGTTTATGCCCATGGTTTTCTCACGGTTGATGGCAAAAAAATGTCCAAGTCGCGTGGCACTTTTATCAAAGCCCGCACTTATCTGAATCATTTGAATCCGGAATATCTGCGTTATTATTTTGCGGCCAAACTCAACAACACCATTGAAGACATCGATCTGAGTCTGGAAGATTTCCAGAATCGTATTAATTCTGATCTGGTTGGCAAGGTGGTGAATATTGCCAGTCGTTGTGCCGGTTTTATCAATAAACGTTTTGAAGGAAAATTAAGCGATGCTTTGGCTGATGAAGCCTTATTCAGATCATTCACCGATCAATCTGAGTCGATTGCCAAGCGTTATGACAATCGCGAGTTTGCTCAGGCAATGCGTGAAATCATGGCATTAGCAGATAAAGCCAATCAGTATATTGATGAACAAAAACCCTGGGTGCTGGCGAAAGAAGAAGGCAAAGACGCAGAAGTGCAAGCCGTTTGCAGCATGGGCATCAATCTGTTCAGAGTGCTGATTGCCTATCTGAAGCCCGTATTACCTCGCACGGCCGAACAGGCTGAGGCTTTCCTGAATATTGCTTCGTTACATTGGGCAGATATTGAAAAACCATTACTGGGCCACACCATTTCAGTATTTAAACCGCTAATGACGCGTGTTGAACAAGACAAAATCGACGCTATTGTTGAAGAGTCAAAAGAGAATATGACAGCGACTCCTGCTCCGACAAAGAACACTGAGAATATTGATCCGATTGCCGAAGAAATTCAGTTTGATGACTTTGCCAAAATTGACTTACGCATCGCCAAAATCGTTAATGCCGAACATGTCGAAGGGGCTGAAAAGCTACTGAAACTCACTCTGGATATCGGGCTGGCAGAAAAACAGGTATTTGCAGGCATCAAATCCGCTTATGCACCTGAAGATCTGGTTGGTAAATTAACCGTGATGGTCGCCAATCTGGCCCCACGTAAAATGCGTTTCGGTTTATCAGAAGGCATGGTGCTGGCTGCAGGCCCTGGAGGTAAGGACTTGTTTATCCTCAACCCTGATGAAGGTGCCACCCCAGGTATGCGGGTTAAATAAAACCGCACATTATTAAAGCTAAAAATAAAAGGCTCTAAAAGTTAACTTTTAGAGCCTTTTCAGTTTCTTACTGAACATTCACTTCAATGCGTTTGGGTTGCAGCTGCGGCATTTTAGGGATTATCAGCTCCAATACACCATCACGTGATGTCGCATTAATTTGTTCGACATCAGCGGTTTCAGGTAAGGTAAAGCGACGCATAAAGCTGCCACTGAAACGTTCAATACGTTTGTAATTATCTTTCTCTTCAACCTTGTTGCTGTCGCGAACGCCTTTAATTGTCAGCAGGCCGTTTTCTGCCGTTACTTCGATATCTGCGGCTTTAACGCCCGGTAAATCGGCATGAATAATAAAGTTTTCTGCATTTTCCTGAATATCCACAGCCGGTGTCCAATCTTCCTGACTGAAGTTGGTTTCCGTCGCCGGTACCTGAAATAAGGACGACATTTCACGTTGCAGGTTATCAAGCAAACTGTAAGGTCTGTATCGTTGAATAGCCATAAAACACCTCCAAAACTTTTTCATCACGAAGACGAACAATGTCTTCTGATCGACAAAATTGGGATGCCTTAAAATAATTCAAGAGGTCTGTTGATTTTCTAATTAAGTTCTTAACTATCAATAGACTGAAAACAATTTCTAATGTTTGATAATACCCAGCACAACAGCAATATTGGCCAGATCAGCAGTGGTGTTAACGTTCAGTTTATTTTTTATCTGTGTGTTGTAGTTCGCGACGGTTTTATAGCCTAAGTGCAACTCGGCAGCCACTTCATGCGCTGTCATTCCTCTCGCTGTCAGGCAAAACACATCAAACTCTCTTGGTGACAACAGTTCTACTACTTGACCGTAATGTAAGGTATCCGACGGATGTCTGAAATCATCGATATTCGGCAGGATATCCTGTTCTATATATCTTTTGCCCTGAGATACCGCTAAAACAGCTTCTGCCAGCACCTCGGCCGCACTGTTCTTTGTAACATAACCTCTTGCGCCCGCCTGAATAGCACGTTCTACATAAATGGACTCATCGTGAATGCTATAGACCAAAACCGTGGCTTGTGGATCTTGTTTTTTTAAACGACGAATGGTTTCCAGGCCTCCAATACCAGGCATAGATAAATCCATTACCACCACATCGGGCCGCTTTCGGTCATATTCATGACAAGCTAACTCACCACGATCGACATCGACAATAGTACCGATAAACGGTTGGGCGTCCAGCAACATTCTAAATCCCGCCCGAACTACTTGGTGGTCATCTACCAATAACACACTAATCTTTTTTTCATTCATTTTCTGGTTTCTCAATGATTGGCATCCATGCGCTTACACAAACGCCATTACCCGCCTCAGATTCAAATCTGAACCGGCCTCCCATATTTTCTACTCGTTCTCGCATCGCCAACACACCGAAACCATGTCCTGATGATTCACCACCTTGCCCATTATCTCGGATCCGCATGACTACACGAGGGGAAGTCTGCTCGCCTTCCTGTCTGATAACTAATGTTACCTCAGATGCATTAGCATGACGCACTACATTTGTCAGACATTCCTGCGCAATCCGATAAACATGAATAGCCAGTTCATGCGCGACATTATCCAGACGTTCGTCATAATCCAACTTGATCACTAAATCGGGGTGGCGTCTTCGCCATTCGCTTACTAAATCAGATAATGTCGCACCTAAGCCTAGATCAGCCAGACTTAATGGATGCAGGGTTCGCATCATTGAACGAACAACGCCGGCCAAATGGTTGCAAATTTCTGTAATGGATTCAGAGATTTTTGTAACATTTGCGCCTGGTTGACGAATAGCGGTCGACATGGCTTTTACTGCAGTAAGTGACTGCCCCATTTCATCATGTAATTCGCGAGATAAATTGCGTCTTTCCGATTCCTGGATCTGCATGGTATGGCGGGCTAACGCCTGATTATTATCTTTCGCTACCTTCAATGCGTCAGATAAACGGTTAATTTCAGTCGCAATGGCGTCAAATTCACTTATTTTGAAAGGGGGTAATTTACGTCCATATTGTCCTGACTCAACCCTGCGTAACCCCACAACAATACTGCGAACAGTTCGCAACATTGAATTAAACACAATATTTATAGCTAGAAAAATGACCCCAATCATGGTCATTACCGACCAGAAATAGGCTACAGATTCTTCCCATGTCTCAGCAATTTCATCTAACGGATCTGCACGAACGATAAGTTGCTTCACTCTTCCATCGGCGAGCCTAACATCATAATTGGCAGAGGGATAAGTCGTTTTTACAATACGCACAAACCAATCGGGTGGAAATTTTTCATCCGTATTTTCAGCGGCAAACCACTCTACTTCTTCGCCAGCTTCATTAAGAATACTAATATGTAAGTGTCGGGTATGCTGAATGGCACTGACTTGTTGTAACCATTCATATTCAGTCATTGAGGTGCGGGATAAATGGCTAAATCCTAAATCCATCATTTGTAAGGCCATATTAAAAGAAGAATTCACTTCTCTTTCAACCGACTGACGCACCTGCCAAATCGTTAAAATACTGCCGAAAATACTAATAATGATCACCGAAAATAGG
>NZ_MCRI01000005.1 GCF_001720165.1 Methylophaga muralis
TCAATGGGAATGCGGCTTTAGAGCGGGAATTTTTTGACTTACAAAATAAAACTATAAGATCTATATAAAATTTATATAGTGAAATTAAAACTTACCGGACGAAGACATTCATAGTGCCATCAGTAATTCAGTAAATATTGATGTGATAACTTAGTTTGAAATCAATTTAATAATAAGTTAATCCACTTGGCTGTATTCTGGATGTAAGAAATATAAAAACGTTTTCATTTTACATTTTGAATCACTACCCTAATCACTTCCTTTTAATCAGGAGATTTCCATGAAAACCATCGGCTACGCAGCAAACTCATCTGAATCCCCATTAACACCCTTAACCTTTGAACGTCGTGCACTACGTGCCAATGATATTGCGTTAGAAATCCTCTATTGCGGCGTCTGCCATTCAGATTTGCATGTGGCGAGAAATGATTGGGGTGGATCAATTTATCCCGTCGTTCCAGGCCATGAGATTGTTGGTCGGGTTATCGAGGTTGGCTCTGCGGTGACCAAATTCAAACCAGGTGAAAACGTGGCTGTGGGTTGTATGGTGGATAGCTGCCAAGACTGCGATGAATGCCATAACGATCATGAGCAGTATTGCCGTAATGGTTTTACCTTGACCTATGGTTCACCAGATCGCATTACCGGTGATATCACGCAGGGTGGCTATTCAAAACATCTGGTAGTGCGTGAAGAATTTGTCTTACGTATCCCCGAAAACCTAGATTTAGCCTTGGCCGCGCCATTGCTCTGTGCGGGTATTACCACTTATTCACCTTTAAGAGAATGGAATGTTGGCCCAGGAAGCCGTGTTGGTGTTGTGGGTATGGGCGGTTTGGGTCATATGGCGATTAAGTTGGCAGTTGGATTGGGTGCACATGTTACTGTCATTAGCACTTCACCGAGTAAAGAACAGGATGCAAAAGACCTGGGTGCACACGCATTTCTGGTCTCCAAAAATGAAGATTCAATGGCCGCTGCAGGCTCCAGTTTTGATTTGATTATCGATACGGTTCCAGTGAACCATGACTTAAATCCGTACATACCTTTATTGGATAACGATGCCACGCTGGTTTTAGTCGGACAAATCGGCCCAGTTGAAGGACCCAATACCGCACCAATGATTTTTGGGCGTCGTCGCATTGCTGGATCGTTGATTGGCGGAATTGCCGAAACTCAGGAAATGCTGGATTTTTGTGGACGAATGAACATTCTGCCGGAATGCGAAATGATCAAAATGGATGAGATCAATGAAGCGTTTGAACGGATGGAGAAGTCTGATGTTCGCTATCGTTTTGTGATTGATATGGCATCTCTTTCTGCTTAAATTAAACACTTTCTGATAAAAGGTCAGCTTCATGCTGACCTTTTGCATTTAATTTGACGAAATCTTCATCTTGATAACGGTAAATTCACTGCATCATCGATGAGGATTTGTGAATGAAACACATAACAGTAAGTCTCTGGTTGGGCGGGATGTTGTTGTTCAATGCTTTTGCTGTTCAGGCAGAACAAGAACAGGTCTGTGAAGAATGGGCCAGTAAAGCCGGTTCGTATATGTTGTTTCGCCAAATGAATACGCCAATTCACGAAGCCATTCAAAACGCCATGGGCAACGTGACTCGGGGTTTATTGTTGAGTGCCTATCAAGAGCCAGTGCAAGACACCAATGAGGGCAAACAGAAAGCCATCGATGATTTTAAAAAACAAACCTATGATGGCTGTATTTCTCAACAAGAATAATGACTTAACAGTACATTAAAGAACTTGTATGAAAACTAAACTGACTTTTTGGCATTATCTGGTTATCGGCATTATTGCTTTTGGTTTTATTGATGCCGCTGTGATGTTTTATCTTGCCACTATTTATTGACTAGCTTCTTTGATGTGGCCTGTCGAAATCTAAAATCGGTCCCGCCGGAACTACGCCTGTGGGATTAATCGTTTTATGGCTGCGATAATAATGGTCTTTGATGTGCTGCATATTGACGGTTTCTGCAACGCCGGGCCATTGGTATAGCTCACGAATGTATTCAGCAGTATTCGGATAATCTTCAATGCGTTTCAGATTGCATTTGAAGTGGCCGTGATACACCGCATCAAAGCGAATCAAAGTCGTAAATAAACGCCAATCGGCTTCTGTCAAATCATTGCCAACTAAATAGCGATTTTTGCTCAGGCGCTGTTCAACCTTATCCAGGGCTTCAAATAAAGGATAAACAGCTTCTTCATAGGCTTGTTGAGTAGTGGCAAAACCTGCTTTGTAAACACCGTTATTGATGTTGTCATAGACTTCATCATTGATAGCATCGATATCGTTTCTTAAATTGACCGGGTAATAATCCCCCGCTGTGGCACCAATCGCATCAAACGCACTGTTAAACATACGAATGATTTCAGCAGATTCGTTGCTGACCATCGTGTTTTGCTGTTTGTCCCACAACACCGGTACCGTTACTCGTCCACTGTAGTTTGGATCGGCTGCGGTATACACCTGATGCAGAAATTTCGCCTGATGTAACGGATCTTCAATCACTCCTTCTGCATAATCAAACGTCCAGCCATGTTCCAGCATTAACGGATTAACTACAGATAATGAAATCATCTGCTCCAGACCTTTCAGCTTACGAAAAATTAGGGTGCGGTGCGCCCAGGGGCAGGCCAGAGAAACATATAAATGATAACGACCAGCTTCCGCTTTAAAACCACCTTCTCCACTTGGCCCGGCAGTGCCGTCGGCGGTGATCCAATTGCGGAATTGCGATTTACTGCGAACAAATTTTCCTTGATTGGAATCGGTGTCATACCAGCGATCGACCCACTGGCCTTCCATTAATAAACCCATGCGTTACCTTCCTTAAATAGATTTGACTGTTTTATTAGCGAAGCTCACAATTTGTGCACTTAATTGCGAATAAGTTCATGAAACATCTCCAAACACAGCAGCTTGACCAGCGCCCTGCCAATTTCTGGCAGCTGTCCGTATTGCTGTTGTTGCTTAATAGTCTGGCCTTTGCCGGCTGGGTAGATTTCCGTCAGGCAACTGTTTCAACCAATTCCGGTTTTGTCGCTGAGTTTAATCAGCTTACTTTAGCTAATCATCGTGATCATTTCCGTTCATTGCTGGATATCAAAAATCTGGCTTCACCGATTTCAGGTGACGGTGATAACGAACAGCACTGGTTAAATTATTCATCCGAATTCAATTTTGCTGCCGCAGCATTACTGCATGCGGTGGATTTGCATTATTTGGCGCTGTTGATTTTCAGCGATGACAAATATCATTTACCTCTCAATCGAGCCCCACCATACCAATAATCCTTTTAAAACTTTTTGTTTAACGAAGCTTTCTTCGAGGATTATGTATGCGTTCATTCGTTTCACGGGCTGTTGTATTCAGCCTGATTATTATTGTGGGCCTGCTCAGTGCATTGCCTAATGTGTTGCCAACATCAACTTCACAACATTTACCTTCATGGTTTACTGACAATACCTTTCAATTAGGTCTTGATTTGAGTGGTGGTTCCCATTTGCTAATGCAAGTGGATACCAATGATTTACAACTCAACGATCATCAGCAGTTAGCCGAACAGATCACCGATGCATTACGCGAAAAACGCATCTTTATTCAGCCAATTTCTGTATCGAAAAACCATCTGGTCATCACACCGAAAGATCCTAGCCGGTTAGCGGATATCAAACAGCTTGTGCGGACTTTTATTAAAGATCCCAAAGGCGGACTGGCTTTGTTCTCGCTTGATGATGAGGCAAATAAACTCACCATTACTCCAACCAAAGCGCATAGTGAAAAACTCACTAAAGATGCCGTTGAGCACAGCTTGAAGGTGGTCAGACAACGTCTTAATGAGAGTGGCCTGGTGGATCCGACCATTACCAAACAAGGCAGTGACGGCATTCTGGTGCAATTGCCTGGCGTTGATGATCCAAGTTATATCCGCACCCTGCTGGGTACTACCGCCAAAATGACCTTTCATTGGGCAGCGAATGCAGAATCGTCCGGCGTCATCAAAGCTCAGGGTATGACTGAAGGTGAAGTCTATACTTTGGAAGAACGGGTAGCACTTGAAGGTCAGCATATCAAAGATGCCAATCTGGTATTCAGTCAGGAAAATGGCCAGCCAGTGGTCAGTTTTGAGCTCGATAAAGAAGGTGCTCGACTATTTGGCGAAATGACCAAGAACAATATCGGCCGCTCCCTTGCGATTGTATTGGATGATAAAGTCATTACTGCCCCGGTTATCCGCAGTGTAATTGCCGGTGGTCGTGGTGAAATCAGTGGTTCATTTACTGTTTCTGAAGCAAATGAACTGGCACTTTTGTTACGTGCCGGTGCCCTGCCTGCTCCACTTAATGTGATTGAAGAACGCACGGTCGGACCAGATTTAGGCAGTGACTCCATTTCGATGGGTATTACTACCGGTGTAATTGGTGCCATATTGGTGTTGGTGTTTATGCTGGCGATTTATGGCACTTGGGGACTTATTGCCAGTCTGAGCCTGACACTCAATATCGGTCTGATTTTTGGCGTTTTGAGTGTATTAGGCGCAACGCTAACCCTGCCAGGTATTGCTGGGATTATTCTGAGTATCGGTATGGCTGTTGATGCCAATATTCTGATTAACGAACGGATCCGCGAAGAAACCCGTCGAGGCAAACGTGCCCTGATTGCTTTGGATGCCGGTTTCAGACGCGCTTACAGTACGATTCTGGATTCCAATATCACCTCATTGATAGCAATTAGTTTGCTGTTTATGTTTGGTAGTGGCCCGGTTCGTGGTTTTGCCGTGGCGATGGCGATTGGCCTTATTACATCAATGTTTACGTCTATTTCATTCACTCGTTTATTGATGGAATGGCGGGTTAAGCGGATGCCAAAACAGGATTTACTCAGTATTTCCGGCATCAAAGCGCTGGATCGACTCAGTAGCAGCAAGATTGATTTTATGCGGGGTCGGTTTGTCGGTATTGCCGCTTCAGCCATCTTGTCTTTAGCAGCGATTGGTTTATTTTTCCAACCTGGATTGAAATACGGCATCGACTTCAGTGGTGGCACGGTGATGGAAGTGCAAGCCCCCAATACTGATGTGGAACAGGTGCGTCATGCCTTGCAAGCAAAAGGTTTTGCTCAGGCTTCGATTCAGGAGTTCGGCGATGATGACTATTATCTAATTCGCCTGCCAATGGAAGGTGCTGAACAAGTCGCTAGCGGTGAACCTGTTGAAAATATCAAATCAGCGGTACAGGAAATATCGGCCGATGCGAGTTTTCCACGCGTTGAAATGGTTGGTCCAAAAGTCAGTGGTGATTTTAAAGATGCGACTATCTTGGCCATTGTTTTTGCAGGGCTCGGTATGTTGGCGTATCTGTGGATTCGGTTTGAATATCACTTTGCCTTAGCGGCGACATTAACGATTGGTCTGGATTTGACCAAAACCATTGGCTTTTTTGTGCTGGCCGGGGTGGAATTCAACCTTACAGCGGTGGCCGCTTTGTTAGCATTGATAGGTTATTCGGTAAATGACAAGGTGGTGGTGTTTGACCGGGTGCGGGAAAACCTGCGGTTAACGCCTGATAAACCGATGCTGGAATTGCTCAATGAAAGTATTACTTCTACATTAACTCGTACGGTCTTTACCTCGGTTACCACTTTTCTGGCATTAATCCCAATGGCCGTTGCCGGTGGTAGTGCGGTGGCCAGCTTTGCTTTGCCGATGTTATTCGGCATTGTGATTGGCACCAGTTCATCGGTATTTATCGCTGCACCAATTGTGTTCTGGATGGGACAACACCGTATGCGTAAGGGACTGTCACAGCTGCGTCCATCAGCCGAAGAAATGCAAAAGAAACTGGATGCTATTATGTAAATAAATTCAGCTTTACTTTGTAAGTGATTAATTAAAATAAGCTTTATGGTGACGACTTTCACCATAAAGCTTCACTTAAGGACAAAAAGATGACCTGGTTAATGTTAGCAGCAGGATTAGTATTGCTGATTGTCGGTGCAGAGCTGCTGGTTAAAGGTGCTTCACGTTTAGCAACCAGTTTTGGTATTCCGGCACTTGTGGTTGGCCTGACAGTAGTGGCATTTGGCACCAGTGCACCCGAATTAGCCGTCAGTGTCAAAGCCGCTTTTTCCGGTCAAGCCGAGATGGCCATTGCCAATGTTGTAGGCAGTAATATTTTTAATATTCTGTTTATATTGGGCTTAGCAGCTTTGATTATGCCCCTGATAGTTTCTCAACAACTGATTCGTCAGGATGTACCGATCATGATTGGGGTCAGTTTGCTTGGTTTATGGATGATTCAGGATGGCACCATCGGCAAGTTGGAAGCAGCTTTGCTGGTATTGGGAGTAGTTTTGTATACGTTGTTCTTGTTCTATCAAGGCAAAAAAACCGGTATTGATTCAAGCGAAGTAACCACAGAAAAGCCTGCCCCAACATGGCAGAATTTATTGCTTATTGTTGTTGGTTTGGCTTTATTGGTGCTCGGCGCACGCTGGTTAGTGCAAAGTGCGGTCACTATTGCTTCATCATTTGGTGTCAGCGAAGCAGTAATTGGCTTAACCATTGTGGCTGCCGGCACTTCGTTACCAGAAGTTATGACGTCTATTATTGCCACCATCAAAGGTGAACGCGATATTGCCATCGGCAATGTAGTGGGCAGCAATATCTTTAATATTCTGGCAGTGCTGGGCTTATCCGGCTTGATCTCTCCTATGCCATTAATAGCCAGCGAGCAGTTAATGCAAATAGATGTTCCGGTGATGGTCGCGGTGGCTGTGTTATGTCTGCCATTGTTCTTTCTTGGCGGTACCTTAAACCGTTTCGAGGGCTTTTTATTCCTGGTGCTATATGTGGCCTACGTCTGGTTTACCATCGCGATAGCGTTATCACTGCCCTACTTACAAGATTTACAAACCGGTCTGATTTATGGAGTAGGCCCACTGGTTGGGTTTTATGTATTTCTTTGCCTGATCAATGATTTATTACGCCGACGATATAAGTGATGCAGATCATTTTAAAAACGTCCAAATACAAGACTGGTAATTATGTAGATTCGTTAATTTCCACTGTCGGCCAACCTTGAATTTCCGGGTCAAAACTAGGATCCAAGGCTTGTATTCGTTTGACCAAAGGCGGATGGGTGGAGAGTAATCCGGACATTTTGTTTGAAAGTTCAGCAAACATCATATGTCTGGCCTCTTCCAACTCATCATGTACGGTTGCATTAGCGTCTTTCTGACTCAGACTGCCTATCTTTTTCAGAGCGCCGGCTAGAGAGTCAGGATCACTGGTAAAGCGCGTGGCGTCTGCATCGGCCAGATATTCACGTTGGCGAGAAATTGCTGCCTGCATGACCTTACCCATAAATGCACCTAATAATCCCAACAGGATCAGTGCAATACCAATCAACGCTAACTGGGCTCCCCCATTTTTGCCGCCGCGACCTCCGGAATGCATCAGAATCCGTCCCAATACATACAAAGCCATTAATCCATGAATTAGGCCGATCACCCGCAGATTAAGCCGCATATCGAGATTGCGGATATGGGCAAATTCGTGGGCAACTACCGCTGCAAGTTCATCACGAGTCAATATTTTTAAAGCGCCACGAGTAACAGCAATAGCGGCTTTATCGGGGGAACTGCCTGCTGCAAAAGCGTTGATCCCAGGTTCATTTTCCAGCACAAAAATATGCGGTGCAGGCATGCTGGCACCCAGAGCGACTTCTTCAACGATATTTTTATAACGGGTAATTAACGGATCATTGGTTTCATCATTTACGTCGGTTGCACCCAGGCTTTGAGCAACTTTTACTCCGTCACCGCCCATGCTGAGCATTTTCCAAACAGACGTTAAGACAATCACCGTCGCTACGCCAGTTGCAACCCAGCCAAATAAATACCAGTCCACGATGACCTGTGCGGACTGATTCATGGTTTCAGATGGCAACCTGACCGATGCCAGGGCAGCAATTACAGTGGCAATTAAGGCAACTGAAAAGATAAACATTGCCATCATCAGCCGACTTTGTTTTCGAGCATTGGCGCCTAATTGATAGCTGCTCATTTCAGCCATGATTAAAACTCAACCTTTGGCACATTCTGAATAGCTTCACGGTCATCAAAATCCAGCTCTGATGCACGCGTAAAACTGAACATATTCGCCAGAATATTGGTTGGAAAGGTTTCCAGCACATTGTTATATTCCAGTACGGTATTGTTATAGCCACGCCGTGATGCTGCGACTTTGTTTTCAATACTGGTCAACTGCTCCATCAAATCACGGAAAGCACCATCGGCTTTCAGATCTGGATACGCTTCTGATAAAGCAAAAATACCGCCCATCGCTTTACCCAATAACCCTTCTGCCTGTCCAAGTGCCAGCATGGATGTGGCATCGCCCGAGTCAATTTGGCCGCGCATTTTTTCTGCCTGATTACGGGCTTCAATGACACCCGTCAGGGTTTCCTGCTCATGTTTAGCATAGCCTTTAACGGTGTTGACCAACTGCGGAATCATGTCATGACGTTGTTTAAGCATTACGTCTATCTGTTTGAATGCATTCTGAAAAATATTGCGATGCCGGACTAATTTATTGTATTCAATGATGACATATAAAATCAGTAGCCCCACGATGGCCAGTAATACCCATTCCATATTTCTCTCCTTTTTTAATTTAACGTAATGATTGGTTATCAATTTAGATAACCCACAGTATCAAACAGCTTACTGACTATGAAAGCTAAGGGCCATTAACGTTCAGCAAAATACTATCTCAATGTCACGATCAGTCTCATTAATGTATTACTACCAATATCGCCTGGTTTGACTGATTACCATTTGTCTGTATTATCGCTGGCAGTTTCAGGTGCCTTTATTACAACATGTGATAAAGGTTAAACGGGAAACAGGTGCGTCATTGATTTGGTTATTCCTGTACTGCCCCCGCAACGGTAAACAGTTATTTCATTGCTCTGGTCGCTATCTGCTTGATAGATCGACAGTCACTGTACTCAAACAGTATGGGAAGACGAGAAATGCCGCCATTTATGGCTAAGCTGTAAGTCCGGAGACCGGCCCGAAGCTAAATAATGGAGTCGTGGCGGGGTGCCTGAACGTTTCCGAGATTACACTCATACTTGTCCCCTGCCCGCTATTTACCTCACTGGTAGCTGCTTTTACTGCGGCAGGATGGATTATGTCTTATATGTTTTATTCGGATTCGCGTCTTTTTCGACCTGTATTTTTGTTTGTTTTAATGTTTTCTCTGGTGTTGGCTGATGTTTATGCGAATGAACCCAACGTCACGGTTATTGTTTCTGATCGCTCTGCGTCAACTTTGGTCTCAGGAGCGCATCAATTATTACAACAAAAGTCCGATGCAAATATTCAAATCCGCACTGTCAGTCAGCTTAATGCTGTAAATGACAATGAGTTGCAGAAATTAATCGATAGCAGCGGCAGCTTATTAATGGTTGGCGTATTTGGTGATCCGGTTGAGCGTTTACTGGCACGTCAATACAACACTACACAAAAACGCTATGTTTTACATAGTGATCAGCGACTCACAGCATTAAACAGTGATCCACTTACACGATCTATTCCTGAACAAGTACTTAGCGAGAAAGCATCATTAAGTTCAGCAGATGACTTAAAGGCTTTGCAAGCCAGCTATCCGGAATATGTTAACTGGTTGCAGGCGCGTGCTTATTGGGTAAATCGTTCCACGGAGAATTCACGAAGTCTGCTGGAAATGTTGCTAAGCGATGGCAATATAAAAACTGAATTGCAACCTGTCGGGGCTTTACGCTTTGCTTTGCATAACGAGGATAAGACTCAATGGCTCAGTCCAGATGAACTAGTCAAACAACTTGATGCAACAAATCCTGTTGTCTGGTTGGTCGATCATGATACCGGTGATTTAACGGGCGAATGGCAATTGCATCAACAGTATTGTCAGGCGCTAAATAGCCAATGTGTATCGGTGTTGGCAGCCTGGGGCGAACCCAGTGTTGCCGCGATTCAGACTATTAAAAAGGTAATGAATGAATCTTTGCCAATCACACCATGGGGAATCGTTTCTTTACAGGATTTTGTGATTGGTGGCGGTGATGGTCGTGAGCAGGTTGAACAATTATTTACTGAACTGAATGTTCCGGTATTAAAAGGCGTTCGGCTGAATGAATTGAATGAGGTTGACTATGCCCTTTCTGCACAAGGCATTCCACGTGATTCAATTCATTACCGGATTGCCATGCCTGAGTTGCAAGGTGTCAGCCAACCGCAGATTCTGGCGTTAACTGAGCCTGCAAAGATTGACCAACAAACCGGGGCCCAGCTGACTCAAAGTCTGCCAATTAAAGAACATATAAACCTTCAGGCACAGCGCATGCAACGCTGGCTGGATCTGCAACAAAAAGACAACGCTGATAAACGTGTCGCCATTGTGTATTACAACCATCCACCGGGCAGACATAATATTGGTGCTGACAATCTGAATGTGCCTGAAAGTCTGCTGGAAATATTGAATGGTCTGAAAAACGCAGGTTATCAGACCGGTGAATTACCCAAAGACGCTGAGGCTTTGCTTGATTTGCTGCAACTTCAAGGGGTGAATTTACCTGAAGACGCTGAAGCGTTATCAGCGATGTCCCAGGTCGCCAACACCATGACAGCGGATGATTATCAACACTGGTTCAAGCAGTTACCGGCAACTGTTCAGGCCGAAATGATTGATGGTCCTTTGGCAGTATTACAGCAGCGGATGCGTGATGCCATTGAGCAGGCTCTGACATTGGAAAATGTAACCATTCGGCAGTCTCGACTGCAGTTACTTTCAGCATTTATGCAGCAAACCACGACCGATATTCACCACGCGCTGGATGGTTTGCGTCATCCCGGCCGCAGTCGGGCATTGGATTTATTAACTCAGCTGGAACAGGATTATCAGCAGATCATCGAAGCTGCTGCTCAAGGTAAAAAGCCTGACTGGCAACATAGCGAATCATTACATAATGCTCTGTTGGAAATGCAGATTGAAGGTATTCGTGGCTGGGGCGAAATCCCCGGCAAAGTGATGGTCTGGGATAATCAACTACTGATTCCCGGTGTGCAATTTGGCAATGTGTTTATCGGTCCGCAACCACCTCGCGGTTGGGAGATCCATGAAGAACTGTTACATGCCAATATGTCCTTTCCACCGCCACATCAATATCTGGCGTTTTATCACTATATTCAGTCGACGTTTAATGCTGATGCCATGGTGCATGTTGGTCGACATTCAACCTATGAGTTTTTACCCAAACGCAGTGTAGGTCTGGGTGAAGATGATTACCCCACTATTATCGCTGGGGATGTGCCAGGTCTTTATCCGTATATCGTTGATGGCGTCGGGGAAGGCATTCAAGCTAAACGGCGTGGTCAGGCGGTTATCATTGATCATTTGACTCCCCCGCTTGCCGTCACTGAACTGTATGACGATCTTTTGCAACTACGTCAATTGATTGAAAGCGCTGAAGCCGCTTCAGACAAAGCCACACGTTATCGCGCTATTGTCACCTTACGTGAGCAAATCGAAACCATGGGTCTGCGCGATGAATTAATCGCCAGCATGGATGAAGAGCTGCAAGTCCGTGGTGCCGGTTTTGAAGAAATTGATGATGATTTTTTGCTGCATGAAGTCGGTCATTATCTGACGCATTTTCAGGAAACCTTTATGCCATTGGGATTGCATGTATTTGGTCGTGACTGGTCAGCTGAAGGTCTGGATACCATGATGAATTCAATGCTGGATAAATCCGAGCCCAGCGAACAACAACGCAATGAGATATATCAGAGATTACAAATATCTCCTGCTGCTGAAATTGACGCCTTACTGAATGGTCTGAATGGGCGATTTATCTCACCAGGTAAAGGCAATGATCCGATCCGCACACCCGATGCACTGCCCACCGGGCGAAATTTTTATGCGTTGGATGGCAGTTTACTGCCGACCCGTGTGGGTTTTGATATTGGTCAGCAACTGGCTGCGCCGGTATTGGCTGGCGAAAAAGGCAATATTGAAGGTCATGAAGTTGGCGATCGCAATAAACAAGGCGTCATTCTCTGGGCCTCTGATTCGGTGCGTGATGAAGGTGCAATGATTGCTTTTGGCATGAAGCTGCTGGGTGTCCGCCCGATATGGAATAGCCGGGGCATTATCAAAGGTCTTGAGCGTCTGCCATTAAATGAGGAACAACCGCAGCGGCTGGACGTGCTGTTTACCACCTCAGGTCTATTCAGGGATTTATATGGGGAACATCTGGTATTGCTCGATAAAGCCAGCTTGTTGGCATTGGATGCCAGTCGTGATCTGATTATTCGTGATTACCCTGCTCTGGCCATTGCGCTTAAAGCAGCTCTGCAACCGTTAGGCGAATGGCAACAAGGTGGCGAGGAAGCTTTGAATAAAAATCTGGTGGCATCAAATTGGGTTAATGAAGCCAGACAACGTTTGGCACAGCAACCGGATCTCGATCCGGCACAATTAGGTCGTGAAACCAGCCTTCGTGTATTTGGCATCGCACCAGGATCTTATGGTGCTGGCATTAATCGTCTGGTTGAACGATCTTCGGCCTGGGAGGATCGCAGTGAACTGGCCGATGTGTTTATCAAACGTATGGCTCATGCCTATGGCAGTGGTCTGCAGGGTGAATCGCAACCAGACTTGTTCAAACAGCAACTTGCCGGGGTTTCACAGACTTTTCTGGGACGGGCCAGTAATCTGTACGGTCTGATGGATAACAATGATGCATTTGATTATCTCGGCGGTTTTAATCTGGCGGTGGAAACAGTCAGTGGCCAGCAACCTGGCAGCGCGGTGATTAATCACAGTAATGACGATAACCTGCGAATCGATAATCTGCCACAAGCTCTGCTCAGTGAATTGCGTGCTCGTTATCTGAATTCACAATGGATTAAACCGTTGATGAATGAAGCTATGCCGGTGCCCGCACCATGGGCAGTGAATTTATTGAATATCTTTGGGGTTGGCAGGTGACCAGCCCAGAGATCATTACCGATCAGGTCTGGGAAGAAGTTAAAGCGGTGTATGTAGATGACAGCCTGCAATTGGGATTGGATGAATTTCTCAGTAATAGCCATCAGCAACATGTGCAAACCAATATTTTAGCCGTGATGTTGGTTGCCATTGATAAAGGCTTCTGGGATGCCGATCTGGCAACGCAAAAACAATTAGCCGAACAGTTTGCTGCCAATATTATTAAAAAAGGCATTCCCGGCAGTGGTCATACCCATGCCAATCATCCAATGTATGATTTTGTGAAATCACAGCTTGATGCGGATACGGCTGAAGCTTTAGAAGCCGTATTGGCACGTAGTCGCATGCAAACTTCAGAGCTCGAATCGTCACCGACGCATATCCAGGAATTACAGTTAAATCAGGATGATAGCCAGCAAAACGATAAAGTTGATCAAGGTGCTGACTCAAACTCGAACGATAAAAATCTGCTTTGGTTATGGACGTTACTGGCATTATCAGTAATTGTCGCAGCCGGTTTATGGCGTGGTCGTAAAGGAGCTATGTAATGTATCCACACTTTTCACTGGAATTGATGCACCAGCTGACCGGACTGTTATTAACCCCGGTGGTCTGGGCTTTATTGTTTTTTGTCGGGCTGGCTGTATATGAAACCGGTATCGCCATTGGCGAGCGTTTTTGGGGAATTGCCCGTCTGACAAAACAACTGGACAGTGCATCGCTCATTGCACTTGGCAAACGTCGGATTGAACGAGCAGATTTTATTACTCGTCTAGCACCAATGCTTGGCTTGATGGGGACATTGATTCCTCTAGGTCCAGGTCTTGCCGCATTAGGCGAAGGACAACTAAGCATTCTGACAACGGCGATGACAGTGGCGTTTGATACCACGGTTATTGGTTTATTGGCTGGCATGATCGGCTTTGTTATTGGCCGTATGCGTCGGCGTTGGTATGACGCGGCTTTAACTCAGTTGGAACAGCAAAATGGATAAATGGCGGCGTAGTTCATTTCTGGATACCGATGAAGATCCATTGGGTCCATTAGCCAATCTAATTGATATTGTGCTGGTATTTGCCTGTGGGCTAATCGCAGCACTGGTCGCGTTCAGCACTGATTTACAGGAGCACTTTGAAGTACAGCCGCAGGAGATCACTCTCGGTAAAGAACTGCCAAAACTGCCCGACAATATGCAGCAACAAATGCAGGATGGTAGTGGCTATGAAGCGGTTGGTCAGGTATATCGTGATCCCCAAACCGGCAAGCTGATTTTAATTGGTGAGTGATTTTTTTGGGTTGTTGATCTTTTAGAATCTAAACAAAAGATTTTCGCTCAGCCCGCCAAACCAAAAGTAATTTCAGGTAGAATCACCGCTTCTACTGAACTCCTGTTTTATTGGATTTTAAAATGGCTCAATACGTATACAGCATGAACCGCGTTGGCAAAATCGTGCCGCCCAAACGCGAAATATTAAAAGATATTTCCCTGTCCTTTTTCCCCGGCGCCAAAATCGGTGTATTGGGTTTAAATGGTTCAGGTAAATCCACCCTGCTTCGCATTATGGCCGGTGAAGATAAGGATTATATTGGCGAAGCCAGACCGATGCCGAATATGAAGGTCGGTTATCTGCCACAGGAACCTCAGCTGGATGACAGTAAAACCGTTCGTGAAATCATTGAAGAATCAGTTTCAGATGTCAAAGCTGCCCTGGATGAACTGGATGCAATTTATGCCGCTTACGCTGAACCCGATGCTGACTTTGACGCTTTAGCCAAAAAACAAGCTGAACTGGAAAATCTGATCACCGCAAAAGATGGTCATAATCTGGACAATGCTCTGGAACGTGCAGCCGATGCCTTACGTCTGCCACCCTGGGATGCCAAAGTAGCAGTGTTATCTGGTGGTGAACGTCGTCGTGTGGCGTTATGCCGGTTATTGCTGGATAACCCGGATATGTTATTGCTCGACGAGCCGACCAACCATCTCGATGCCGAATCCATTGCCTGGATTGAACGATTCCTGCAGGAATACCCAGGTACGGTTGTTGCCATTACCCATGATCGATATTTCCTCGATAATGCCGCTGGCTGGATTCTGGAATTGGATCGTGGACGCGGTATTCCTTATGAAGGCAACTACTCTTCCTGGCTGGAACAGAAAGATCAACGTCTGGCGCAGGAATCCAAACAGGAAGCCTCGCACAATAAAGCCATTCAGGCTGAACTGGAGTGGGTTCGCCAAGGTGCCAAAGGACGTCAGGCAAAATCCAAAGCGCGTTTGAAACAGTTTGAAGAAATGAATTCAAAAGAATTTCAAAAGCGTAATGAAACTCAGGAAATCTATATTCCACCTGGCCCACGTTTAGGTGATAAGGTCATTGAACTGCACAACGTCACTAAATCCTATGGTGACAAATTACTGTTTGAAAACCTTAGTCTGACGATTCCACCTGGTGCAATCGTCGGCATTATCGGTCCTAACGGTGCGGGTAAATCCACCTTGTTCCGCATGATTACTGGTGAAGAAAAACCCGACTCAGGTGAAATCGAAATCGGCAGCACCGTGCAACTGGCTTATGTGAACCAGTCACGTGAACTGGATGGCAAGAAAACCGTGTTTGAAGAAATTGCAGATGGTGCGGATATGATTACTGTCGGTAACTATCAAACCCCTTCTCGTGCCTACTGTGGCCGCTTCAATTTCAAAGGCTCGGATCAGCAAAAATTCGTTAAGGATTTATCCGGTGGTGAGCGTAACCGTCTGCATATGGCCAAACTGCTTAAAGAAGGCGGCAACGTTTTATTACTCGACGAACCGACCAATGATCTGGACGTTGAAACTCTGCGGGCATTGGAAGAAGCCATTTTGGCCTTCCCGGGTTCTGCGGTGGTGATTTCGCATGATCGCTGGTTTTTAGATCGGGTATGTACCCATATGATTGCCTATGAAGGCGATTCCAGCGTGGTGTTCTTTGAAGGTAATTACAGCGATTATGCCGAAGATTACCGTAAACGCTTCGGCAAGGATCATCAGCCGGAACGTATCAAATACCGCCGGATGAATTAGTTTCAATTATTAACCACATAGAAAAATTAAATAAGTCATTTTTCATGGGTAGGTCGGGTTAGCCTAGCGTAACCCGACACAACCCACGTCTAACAAAAATCTGCGAAATCTACGGATAAAAATCTCTTTGGTTAGATTTCAATCTACCAAAGGCTTATGCATCATCTCAGGTGTCCGTTCGGCGCCCAGAATGCCGACACGGATTAGAAAGTCGCCAAAATGCTCGTCTTGCTCACGTTCAGCAGCAAACTGTTCGATCATTGGTTTCAGCGTATTCAGAATGGTAGTTTCATCCACATTTTCCAGATACAGACGATTTAATCGCTGACCACTGAAATCCGCCCCCAGGTTCAGGTTATAACGCCCGACTGCTTTCCCGGTTAAGGCTATTTCACCCAAGTAAGGTCTGGCACAACCATTGGGGCAACCAGTAATACGGATATTAATCAGTTCTTCCGGCAAACCAACATCACTCATTATTTGTTCCAGCTTACTGAGAAACGTTGGTAAATAACGTTCTGATTCAGCCATCGCTAAAGCACAAGTAGGTAATGCAACACAGGCCATGGCATTTAAACGTAATGCCGGACGCGTTCGCCGATATCAAGTTGATATTGTTCGACCAGCTGTTCAATAACCGGTTTCTGCTCAGGACTGATATTGGCAATAATCAGGTTCTGATTACAGGTCATGCGAAACTCGCCGGTATGAACTTTGGCGATTTCCCGAAGTGCGGTACGTAATTGCAGTGCTTCAGTATCCGCAACACGACCACTATAAATGTATAAGGTCAGATGCCATTGCCCATCTTCACCCTGGATCCAGCCAAAGCGATCGCCATTGCGTACTAACTCAAAGGGTCTGGCAGCTGTCATTGCCTCACCATGGTATTCGGTAAACTTTTCGTTAAACCATTCAATACCATGATCATCGATGGTGTATTTAAAGCGGGCATGCGCCCTGACACTGCGATCACCAAAGTCACGTTGAATGGCGGCAATGGTTTCGCAGGCTTTAACAATCTGGTCTTTTGGCACAAAACCGGCCATGGTGGCTAAGCGTGGGAAAGTTGCCGTTTCACCGTACGTCATGCCCATGCCGCCACCGACGGCGACATTGAATCCAACTAATTCATCGTTTTCGATAATAGCAATCAACGCAATATCATTGGCCAGTACATCGCTGTCATTTTCAGGTGGAATGGCGATACCGATTTTAAATTTACGTGGTAAATAGCGATCACCATAAAATGGCTCTTCGGATTTTCCCGGTTGATAGACACATGTTTCATCCAGCCAGATCTCGGCATAGGCACCAGACTGCCAGCACAAATGATCACTGATAGCCTGGGAAATCTGATGAACTTCGGCATGCACCGAAGATTGATGCGGATTGACGTTGGTCACCACATTTCGGTTAACATCACCGCACGCGCCTTTGGTATCCAAACCTAACGCATTGACTTGCTGCATTAACGAACGCAGATCTTTTTTCAAAACCTCGTGATACTGAAATGTCTGACGGGTGGTAATACGTAGTGTGCCATTGGAGCAATCATCAGCTATTGCATCAAGTCCCAGCCATTGTTGTGGGGTCACCACACCTCCGGCAATTCGCAGCCGAACCATAAATGAATATAACGGTTCCAGCTTTTGACGTCGGCGTTCATCACGCAGATCACGATGATCCTGCATATAACTGCCATGGAATTTGGTCAGTTTGTTGTCATCTTCGGAAATCGATCCGGTAACCACATCATCCAGCCCTTCGGCAATGGTGCCGCGCAGGTAACGACTGTCGAGTTTGAGTTGTTCGGCTTCAGGTAATTTTGTATTCATTAGTACACATCACGTTGGTAACGTTTATCACGCGTCAGCTGACGCAGATATTCGGTGGCGTCTTCGCGGCTTTTATTGCCTTGCTGACTGATAATATCAATCAGCGCTTCATTCACATCCGGTGCCATATTGTCGGCATCGCCGCAGACATATATATGCGCACCGTCTTGCAGCCAGTTCCAGATCTCAATAGATTTTTCGCGAATACGATGCTGCACATAGATTTTCTCGGTCTGATCACGAGAAAAGGCCACATCAAGATGCGTTAACAATCCGGATTTACGCCAGGCCAGCCACTCGGTCTGATAGAGAAAATCGGTTAAGAAATGCTGATCGCCAAAGAACAGCCAGTTGGGCCCGCGTGCTCCGCGCTCTTCACGTTCCTGCATAAAACTTCTGAACGGTGCCACACCGGTACCAGGGCCAATCATAATAATCGGCGCATTATCATCGGCAGGCAATTTGAAGTTTTTATTGGGATCAATATACACCGGAATAGTCGCATCTTCGGCTAAGCGATCGGCTAACCAGGTTGAGGCTACCCCGCCCCGCTCACGGTTATGGGCGTTATAACGAACCGTTGCCACGGTGATATGCACTTCTTCATCAACCGCAGCCTGACTGGAGGCAATCGAATATAATCTTGGCGGCAGTTTACGCAGCAATTTGATAAAGCCATTGGCGTCTATGTCAGCTAATGGGTAGCTTTGCACCAAATCCAGAACATCACGACCACGGATCCATTCTGTGACGGCGGCTTTGCTTTCCATCAGCTTATTAAGTTCATCGGACTGGGCCAGTTCAGCCCACTTTTCCACTAACGGTCGAGTCAGCACGGTAATTTCACGATGATGCATCAATGCATTGGTTAACGTTTCTTGTTGTTCATCAAGTTCTACAGAACTATCGGCATCAAATCCCAGCGCATCAATCAGCATTGAAACCAGAGCGGGATCGTTTTGCGGGTAAACGCCTAAAGCATCACCTGGCTCATATTGTAATCCTGAACCTTCCAGCGAGATTTCAATATGCCGTACTTCCTTGCTGGAACCGCGACCACTTAACAGCTGATTTTCCAGTAATGGTGCAGAGAAAGGATGTTTCCGATCATATTGAACTGAGGTTTCAAGCTGACTCATCGCAGCAGAAGCAGATGGTGGTGCGGCACTGGCTTGCATGGAGCTGGTCAGTGCCCCAACAAATTCAGCAATCCATTTTTCCGCCAAATCATCGTAATCCACATCACAATCAACTCGAGGAATAACAGCGGTTGCACCTAGTTTCTGCAAACGCTCATCAAAATCCTTGCCGGTTTGGCAAAAAAATTCATAACTGGAATCGCCAAGCGATAGTACACTGTAGTGCAAACCTTTCAAGCCCGGTGCTTTGCGGCTATTCAGAAACTCGTATAAATCCATGGCATTGTCAGGTGGCTCTCCTTCACCATGGGTGGAAGTTAATACGGCCAGATATTGCTCGTTTTTCAGTTCTCGTGGTTTGTATTCGGCCATATCCCATAACTTGACTTCAATACCACTGGCTTTTGCTTTCTCAGCAAGTTGTCCGGCAACCGCTTCGGTGTTACCGGTTTGTGAACCATATAGCACGGTAAGTTTAATAGCTTGCTCAGCCAGAGATGGTCCAGCTTCCATAACAGCAGTGCCAACCTGGGCCGCACGATAGCCAGATAAATAGCCAGACAGCCAGTCTACCTGCCAGCCTTCCAGACCTTGCAGTAAATTATTCAACTGTTGTAATTGTTCATCCGTTAGCGGGGCGTTTGGCAGCCTGATATTCATGGTAATGCGTTATCTCTTAAGGTGGGCACAGCACAAAATAACAAAAACAATATATAAATAGAAACTATATGTTTTGATTTTCATATAACAATTTAAGATATAAAAACTGCGTTAAAACTTAGTTTAAAAGTTTTTATGTAAATTTTAATGTGAATGGTTGGTGATGTCTGACAAAGTTGTGTATACCAATATTGGTACAAAGTAATTTAAATCAACCTTATTAAGGACTTTTATGATCGTATAAATCACTGTCTGCATACATATATAAAGATTGTAAATCGACATTTAACATTGATTGGCTGCATGCTGTGCCAACAGTATATTGAATATTCAAGTGTGGACTGACCGATGAATTATGCTGTTTAACCGCTTCAGCCAAGGTCTCCAATGGGGCGCCTTTCAGCTCACATATACACAAAACAACAAATTCATCATCAACCAGTCTGGCAACTAATTCGGTATCGGTAAAGGTTTCCAGCAATAACCGGGAAAAATGGATCAGTGCTTCATCTCCTGCTGATATTCCATGCGCCTCAATAATTCGTTTGTAATTATTTAAATCAAAATAAAACATCGTGATCGGAATTTGATGTGGAGCAAAAATTGTTATTAGTTTTTGTGCCCGACGTTCAAACGCCTCTCGATTAAGAAGCCCGGTTAATTTATCTTCATCCAGAAACGGGTTGTAATCGATTTCCTCTTCAACCATTTCCGTAAGTTGCTTCAATAACAGTTTGTCTTTAATAGAAAATTCTCTGGGCTCAGAGTGCTTTAAACATAGTGCCCCTAGTTTTGCACCGGATTTAGCGCGTATGGGACAGCCAGCATAGAAACGTACATATGGTGCGGACGTCACCATAATATTATTGACATACTGCTCATCCAGCAGCGTGTCTGGAACAATAAAAATCTCTTCTTGAGAAATGGTTTGATTACAAAAAGCAATAGAACGTTCGGTTTGGCGTTGACTAAATCCCTGCGAAGATTTAATCCATTGTCGATTTTCATCAATCAACGAAATTAAACTGATATCTACATTGAATAACCTTGTACAGAGTTTGGTCAAACGGTCATATCGCTGTTCGGGTTCGCTATCTAATAAGCCCAGTCCATGTAAATGCTTAATTCTATGCGAATCAATATGTTCTGAGCTTTGTTTCGACCATTCGATAAAGGCATCCGCTAGCATGGGACGTCCAATAAAATATCCCTGCGCCTGATCACAGCCCATATTCCTTAGCAGTTCCAATGCCTCATTATCTTCAATACCTTCAGCTGCTACCTGCATATTCAAGCTATGGGCCAACTCGATAATGGCTTTGATTACTAGTCGTGATTCGCGAGAATCGCCCGAGGTCATCACAAAAGTTTTATCCACTTTGACTTCTGAAAAAGGCATGCGTACCAATGCCAGCATTGAAGAGAACCCGGTGCCAAAATCATCAATGGATAATCGAAAACCACGTAATCGCAGTCGAGTTAATATATCCAGGGACATAACCGGATCATCCATGGCAGCGGTTTCGGTTAACTCGAGAATAAGCTGATCTGGCTTGACATTATTACTCTTACAAAGAAGCTCTATCTGTTTGAATAGATATAGATTTTTTAGCGATGCCGCAGAAATATTCACTGAAAGTAATAAGCCACGGCTTTGTATGCCTTGAACAGTATCAGCATCTTGCAGTTGATTGAGAAATGGTAACGCCTGCTCAAAAACTTGCAAGGTTAAACGATCAATTAAATTATGTTGTTCGGCTAAAGGGATAAATTTTTCCGGTGAAATAAAACCTTTTTCCGGATGATGCCATCTGGCCAAGGCTTCAAAGCCAGTTAAAGCGCCACTGATACAAGATACTTTCGGTTGGTAAACCAGATAAATATCACGTGCATCAATCGCTTGTTCCAATTCAGTAACCGTGAGCGTGTTAATCTGATTCTCGGCTCGTAATTGTCTGCCAAAGGTGTTGTCAGCAGTATTGTTCGATTCTGCATTAATCAAATCGCGAAATGCTTTCGGATTGAAGGGCTTTGGCAAAATCCCCAACACATTCAAACCATGAGCACCGGCTGAGCGTGCAGCGGCATGCAGCAATTGCTGCCCAGCACCACTGGTAATAATTAACTGCGCCTCGACCTGCATTTTGCCTAATTCGCCTAGAACTTCTACACCATCCATGTCCGGCATGATCAAATCCACAATCAGATATTGTGGTTGCCATTCATTAAGAATGTTGAGAAAACTCTGAAAATCCGAGGTTACTTTGGCTGACAGACCAATAAATTCTGCAACATTTGCTATCGCTCTTGCAGTGAGGTTATTGTCATCCAGAATCAGTACTTTAAGTTCGGTCATCGGGACAGAATACTCTTTATTATCCATGTCAAATAGCACTCTGAATTAATTAGTAGTTTATGCATCTTCAATCCAATGCCTGGCGAATTTTGGTTGATAATTCATCACGGCTATATGGTTTACTTAGTAACATAACACCAGGATCTAATCGACCATGATGAACAATAGAGTTTTCGGTATAACCGGAGGTAAATAACACTTTTAACTGCGGTCGGATACGCTGCGCTTTATCCGAGAGATCTCGGCCACTTATACCACCGGGCATTACTACATCAGTAAACAACAGATCGATATGAGCATCACTCTGGATGATTTCCATAGCTTCTTGGCCATTTGACGCGCTTATGACCTGATAGCCGATAAATTCCAATTGAGAAATAACGTAGCTTCGAACCAGATCATCATCTTCAACCACTAAAATATGTTCTTTGCCTGTTTTGGGCTGAATGGGTAAAGCAGGAGGATTATCTGCTGTTGAAATTTCTACCGGAGATCTCGGTAAGTAAAGTCTTATGGTGGTTCCCTGCCCCCGCTCGGAATAAATATTGATATGTCCTAAACTTTGTCGAGCAAAGCCATAAACCATTGCCAAGCCAAGACCGGTACCTTTATCTTTACTTTTAGTTGTATAAAAAGGCTCAAATACTTTATCCAGATTTTCAGGAGCGATACCAATACCGGTGTCGGAAACGCCTATAACGATATAATCTCCTGCAGTCACATCATGTTGTGCAGCATAATCTTCCGAGAGTAAAACATTGAGTGTTTCAATTAAAAGTCGACCACCAGAAGGCATGGCATCTTTGGCGTTCAAAGCAAGATTTAGTAAAGCATTTTCCAGCTGTCCTGGATCGACTTGGGCTAGCCATATATCTGGCTCTAACGCCATTTCCAGCTGAATAGCTTCACCCAGAGATCGGCTTAATAACGATTGGAAATTTTTTAGTAATTGATTAGCATCAATATTTTTGGGATCCAATGGCTGACGTCTGGCAAATGCCAATAAACTGCCGATCAGATCAGCACCGCGATTGGCGGCTTCCTGAACCATTTGTGATAAACCGCGTAAATTTGAATCAGCTGGAAGTGACTCGGTGATGATTTCAGCATTACCGACAATCACTGTCAGTAAATTATTAAAGTCATGAGCTACGCCACCGGTTAATTGACCAACAGCTTCCAGCCGCTGTGATTGGCGTAATTTTTCTTCTATTTCAAGTCGCTCACTGATATCTGTAATACCACCGACCATACGGATTGGTTCATTGGCACTGTTGTAAATGACGTAACCACGGTCAATGACATCAGCATAACTACCATCGTGTCGCCGGAACTTGTAATTATCTGACCAGCTCTGTTGGTTCTCTTCTACAGCCCGTTTGAGATTATTAACAACTCTATTTCGCTCATCAGGGTGAACTCGATTTTCCCAACCGTTGAAAGAAGGCTTTGACTCTTCTGCATAAATCCCGAATAACGTTTCAAAATTATCGCTCCACCAAAGTTCGTCGGTGATGAGGTTCCAATCCCAGATTGCATCGTTGGTGGCTTTTGACAATATCTGGAAACGCTGTTCACTCTCACGAATATTGGCATCAGCCAGTTTTTGCAAGGTTATATCCGTCATATAACCTTCTATGGTTTGTAGCTCTCCGTTTAGGTCACGCACACCGTTACCTTGCTCCCAAAACCAGCGCACACCACCGTCTTTTCGAATAATGCGATATTCAACCTGAAACGGTTGGTTTTTCTCTACAGCATTCAGGGTTTGAAGATACATTTCTTGCCGATCATCGGGATGAATAATGCTGGCAAAATCAATCCGCTGATTTCCAATAACATCCTCAGCGTCATATCCGGTCAAACGATAAAAAGCTTCGCTTACGTAAATCATTGTCCACTGTTCATCGAAGCGACAGCGATAAGCCACTCCTGGCAAATTTTTAAGTAACTGTGTTAATGATCTTTCAGCTTCATCTCTTTTTGATTCGGCTAGTTTATTTTCAGTGGTATTTTCAGTGATAGCGATAAGATGCAACGGTTGATCATGATCATCACGTTGTAATGTGACGCTTAATCGTGCCCAAACTGTTTCTCCTGATTTGCTGATGTAGCGTTTTTCGATAATACAACTATCATGAAGACCGAGCAGAATCTCGCTAATTTCCTGCTGATTCTGTTTTTTGTCATCAGGATGCGTCAGCTGCTGAAAAGTAAGTTGGGTCAGCTCTTCAGCTGAGTAACCAAGCATTTCACAATATGCTTGATTGCACTCAAGGAATCGACCATCAATCGTCGTAATTGCTACGCCGGTCGCAGCATCCTGAAATGCTTCACGAAAACGACTTTCACTTCGTCGAATTCGTTCTTCATCACGCTGTTTACAAATGGCAATAGCAATAATTTTCGTGATTCGCTCGATAGTATCCAGCTGTTCTGGTTCTGGAGTTCTTATCGTGTTGTGATAAACCGCAAACGTCGCGATAACCTTTTGTTTTTCATCAAATATAGGGTGTGACCAACAAGCTCGTAAATTACAAGCCAATGCCAAACCATAATAGTTCGCCCATAACGGATCATGCTCGATATCTGAAACAATGACCGGTTTTTTGAGATAGGCGGCAGTTCCACAGGAACCTGTTTGTGGACCTATCAGCTCTCCATGAATGGCATCGTTGTAACTGTTCGGTAAGTGTGGTGCAGAGCCATGAAGGAGACGCTTTCCCTCTTCGTCTAATAGTAAAATCGAGGCAATGGTATTGGGTATGATTTCCTCTATACCAAGTACTATCTGTTCCATTATCTGCTGTAATGCCAGAGAGGAAGCAACAGCTTCAACCATACTGGATTCCAGCCTTTGGATCAGTTCAAGTCGTTTACGTTCGGTAATATCGATGATCATGCCTAATCGGCGTATTTCCTGACCGCTTGCATTAAAAATCGACTTTCCACATTCGAATAACCAGCGAATTGCCCCATCATTATTACGGGTAATTCGATATTCAGCCTCGATAATGCCGCTATTATTTGGTTTTGACCGCGTTAAATCCAGGTTCGTTTTGTCATCTGGCAGAATGAATTGCTGATAGCTTTCAATGGTTCCATCAAATTCTGCTAGCCGCATTCCAAACAGCTCAGCAGTTTGCTCAGACCAGGTCACCTTATTTTTCAATAAATCAAATTCCCAACTGCCCATATGGCCGATTCGCTGGGTTTCATCCATCAGGCGCAATTTATAATCGCTATGACTGATATGTTGTTTTATGTCTGTTAAATCTAAAACGGTGCCTAACAGTTCATTATTTTCTGAACCCCAGGTAGCACGCTGCCGGATAAACCTTATCTCGCCATCAGCAGTTATTACCCGATGACAAATATCCAGCTTATTCTGCTGGGCAATGGCTTGAGTAAAGGCATTTTCAACCTGTTGTTTATCGTCCGGATGAACCAATTGCAACATTGAGGTTATTGACGGTATAAACTGCGCGGCTGACTGGGCAAAAATCTCATACGTTTGAGATTCCCACCAAAGATTTGTGGTGGCTGGGTTGTAAATCCAGTGCCCAATGAGCGTTGACGATGAATCCAGATCAGAGGATAGCCACCTTTGGGCCACACCAGGTTGAATTTGACTGGACAAAATAATAAGTAATTTATTGCTTTTATCTAGCACTAAAGTCGCTGGATATCGTTGAGCTTGATTCACTCCAATCAGGGTTAATGGAGATTGAATCGATAATTCGGGAGTTAAATTGATGTTGTCTAGAGGCTCATCAAAAAAATCACTAAAAGATAAGCCGAGAATATCACATTCACTTTGAGCTTTTATAAGACGCAACGCTTCGGAATTGGCAGTTAACAATACTTCATCCTGAAAGATAAATACTGCCTGTGGCTGATGATTTATCAGCACGCTTAAGAGGTAATCCTGGGCCCCAGCATTGTTGCTCAATTTTTATCTCACTTTGTATGAAACAAGCCAACTCCAGATAACCATATACTAGAGTTGGCCTGGCCCGCCAGAGAATTTTTTATCTAAATCAAACTTTAAATTGACTAATTTGGGTTTCTAATCCATTTGCTAATCTGGCCAGCTCCTGGCTGGTCAAAGTAGTTTGGTTTGTGCTTTCAGCATTTTCTTCAGCAACCTGAGCGATGCTGACAATATTACGGTTGATTTCTTCTGCAACAGCTGACTGCTCTTCGGCAGCACTGGCGATATGTGTGTTCATATCACGAATTGAGGTAACAGATTCCGCAATAATATCCAGTGATTGGCCAGCTTTTTCTGCTTTTTCGACACTTTGATGTGCTTGGACAAGCTCTTCATCCATAACACGAACTGCTTTTTCAGCTTCATTTTGTAAGCGATCAATAATTTTTTTGATTTCCTCGGTTGAATCATGGCTGCGTTTGGCAAGCGTTCTCACTTCATCGGCCACTACAGCAAAACCTCTACCTGATTCACCTGCCCGAGCGGCTTCAATTGCGGCATTCAAGGCCAGCAAATTGGTTTGCTCGGCAATACCTTGAATCACACTCAATACGCTGCCAATATTTTCACTTTCTTTTTGCAGATCTTTAATGGATATCGCCCCAACTTCAACTTGTTTGGCGAGTAGATTGATGCCATTAATAGCATCCATGACTACTTGTTTACCGGCTTTGGTTTCGTCATCTGCAGTACGAGACGCTTCAGCTGCCTGCGAAGCATAGCGAGCCACTTCCTGAACAGTTGCAGTCATTTCATTCATTGCGGTTGCAACCTGCTCGCTGTCACTTTGTTGACTCATTACACCGCGGCTGGTTTGGCCGGTAATAACCGTTAATTCTTCAGCGGCAACATTCAATTGTCTTGATGAATCAAATACTTGCTGAATCAGCTGACTAAATGCGCTCATCATCTGATTAAATACGTCAGCCATCTGCACGATCTCATCTTTGCCTTCGATATTGACACGTTGAGTCAAATCTTTATTTTGCTGTGCCCGTTTCATAACTTCAGCCAGCATATTGATTGGGTTGACGACACTGCGACTGATGATCTGGGATAACAAAATCAGTAACACTAACACTACTATTATCGTGATAATAGCTTTGATAAAAACGGATTTTTCATGGTTAGCTACTTCATTGGAAATTTGATTCGATGTTTCTTGAAACAAATCTCGAATTGCAAAAACCGTAGTACGCATTTCGCCAATTTGGCCAGCATCATCGTTAAAGCCAAGCTGCTCGTAGGCTTTAGCAAGAATGTCGAAATTATTAATGTAATTCTGCATTAACGTTGAGATTTGGCGTTTTTCGTAATCACTTAAATAGCTTTGTTGTAAGTTCTGATTAAAAACCTGCAAATTATTATTGAAAGCATCCAGGTAGCTTTTATCTTTTCGCAATAAAAAGTTTTTTTCATCGCGGCGCAATATCAGCATATCTTTGAGTAATCCGTCTTCTTGAAGCTGCATCAATAACTGTTCAACTTCTTCATCAGAATGGTGTAATTTACCATAAAGCCCATCGGTATAAGTTAAACCAATGTCCTGCTGAAAAGAAACTAACTCATTGAAAGTTGAATGATATTCCTGAAGCAAACTTCTTAATCTAGGGATTTGTTCAAGTTGAATATTTTGGGATTGAAGTTGTGACTCCAGGTCAGCCAGTTGCTGTTTGACGACACTATATGTTTCGTTAAAACTCCCTTGATACTTAAGATCAAGTCGATTGAAAAAATCTTTCTGATGTACTCGTAATCTTACAAACTCTGCTTGAGTGTCATTTGTCAATGCGTTCGATTGTCCCATCTGCACCAGTGAATGCATACCAAGACTTAGCATTGCAGCTAGAACAATAATCCCAATAACCATTATGCTGCTTAAAACCAACATTTTTGTCTTAACAGACATTGACTTCAACATACCAAACTCCCAGTGATTACGAGAAAAATTCCTATCATTTTCTATAGCGTCTTCACTATTAGAAACTTTAGGCAATCCCCAGGAGAATTTCCTGTACTGGAGTTAATACAAAATGGCGCCAGAGTCGATTAATAAACGATGAATGGATTGAGCAAACTGTTGATAGCCAAGCGCATTAGGATGCACCTGATCAGCTTTTAGGGAGTTATCGATAAGCAGCTCACTGAGAATAGTGGGCTGAATGGGAAGATTATTAGTCTGTGCTACTTCTAGATATAACGGTGCAGGTGCCAGATTAATTCCAAATGCTGGTACGGCGATCAACAATACTTGTGCACCGCTTTTAGTAATCTCATCCACCATAGCCTGCAGATTATTTTGTAGTTGTTGGCGGCTTTGCTTACGCAGTAAATCATTGCCACCGTGACACAGAATAACCAAATCCGGTTTAGTTTCCTGTAGCAATTGTGATAAACGCACCTTACCAGCGCCACTGAGTTCACCTGGAATTCCGGCATTAATCACTTGCCTGCCAGTTAACTCTGCCAAGACGGATGGATAACTTTGCTCCGGTTGAGCACCAGTGCCAAATGTCAGGCTGTCACCAAAGGCAAGAATTACCGCATCCTGACTAAGTGGTTTTAAACCTACTGAAGATTGATCATCACATCCTGCCAAAGCAAAGACACTGACGCATACCATCAAGAGGTATTTAGCTATTGAAATATTACCCCTTTTCATTAGGCAGCAAGCCTCGCAGAGGGAAACAGACGATAAAAATTTTCCGTAGTTGCTGCTGCAATCTGCTCTTCTGACTCGCCTCGTAGTTCCGCCAAAAACGCTGCCACATGTTTCACATACGCGGGTTTATTGGTTTTTCCACGATGTGGCATTGGTGCCAGATAAGGCGCATCAGTTTCAATCAGAATCCGATCCAGTGGCAGCTGTTTGGCGACATCTTGTAACTCACGGGCGCTTTTAAACGTCACAATTCCGGATAAAGAAATATAAAATCCAATATCTAAAGCACGTTTAGCGGTTTCCCAGTTTTCTGTAAAACAATGAATGATGCCGCCGGCGTCTCTGGCGTTTTCTTGCTCCAGCATGCTCATAGTATCTTCACGTGCTTCACGGGTATGAATTATCAAAGGCTTTTGGGTCTGTTTAGCCGCATCAATATGATAACGAAAGCGATCCCGTTGCCAGGTCAAATCACCTTCACTGCGAAAGTAATCAAGGCCGGTTTCACCAATTGCAATTACTTTTGGATGCGCTGCCAGTTCGATTAGTTGTTCAGTACTTAATGTGCCTGATTCTTCAACATTTGGATGAATTCCAACGCTGGCTGTAAGTTGCGGATATTGCTCAGCAAGCTGGCGCACTGACTCAATGCTTTCTTTATCGATGGCAATACACAGGATATGTTCAATGTGATTTTCGCTGGCTTCGGCAACCATTGCAGCAACGCCCCCTGGTTGGTCAGCCAGCAAGTTGAGATGGCAATGTGAATCGATATACATAAATAACCCGGTTAGTGATGGCGTTTGCCATCATTGTGTCTTACATCGTGTAGGTGGCTTTGTCCGATTTCAATTTATCGACCAGATGATTTTCAATCTTGCCGCGAACAACATTCGCCCCGCCATCACCTTCACTAAAATGTACGCCAATACCGGCTGCTTGATTACCTTGAGCACCTCTAGGAGTAATCCAGGCAATGGTTCCAGCTACCGGAATTTTTTCTGCTTCATCCAGCAAGGTGAGCAAAATAAATACTTCTTCGCCCATTTCGTAGGTTTTATTGGTAGGGATAAACAAACCGCCATTTTTGAGAAATGGCATAAAGGAGTGATAAAGCATGTTCTGATCACTGATTTTCAGTGAAAGGATGCCTTTACGTGGATTCATGCCCATATAAATACTCTTTAGTTACTTTTAGATAATGGCACTAATGATTTACTGAATTTGTATTGGAAATACGCATTACAGAAACCATAAAGTCTTCTATTAACAGTGTCTTGTTATAGTTATTTGAAGACGATACTAGCTTTATTGTATTCACTATGCAATCAACGATCTGCCAGTATTGCTGAGCTTTAGTGACTTCAGCATACCCCGAATAATGTAGTTTTAAACGGGTTTTAATGGTTGATAACAATTGATGCATGACTTTCAGTAGATCGTACTGTTGCCACTGGTTGGCCATTTGTACTGGATTAGCACGCTGTTGCAGCAGTTGATCAAAGTCCTGTTGAAGCTGCTGATAGCTTTGCCATTCATTAGTTTCAAGTGCATGAACAATAGCAAAAGGCGCATCCAATGTTAATGACGCAAGTTGTTGCAATTGGTCAGTATCCGTCGAAATTCCTTGTGAATCTAGCCATGGCAAAGTAATTGAATAATCTGGAGTTGGTAAATGCATCTGCTGGCAGCGACTGCGAATGGTCACTGGCAAACGATGTACGGCTTCAGTGGTTAAAATCAAAATTGTATTATTTTGCGGCTCTTCAAGCAGTTTCAGTAAACTGTTGGCGGCGCTATTAGTCATTGAATCAGCCGCTTCAATGATGACTGTTTTCCATTTAGCAATGCTTGGCGTAAGCGATTGTTTCTCTTTCAGCGCACGGATTTGTTCTATTTTAATGGACTTACCAGCCTCTTCTGCGCATATGGTCAGATGATCCGGGTGATTACCCGCCTGCATTAGCTGACAACTATGGCAATGGCCACAGGCCATAAATTGTTCATCTGGGGATTGGCATAACAGGCTTTCCGCCATTTTGGCAGCAAATAACGTCTTTCCCAACCCCGCCACACCAGTTAATAAAACGGCATGAGGTATGCGCTGCTGTTCAACTCTTGAGACTACGTGCTGCCAGAGTGTCTGTTGCCAGGGGAAAAGCTCGGTCATAAAGCTGCATTATCCACTAACTGAACAAGGTGTTGGCTGAGCTGTTGTTGAATAGCTTCAATACTCTGGCTGGCATCAATTAATTTGATACGCTGCGGTTCAGCCTTGGCTCGGGCCAAATAACAAATTCTCACGCGTTCAAAAAACGCCTGTTTTTCCTGCTCAAAACGATCTTTTTGCTGCTGGCGCTGCTCTACCCTTGTTTGCCCAACAGCAACCGGTAAATCAAACAAAAATGTCACATCGGTATGACAGCCTTGCAAGGTCCAGCTGGCAAGCTCACTAATTCGTTGTTCATCAATGCCACGGCCGCCGCCCTGATAAGCAAAAGTGGCATCAACAAAACGATCAGACAACACCCAGTCCCCGCGTTTTAATGCCGGTTCAATAACCTGTTTAATGTGTTCTGATCGAGCGGCAAACATCAATAGCAATTCAGTATCCTCGCCCATGGCCTGATCGGTGGGCTTAAGCAGTACTTGTCGAATTTCTTCACCCAAAAGAGTGCCACCTGGTTCGCGGGTTACCACTACCTGTTTTCCATGTGAGCGCAAATAATCAGCAATAAATTGCAGCTGCGTTGATTTACCGGCACCTTCGATGCCTTCTATGCTGATAAATTTTCCACTCATCTGGTTAACCGCATATTGTTCCAATATTGTCTTACTGCCCGGTTATGATCTTCAAGATTATCCGAGAATACATGACCACCATTTTCAGCGCCGGCGACAAAATACAGACTGGTGCCTTCCGCTGGATTCATTGCAGCTTCAATAGATTCTTTGCTTGGTAAGCAGATTGGTGTTGGCGGCAGGCCAAACCGGGTGTAGGTATTATATGGCGTATCGGTTTGCAGATCCTTTTTACGGATATTGCCATCATAACTATCCCCCATTCCATAGATAACCGTTGGATCGGTCTGTAGACGCATGCCTATATCTAAACGTCTGACAAAAACACCGGCAATTTCAGGGCGTTCCTCAGGTATGGCACTTTCCTTCTCAATAATCGAGGCCATGATCAACACTTCATAAGCTGAATCATAAGGTAAGTTTTCTGTCATTTGTTGCCAGGCACTGTCCAACTGGCTTTGCATTTTCTGGTAAGCACGACGTAAAAATTGCACATCGGTGGTATTAGCCGGGAAATGATAGGTTTCAGGTAAAAATAAACCTTCAACCAGTTCATTTTCGATAGCTAACGCCTCACGAACTGTTTCATTATTCAATTCGGCTAATGTTTGTTTAATTTTGGGATGAGCTTGAATTTTTTCAAATAATTGTTTGGCCGTCATGCCTTCAACAATGGTTATTGAGTATTGAACTACTCTGCCACTGATAAAAAGATTTAACAAAGCCGGTAAGGTCGCATCAGCTTGAACCCTATATTCACCAGCTTTTATCTGTTGGGCATTACCTTGCAGGCGAGCATAGATATCCAGATAGATGCTGGGTACCGGGCTTATTCCACTATCGTATAAACGTTGACTGACTTTACTAATGTTATCACCGGGATAAATAGTAAAAATGGTCTCTTCTTCTATCAGGTTCACGGGCTGGTGCAGGAATCGCTGATATTCACTCCACGCAACTAAAGCAATAATTGCCGTGAGCACCAGTAAAAAAAGCAGTTTAATCGTTAAGGATATTTTCATTCGTCTGTATTTATTGAATTTAAAGCATTCTGCAATATTTGAGTCAGCGGACCATGACTAAAATCCACATTAAGATCAGTGATTCGAATCACTGGCCATATACCTATTAAACTATTGCAGACAAAGACTTCTTCAGCAGATTTCAGCTCATCAAGCGTCAGTGTTGTGATGTTCAGAGGAATACCCAGTTCATCAGCAACTTTAATAAGTTGTTTACGCATGATACCAGCGATTCCCGCGCTTGAAAGCTCAGCAGTTAGCAGTTCATTATTTTTCACCAGAAACAGATTAGACATTGTGCCTTCGATAACCCGCTCCTGATAATCCAGCATTACCCCTTCGGCAATCGTGTCGTCCTGCCATTCATTGCGGGCAAGGATCTGTTCCAAGCGATTAAGATGTTTGATTCCAGCCAAGGATGGATTGATGGCCAAACGTTGCTGACAGATCCGCACGGTAATACCGGAAACATTAGCCACAGGATAAACCGGCATGGCATGACTGCTGATAATGCGGGTTGTGGGCATTTCTGACTGATAACGATATCCCCTTCCGCCAGGGCCGCGGGTAATCATCACTTTGATGACAGCATCGCTATTTAACTGCTGGCATACGCTATCAATTTCGGAAATTAGAGACTGTTGTTGAGATGCTGAAAAGGCGATGTTGAGGCGATTGCAGCCTTCTTTTAAACGAGAAAGATGATCGGATAAAAATTCCAGTCGGCCATGACGATAGGCGATGGTTTCAAATAAACCATCGCCATATTGCAAGCCACGATCCGCGACATCGATTCTGTTTTCGGGTTGGCCGTTAATCAGAATCATGTCGCGTCAACTAACTGTGTTTTTTGAAAATAACAGTACCGTTGGTGCCACCGAAACCAAATGAATTTGACATGGCAAACTCAATTGGCATTTCCCGGGCTATGTGTGGAACATAGTCCAGATCACAACCTTCATCCGGGTTATCCAGATTAATGGTCGGCGGAGCAACCTGATCACGAATTGCCAGGACACTGAAAACCGCTTCTACGCCACCGGCTGCACCTAACAAGTGACCGATCATCGATTTAGTGGAACTGACGGCAACTTTCTGGGCTGAATGTCCTAAAGCGGTTTTAATTGCCTGAGTTTCAGCCACATCACCGGCTGGCGTGGAAGTACCATGCGCATTGATGTAATCAATGTCTTCGGCGTTGATACCTGCATCATTCATTGCATTAACCATGCAACGTGCAGCACCTTCGCCGCCCTGAGAAGGCATGGTCATATGATAAGCATCACTGCTCATGCCTGAACCAACCAATTCAGCATAGATAGTGGCACCGCGTTTTTTTAGCGTGTTCGTATTCTTCCAATACGATGACGCCAGCACCATCACCCAGTACAAAACCATCACGGTCTTTATCCCACGGACGACTTGCTGCCAGAGGATCATCATTACGAGTGGACAATGCGCGTGCTGCAGCAAAGCCACCTAAACCCGTTTTGGATGTAGCCATCTCTGCACCACCGGCGATCATCACATCAGCATCACCATATTGAATCATGCGACCTGCAGCCGAAATACAGTGTGTTCCGGTAGAACAGGCAGTAACAATCGCAGTATTAGGCCTTTCATGCCGTACATAATCGATAAATTACCGGAGATCATATTAATGATGTTACTTGGTACAAAGAATGGTGAAATCTTGCGGGGGCCACCACTTAGAAAACTGTCATAGCCCGCTTCGATACCTGGCAATCCACCTATTCCCGAGCCAATCGCCACGCCAATACGCTCAGCATTGGCATCGGTAACTTCAAGCCCGGCATCTTTAATGGCTTCCACTGCGGCCGCAATGCCGTAGTGAATAAAAGTATCCATTTTCTTGGCGTCTTTACGAGAAATAACTGTCTCGACATCAAAGTTTTTGACGCTGGCACCAAAACGAACCGGAAAATCAGTTACATCAAATGTTGTGATTGGCGCAACACCGCTTTTACCAGCCAGAATATTTTCCCAACTCTCTGCTACCGATAAACCGACCGGTGTTACCGCGCCCAGCCCGGTAACGACAACGCGTCTTTTAGACATCAGTTTTCCTCATGCAAATCTTCTCTATAGATACGACGTAGCCGCCTAGTATGTCCTGCATACTAGACGGCTACATCTTAAGCAATCTGTAATATTAAGACTGAACAGAATTAATATAAGCGACAGCTTCTTTTACAGTGGTGATCTTTTCAGCTTCTTCGTCAGGAATTTCACATTCAAATGCTTCTTCCAGTGCCATAACCAGCTCAACAGTGTCCAGCGAGTCAGCACCCAGATCATCAATAAATGAAGCATCGGCAGTTACTTCATCGGCATTTACACCTAATTGTTCAACAACAATTTCTTTTACTCGAGCTTCGATATCACTCATAACATCTGTTTCCTTTGGTGGTTAAGTACAAACAACGTGCTGGCATTTTATAGTGCGAGCACTGCGGAGACAAGCTGGAAGCCTTGTCCATAAAATATCTCCACAATAAAAAACCTAAGTCTCAGCAGATTCAGGCCATTAATTCATATACATACCGCCGTTTACATGCAGCGTTTCGCCCGTTATATATCCTGCTAAAGGACTGGCTAAAAAGCTGACAGCAGCGGCAATTTCTTCTGCCTCACCGAGGCGTTTGACAGGAACCTGTTCCAATAACGCTGTTTTATGCGCTTCTGGCAGACCACTTGTCATATCGGTATCAATAAAACCTGGTGCAACACTGTTCACAGTAATACCACGAGCCCCTACTTCGCGAGCCAGTGATTTACTAAAGCCGATTACACCAGCTTTAGCGGCAGCATAATTGGTTTGACCGGCATTACCCATAACACCCACAACAGAAGTGATATTGATAATACGGCCCCAACGAGCCTTGGTCATTGCGCGTACGCAGCGTTTGCTTAATTTAAAGATCGGAGTGAGGTTGGTATTGATAATATCGTCCCACTCTTCGTCTTTCATCCGCATCAACAGATTGTCGCGGGTAATACCTGCATTGTTGACCAGAATATCTGGCGCAGCGAACTCAGATTCAATCGCTGTTACCACATCATCAATGGCATTTTCCTGAGTAACATTCAACACCATGCCTTTGCCCTGAATGCCTGCTGATTGCAGATATTCACTGATAGCCGCAGCACCATTTTCTGAGGTGGCGGTACCAATAACCGTTGCACCCTGCTCGCCCAGACTTAACGCAATGGCACGGCCGATACCGCGGGTAGCGCCAGTTACCAAAGCAACTTTACCTTGTAGGCTCATCATTATTCTCCTAACACTTCTTGAGTTTTCTGCAACGTCACCGAATCATAAACCGGTAAAGCCTGCAAAGATTTATCGATACGCTTGCTTAATCCCGCCAGAACTTTACCTGGTCCACATTCAACCAGAGTATCTACGCCCTGCGCTGCAAGCCATTCAACTGTTTCAACCCAACGTACCGGGTTATACAACTGTTGAGCCAATAATTGACGAATTTCATCAGGATCGGTGGTTGCCGTTACACTGGTATTGTGAATAACTGGGATTTGTGGGGCCTGAATAGATACTGATTCTAGTTCTTTAGATAATTCTTCAGCAGCCGGGCGCATTAAAGCGCAATGAGAAGGAACACTGACCGGTAATAACAAAGCACGTTTAGCACCTGTTTCGGTGGCAATTTCAACGGCTTTATCAACCGCAGCTTTGCTACCAGCAATCACCACTTGACCCGGTGAATTAAAATTGACCGCTTCGACGATACCCTCAACACTGGCCTGCTGACAAACCGCTTTTACCACGTCATCCTCTAAGCCAAGGATTGCCGCCATAGCGCCTTCACCCGCAGGAACTGCTTGCTGCATTAATTGACCACGTTTTTCAACCAGTTTGATAGCCGTTTTGAAGTCCAATGCCTCAGCAGCAACCAATGCTGTGTATTCACCTAAACTATGACCCGCAAAATAAGCTGGTTTATAGTTACTGACTGCCTGCCAGCATCTCCATACAGCGATACCTGCAGCCAGCATGGCCGGTTGAGTTTTATCTGTTTGGTTAAGTTCAGTTTCAGGTCCGTTTTGCACCAAAGCCCATAAATCATAGCCTAGTGCGTCACTGGCTTCGGCAAATGTCTCTTGAACTTGTGGAAAGGATTCTGATAGCTCGGCAAGCATCGATACAGACTGTGAACCTTGGCCGGGAAAAACAAAAGCTGAATGCATTGGTAAAAATACCTCAGATTAAAATTTGATAAGTGCCGAGCCCCAGGTAAACCCACCACCGAACGCTTCTAACAATAATGTTTCACCACGCTTGATGCGACCATCACGCACGGCAACATCAAGTGCCAGTGGGATAGATGCCGCAGAGGTATTACCATGGTCTTGAACAGTTACCACAACACTGTCCATGGACATGCTCAATTTTTTGGCTGTAGCCGCAATAATACGGATATTAGCTTGATGCGGAATAAGCCAATCAATGTCGTGCTTGTCTAATTGATTCGCTTCGAGTGTTTCGTCAACTATTTTACTTAGTGTTTTGACGGCAACTTTGAAAACGTCATTTCCCTGCATTTCGATATAAGCTGGATCTTCGGTTATCGCACTGCCCGGCCCTGTCGGTACATGTAACAAATTATTAAAGCTGCCATCACAATGAATATGCGTAGATAAAATTCCCGGCTCAGCAGATGCTTGAAGGACGACAGCACCCGCACCATCACCAAATAAAACACAGGTATTACGATCAGTCCAATCGACTATACGTGACAGGGTTTCCGCACCAATAACCAAGACATTTTTAGCACTGCCAGATTTAATAAACTTGTCTGCTACGGTTAACGCATACACAAAACCAGTACACACTGCTTGAATGTCAAAAGCTGGACAACCATGAATACCTAACTTTTCTTGAACTAACGCCGCGGTACTTGGAAAAATGCGGGTCGGGGTGGTGGTCGCAACAATAATCATATCAATGTCACGAGGCTTTAACTCAGCAGCAGATATAGCATTTTTAGCTGCGTAATAAGCTAAATCAGTTGTGGTTTCGTCACTGGCGACGATATGCCTTTTTTTGATACCAGTACGATCGGTAATCCATTCGTCACTGGTTTCAACCATTGACTCTAAGTCAACATTGGTGAGAAATTTTTCCGGTAAGTAGCTGCCCGTTCCAGCAATTCTGGAATAAATCACAAGACTTGTTCCTCTAAAAGAGTCTCAAGATGTTTGGTGATGTTTTTCGGCACATCTTTTCTGGCTTCAAGAATAGCGATATTAATTGCATTGGCAAAGGCAAACGCATCTGCACCACCATGACTCTTAATAACAATGCCTTGTAAACCAATCAGATTCGCACCGTTAAAGGCTCGAGGATCAAGTTCTTTGCTAAAGCTTTTTAATACGGGATAGGCAATTAAGCCGGCAATCTTGGTTAACCAGTTGCGATTAAATGCTTGCCGTAAATAATGTCGGATCATGTGCGCGACCCCTTCACTAGCTTTTAACGCAACATTACCCACAAAACCATCACAGACCAGAACATCTACTTCACCATGGTAAAGACCATCGCCTTCAACATAACCGTAATAATTCAAATCTGTCTTAGCCAATAAACGAGCTGCTTCTTTTACCCGTTCATTACCTTTGATTTCTTCCGCGCCCACATTCAGTAGACCAACTGTCGGATTTGGTTTGCCATCAATTAACTCAGCTAAAACTGAGCCCATTAAGGCAAATTGCACCAGATGCTCAGCCGTAGAGTCCACATTTGCCCCGAGATCGAGAACATATGTGTGACCACGCATGGTAGGTAATGCCGTAATAATGGCAGGTCGTTCAATACCTGGCAGTGTCTTCAACACAAAACGCGCAGTTGCCATTAATGCACCGGTATTACCGGCACTGATACAGGCAGCAGCTTGGCCGTCTTTGACAAGATTTATAGCCACCCGCATTGAAGAATCTTTTTTGCCACGTAATGCTGAGGATGGCGCTTCGTCCATACCGACGGTTTGGGAAGCATGGTGAATTTTCATACGGTGCTTGTCAGCAAACTGATGTTTAGTTATCTCTGCTGAAATAGTGGCTTCATCACCTACTAAAATCAGCTCAACATCCGTATGTCTTTCCAGCGTTGATATGGCAGCGGGGATCACGACTTGTGGTCCGTGATCCCCGCCCATAGCGTCGATCGAAATTGTTAAAGTCAATTTCTGTTAAGCCTTATTCACTCTTGTCAGCAATAACTTTGCGGCCACGGTAGTAACCGTCAGCTGTCACATGGTGACGACGGTGTAATTCACCAGAAGTTGAATCAACAGATAAAGTTGATTCTGTTAATGCATCATGTGAACGACGCATACCGCGACGTGAAGGACTCTTTTTACTCTTTTGAACAGCCATGGCTTAAACTCCTAAACCCAATAACAATAAATAAATTACTTTTTCGATTTCAATGCAGATAACGCTGCAAACGGTGAGACTGGTTTCTCAGGCTCAATTTCCTCTTCTCCTGCTTGCCACAACTGTTCAGGCAAACATGAATAATCATGTTTTGGCACGATCGGTAAAGCGAGAATCAACTCATCTTCCACCATCAATGCCGGATCAACTTGTTTTGCATCATTCAAGATCCAGGGCTCATATTGCTCAGCAAGACCTTCAACCTTTCCTTCATGTCGAACCAGTGCCAATTTGGTTGTGATATTCATTGAATGAGCCATTGACTCCATACAACGTTCGCAAAGCAAATTAACGGTTACAGCAAATTGCCCAAGCATAAAAGGCGTGCCAGTGGTATCGATATCAAACTGCATATCGACCAAAACTGTCCCTGAATCGTCGTAAAGCATTTCACTCAAACGCGACATTTTACTGACCGGAATTTCTCCCGTTATCTGTAAACCGCTATGAGCAAAACGAAACGGATCAATCTCTCTTGGCAATTGCTGATGCATAATCGACGGGATTATATAAGAATTGGTATCAAACAGCAAAAAGCTGTTTATTCCCGCTGAATTTAGCGGGAACAATGGTATAGAAATTGTTGTGTGTAATAAGCTGCTTAAACATCATTATGCAGCTCAATCGTAACATTACCTTCTTCTTCTGACTGTTTTGACATGTCATTACGCAGCGCATCAATGTAATACAAATAAGTCTCATCGATATCGCCAGTAATGTAATTCCCATCAAAGCAGGAAGTATCAAAACGTTTGACATCACTTTTCTTGTTAATGGCTTCAACCAAATCTTGTAAGTCCTGGTATATCAACCAATCCACGCCAAGCTCTTCTGCAATTTGTTCAACATTACGATTGTGCGCAACAAATTCAGACGGTGATGGCATATCAATACCATATACGTTAGGGAAACGAACTGGTGGTGCAGCAGAAGCTAAGTAAACTTTTTTTGCACCGGCATCACGTGCCATTTGAACGATTTGTTGCGAGGTCGTGCCACGAACAATTGAATCATCAACCAGCAGAACATTCTTATCGCGGAACTCCAGATCAATTGCATTCAATTTTTGGCGCACAGATTTTTTGCGCTGTTGCTGCCCAGGCATGATGAAGGTACGACCAATATAGCGGTTTTTAATAAAACCTTCGCGATACACCACATCTAAATCATAGGCAAGTTGCAGTGCCGCACTACGGCTGGTATCGGGAATTGGGATAACGACATCAATATCGTGATCTGGAAATTCACGTTTAATTTTTTCCGCTAACTTAGTGCCCATACGCATACGGCTTTTATGCACCGAAATGCCATCCATCATTGAATCTGGACGAGCAAAATAAACATATTCAAATATACAAGGTGATTTGATTGGGTTTTCAGCACATTGTTGACTATGAAAACTACCCTGCATATCAATAAAGATACATTCGCCGGGCTGTACGTCACGCATAAACTCAAAATCAAGCGTATCAATTGCCACACTCTCAGATGCCACAACGTATTCTGTGCCTAAATCTGTTTCACGCTTACCAATGACTGCAGGACGAATACCGTAAGGATCACGGAATGCCAGCATACCAACGCCGGCAATCATCGCAACAACGGCATAAGCACCTTTGCAACGTTTATGTACTTCGGAAACGGCTTTGAAAATATCTTCTGGTTGCGGTTTGAGTTTGCCTGAGGTTTGCAATTCATGCGCAAGCACGTTTAACAAAACTTCAGAATCAGAACCAGTATTAAGGTGACGACGATCACTCTTGAATAATTGATCAGATAACAGTTTGGTATTAGTCAGATTACCATTGTGCGCCAGCGCAATACCAAATGGTGAGTTGACATAAAATGGTTGAGATTCCGCTGAGTTTGAGCAACCAGCAGTCGGATAGCGAATATGCCCTATCCCCATTGAACCTTTTAGGCGAATCATATGACGGGTATGAAATACATCTTTTACCAGACCGTTATCTTTACGAAGATAAAACCGTCCGTTTTGGTCGCAAGTCATAATACCCGCAGCATCCTGGCCGCGATGTTGCTGGACTGTCAGTCCGTCATACAGCGCTTGATTGACTTCCGAGTGACCTACAATACCAATAATTCCACACATAAAATTACCCTGCCAGGATTAGTTGAAGTTAACGTGTTCAGCGACATCAGTCGGTAAAAACTGCTTGACCCAAACCGCTAGGTCTTCAAAATGTTGTAACAATAAAGAGTTTTGCCACCAAGCATCTGTTGGCATGGGCGTTACGCCTGCAGCCAACACTAAAATAGTGACGATTGCGACACCTCTAAGAATACCGAAAATCACTCCCAGTGCACGGTCAGTGCCACTAAGCCCTGTCTTCTCGACCAGCTGTGAAATTAAATGGTTAACCAGTGCCCCGAGTATTAATGTGACAACAAATAAGACAAAAAACGCGATAAATAAACGTATGGTAACTGTATCAATATAAGGCGTTAATAAACTGGCAAAATTGGCAAAAAACATAAAGGCGACCCAAATCGCCACTGCCCAGCTGATTAACGAAAGTACTTCTTTTATAAAGCCACGAACAATACTGATGCCCGACGAAATCAAAATAATGCCGATTATTAAATAATCTACCCAGTTCATTATGACTCCGCGTCGAGCAGCGTGTAAAAAAGAGGGAATTTTATCAGAATTGCCAAAGGTAACCCAATATATTTACGCGTAACTGATTACAAATCGATGACTTTGTGATGCATTACGGATATGGGAATATCTGAGTATTTAAATTCAATTGATTACGAATTGACTCAGCCGTTTTTTCCAAGGCTGCTCTATCTGCATTCGGTTGCAGTCTCACACGGTAAATAACCGTTTCACCACTGCGAGTTTGTTCGATCATTGGCTTGTAACCGATATCTTCTAACTGCTTTTTCAAGCTGTTTGCATTGGCTTCAACTGAAAAACTTCCTAATTGAAGGATCCAACGCGACGCTGTTTCAGCTTGTGTAGGTTCAGGCGTTCTTTCTACCGGTGCTGCTGGTGTCGGTGCTGGTTTTGGAGCTTCAACAACTGGTGCCGGTGCCGGCTTTGGTTCAGGTACAGGAGTTGGAGTTGGAGCTGGAGCTGGAGTAGGTTTAGGTAGGACCGGCGCTGGTTTGGGGGCTACAACTTCTGGCTCAGGGGTTACTGGAGTGGCGGGTGCCGTTACTACAGGTTCGATTGATGGAGCAGGTACTGTCGATTCGTCTGTGACTTCAGGATCAATATCTATAAAAGCTTCATCACCAGAAATAGAGTCCGTCCCAATATCATTGTCATCGTCAGAAGCTTCTTGCAAAGCCTCTATTACCGAAGAGAATTGAATGGGCTCTTCCTCTTGAATTTGTCTTCCAGATTCAGTCTGACTAACTTTAGATAAAACGATATAAGCGAGCACGGCGATGAAAAAGACCAGCAAAAGCGTCCCGATTAAACGCTGTTGTTGTTTCTGAGTCATCATAAGTCTCCGTTGCTCGCTTTAATCAATTTTAATGCCTGTTTTGCGTATTAACTTCATGGAAACTGGCTTGTTCAGGTGCCAGAACAGTCGCCGTATCCGGAGTCGGTAATACTTTCGTCGGCATGGTTTGCAATGCTTTTTCCAGCACTTCATTAATCCAGCGAACCGGAATAATTTCCAAGCCGGATTTAACATTATCCGGAATTTCCCTTAAATCTTTCACATTATCTTTAGGGATCAAGACCGTATCAATGCCTCCGCGATGAGCGGCCAGTAATTTTTCTTTCAAACCACCAATCGCCAATACTTCTCCACGCAATGTGATCTCACCAGTCATTGCCACGTTGGATTTAACCGGGATGCCGGTAATTGCAGACACTAATGCGGTACACATACCGATACCGGCACTTGGACCATCTTTTGGTGTAGCGCCTTCTGGAACGTGAATATGTAAATCATGGCTTTGCAAATAATCTTCAGCAATGCCCCACTCTAATGCCCGCGAACGGACAACTGTAGTAGCAGCTTGAATCGATTCCTGCATAACATCACCCAACTTACCGGTATAGCTGGCTTTGCCCTTACCAGGCATCACTGCCGACTCGATAGTTAATAATTCACCACCTACTTCCGTCCAGGCAAGTCCAGTGACTTGGCCGATGCGATCATCCTCTTCTGCTACGCCATATTGATAGTGATATACGCCAAGATAGTCTTCCAAATTATCGGCGGTGACGATCACTTTCTCTGCAGGTGACTCACTTAAAATTTGTTTGACCAATTTACGGCAAATTTTCGAGATTTCACGTTGCAAATTACGTACACCAGCTTCACGTGTATAACGGCGAATGATTTCCATCACTGCTTGAGATGTAATTTCGATCTCGTCCGCTTTTAAACCATTATCTTTGATCGCTTTCGGCAATAAGTATTGCAAAGCAATATTCAATTTTTCATCTTCGGTATAACCGGCAAGACGAATAATTTCCATACGGTCACGCAATGCATCTGGAATGTTCAAAGTATTTGCCGTACAGACAAACATTACGTCGGACAAATCGTATTCCACTTCCAGATAATGATCGGCAAAAGTAGAATTTTGCTCCGGATCCAAAACTTCTAATAATGCAGATGCAGGATCGCCACGGAAATCCTGAGCCATCTTGTCGATCTCATCCAGCAAGAACAATGGATTACGCACGCCTGTTTTGGAAATATTCTGAATTACTTTACCAGGCATAGAACCAATGTAGGTCCGACGGTGACCACGAATTTCTGCTTCATCACGTACACCACCCAACGCCATACGGCTGAATTTACGGTTAGTAGCACGCGCAATTGACTGGGCAATCGATGTTTTACCAACGCCCGGTGGGCCAACTAAACATAGAATTGGGCCTTTGAGTTTTTTAACGCGTTTTTGTACTGCGAGGTACTCGATAATGCGTTCTTTAACTTTTTCCAAGCCATAGTGGTCTTCATCGAGCACTTGTTGTGCATGATCCAGATCCAACGTAACACGTGAACGTTTTTTCCAAGGTACTTCTAGTAAATATTCAATGTAATTACGTACCACTGTCGCTTCAGCAGACATTGGTGACATCATTTTTAATTTTTTCAGTTCTGATTCGGCTTTATCGCGCGCTTCAGCACTCATGCCTGCAGTAGCAATTTTTTCCGCTAACTCTTCTACCTCATTGCCACTATCATCCAGCTCACCAAGTTCTTTCTGCACAGCTTTAAGCTGTTCATTCAGATAGTATTCACGCTGGCTTTTTTCCATCTGCTTTTTGACACGATTACGGATGCGTTTTTCGATCTGTTGAATATCGATTTCCGACTCCAGATAGGCCATCAATTTTTCGATGCGATCTTTAACGTCAGACATTTCTAAAAGCAGTTGTTTGTCTTCAAGCTTTAAGGTCATATGAGCGGCGACGGTATCCGCCATACGCGCAAGATCTTCAATGCTAGACAATGATGCAATTACTTCAGGTGGAATTTTTTTATTAAGCTTAACGTACTGTTCAAATTGACCCAGCAGCGTGCGCATCAACACATCGGCTTCACGCTGATCAGGATGTTCATCAATAAAGGTCGCAACTTCAGCCTCAAGAAAAACATTGGTATTGTCATACAACGCAACTTTAGCGCGCTGAGTACCTTCAACCAAAACCTTTACAGTGCCATCTGGCAATTTCAATAATTGCAGGATGTTTGCCAAGGTACCCGTTTCATAAAGATTTTCAGGTGAAGGTGAATCTTCACCTGAATCTTTTTGGGCTACTAGCAGAACTTGCTTGTTTTCATCAGTAGCGTGTTCCAATGCTTTGATGGATTTTTCACGCCCAACAAATAATGGAATAACCATATGCGGATAGACAACAACATCACGCAATGGCAACACTGGTACTTTTTGCAAGGCATTGTCATCAGTTGATGTAGCTTTTAATTCATTTTCCATCAATGCAGACCTCTTAAGGGAGTCAACAGACACGTTTATCGTGTACGTGAAAACAATATGGGGACAGGCATAAAGAAATCAAGCGTCCGGTGTAACCGGACGCATTAATATTTGCCAAAGTGTATAAAGAACAATCAGGTAGAGACTATTTATCACCTGAAGCAAGATCAGCAGGTTGATCTTCGTAAATTAGTATTGGCGTGTTTTCTCCGTTGATAACACTTTCATCCACTACCACTTTAGTGACGTTATCCAAGGATGGCAGGTCAAACATGGTATCTAACAGAACATTTTCAATAATGGATCGCAGACCACGTGCGCCGGTTTTACGCTCCATTGCCTTGCGGGCAATCGCCCGTAATGCATCCGCTCTGAATTCTAGTTCACAATTTTCCAGTTCAAACAATTTTTCATATTGTTTAGTGAGGGCATTTTTCGGTTCAGTTAATATTTGTACCAAAGCAGCTTCATCAAGTTCTTCAAGCGTTGCTACAACTGGCAAACGACCAACAAATTCTGGAATCAATCCGTATTGAATTAAATCCTCAGGCTCAACCACTCTTAAAGCTTCACTTGACGGTGCGTTAGTATCAACGCTCTTCACGTCAGCTGAGAAACCTATGCCACCCTTGTGGGTACGGTTGCGAATAACTTTATCCAAGCCAGCAAATGCACCACCACAAATAAATAGAATCTTGCTGGTATCAACTTGCAAAAACTCCTGTTGTGGATGTTTTCTGCCACCTTGGGGTGGTACTGAGGCAATCGTACCCTCAATCAATTTCAATAAGGCCTGTTGAACACCTTCACCGGATACGTCACGAGTAATCGATGGGTTATCCGATTTTTTGGAAATCTTATCGATTTCATCGATATACACGATGCCCGTTTCAGCTTTTTCTACATCGTAATCACATTTCTGTAACAATTTTTGAATAATGTTTTCAACATCTTCACCAACATAGCCAGCTTCGGTCAGCGTAGTGGCATCCGCCATGGTAAAAGGCACATTTAATTGTCTGGCCAATGTCTCTGCCAGCAATGTTTTGCCACTACCCGTCGGTCCAATCAACAGAATATTACTTTTAGAAAGTTCTACATCATCGTTTTTGGTGCCGTGGCGCAGACGTTTGTAATGGTTATATACCGCTACCGATAAAACGCGTTTGGCTTTTACTTGACCAATAACATAATTATTAAGAGCAGAATCTATTTCATGTGGAGAAGGCAATCTCGAATCGGCCTTGCCGTCCGTTTTTTCTTGCAGCTCTTCACGGATAATATCGTTACAAAGCTCTACACACTCGTCGCAGACAAATACCGATGGACCCGCGATCAATTTTTTTACTTCATGCTGACTTTTACCGCAGAATGAACAGTAAAGTAATTTGTCGTCGTTTTTTTTGTCGTCGCTCATATCGCTCTACTTTCCTAACGTTTGTGTTGGCTTAAGACTTTTCTGCTGGTCGGCTATTCATTACAGCATCAATTAAACCATATTCTGCTGCTTGTTCACCATTCATGAAATTGTCACGATCGGTATCACGTTCAATTTTCTCTATATCCTGACCAGTATGATGGGCCATAATTCCATTTAATCTATCACGGATACTTAGAATCTCTCTGGCATGAATATCGATATCTGATGCCTGCCCCTGAAAACCACCTAATGGCTGATGCACCATAATGCGCGAATTTGGCAGAGCAAAACGTTTACCTTTGGCACCTGCTGTTAACAATAATGCACCCATACTGGCAGCTTGACCGATACATAAGGTACTGACTTGCGGTTTGATAAATTGCATTGTGTCATAAATTGCCAAACCGGCGGTGACAGCTCCACCTGGAGAATTAATATAGAGATGGATATCTTTATCAGGGTTTTCTGATTCCAGGAACAACATCTGGGCGACAATCAAATTCGCCATATGGTCTTCAACTTGACCAACCAAAAAGATAATGCGCTCTTTTAGCAGACGAGAATAAATATCGTAAGAACGTTCACCACGTGAAGTCTGTTCAACAACAATTGGAACCAATGCATTTTGAACTGGATTGAGATGCTCAGAAAATATAGTGCTCATAGCGGTCCTGTTTTAATGCCAAATAAAAAATAGCCCATGCCCAAAAGTTTGAGCACGGGCTGTCTTTGTAAAAACTTGCTTGTGCCTTTAGGCTATTGCATTCATCACTTCAGAGAATGAAGATGCTTTTTCTTCAACTTTAACATTATCGTAGATCCATTCAACGACAGTGTCTTCTACAACCATCATTTGGATTTCAGATAATTTATCCTGATTTGTCATGTAGTAGTTCATTACATCTTCAGGATCTTCATAACTGGCAGCAATGGCTTCAATTGCTTCACGAACGCGTTTTTCTTCAGGTTGAATTTTATTGTCAGAAATAATCTTACCGATAAGCAGACTAAGTTTGACACGTTTTTCGGCATTATCTTTGAAATTACTCAATTCAAATGGCAAACCTTCAACATTGACGCCTTGATTACGCAAATTGTTCTTAGCTTGCTCCATCAAGAAATTCGCTTCACGTTCTACTGGAGCTTCTGGTAAAGCAATATCATTGTTTGCAGCAACACTGTCCATCGCTTTACGCTTATTGACATTTTTCAATGCTGCTGAGAGTTCACGTTCCATATTCGAGCGGACTTCTTTTTTCAAGGCAGCTAAACCACCTTCAACACCACAAAGCTCAGCAAATTCTTTATCTAGTTTTGGCAGTTTTTTCTTGGCGACCTGTTTCACAGTCACAGCAAAATCAGCTTTTTTACCACGCAGATGTTCAGCACGATAATCTTCAGGGAAAGTCATTGAAATGGTCAGCTCTTGATCTGGCTTCACACCGACCAATTGTTGTTCAAACTCCGGCAACATGCTGCCATTACCAATAATAACTAATACATCCTTACCTTTACCGCCCTGGAATTCTTCACCATCAATGCTGCCCACAAAATCAATGGTTACACCATCTTCTTCTTTGGCGGCGCGTTTCAGCGGCTCCCAGCTCATGCGTTGCTCACGCAGGGTTTCTAGCATTTTATCAACATCTTCTTCAGTTACTTCAGCAACTGTTTTTTCCAATTTAATATCGGCAAGTTTTACTTCGGCGAGTTCAGGAAAGATTTCGTAATTCAGTGTATAGACTAACGCTGACTTTTCTTCTTTCATGCTATCAATATGCGGAGGGCTGGCCGGATTCACTTTCTCTTGTGTGAAAGCTTCACGCATGCTGTCTTGGACAATTTGATCAATCACTTCGCGACGTGCTGAGGGACCATGCGTTTTAACCAGCATTTTCATTGGAACTTTGCCGGGACGGAAGCCAGCCATTCGAACTGATGGGCGGATAGATGCCAAGCGTTGTTCAACAGCTTGTTCAATATTCGCATCTTCCACAGTAATGGTCATTTTACGACCAAGCTCGCTGACATTTTCTACAGTTACTTGCATTCTTTAAACCTCAAACACGGGGATTAAGCGCATTGCCGGCGTCATAGCACCAACAATTGTAAATGGTACGAGAGGAGAGACTCGAACTCTCACAGGTTACCCTACTGGAACCTAAATCCAGCGCGTCTACCAATTCCGCCACTCTCGCAATTCGTTATAGATATGCTTACGTATCTAATCAAGTCGGCCATTATAGCCAGATAAACAGACCAAAACTAGCCTTGTATTGTCAAAAATGCGAATGCCAAGGCTGCCTGCTGGCAAAACTGCCGAAAAGCAATAAGATCCTGCTGTTCTAAAGCTCTGTTTGAAGCATGCCTGTCAGCCAAAAATAAGCCGAAGGGTTTGTTGGAGCGTTTCAATGGCATCGCCAGCAGGGATTGAACATTAAATATTGCATTACTTTCTTGCTGAATTTTTTTTATCTGTGCGGGTTGTGATTGATCAAGTAGCACGGCATCTTCAGCTGACAATAAATCTTTAAAAAGGCTGGATGTATTGTTACTGATAGTTATCTTGAATAACTCACACAATTGTTCATTTTGATGTCCCATGGCATACCGACAATTGAGCTGAGTTTTGTCAGCTGATAAAACAGCAAATACCACCCTGTCCATACCCGCACCACGATAAATCCCCTCCATCACCATTTCCAGAATCTGATTAATACTTCTATGTTCCTGAATGGCTTGGGTAATATCTTGCAAAATGCGTAATTGAATTGCTTGATCAGGTGCAAAATAAAGCGTTCCCTGCTCAACATCTGCTACTGATTCGCTCAAGCTATCATCACTTAGTTCAATGTCACTGGGCAGAGGAATCAATCCCTGAGCGCGCTCAATACCTGTCAGATTTAACAATTGTTGTGCTGCCAAGGCACTATCATAAACCGATGATATTAAGGTTTCCTCTGTACTGTGTGCCAGTGTTGCGGATTGCTTAAACCATGGCGCTAGCTTAGTCATATCCCAGGATTTCCGAGTTTCAAAGGCCAGTTGTCCGGCATAGCGAATAATCTGTACCGCTTCCGATTTATCATGTGAACGAAAACTTTGAACCAGCAGATCATTTAATGACCAGGCCTCGGCAAGACCTTGAGTGAGTTGCTGCAAGGAATATCCTAAGACGTCTATCTCGGCAGAAACAGTTGATTCTGCTTGCTCGTATGCGCTAACAGTTTTTTCATCGGCAAATGCCCAAAAGGTTAAATAGCCGAGACGCGAGAGTAATGCCGCAATAAAAATATCTTCTGGCAATTCAGAATGACACAAGTTGGCCATATTCTGTGCCTGTACTGCAGCATGCAGTGATATCGCCATTTCTTTAAGCACTTTATCGTGACGTTTGCTGGCTTTTAATGAATCAATTAATACCAGCGTCAGTGCCAATACTTTGACCTGTTCAAAACCTAACAGCATTAAAGCGCGTGACACAGTATTAATATGATGTCCTTGAGGATTGTAATAGACGCTATTGGCCATTTTTAATAAACGGCCAGTTAAGGCGGCATCACGCAAAATAACCTGCGCAACATCTACTGCCGCACTATCTTCCTGTTCAAGGATCTGATTAATTTCCAGCATGGTATTGGGAAAAACTGGCATATGCTTATCGGTCAACTGACGGATAAAACGTTGTGCAGCAACCGGCATTGGTGTCAGTGTCATTCAGAGTCTTCTTTGACAATAATCTGATTAGCAATTCCATGCGGAACGTGTCCGGTAGCGACATGATCTCTTGCCGAGATGCAATGACGTTCCTGATCATCAAAGAAAATATCGGCGCCAAATGATTTTAGAAAAGGGCCTTTCTCCATACCGCCAAGAAAGATAGCTTCATCAATACGGATACCCCATTCTCGTAAAGTACGGATCACACGTTCATGAGCCGGTGCGGAACGAGCAGTCACCAAAGCCGTGCGAATCGGTGAGCTATTTTCAGGGTATTCGGTTTGGATTTGATTCAATGCCATTAAGAAATCTTTGAATGGCCCGCCGGATAATGCCTGTCTGGCGGTTTTCTGTTCGTTCTGGGTGAATGCTTCCAGCCCGCGCTCTTTATATATGCGTTCTGATTCATCTGAAAATAAAACGGCATCGCCGTCAAAGGCAATGCGTAGTTGATCTGATTCAGAGTTATTACCTAGATTCGACGGCAAGATAGTGGCTGCCGCAATACCTGCCTCAAGTGCCATCCGCACGTCTTCAGGACTAGTTGATAAAAAAAGGTTTGCGCTGAAAGGAGCAACATATCGATACGGGCTACTGCCAGAGGTAAATACAGCGCGGATAATGCCCAACTTGTGGTGCTGAATCGAATTGAATACGCGTAAACCTGTATCAGCGCTATTGCGCGACAATAAAATAATCTCAACCCGAGGGGTATTGGGATTATTGTCATTTAACGCCAATAACTTTTTGACCAAATTAAATGCGCCGCCTGGTGATAAAGGCACATCTTCATTTTCAATCTGAAACTGACAGTAGGCTTCGGTGCCCTGTTCTTCATAAATCCGATGGCTTTCATCCAAATCAAACAGCGCGCGTGATGAAATTGCCACCACCAATGGTTTTGTTGGCTTTTCCACGTTTACTCCCGGACTAATGACTGAGCGTCGATGCGAACATTCTGCTTAATAACATCCCACATTTTCTCTCTGGATTCAGAGGGTAATTTCGGGCTATTAAACAATCTTTGCATATCCTGTTCAAAACTATGTAAAACCGAAACCGATGCAGGCTTACCTTTAGGGAAATTACTGTCTGCAGTAAATACCACATGGCAAAAAACCGGCATTTTGGGAATCAGTGAACGAATGGCTTGGCGCGCATGTTCAAGATGATGCAGCGGGTTAGTGAATTTATAACTGCGACCATCAACAATTTGGGTCCATTGCTCGATTTTCTCAGCACCGAATAAATGTCCGCTGATTGGATAATCCCGCAAAATCAAAATGCCCTGCTCCAACAAAAAATCTTTTCAATTTCCAGTAATCCACCCAAGCCATCAGGCAAAATCACATTTTTGAGTTCGTCCTGTTTATACGGTTTTAATACTTGTTCAATCTGAATCTGTGAAGGACTTTTCCGAACAAAACGTCGATAGAGTAACCAAATAATCAATATTAAAACCAAGCCCAGCCCGCCGGCTAACTCTATAGAAAATTGTTCAAGCAAACGAATACCACTCCTCAAGTTTTTAAATATTATACGGCGTTAGAGCCAGGCAATGTTTAATTGCCAACGATTATAGGATCCTGATGAATAATCACTTCTGCTTCATCGAATAAGGTATGAATTTCTTGGTTTACCTGATCACTTATATCGTGGGCTTGTTGCAGAGTAAACGCAGCATCCAGCTCAAGATGTAATTGAATAAAAACAGTGGTGCCTGATCGTCTGGTTCGTAAATCATGCATACCTTTTACTTGCGGGTGCTTTAACACCAATTCAGTTATTTGCTGACGCTCGGCATCACTAATTTCATGGTCCATCAACAAGTCTACTGCATCCCTAAGGATCTTCCATGCACTGAACAGCACATAGACCGCAATAAATACCGCCATTAATGGATCAAACCAGATTAAGCCAAACTGTGTTAACAGCAATGCAATTATGACGCTGAAATTGACCAATAAATCCGATTGATAATGGAGGGAATCGGCCCGGATAGCCGAAGATTTGGTTTTTTTAATAACAAATCGCTGTAACAGTAATAACCCCACCGTAGCCATCATGGAAAACAACATGACAGCCACGCCCAGCTCTATTCCCGCGGTCAGCGGTTGAGGATTAACGAGTCGGCCGCTTGCCTGAAATAACAACATGCACGCCGATCCAGCAATAAACATAGATTGCCCTACCGCCGCTAAAGGTTCCGCTTTGCCATGACCAAAGCGATGTTCTTTATCAGCAGGCTGTAAGGCGTGTCTAATCGCCAACAGGTTGACTAAAGAAGCGAGTAAATCAAGACTGGAATCAATAAGACTTGCCAGAATACTGATGGAATCGGAGAGATACCAAGCAATAAGCTTAGCGGCAATAAGCACAAAAGCCGTCAACACAGAAGCGTAGCTGGCTAAGCACATTAATGTTGCATTATCGAAGTGTTGAGACCGTAACATGTTCTCAGTATAGTGAGACACAACCTTTGTGCAAAGCAGTAATGAACTGTCTTTAACGCCCCATTCATTCGCCTTTTTTCAGGAAATATCATGTCGATCAGTAACATCACTACTCAGCCGTTTAATGATCAACGACCCGGCACCTCGGGATTGCGTAAACGAGTTCGTGTTTTTCAACAAAAACATTATCTGGAAAACTTTGTACAAGCCATGTTTGATGCTATTGGCGATACCCAAAATCAAACCTTGGTTATTGGCGGTGATGGCCGTTTTTACAATGAGACAGCGATCCAGACTATTGTAAAAATGGCGGTGGTGAATGGCTTCAAGCGATTAATTATTGGCCAAAACGGTCTGCTTTCAACACCGGCTGCATCGTGTGTTATTCGCAAATATCAGGCATTTGGAGGCGTTATTCTATCGGCCAGCCATAATCCTGCCGGACAGGATGGTGATTTTGGTATCAAATTCAATATCCGTAATGGTGGCCCCGCACCTGAAAGCATTACCGAAGCAATCTTTCAACTTAGTCAAAAGATTACGTCTTATCGTATTTTCGACTGTGACGATATTTCCCTTTCCGAAATTGGCACTCAACACCTGCAGGACATGCAGATAGATATCATTGATCCTGTTGCTGATTACGCCGAATTGATGGCTGATATTTTCGATTTTCCGGCGATTCGTGCCTTGCTGTGTAATGGTCGTTTTCAAATGCGCTTTGATGCGATGCATGCTATTACCGGACCGTACGCCAAAGAAATTCTCGAAAAACGTCTGGGAGCAGAAATAGGTACGGTCATTAATGGCATTCCTCAAGCGGATTTTGCCGGCGGTCATCCCGACCCTAATCTCACCTACGCGCCAGAATTGGTCGCAGAATTATTTGCCGAAAATGGTCCGGATTTCGGCGCAGCGTCGGATGGCGATGGCGATCGTAATATGATCCTGGGTCATGGCATCTTTGTCACACCATCTGACAGTCTCGCCATCTTGGCAGCGAATGCCGAACTGATACCTGCCTATCAGGAAGGCCTTAAAGGTATCGCCCGCTCAATGCCAACCAGTCAGGCAGCAGATCGAGTCGCAAAAGCATTAAATATTCAAATGCATGAAACACCGACTGGCTGGAAGTTCTTTGGCAATCTGCTTGACGCTAATATGGCTACCTTGTGCGGCGAAGAAAGCTTTGGCACTGGTTCCAATCATATTCGCGAAAAAGACGGATTGTGGGCAGTTTTATTCTGGTTGAATATTCTTGCCGTCAGACAGCAATCTGTCAGTGAGATTGTTCGACAGCATTGGCAGAAATATGGCCGGAATTATTACACCCGTCATGATTATGAAGAGATTCCGACCGATAAAGCCAATCAGCTAATTGATCGTTTACAAAAGCAATTGCCTCAATTGGCAGGTCAGGAACTGAATGGTTATAAAGTGGATTATGCAGATAACTTTAGTTATCACGATCCTGTCGACAACAGTATTTCTGAAAATCAGGGTATCCGTATTGGCTTTACCGATGGTTGTCGCATTATCTTTCGACTGTCAGGTACTGGCACCCAAGGCGCGACTTTAAGGGTTTATATCGAAGCCATTGAGGATAATCCGGACCAATTGTTTGAAGACACTCAAACACGGCTGAAAGATTTAATTGATTTGGCTAACGGCCTGGCTGGAATCCAATCAATCACTGGCCGCGCCGCTCCCACCGTTATTACTTAGGCTTTGCATGCAAACATTAATTTTAGGATCCAGCTCCCCTTTCCGGGCTGAACTGCTGGCTAAACTACATTTGGATTTTATTACTGTTTCACCGGATATCGATGAAAGCCCGCAAGCGGATGAAAAGCCTGAACAACTGGTAAAACGGCTTGCAGAAGCCAAAGCTCGTAAAATTGCAGAACAGCATCCTGATAGCCTGATTATTGGGTCTGATCAGGTAGCGGTTTTAAATGGTCACATAATGGGTAAACCCGGTAATTATGCCAAGGCGACAGAACAGCTTTCTGCTGCTGCAGGAAATAAAGTAACCTTTATGACGGGATTGGCTTTGTATAACTCCGCTAGCGATTCGATGCAGTCGTTGGTGGATTATTTTGAGGTGATATTCAGGCCGCTTTCTGCAGCACAGATTGATTTTTATTTAACCACGGAACAACCGTATCAATGCGCAGGAAGTTTTAAATCTGAAGGCTTTGGAATCAGCTTATTTCAGGAGCTGCGTGGTCAGGATCCTAATAGTCTGATTGGATTACCACTGATACGTTTGATTGAACTGCTGGCCAACGAAGGTGTTGATGTGTTGGCGCAGCAGTCCGACTAAATCAGCTTATTGCTGTTGGCTTTTTTCCATATTTTCCATGGCTGCTGCTTGAGCAGCCATATTGTTCATTGCTTGCCCCATCAATTGGCGAGCCGCTTTAGAACGCAAGGTTCTAGCCATTCCCTCAGTCAGTCCCGGATTGACGTTATTGTCGGTGAGTAATTGTTTTAACTCATCCAGCTGTGGTTCGCAGGATTGCAGAATATCATCGGCATTCTGTGTGGCATCCTGACCGCTTTTATTGGCATTTAACCGTGATTCCATCATGCATTTGTTGTAAGCGGTAATATTATTGGTCATTTCATTGATAGCTTCTTGAGGCATATCACCAGGGGTTAACATGGATTCTTCTGCCATTACGGCTGAACATAAGACAGCCAGCGAACCAGCAGCGAGATAGTGCTTAATCATTACATCCTCTCCAGATATTTATAGTTTTTTTGGTGCCATGCTAGGACATGTTTCACCGGCAAATTATCCCATCACCGATGAATACGCTACAATCTGCCATCACCTTAAATTCAGTGACCACAGTTGTGAGCCTGATTTCTCAAACAAATAACGCTTTTCCCAGATGAACATTACACAAGATATACGCTTTCAACAGCTGCAACAATGGTTACAAAGCTTTGTGACCGATAAAAACTACTCGCTAACGCCCGCTTCCAGTGATGCCAGCTTTCGTCGTTATTTCCGACTAGCGCAACAGGATGGCAGCTTTATCGTCATGGATTCACCTCCAGAACATGAAGATAATAAGGCGTTCATCAACGTTGCGATATTGTTGGAACAATACGGACTGAATGTTCCGCATATCTATCAACAAGATCTGCAGAGTGGTTTTTTAATTCTGAGCGATCTAGGAAGCACGCCATACCTTTCTCAGTTATCGACATCGACGGCTGATGGGCTGTATAAAAATGCTATCGACAGCCTGATAAAGCTACAGAAAATTCCTTGTAAAAATCAGTCTTTACCACAATATGATTCCACATTATTACTGCGTGAGATGCGGCTGTTTGATGAATGGTTTCTGCAAAAACATTTGCAGTTAACAGCACCTGACTGGTTAACAGCTGTTTATGATTTGTTAATCAATAATGCCTTATCTCAACCTCAGGTTCTGGTGCATCGGGATTTTCATTCACGTAATCTGATGTATTTACCCGGGCATACTCCTGGTGTGATTGATTTTCAGGATGCCGTGATTGGTGCCATTAGTTATGACTTAGTTTCATTGTTGCGTGATGTGTATATCCAGTGGTCTTCAGCAGAACAAAAACAGTGGGTTGAATATTATATTGAGCAGGCCCAACAGCATGGATTGTTAACTTCCGAGCAAGCAGAACATTTCCCTCGCTGGTTTGATTTAATGGGTTTGCAACGTCACCTGAAAATACTGGGGATCTTTTGTCGACTTAATTATCGTGACAACAAACCCAATTATATGAATGACTTAGCATTGACTTTAAATTATGTTCATCAAGTTTGTGAACGATATCCAGAGTTACAAAACCTCTATCAATATCTTATTGAACAACCCAAAATTGCGGCCATAAAATGAAAGTAATGATTCTGGCAGCTGGTCGTGGTGAACGACTCAGACCTCTTACTGATCACACGCCAAAGCCTTTGCTGCATGCCGGTCCAAAACGCTTGATTGAGTATCTGATTGAACAACTGGTCGATGCAGGACTTAAGGATATTGTGATTAATTATGCTCATTTAGGTGAGCAATTTGAGCCATTATTAGGCAGTGGTGAACGTTATCAAGCTAACTTTGAATATTCAGCTGAAGTCACGGGCGGACTGGAAACAGCAGGTGGAATTATTCAGGCATTACCGCTACTGGGCAATGAACCCTTTCTGGTGGTAAATGGCGATATCTGGACAGATTTTCCCTTTGCTGATTTAACCAGACTTGAATTAACTACAGAGCAACTATGTCACCTGGTTATGGTGAATAACCCTCTGCACAACCTTGCTGGGGATTTTTATCTTGATGCCGATGGTTTGCTCGCAATCGAAGGTGACCCCAAACTGACGTTCAGTGGTATCGGGATTTATCGTCCAGAAATGTTTGCTGAGCATCCAGTCGCCAAACTGGCATTAAAGCCTTTTTTTGTTGAGGCTATGAAGCAGCGAAAAGCGACCGGGCAACATTATCAGGGACAATGGTCTGACATTGGAACAGTCGAGCGCTTAAACGCGTTGGCTAAGCAACTCGACGTTTAACAGCAGCTTAGGCGCAGAGAAATTCCAGTAAGGCTTTTTGGGCATGGAGCCGATTTTCAGCTTCATCCCAAACGACACTTTGCTGCCCATCAATCACTTCTGCCGTCACTTCTTCACCACGATGCGCGGGTAGGCAATGCATAAATAATGCATCTTTAGCGGCTTGCTGCATGACCTTTTTATCCACCTGAAACGCTGCAAACGCAGCTTCACGCTTACGTTGCTCTTCTTCCTGGCCCATACTGGCCCAGACATCAGTAACCACTAAATCAGCAAGCTCTGCAGCCTGCATCGCATCATTAAACAGATGAATTGGCGCATCAACCGCCTTGACTATAGAAGCCTTTGGTTCATACCCAACCGGTGTCGCAATGTTTAAGGTAAATCCAAATTGTTGCGCCGCATTGATATAGGAATGACACATATTGTTGCCATCACCAATCCATGCCACGGTTTTGCCACGTATATCTCCACGATGTTCCTGATAGGTCTGCATATCGGCTAACAGCTGACAAGGATGGTAATCATCCGTCAATGCATTGATAACCGGTACCGATGAATATTTAGCAAAGGTTTCGACTTTGCTGTGCTCAAAGGTTCGGATCATCACTGCATCGACCATGCTGGAAATCACTCTGGCCGAGTCTTCAATCGGCTCGCCTCTTCCTAATTGGGTATCATCGGGCGATAAAAAGATAGAGCCGCCGCCGAATTGCACCATAGCTGATTCAAAAGATACACGGGTACGGGTTGAAGATTTTTCAAAAATCATAGCCAGCACTTTATTTTTTAAAGGCTGGTAGATCTCACCCGCTTTATGCATTTCTTTTAATTCAGATGCACGGATAATCAATTGATGCAATTCAACCGGCGATAGGTCTTTCAGCGTAAGAAAATGTCTCATCAGGCTACACTCTCGATCGGCTGAGAAGCCAGAAAGGTTTTAACCAGTTGACTTACCTTGTTAACAATCATTTCGGCTTCTTGAGCATTGATCACCAGTGGAGGCAATAAGCGAATAACTTTTTCAGCCGTCACATTGATCAGGATATGATCCTGCAATGCCAGTTTGACCAAATCAGCACAAGGCACGGTTAATTCAATACCAAACATAAAACCTAAATGCCGAACGTCTTTTACACCTTCGGTTTGACCCAACTGCTGTTTAAAGTGTTGATACATCTGTTCGCCCAGTCTGTTGACATGATCCAACAGCTGTTCTTTTTCAATCGTTTCCAATACCGCTAATGCAGCACTGCAGGCCAATGGATTACCACCGAATGTTGAGCCGTGATTACCAGCTTGCAAAACACCTTTTGCCAAGCCGGCCACTAGACATGCACCAACAGGCATACCATTACCCAAGCCTTTAGCCAGCGTCATCACATCAGGCACTAATCCCTGTTTGTGTTGAAAAGCAAACCATTTACCAGTCCGGCCAACGCCTGTCTGTACTTCATCGAGCATCATTAGTAATTTGCGTTGCGTACATAAATCACGGATAGCAGACAAATATTCACTGTCCGGCACCTTAATACCACCCTCGCCCTGCACCGGCTCAACCAATACAGCAACAGCTTCTGGCCAATGACTAACAGCCATGCGAATCGCATCAAAATCATTGTAAGGAACCCGAACAAAACCTGGCACTAATGGCTCAAAACCAGCCTGTACTTTGGCATTACCGGTAGCGGTCAACGTTGCCATTGTCCGACCATGGAAACTGCCTTCCATAACAATAATGACGGGTTTATCAATACCTTTGCTATGACCATATTTACGAGCAAGTTTAATTGCTGCTTCATTCGCTTCGGCGCCGGAATTGCAGAAAAACACCTGCTCCATTCCTGACAGCTGCGTTAATTTATCAGCTAATAGTTGTTGCTTCTCGATATGATAAACATTCGATGTATGCACTAATGTTGCAGCTTGTTCAGAAATAGCGCGTGTTACTGCAGGGTGACAATGTCCAAGGTTGCAAACTGCAATACCACTCAATGCATCCAGATATCGTTCGCCACGGGTATCAGTCAGCCACGCGCCTTCCCCTTTAGCAAAAGTAATATCTAAACGTCCATAAGTTGGCATGACAGATTCGGTCATGGAATTTAACTCCCTGCCTGTTTTTCCAGGCGATATATCAGCAGATTTTCTGCCGGATTGAAACGAAAAATGGCAGTTTCAAAAGAAAACTGCCATATTCCAAAAACTGTAAATTATATATCGAATCAGTCAGCAGCCATAAGACTACTGACTTGATTCTATGATTTATGCTGCAAAATTTGCCGCAACGAAATCCCAATTTACCAGCGTCCAGAATGTCTCTAAATATTTTGGACGGGCATTACGGAAATCGATGTAATAAGCATGTTCCCAAACATCACAAGTCAATAATGGCGTTTGACCTGCAGTCAGCGGGCAACCGGCATTGCTGGTGTTAACGATTTCAATGCTGCCATCAGCATTTTTCACCAACCAGGTCCAACCTGAACCGAAGTTTGTGGTAGCAGATTTGGTAAATTGCTCTTTAAATTCTGCAAATGAACCAAATTTGGCATCGATTGCAGCCGCTAAATCACCTGAAACAGCATCTTTGCCATTTGGTGTCAGGCAATTCCAGTAAAAAGTGTGGTTCCACACTTGAGCAGCATTGTTGAAAACTCCACCACTAGATTTCGTGATGATGGCTTCAAGCGATTGACCTTCAAACTCGGTTCCAGGAACCAGATTATTCAGGTTATTTACATAGGTTTGGTGATGCTTACCATAATGGTATTCAAGAGTCTCTGCAGAGATGTGTGGTTCCAAAGCATCTTTTGCATAAGGAAGTGGTGGCAATTCAAAAGCCATAATAAATCTCCTTGATTGAAAATAACCAACGTAAACCCGTTAGTCTAAGTGAGGGCATGTCTTATAGCAAGTTTTGACCAAGCTGCGATAACATGCCAAGTTCGAGTCCCATCAATACACCATCTTCTCTGCCCTGTTCTGCAGGATAATAACCACGGCGTACTGACATTTCATTAAAACCTGTTGATAAATAAAGCTGTTGAGCCCGAAAGTTACTGGCTCGCACTTCCAATACGACAATTGAAGCAGACTGTTCCAGCGCGAGACCAATTACGTGATTCAGGATTTGTCTGCCAAAACCGTTGCCCTGAGAAGTGGGTTTCACACAAATGTTCAGCAAATGAACTTCGTCCAGAACCGATTGTACTACGCTGTAACCAATCATCTCATCAGCAACTGAATAGAGGAAACTGCGATAACCGCCCTTCAAACAATCTTCAAAGTTGCCTTTAGTCCAGGGGAAGCGATTTGCCTGTTTTTCCATTTGCCAGACTTTATCAACGTCTGCCAGTTGCATTTGACTTATTGCTAATTCAGTCACTCAGCGAAGCTCTTAAGTTCCGAAGTTGCTGAATAGCTTGCCACATCTCTTCTTTACGCTGAGGCTGCTCAAGTAATATACGCAAACTTGGGCTGATCATAGCTAGCACATCATTTTCAAGTTGCTGACAGCTTAATGAATTATAAGGCTTTAAGTTAAGTTTTTGTGACAACTCTTCACCTAAAACCAGTGCCACTGTTTTATCCGCCGAAAAGTCTTGTAAGGCCTTTGAAAATTGCATATCAATTACTGTCACGTCATTTAGCTGAACATTGATACTGCCAAAAATGGCTCGTAATAAACGATTTTCAGCTACAGAAAGCTGATTTTCAGTGATGACTAACCACGGTTTTGCAAAATCAAATTGACTGAAATCAATGGTTTCAGAGCTCATGTCGGCAGTGGTAACGGCCTCATCCGCGCGTGGGACCCAGACAGGAATACCCATCTGATCCAATACAAAATATTGTTGTGCCGATAAACTCATCAGACTTGAGGATGTGCCCGATCAGCAGGCAGCAGCATTTTGTTCAAGGCATTGATATAAGCTTTGGCTGAAGCAATAACGATATCGGTATCAGTTCCTTGGCCGCTAACAATCCGTCCACCTTTTTCCAACCTGACGCTGACTTCACCCTGCGAGTCGGTGCCGCTAGTAATATTGCTTACCGAATAAAGTTGTAATTCAGTGTGGCTCTGCACCATCGATTCAATTGCTTTGAATGCGGCATCAACCGGACCACTGCCTTTCATTTCAGTACGTACTTCACTGTCATCCAATGCCAATGTGACATTTGCAACTGGGGTTTCACCAGTTTCGCTACAGACACGCATTGAAATCAATCGAATACGTTCGTTATCCTCAGTTAAGGTATCACTTACAAGTGCTTGAATATCCTCATCAAATACTTCGTGCTTCTTATCTGCCAGTTCTTTGAATCGGGTAAATGCACTGTTCAAATCTTCTTCGGAATCCAACTCAATACCCAGCTCTTTTAGCCGCGAACGAAATGCATTTCGTCCCGAATGTTTGCCTAGTACCATACGATTGGTATTCCAGCCCACATCTTCAGCACGCATAATTTCATAGGTTTCACGATTTTTCAGCACACCATCCTGGTGAATACCAGACTCATGGGCAAACGCGTTGGCACCAACTATCGCTTTATTGGGTTGCACCACAAAACCAGTTACTCCTGAAACCAAACGAGAGGCCGCTAATATTTGTGTAGTATCCAGCCGGGTATCACAATCAAACATATCCTGGCGGGTACGCACAGCCATCACCACTTCTTCCAATGAGGCATTACCAGCACGTTCTCCAAGCCCATTAATAGTACATTCAACCTGACGTGCACCATTCATAACGGCTGATAATGAATTGGCAACGGCTAGGCCTAAATCGTTATGACAATGGACCGAGAAAACCGCTTTATCAGAATTTGGGATGCGCTCACGCAGGTTTTTAATTAATTCACCAAATTGATGCGGCAGGTTATATCCAACTGTATCGGGGATGTTCAAGGTTTTAGCGCCGGCATCAATAACAGCCTCGAGCACCCGACAAAGAAAATCCAAATCACTACGGCCAGCGTCTTCAGGCGAAAACTCAACGTCATCGGTATATTGACGAGCGCGCTTCACTGCCTTAACTGCATTTTCAACCACTTCGTCTGGTTGCATCCGCAGTTTCATCTGCATATGAATGGGTGAGGTAGCGATAAAAGTATGAATCCGTGAAGCATTAGCGGCTTTAAGTGCTTCACCTGCCCTATCAATATCTTTATCCAGTGCACGCGCCAGACCACAGACACGACTATCTTTAACTGCTTTGGCAACGGCTTGTACTGCCTCAAAATCACCAATACTGGCAATCGGGAAGCCTGCTTCGATAATATCGACACGCATACGTTCAAGGGCTTTTGCAATCCGCACCTTTTCGTCTTTGGTCATTGATGCGCCAGGGCTCTGTTCCCCGTCACGTAAGGTTGTGTCGAATATTATTAATTGGTCTTTCATCTCGCTCACTCCGAACAGCTTGCTCAACACTGAACAAGTTTTTTATTGTCATTATATAGGGAGGTTAAATGAGGGGGGCAGAATGATTTTCAAGACGCTTTATCCTGAATTTCAAATCCAATCTCAGTGTTTTATGAGTTATGGTTTGCCCCCGACATTTAGGTGGTTTTATTTTGATTGCGACCGTTCATTACGATGCTTGCGGAGCTGTACCAGTGTAAATACCGGACCTGAAATCGCATATAACAAAAATGCAGTGAACAATACGATTGGCGGGTCTGTAGCGATCAATGCAAACACTAATACCAATACCAACATAACGATAAAAGGAACTTTGCCACGCAGGTTCAACTCTTTAAAACTATGATAACGGACCGTGCTGACCATCAAAATTGCTGCGGCAAAGGTCAATGGCACGCCTATAAACGTTAGTAATGTGGGGTCCAACTGGTTGTTATGACCAACCCATACCCAACCGGCAATAACCGCTGCGGCTGCCGGGCTAGGCAGACCTTGAAAATAGCGTTTATCAGCAATTCCCACCTGTGTATTAAAGCGTGCAAGTCTTAACGCACCACAAGCAGCATAAATAAATGCCACCATCCAACCAAACTTGCCCAGACCATTTAATGTCCATTCAAACATTACCAATGCGGGTGCCAGCCCGAATGCCACCATATCGGCAAGACTGTCATATTCGGCGCCAAAAGCACTTTGGGTATTAGTCATTCGGGCAATACGCCCGTCCAGACCATCCATGACCATAGCGACAAAGATGGCTACAGCTGCAACTGAAAACTCACCTCTAGTCGCAGCGACAATAGCGTAGAACCCGGCAAACAGACAAGCTGTGGTAAATAAATTCGGTAATAGGTAAATGCCGCGTTTTTGTCGTTCTTCATGATTAACCATAAAATTCCTGTATTCAGAGAAGAAGTGATTTCATTATGACATCCGTACCTTCATAAACAAAATAAGGGCAGATTGCTAAGCAACCTGCCCTTATTTCAGGACAATTAAAAACGCTAATTAGTTTTTAGACTTATCAACGATTTTTTGAATCCAAGGCATCATTTCACGCAGTTTAGCACCCGTTTGTTCAATTGGATGTTCAGCATTCAAACGACGCATGGCAGTCATTTCTGGATAGCCTGTTTGGCCTTCCATAATAAACTGTTTAGCATATTTGCCTTCCTGAATATTTTTCAATGCTTCACGCATAGCCCAACGACTTTCATCATTGATAACTTTAGGGCCAGTGACGTATTCACCGTATTCCGCATTGTTGGAAATTGAATAATTCATGTTTGCAATGCCACCTTCATACATCAAATCAACAATCAGTTTCAGTTCGTGCAGACATTCAAAATAAGCCATTTCTGGGGCATAACCAGCTTCAACTAAAGTTTCAAAACCGGCTTTAACCAATTCAACGGCACCACCACACAATACGGCTTGTTCACCAAACAGATCGGTTTCAGTTTCATCACGGAAAGTGGTTTCGATGATACCAGTACGGCCACCACCGATAGCAGAGGCATAAGATAACGCGATTGCTTTCGCTTTACCTGAAGCATCTTGTTCAATGGCGATCAAATCAGGAATACCACCACCACGAGTAAATTCGCTACGAACAGTATGACCTGGGGCTTTAGGCGCAATCATAATGACGTCTAAATCTTTGCGTGGCAGGATTTGGTTATAAACAATCGCAAAACCATGAGCAAAAGCTAATACAGCACCTTGCTTCAGATTTGGTTCAATTTCATCTTTGTATAAAGAAGATTGGAATTCATCAGGTGTTAAAACCATGATTAAATCAGCTTGCTTAACAGCAGATGCTGTATCAGCGACTTTCAGACCAGCACCTTCGGCTTTGGCAATAGAAGATGAACCAGCACGCAGTGCAACAGTCACATCCACGCCAGAATCCTTCAGGTTACATGCGTGAGCGTGGCCTTGTGAACCGTAACCAATGATGGTGACTTTCATGCCACGGATCAGTGACAGGTCACAATCTTTGTCGTAATAGATATTCAAACTCATTATCAATTCCTTCGTTTTTAAATCAATTCAATTGCAGGCATTTTTCGCCGCGGGCAATGCCAGAAACGCCACTGCGAACGGTTTCAAGAATTTTGTGCTCGGATAACGCTTCAATAAACGAATCCAGTTTGCTACCTGCACCAGTCAGTTCAATCGTGTATGTAGATGCGGTGACATCAATAATCCGGCCACGGAAAATATCTGATAAACGTTTAACGTCATCACGTTGATCCATAGTGGCCGCTTTGACTTTGATTAACATCATTTCGCGTTCAATATGCGGGCCGTCAGATAACTCCATCAACTTCACCACATCAATCAACTTGTTCAGCTGCTTAGTGATCTGTTCGATAATACGGTCTGTACCAGTGGTAACAATCGTCATACGTGATAACGATGCATCTTCAGTGGGCGCAACCGTTAAAGATTCAATGTTGTATCCACGTGCTGAAAATAAGCCTGCAACACGTGATAACGCACCGGCTTCGTTTTCAATCAAAATCGAGATGATATGGCGCATTATGACAGCTCCCGCTCTGGATCTTGTGGTAAATCGCAATATGGTGACATATGCATTTCATTGTGCGCTTTGCCTTGGGCAATCATCGGGTAAACGTTTTCCGTTTGATCGGTGACGATATCCAAAAACACCAGGCGATCTTTCAATGCAAAGGCTTCTTCCAATTTTGGACGTAAATCTTCAACGCGTTCGATACGAATACCAACATGACCATAACTTTCAGCCAGTTTGACGAAATCCGGCAATGATTCCATATAAGAATGCGAATAACGATTCTGATAGAAAAATTCCTGCCATTGACGAACCATGCCAAGGTATCGATTGTTCAACGCAACGATTTTTACCGGTAATCCATATTGCAGACAGGTGGACAGTTCCTGAATACACATCTGAATACTGCCTTCACCAGTAATACAAATAACCGTTTCTTCAGGAAACGCCAACTGAACGCCCATTGCTGCAGGCAAGCCAAACCCCATCGTTCCCAAACCACCTGAATTAATCCAGCGATTGGGTTTGCTGAAACCGTAGTATTGGGCAGCCCACATCTGATGCTGGCCAACATCCGAGGTTACATATGCATCACCTTTGGTGATCTCATGAATCATTTCAACCACGGCTTGGGGCTTGATTTGGTCGCTATTACGATCGTATGACATGCATTTTTTAGCGCGCCAGCCGTTAATAATACCCCACCATTCAGCTAATGCTGCCTGGTCAGGTTGGGTTTTGCTGAGCCCCAGCAAATGATTCATATCCGCCAACACATCCGCAACATTACCAACTATCGGCACATCAACAGAGATTGTCTTGGAAATGGATGAAGGATCAATGTCAATATGAATGATCTTGGCATGAGGGCAAAATTCAGCAATTTTACCTGTTACCCGGTCATCAAAGCGTGCGCCAACGGCAATTAAAACATCACAATCATGCATTGCCATATTGGCTTCGTAAGTTCCATGCATACCAAGCATACCGAGAAACTGTTCGTCATCCCAGGGAATAGAACCCAAGCCCATCAGAGTTGATGTAACAGGATAAGCCAAGGTGTTCACAAAGGTTCTTAACTGTTCAGCAGCATTACCAAGAACTACCCCACCACCTGTATAAATCATCGGTTTTTTAGCGGTCAGCAATAACTCAACGGCGCGCTTAATCTGACCAGGATGGCCTTTAGTAACCGGCTGATAAGAGCGCATATGTACGCTCTCGGGATAGATATACGGGATCTTGATATTCGGATCGGTTATATCTTTTGGTACGTCAACCACAACTGGACCAGGACGGCCTGTTGTCGCTACATAAAATGCTTTTTTGATGGTCTCAGCCAGATCGTTAATATCTTTAACTAAAAAGTTATGTTTAACGCACGGACGAGTAATACCAACTGAATCGACTTCTTGGAAAGCATCACTACCAATATTAGCTGTTGCCACCTGACCGGTAATAACCACCATAGGAATAGAATCCATATAGGCAGTAGCAATACCAGTTACCGCATTGGTCGCACCTGGACCTGAAGTTACCAGCACCACACCGGGTTTGCCCGTAGCGCGCGCATAACCATCTGCAGCGTGCGTTGCCGCCTGTTCATGGCGAACAAGAATGTGCTTGACCTCTTCCTGATTATACAGCGCATCGTAAATATGCAGCACTGCACCACCCGGATAGCCAAACAAATACTCAACCCCTTCGTCCTTCAGACAATGGACCAGAATCTCGGCACCGCTTAATTCCACGTCGTCCTCTCTCGTATCGCTAATGCGATCTGCTTCAAAATATCAAACGGCTAAAGTTACTGCGAATGCCTGTCAAGGTCAAGAAAAACCGCGTTCTAATACTGCCTTTACTATAAATACAGCATAACTTTTCAACTGCAAAACTTAACAGCTATGGCATAATTTGCTTCATGACAAAACAATCATTAAATACCCTTAGCATTACCCAACCAGACGACTGGCATCTCCACTTGCGCGACAATGAGGCATTGCAACGTACTGTTGCAGATACCGCAAGATGCTTTAAACGCGCCATTGTGATGCCAAATTTGCGTCCGCCCGTGACTAATGTTGAACAGGCAACAGCCTATCGACAACGTATCCTGGATGCTCGACCGGCAGACTCTGATTTTGAACCATTAATGACGTTATATCTGACGGACAATACTAAAGCAGAAGATATTGTTGCGGCTAAGCAGGCCAATTTTATTAAAGCCGTCAAACTCTATCCGGCTGGTGCAACGACTAATTCTGATGCTGGCGTAACCGATATCAGTAAATGTTACAAAACACTGGAAGCCATGCAACAAGCTGGTATGCCTTTGTTGCTGCATGGTGAAGTCACTCACAGTGAAACCGATATTTTTGATCGTGAAAAAGTCTTTATAGATGAAAAATTGATTCCGTTGTTACGTGATTTTCCAGAACTGAAAGTTGTTTTTGAACATATCACCACAAAGGATGCGGCGGATTTTGTCGCAGAGGCCAGCAATTTTGTAGCGGCAACGATTACACCTCACCATTTACTGTTAAATCGAAATGATATGTTAGTGGGCGGTATTCGACCTCATTATTTCTGCTTGCCAGTGCTTAAACGTAATACCCATCAGAAAGCGCTTATTGCTGCCGCAACCAGCAGTAATCCGAAGTTCTTTCTGGGAACCGACAGTGCTCCACACGGTAAAAACAATAAAGAAAATGCCTGTGGCTGTGCAGGGATCTACAGCGCGCATGCTGCCATAGAACTCTATGCTGAAGTCTTCGATAAGCATGAGTGTTTGGATAAACTCGAAGGGTTTGCCAGTTTCTATGGTGCGGACTTTTATGGACTGCCAAGAAATGAACGGCAAATCACCATACAAAAAACCGATTGGCAGGTTGCTGAAACATTGGCATTTGCTGATGAAACTCTGGTGCCGATGCGCGCCGGTGAAACCATTCACTGGAAACTGGTTTAAAAAGTCCCGGCCTGATTACAGGCCGGGATTAGTTAATTTAGACAGCAGAAAAAGCCTGCTCCAAATCTTCAATAATGTCATTGATATGTTCGATGCCAATACACAGGCGAAGCATTTCCGGTGTAACTCCCGCTGCTTTGAGTTCGGCTTCTTCCAGCTGACGATGTGTGGTCGAAGCCGGATGACAGGCCAGTGACTTGGTATCCCCGATATTCACCAGACGTTTAACCAACTTCAATGCATCGTAGAATTTCACACCATTATCAAAGCCGCCTTTAATGCCAAAGGTCAGAATTGATGATGGTTTGCCATTGAAATATTTCTGGGCCAAATCAAAATACTTGTCCCCTTCCAGTCCGGCATAGTTGACCCATTTAACTTTGGGATGCTGTTGCAGGTATTTAGCCACTGCGATGGCATTTTCACAATGTCGCTCCATACGTAATGGTAACGTTTCAATGCCTTGTAATAATAGAAACGCATTCATAGGTGACAACGCCGAACCGGTATTACGTAAAGGGACGGTCCGTGCTCTGGCAATAAAGGCTGCTTCAGCGAATTGCTCGGTATACACCACTCCGTGATAAGCCGGTTCCGGTTGATTCAATACTGGAAATCTTTCTTTGTGTTCAGCCCAGGGAAACTTGCCGGAATCCACAATAATGCCGCCTAAAGTTGTGCCATGACCGCCCATGTATTTGGTTAAGGAATGCACCACAATATCAGCACCATATTCAATTGGATTAAGCAAAAACGGAGTTGCCACAGTGTTATCAACGATCACTGGAACACCGTGTTTATGTGCCATTGTTGCAATTGGCTCGATATCGACAATATTACCAGCAGGATTGCCGATTGATTCACAGAAAACCGCTTTGGTTTTCGCATCAATCAATTTTTCCAAGTCAGCAGCTTGATCGGTTGAGGCAAATCGCACTTCAATGCCGAGCTTAGGAAGCATGTGAGCAAACAAAGTATAGGTTCCACCATAGAGCTGCGGTGTTGTTACTATATTGTCGCCAGCCTCAGCAATAGTGAGGATTGCGTAATGAATCGCAGCACTTCCAGCAGAAGTCGCCAGTGCAGCAAGACCACCTTCCAACGCCGCTACACGCTTTTCCAATACATCCCAGGTGGGGTTCATAATTCGACTATAGATATTCCCGGGAACATCAAGATTAAATAGATCGGCACCATGCTGGGCATTATCAAATTCAAACGCCACAGTTTGGTAAATAGGTACCGCGCAGGATTTAGTGGTGGGATCGGTTTCATAACCTTCATGCAGACAGATAGTTTCTTTTTTCATAGTTTTCTCTCGCTGTTATTATTTTGGTGTCTGTTGAACTGCTCTATCCGCGCCTCTGTTGTGCATTTTCAGCCACAACAGAGGCTGCTATATTTAAAGAGCGACAGACCCTAATGTGAGTTTACGACGATAGGAATGAATTGCAATATTGCTTGAAATTTTATTGCCTAAACCCCATTTCGAATAAGTAACATCTCATAAATCCTCAAAACCACAAATTTCAGGAGAAACAACCATGAAAATATTAGTGGTACTAACTTCGCACGATAAGCTTGGCAATACCGGAGAAAAAACCGGTTTCTGGCTAGAAGAACTCGCATCACCTTATTACGCAATGAAAGACGCCGGGGCAGAAATAACACTGGCCTCACCCAAAGGTGGGCAACCGCCACTTGATCCAAAAAGCAATCAGCCTGATTTTCAAACAGACGCTACCCGGCGTTTTGAAAATGATGCTGAAGCTAAAAACCAACTGGCTAATACCCTTAAGTTAGCCGATGTTCATGCCGCAGATTATGATGCAGTGTTTTATCCAGGTGGACATGGTCCATTATGGGATTTAACTGAAGATACAAAGTCGATCACACTGATTGAAAGCTTTGTGCTCGCCAATAAACCGGTGGCGGTGGTCTGTCACGCACCGGCTGTTTTGTTACACGTTAAAACCATCGGCGATGATCCATGGATTAAAGGTAAAAAGCTCACAGCATTTTCAAATAGTGAAGAAGATGCGGTAGGCTTGTCTGATGTTGTACCCTTTTTACTTGAAGATGCCCTCAAACAACGTGGCGCTATTTATGAAAAAGGTGGCGACTGGAGTTCATTCGTGATTACGGATGGCATTTTGATTACAGGACAAAACCCGGCTTCGTCAGAAGCCACGGCGAAGGCCCTGTTAAAACAGCTGGCATAAGTCGGCAATTTACACATTAATTACGGAACTATTATGGCTAGAGCAACCGCACGACACATCCTGGTGGACAGTGAAGAAATCTGTCTGGAATTGAAACGCGAAATCGAAGAAGGCGCAGATTTTGCTGCCGTCGCCAAAGAAAATTCTTCTTGCCCATCCAGCCGTCAAGGCGGTGATCTGGGCGAATTTGGCCCTGGCATGATGGTGCCGGAATTCGATAAAGTTGTTTTCTCCGCCCCGGTCAACACCGTTCAGGGTCCGGTGAAAACACAATTTGGCTATCATTTGCTGGAAGTTACCAGCCGCACTGAATAAGTTTGTTGATACACCCCGAAAGCCCGGCCTCGCCGGGCTTTTTTTATTCGGTTATTACCTGGTAATCCGGTAAATGAGACAGTAATTGCTTGCCGTAATTTTTAGTTAACAACCGACGATCCAGGATGGTTATTTGCCCGGAATCAGTTTCTTTGCGAAGCAGCCGACCACAGGCCTGAATCAACTTCACGCTGACAGCCGGTAATGACAAGCTGATAAACGGCTGACCGCCACGTTTTATGATCCACTCCTGACGTGCCTGTTCAATCGGGCGGGTAAATACTGGGAATGGCAGTTTGGTAATGATTACATGTGTGCATAAATTGCCGGGTAAATCGACGCCTTCAGCAAAACGATCCATCCCAAAAATAATGCTGCCCCGCCCTGCTTCAATTCGTTGAATATGTTTAACGATCATATTTTTGGGCGACAATTGATCACCTTGTAAAAGAATCAAATTTTTCAATGACAATGGCAATTGCTTATACACCTGCAACATCACCTGGCGGGAGGTGAAGAGCACCAGCGTCGCCGCTTGAATATCAATAATTGATTTGAGTTGGCTAACAACTTCCTGCTGCCATTGCGGCAAATTTTCATTAGGTAAATACTGCATCATGGGCAGTTTTAACACCGCCTGTTGCTGATATTTAAACGGTGAAGGCAGCGCCAGAAAGTGTTTTTCATCGTAACGCTGTAAGCCACAATCCGCCCGGAAACGCTGGAATAATCCCATGCCCCGTAAAGTGGCTGAGGTCATTACCACCCCATAAGCACGTTGCCATAAACTGCGGTCCAGAAAACCTGCCGCTGTCATCGGCCCGGCATGAATCACCAGGGTTTGTTGTTTGGCAAACTGTTCCTGTGCCAGCCAGCGCACATTTGGTGGGCGCTCTGCTTTGTCTTCATCAAGAAACAACGCCATAAAATCAATCAGATAACCAAAAATATTCTGTACCGTTCCCACTTGAGGCAGCAATGCCTCGCCGACTTTATTACTTAACTGGGTTTTCTCCAGCCCTTCTTTAATCCATTTGCCAATCAAAGAAAAGTGTTTATAGATAGAATTGGCCCGCTGTAACAGGTTCTGACAGGGGATAAACAAGGCATTGAGTAACGGACTGCCCCAGAAAATACGCGGCTCACTGATATGACCTTCCAGCATTTCATTTACTGTGGCATCACTGCCCAGAATATCCAGTAGCTGTTGCAGCAGACTAATGATGGCAGGTAAATCCTGACGAATTTCCTTAAACATATAACCAAAATCATGCTGCCGGAAAGCCAAAGCAGTGGGCAGCTTTTTCATCAGACTGTCGGCGGTTTCAACGGTTTGATAAAGCTGGGCAAAGTTTAATGCTTTGGCGGCATGTCCCAGCGCTTTTTGCGGCAGATTATGGGCTTCATCAAACACTAAAATAAGCTCTTCAGGATTGGGCAACACTAGCCCGCCTCCCAAGTCAGCATCACTGAGTAATAAATCGTGATTCACTACCACTACCTGTGCCAGCTGCATTTCTTTACGCAGCAGATAATACGGACAGCTGATGAAATACCGGCAGCTCTTACCGGCACAGCCTTCTGAATCGGTAGATACTTCATGCCACAGAGCCGTATCAATCGCATCGGTACGACTATCCCGATCGCCATCCCAGCGATGTTCATCCCAATCCTGAAACAGATTCTTCGCTTGGGTTTGCATCAATACCTGCTGATACTTTTGATCCACATCCAGCGTCAAATCCTGCTGTTCTGGCGTGGTTGCCAGTTGTGCCAGTTTGCTGGGACAGACATAACGGCGGCGGCCTTTTATCTGCATAAAACGTATCGGTTGCGGCAAAGAGGCTGAAAACTGGGGAAGATCTTTCTGAATCAATTGCTGTTGCAGATTGACTGTTGCAGTACTGATAACCAGCAATTTTTTACTGTTCAAAGCTGTTTCAATGGCACCGCTGAGATATGCCAGCGTTTTTCCCACGCCGGTTGGTGCTTCCACTACCGCCATTCTATTTTGCGACTGTTGTAACCGTTGATGAATAAAGCGACTCATTTCGACTTGTTGCGGTCTGGCTTTAAAATCCGGCATCAACTTGTTGATACTGGTAAATATTTCATCAAACATTTAACGTATTACCACTCGGTTTTTCAGTGCCTTACCAGCCATAAAATCATCAATATTCTGCAAAGTTGTCTGCGCGATATGCTGCAATGCTTCCCGGGTGAAATAGGCCTGGTGCCCGGTGACCAGCACATTTGGAAAGGTCAATAAACGCTGGAATATATCGTCCTGAATAATATCGGTGGAATGGTCTTCAAAAAACAGACTGCCTTCCTGTTCATACACATCTATTCCCAGATAGCCTATATGCAGCGCTTTCAGGGCATCCAATACGGCGACTGTATCCAATAAAGCTCCGCGACTGGTATTAATCAGCATTACGCCCGGTTTGGTCAGCCTGAGACTGGCCGCATTGATAATATGATGCGTTGCATCATTTAATGGACAATGCAGGCTGATAATATTGCTTTGACCGAGCAAGCTGTCGAGTGTCACTACGTCAAAACCTGCTTGTTTTGCCGGTTCAGCGTTATGCGGCTCATAAATCAAAACCTGACAGCCAAATGCCCGTAAACGCTCAGCTACTAACATGCCAATTTTACCGCCACCGATAATGCCCGCGGTTTTACCGAAAAAATCAAAACCCAGCAAACCATCCAGAGAAAAGTTACCATCGCGAACACGATTATAAGCCCGCGGTATCTTCCGGCTTAATGCCAACATCAACGCAATGGTATGTTCCGCGACAGCATAGGGTGAATAAGCTGGCACATTGACGACGGTTATACCAAGCTTATTAGCCGCCGTTAAATCCACCTGATTAACCCCGGCACAGCGTAACGCAATTAAACGGGTACCGTTTTCTGCCAGCATTTTAAGTGTTTCAGCCGATATATCGTCATTAACAAACGCACTGACCACTTCAACATCTTTGGCTAATGCTGCTGTCATTGGATTTAACGCCATTTCATAAAAACATAAAGATACGCGCTCATCGGCCATTTCCGTGAGATAGGCCTGATCATAGGGTTTTGCGCTGAATACCGCGACATGCGTTGGTTTCATTTGGAGCCTTTATCAGAAATGCAGTTTATTATTGGTCAGCTGAGCATCATTTTATCGAACAAATTTTATTAACGGAGACAGTCATGACGCCGTCATCGGGAAACATTCATGTGTTATGTTTAAACCCTGCGTTGGATGTGACTTACCATGTCAAAAAGTTAATCCCCGACCAAAAATCACGTTCCGATGCTGCCCGTCATGATCCAGGTGGTAATGGTATCAATATTGGGCGGGCTTTGTTTCGTATGCAGGTAGATGCAACAACGTACTGTGTTATTGCCGGTTCAGTTGGTGAGATTCTGCGAGACATGCTTGTTGAACAGCTACCCAATGTTATGTTTCATCCTGTCTCAGGACAGACACGCATTAACAGCACGATTATTGAGCTTGATACACAATCTCAATTTCAAATCACTGATGCCGGTACCCCCGTCCCGGCAGCTCAGTTAACTGAATTGGTGGAGAATTTTGCCAATGCTGTAGGAAATGGTTATGGCATTCTGAGCGGGTCCTTCCAACCCAATATACCTGCCACTCTTTATGCTGATTTAATTAATAAAATCCGGCAACAAGGCGGACGTGCTGTCGTTGACAGTCATGGTGAAATATTGCGTTTGGCAATTGAAGCGAAACCATTTTTAATAAAACCTAATTTGTATGAACTGGAAACCCTGCTGCAAATAAAACTCGACACTATAGAAGCAATTGCTGAATGCGCCAGACAACTGCAGTTGTCCGGTGTTAACCATGTCTGTGTTTCTTTAGGCGATCAAGGTGCTTTATTAGTCAGCCCGAAAAACAGTTTTTATGCGAAAGCGTTAGCGGTGCCAGTGAATACTACCGTGGGTGCAGGTGATTCCATGGTGGCGGGTCTGGTGGCCGGGTTCAGTCTTGATGATCAGCCCGAAACGGCATTGCGCTATGGTATCGCTTGTGGAGCCGGTACCGTAATGCACGCCGGAACAGAATTATTTCAAGGTCATGAACTGGCTGATTTCCGACAGCAGGTGACTATCCAAACTCTGGATATTTAACTCGGCAAGATATTATCAACCAACAATTGTAATGATTTTGTTTGCCGGAATTCATTCACATCCAGGCGATAATGCAAGCCAACTTTCTGGCCGATTTTCAGCCATACTGGGGCTGTCTGACGAAACGCCATGGCCGTGATTTCACGCCCATCATCCAGTTTGACGGTTAACCGAAGATGGTCAGATTGCTGACCGACATGACGATAATTCTGCAAAACAAACTGACCATGAAACTGTGGTTCCGGAAAAGCCTGTCCCCATGGTGCCAGAACCGGTAATTGCTCGGCCAGGTGCATGTTCAGTTCCTGCACCGATAATTCACCATCAGAATACAAAGCACGTTCAAATACTGTGGGATCGGCTGCAAGCTCTACAGCGTCCCTGAATGCCTTTTCAAATAATGAAAAATCGTTCTGATTTAATGTTAACCCTGCTGCCATCGCATGTCCGCCAAAGCGCAAAATTAAATCCGGATATTTAGCAGCGACATTAACCAGCACATCACGAATATGAACGCCTGTTATGGAGCGTGCCGAACCTTTGATTTCGCCAGGTTCGCCCGGTGCAAACACTATGACCGGCCGATGCAGTTTTTCTTTAATTCGAGACGCGAGTAACCCGATGACCCCTTGGTGCCAGCTTTCTTCATATAAACAATAAGCAGCTGCCTGACTGGTTTCATTAAGCTGAAGTTTTTCCAGCATCGCCAGGGCTTCCAGCTGCATACCTTGTTCAACCGAGCGACGTTCAAGATTAATCTGATCCAGTAACTGAGCAGCTTGCTGAGCCATGGCAAAGTTATCTGTCATTAAGGTATCAATGCCCAGCCCCATATCTTCCATACGACCGGCAGCATTTAACCTTGGCGCAATGGCAAAGCCCAAATCCTGAGCAGATAATCGACTGATGTCCTTACCGGCAATCTGTAATAAAGCACGAATGCCTGCACAGGCACGTCCCTGCCGCATGCGTTTCAGGCCCAGATCTACCAATGTGCGATTGAGCCTATCCAAAGGCACGACATCGGCGACGGTGCCCAATGCCACCAAATCCAGCAATTCCACCAGACGTGGTTCTGCCAGTTTTTGTATTTCAAACCAGTTAATATCGCGTAATCCCTGCCGCAAACCGAGCAGTACATAAAACGCCACCCCAACACCGGCCAGCATTTTGCTGGGAAAGTTATCATTTGGTTGATTAGGATTAACGATGGCATCGGCTTGTGGCAATTGTTCTGCCGCAAGATGATGATCAGTGATCAACACTTGCATCCCACGTTGTTTGGCCAGAGCAACACTATCCAGACTGGCAATCCCGTTATCCACGGTAATCAATAAATCCGGTTGGTTTTCAGCAGCAATTTCATTCAATAATTCAGTGGTTAAACCATAGCCATGAACAAATCGATTCGGCACAATAAAATCAATCTGTTGCAAGCCCATCATGCGTAAACCTCGCATCATCACAGCGCAGCTGGTAGCTCCATCACTATCAAAATCCGCCACAATCATGACTCGCCATTGTTGCTGTAATGCCTGAATCAATAATCTTACGGCGGCTTCCATGCCCAGCATTTCCGAGGGTTTTGGCAACTCAGCTAAATCAAAGGTTAATTCATCAGCCTTTTTGATACCGCGTGCGGCCATGATTCTGCGAATGCACTCTGGCCAGTCGTTGGGTAAAGCGCTTAAATCTTCTGTTGTTCGCTGTTGAATATTCATCGTTTTACCAGGGTTTCCAGGTATCCCAGCAACGCCAGTAATACTGGCCATGTTGCGGAATAATTAAGCGTAATTGACGAGTTTGATAACGACGTAATCTATTTAGCAAAGGCAAAATGTGCTGCGTTGTATTTTGTTCCAGTCGCTGTGGCCAGTTATTTTGTAAATCCAGCTCAGGAAATACCAGTAACTGCTGACCCGTCATCGTATTTTCAGATTTCCATTCAGACATTGGTTGCAAGCTCGTTGAAGTCGCTGATGCAAGCGATTTTAATAACGCCGCGTCACCATAAAGCTGCTGCCAGGTATTTGCTTGTGGCTGCCAATCAGCTTTCCCCCAGAACCAGAGACTGTTGACCGGTAATTTGCCTGCAGACTGCCTTTGTTGATTTACCGGATGCTCAAATAAAGCCATCTGAATTTCATTGCCTAACCGCAACCAATCGTTTTGTTCAGTCCCACTCGGTAATGCTGAGGCTATCGATTGACCAATTAATGATGGCATTGCCGTTAACGCGATATCTGGCATAGTTTCCAACCATATTGACCAATGGTTCAAATCATTAGGCACCAGTTGAGCATCAAAATCATTCAACAGAGGTTGAATACTTTCTCTAAGCTGCGTGCCCTCTTCCATTGTTAAATCATTGATGGGAAATAATAAAAGTCGATCGCGATCGGCATGCAGATAACATGGGTCGGCACACAAACTTAATTGACCTGGATTGCGTAATTTTGCGGTAGGTAAATCAGGACCGGAAAGATTATTAGCGCTAAATAACTGAATGAGTTCGTGTTCAAACGTATGTTCAGTGGCAATAAAGTGAGCTTTTTTTAATAATTTCTGCAGATCTTCGGGCACTAAAGACTGATTGATTTCCTGCATCGCAGTCGCTAAGCCGGGCCAGATAATCGTCACTGATGGCTTTTCAGCCATGCTGTATAACTTCCCGAACAAATGGGATCGTCAGCCGACGTTGTGCCTGTAAAGACGCCTTATCAAGTCGTTGTAATACCAGCATCAGTGACGGCATATCACGGCTGTAATGGCGTAACAAATATTGGGCTACTTCTTCCGGCAGAATTAATCCCCGACTTTGCGCATGACTTATCAATGCTTGTTGTTTCAACACATCGGTCATTGAGGGTAATTGGTAAATTAAACCGGTAGCCAATCTGGAACGCAGATCAGGGAGTTGAATGGCTAATTGCGCAGGATTTTGGTCAGCACAAATCAGTAATTTATGCTCATGTTCACGTAAGCGATTAAAGCAATGAAACAATGCTTCTTCCCAGGCTGCTTCACCAGAAATTGCCTGCAAATCATCCAGACAAACAAAATCAGTCTGAAATAACGAAGACAATATTTCAGGGGTTGCGGTATAGAGTAACTCCTGAAGATTGATATAACTTACCTGATGACCACGCTGTTGTAGTTGTTCGGCAACCGCCAGAGTTAAATGCGTTTTCCCGACACCTAATTCTCCCCAAAGATAGAGAAAGTCAGGTTTACTCTCACGGCAAAAAACGTCAACTACTGAGGCTAACTCATCATTTTCAAATATAAAATTATCTATTCGAAAGATTTCCTGCGGCGTAAGGCGCAGTGTCAGCTGTATTTCTTGCTTGTTCATCGTTGCAGCGCGGTTAAGAATACAAATGACTGTTCAGATAACGATGGTGTGCATGGCGTAATAAAACCATCACCACGGCTGCCACAGGCAGTGCCAGCAATACACCGACAAATCCAAATAACGTACCACCGGCCATCACAGCAAATATTACCGCCACTGGGTGCAGGCCGATTCGTTCACCGACAAATCTTGGTGTCAGAAACATACTTTCAATTGACTGTGCAAAACCAAACACCAGCACAACCATTAATACCGGCAACCATTCCTGAAACTGTAAATAAGCGGCCAGCCCAGCCAGTGTAATACCCACAAATAATCCAAGATAAGGCACAAAACTCACGACTCCGGCGATAACACCTAATAACAATGCCAAATCCAGACCGATGAACATAAGACCAATACTGTAAATAATTGATAACGCTAACATAACCATTAGCTGACCACGTAAAAAGCCTGCCAGCATATCGTCACATTCAATGGAGATTTGGGTGATCTTGCCCGCATGCTTGCGGGGTAAAATCTCACGGATTCTGGCGACCAGATCATCCCAATCGCGTAAAAGATAGAATGTCAAAACAGGAATCAACACCAGATTGGTCAGCAATTGCAAAATAACCATTCCCGAATGCGTCATATATCCAAACAGATCACCGGCAAATTTTCCCGCTTCAGACCAATAATCCTTAAACGCTGTTTTAAGCGTATTCAGATCAATCATTTCGGTGGATAAACCAATTGTTTGTAATAAAGGTTCGATCGAACTTTGCAATTGATCCAGGTAGTTGGGCATTTTTTCAAACAGAGAGACTAACTGTCCGCTCAACATGGGGATAAAGATTAATAACAGAATCAGCCCACTGAGCAGAAACACTCCAAACACCACACAAACCGCACCAGTTCGAGATAAACGGGACTTTTCCAGTCTATCGACCAGCGGATCGCCAAGATAGGCCAGCAGAGCGGCAACAAAAAAAGGCGTTAATACAGAGGAAAGCCGCATCACCAGCCAGCCCCCCAAAATTAACAGACCTAACAGCAAAACTTTATTGGTATCGCTAATCAGTTTTTGTTCTTCTGACGCCACGCGTTTGTCCCCCAAACCACAATATATTCACTGCCACTAATGATGACACTCGCCACCACCAACCAGATCAAGGTTGTGCTCCATGTTGCAGCTTGCGGTAGCCACTGTTGTTGCACAATGACTAGCAAGACTAATGCAATTTGAAATACCGTATTGATTTTGCTGCTCCAGAGCGGAGTCAGTTCGTATTCACCATACTTAAGATGATAAGCCAAAGCACCGCAGACAATCAGTATATCTCTGCCGAGCACCAGCAATAATAGCCACAAAGGCAATAATTGCATATAGGTTAACGTAGCAAATGTAGCGACCAGCAAAAGTTTGTCTGCAAGAGGATCAATAATCGAACCCAAGCGGCTTTGCCAATGAAAATGACGGGCCAGAAAGCCATCTAAGCCATCTGAAATACCTGCTATTGCAACCAGAAATAATGCTGCTGAAAAGTTTTCATGTAGCATCAGCCAGACGATTGGTCCAACCAATAAAATTCGAAACAGACATATAAGGTTGGGAATATCCCGTGGACTCAAGGTAATAACCGATACTGCAAACCAGTATTGTCAGTAGAGTCAGGTTGCACCACCCGGCCCATTGACAGTAATTGACGGAATCTTTCAGGTTCAGCCTGAATGACCAACACCAAATCCAGCTTCTCGCTACCTAAACTGCCGACTTTGATATCTGATACAACCTGCAAACTTCCCAGATAATCCATTAAACGACTGTAGCCTTCAAAGTCATTGACCCCTGACACTTGAATAGCTAACTCAGTGTCACCTGATGAACTGATTGGCATATTGAGGCGTCGACCAAGTCGATCAGCAAGTTCATCTACCCCCTGCTGAATAGCAGTTTGTACGTTGCCTTGACTGGACCAACGTTCAGTATCTTCACCGAGGATTGCCTGCCAGCTAATCTCAGCCGACTCAGCATTTCCACTCAAACGCGCAGTTACCACAATGGAGGCACCATAGCGTTCTGAAGCTTGATTTACCGCTGTGGTATTACCGGTGGAAACATCATTGAAAGTCAGCTGACTTTGATCTTCCAAATCCATTAGTGGCATCAGCAGCGGAATACCGCGTTTTTTAGCCGCTTGTTGAATTTGCAAAACCAATGAATCTTCATCGCCTTCAGTGATTAATTGCTGTTTACCCTGATAATCAATAGCTACCCACAACAGCGACTCCGGACGTATTTTGTCCCAAACAGGCAAACCAATCCGCTGTAATGCAGTATTGATGCCGTTGGCATTAAAATCCATCGTTAATGCCAGCTGTTGTGTTGGTGTGTCATTATCGATGGTTGAGATCTGCTGATAGTAATGCTGATCGATATAACGTTCAGCATCAGTCACCAAGGCTGAAATATCCGCCTGCTCCACCGCTCGGCGGTCACCGACTACTTTTATAACAACCTGTTTGAGCAAATCCGGCGCGAGGCGTTTACGATCCTCCTCACTCTGCGACTCGACAGGCGCTTGAGCTTGATACAAATCAGTAACTTCCGCTGCGGAGGCAATCGACGCAGCGAAAACGAAAATCAGTGAGAAAAATAATCTAGGCATTGTGGTATTCTAACACGCTGTTTTTTGTGTGTGATGTCCAAATAATCAGGAAGCCAGCATGACCGATCCCGTCGTTCCACCTACCCAATCAAACCAAGCTCTCAGTTACCGCGATGCCGGTGTTGATATCGAAGCCGGAAATGCGCTTGTTGAGCGTATCAAACCCTTAGCCGCTAAAACCCGTCGTCCTGGTGTCATGGCTGGCCTGGGTGGTTTTGGCAGCCTGTTTGAACTACCACTCGATAAATATAAAAACCCGGTTCTGGTCTCTGGAACAGATGGCGTCGGTACCAAATTAAGACTGGCAATCGAAGCTGGAATACATGACACCATCGGTATTGATTTAGTTGCCATGTGTGTTAATGATATCGCTGTATTGGGCGCAGAGCCTTTGTTCTTTCTGGATTATTATGCAACCGGAAAGCTGGACATTGATGTAGCAACCGATGTAGTTAGTGGCATCGCCGAAGGCTGCCTGCAATCTGGTGCGGCATTAGTTGGTGGTGAAACAGCTGAAATGCCTAGCATGTATCAAGAAGGTGATTTTGATTTGGCAGGTTTCTGTGTCGGGATCGTCGAAAAAGACAACATTATTGATGGCACTAAAGTAAAAGCCGGCGATGCCATTATCGGTATTGCTTCTTCTGGTCCACACTCCAATGGTTATTCGCTTATTCGTAAGATCATCGAAGTAAGCAAAGCCGATTTGAACATGCCATTTGATGGTGCAACCTTAGCTGAGAAACTATTAGCGCCAACCAGAATTTACGTCAAATCATTGCTGCAACTTCATGAAAAAATTAGTATTCATGCTTTATCTCATATTACCGGCGGTGGTTTATTAGAAAATATCCCCCGGGTATTACCAAAAAATGTGACTGCGGTTATTGATAGCAAAAGCTGGCAAAGACCTGCAGTGTTTGATTGGTTGCAACAACAGGGAAATGTGGTTGACCGCGAAATGTACCGCACCTTTAATAATGGTATCGGTATGGTGGTATGTGTGGCTGAACAAGATGCAGATGCAACAGTGCAAATCTTGACCGCATTGGGCGAAACCGCCATGCGTATTGGTCATATTGAAGCCACTGATTCTGACGAACAAGTCATTATTAAATGAGTAACCCCACCCCAGCTAAACTTGTCATCCTGATTTCAGGTCGTGGCAGCAATATGCAATCTATCGTTAATGCTATTCAGGCTGATAAATTAAATGCTGAAGTTGCAGCCGTTATCAGTAATCGTCCTGATGCGGCTGGTTTGGATTTTGCCAGAGACGCCGGCATAACTTCCGAAACACTGGATCACAAAAACTTCGCCAGCCGTGAAGCATTTGATCAGCAATTGATGGATTTAATTGATAAATTTGAGCCTAATTATGTCGTGCTGGCGGGTTTTATGAGAATTCTCAGCGCGGCATTTGTTCAGCATTATGCCAATCGTTTAATCAATATTCATCCGTCGCTATTACCGAAGTTCAAAGGTATGCATACCCATAAAAGAGCTATCGAAGCCGGTGAATCTGAACACGGCGCTTCAGTGCATTTTGTCACCGAAGAATTAGATGCAGGACCGGTTATATTGCAAGCCAAAGTGCCAGTTCTGGAAGCTGATACTGAAGAAACACTGGCCGCGAGAGTGTTAGTTGAGGAACATAAGCTGTATCCAGATGCCTTAAGGTTGTTAATCGAACAACATCAGAGCTGATTATCCATGCGCTATTTTTATTTTTTAGTATTTTCCATGATGTCCTCCTTGGCTTTTGCCCAAGACCTGGAGGATTATTCAGCAAAATATCAGATTGAAATGAATGGCCTGCAGGCAGGTGAGCTAACTCAACAACTTGAGACATTATCTGATGGTTTACATCGTTTCCGCTCGGTCACTAAAGCTAAGGGCGTGGTCGCCATGTTCAGACGTGATACGGTAAAAGAAACCAGTTTATGGACTCTCGCCGATCAACAAATCCAACCTCATCAATATCTTTATCAGCGTAACGGCGGCAAAAAAGATAAATACCTGCGCATGGATTTTGATTGGCCTGCAAATAAAGTGCAGATTGACGATAAAGTACATCCATGGGAACTCGACATCGAATCAGGTACATTGGAAAAACATATTTACCAAGTACAGCTACGCCTAGATTTACAACAAGATCCTGACCAGAAGGTTTTTAACTATCTGATTGCTGATGGCGGACGGATAAAGCATTACCAGATAGAGCGGCTTGAGCAAGAAACGATCTCTACTCCGCTTGGCAAAATTGATACGGTTAAATTTACCCGACAACGTGATCGTGATAGTGATAAAGATCGGGAAACCACGCTGTGGTGCGCACCAGAATTAGGTTACTTACCAGTTAAACTCGAGCATATTGAGAAAGATGGCACTAAGTTTACTGCAGTACTTCGAAGTCTAGAAGGTATGCAAAACTCGGCATTTGAACAAAACAAATAATTTTTTAGCTAAAAAACAGGTATTTAGATGAGCAAAAAACAATTTGAAATCATCGAGCAAAAAACCGCTTATAGCGGTTTTTTTAGTTTGAAAATTGTTTCGGTCAAACATACTTTGTATAAAGGTGGCTGGAGTGCCCCACTCACTCGTGAAGTGTTTCATCGTGGAAATTGTGTAGCCGTATTACTCTACGATCCGCAAAAAGATGCTCTGGTGATTATCGAGCAATTCCGCCCAGGTGCCTTACAGTTAAATGATGAGCGTGCATGGTTGCTGGAAATTGTTGCCGGCGCGATTGAGCCGGGTGAAACGCCAGAATCAGTTGCTTACCGTGAAGCCGTAGAGGAATCCGGCTGTGAAATACTTGAGATGATTAAAATCAGCGAGTTTTTTACTTCACCGGGCGGTACATCTGAACTGCTGCATTTATTCTGTGGCCGTATTGATAGCACCCATATCGGCGGCTTGCACGGTCTCGATGAAGAAGATGAAGATATCTCCGTCAGTGTTTTATCTTTCGATCAGGTTTATGAATTGCTTGAAGCCGGTAAGATCATCTCTGCTATTCCAATTATCGCAATACAGTGGTTGGCCTTACACCGTGAAGAATTACGTCAACGCTGGTCAGACTAACTAAGTGGCATGATTCGATAACACGCAGAAAGCGTGTGAGATTCACCTGGCGCTAGGCTGATACTGTCATTTGCTGCATTAGCGCTTTCAACACAAACAAAATACTGATAAGCATCATCTGTCATGTCTTTTAAGCTGGTGACCCGATCCCAAGGGTTCCAAACGATAGTTGTATTTGAGCCGGCACTTTCCACCACGATGCGTCTTGACCACTCAGTATCTTCAATAAACAGGTTGTCGGAGCTATCCAAATAAACTCTATCGACTTCACCTCGAAAATGAATCTCACCCTGCTGTAATTTTTCGCGGAAATTTTCTACTTTATCGAGATAATGATGGTTATCCAGCCCTCTTACCTGCGTTTTATGAATATCACCCACTGCAAAATAGGTATGTAGCGCCTGAGATATCACAAAACATTCGCTATCGAGATTTTTGGTCGTCAATGAAAGTTTGAGTTGTTCACTAATCTCAATCTTCATTTCCAAACTATAGGCACAACGCCAAAGCTTTTCATCAACCGGATCGGGGGTTAAGTTCAAGGTCAACACAATACCGCCGCTTTCGGTCTGCTGAACATCGGTAACGTCCCACACTCGAATGCGAGCAAAACCATGTGCTGGGCGGCCCGAACCACTGGGGTCTACCCCAAACCATGGCCAACAGATAGGAACACCGCCACGAATTGCTCGGCGATTACCATAGCGAGTCAAATGGCTCAAAAACAACAAATCATGTAATGCATCCGCTGCGCGGTACGATAAAATTTGCGCGCCTTGAGTAGTTATACGTGCCTTAGCGAAAGGTGTATCAATGTTGATCATTACGCACTCTGAAGGCCCCATCGAAAAATTGAGAGAACCAGGAATGCCAAATTGTTGTTCAAGTTGTTCGATAGTTTGCATGTAATTCTATGCCGGAAACAAAAAGACGGGCGCAATGCCCGTCTTTAAAATGTTAAAAAACAAAGAGGTTTAGTGGTGATGTCCACCTTCACCGTGAACATGGCCGTGTTCCAATTCTTCAGCACTTGGTTCACGTACTTCACGAATTTCAACATCAAAATTCAGATGAACACCGGCTAATGGATGATTGCCATCTACGGTAACAGTATCATTGTTTATCGCGATAACCGTAACTAAAACCGGGCCTTGCTCAGTTTCAGACTGAAATTGCATGCCCACTTCAACATTGTCTACGCCACTGAATAAATCAGCTGGTACATCTTGTTTTAATGCTTCATGGCGTTCGCCGTATGCATTAGCTGGCTCGATACTGGCTTGAACTTTATCGCCCGCTTCTTTACCCATCAAAGCATCTTCCAAACCAGGGATAATATTGCCTGCACCATGCAGATACGCCAGCGGGCCTGCACCTTCACTGCTATCGATTACTGTGCCGCTGTTGTCGGTTAGCGTGTAGTCAATTACAACTACTTTATTGTCTGCAACTTTCATGAAAACTCCTTACATGTTTTGAATAACAGCTGCAGCATAATCACTACAACTCAACGCATCGACGCCAATAGCCTGAGCTAAATCACCGGTGACACGCGCATTAGAAATGGCGCCTGAGACGCCGGAAACGACAAGATCTGCCGCTTCGACCCAACCTAGATGACGTAATAACATTTCGGCTGAAAGGATCAATGATGACGGATTTGCGCTGTTTTTTCCAGCTAATGCCGGAGCTGTGCCATGAGTCGCTTCAAACATAGCCACCGCATCTGCCAGATTTGCGCCGGGTGAGATACCTATTCCGCCCACCTGTGCAGCCAGTGCATCAGAAATATAATCACCATTCAGATTCAATGTTGCGACCACATCATAATCTTTAGGATGTAACAGGATTTCTTGTAAAAACGCATCCGCTATCGAATCTTTGATAACGATTTGTTTACCGGTATTAGGGTTAGTAAAAGTTTTCCAGGAACCACCATCCAAAGGTGTTGCACCAAATTCTTTTTCAGCAAGATCGTAACCCCACTGTTTAAACGCACCTTCGGTAAACTTCATGATGTTGCCCTTGTGTACCAAGGTCAATGAATCACGGTCATTGTCGATAACGTACTGAATGGCTTTACGTACCAGGCGCTCGGTTCCTTCTTTAGAAACCGGTTTGATACCGATACCTGAAGTTTCCGGGAAACGAATTTTGCTTACACCCATATCTTTGCGTAAAAAGTCGATGACTTTTTGAACTTCCGGTGTACCTGCAGCCCATTCTATGCCGGCATAAATATCTTCAGAGTTTTCCCGGAAGATAACCATATCAATATTTTCAGGCGCTTTAACTGGGCTTGGTGTGCCAGGGTAATAACGTACCGGACGCTGACAAACATATAAATCTAAAGTTTGACGAAGGGCCACATTCAAAGAGCGGATACCACCACCAACTGGTGTCATCAACGGACCTTTGATAGATACCGAATATTCTCTCAATGCATCAATGGTTTCTTCTGGCAGATAGGTATCTGCACCATAGAGTTCCGTGGCTTTCTCGCCAGCATAAACTTCCATCCAGGAAATTTTGCGTTCGCCGTTATAGGCTTTGTTTACTGCCGCATCAATCACATCAATCATCGCCGGTGTGATATCGACACCGATACCATCACCTTCAATAAAAGGGATGATCGGTTGATTAGGTACATTTAACGAATAATCGGCATTAACGCCGATAGCTGCACCCTGTTCCGGTACACTAATGTGTTGATATGCCATGCACGGCTCCTGGAGTTAAAAGTGGCATTTTACATGATCTATGGCGCTGATATAACCATGACCAAACTAATTGCGTTTAATAAACCTTATGACGTACTGACCCAATTCAACGATAACAATGGTCGAAAAACACTCAAAGACTATATTGATATACCTGAGGTTTATCCGGCAGGACGATTGGATCGTGACAGTGAAGGTTTATTATTGCTGACCGACGATGGTCGATTGCAACATCATATCAGCGATCCACGGCATAAATTAACAAAAACTTACTGGGTTCAGGTCGAAAATATTCCGGATGCCGCTGCAATCGAACAATTGCAACGGGGTGTTTTATTAAATGATGGCCTGACTAAACCGGCTAATGCTCGACTGATCGACCCACCAGAAGTTTGGGAAAGGCACCCGCCAGTACGCTTTCGCCAATCTATCCCCACTCAATGGTTGGAGTTGCAAATCAGCGAAGGCAAGAATCGTCAGGTAAGACGAATGACCGCAGCAGTAGGACACCCGACATTAAGATTGATCCGCGCAGCCATTGGTCCATGGCAGATAAATGATCTTTTACCGGGACAATGGTGTGAAGTTAATTTTCAGACCATGATAAAATACGCCGATGATTTGGACTCCAAGAACCACCGTAGCCGCCGTAATAGAACGCGACCAGCAATTTCTGATGGTCGAGGAAATGATCGGCAGCGAACTCAAACTCAACCAGCCAGCCGGCCATCTCGAAGACGGAGAAAGCCTGATTGAAGCGGTTATCCGCGAAACACTCGAAGAGACAGCCTGGCAATTTACGCCTGAGTCGTTGATTGGTATTTATCGCTGGCGACATCAACCTTCACAGAATACTTATATTCGCTTCTGCTTTGCCGGAAGTTTAGGTGAGCAGCTGGACATTCCGTTAGATACCGATATTCATCAAGCCGTTTGGCTGGATGCCGAGACTATTCAACAACGTCGATCCCAGTTTCGCAGCCCTCTGGTAGAACAATGTTTACAGGATTACCTCGCTGGAAAACGCTATCCACTTGATTTATTAACTGATTAATTATGTCTGAACACAAAAAAATAGTCGTCGGTCTGTCCGGTGGTGTGGATTCTTCTGTCTCGGCCTTGTTACTCAAACAGCAAGGCTTTGATGTTGAAGGTCTGTTTATGAAAAACTGGGTCGACTATGCCGATGAAAGCGAATGTACGGTTGAGGAAGATCGTAAAGACGCTCAATCAGTCGCCGATAAAGTCGGCATCGTTTTCCATGAAGCCAATTTCGCCATGGAATATTGGGATTATGTGTTCAAACATTTTCTTGATGAGTACAAAGCCGGACGTACACCGAATCCCGATATTCTGTGTAATCGCGAAATCAAATTTAAAGCCTTTTTAGATCACGCCATGGAATTGGGTGGCTATCTGATTGCTACCGGTCATTACGCTCGAGTGCGTGAATTTGAGGGTAAGTTTCAGTTATTAAAAGGTTTGGACAACACTAAAGATCAGAGCTATTTCCTCTATACCCTTGGTCAGGCGCAACTATCACGCACCCTGTTCCCTTTGGGCGAATTGCCAAAAACTGAAGTTCGTGAGATTGCCGAAAAAGCCGGCTTCATCAATCATGATAAAAAAGACAGCACCGGCATCTGCTTTATCGGTGAGCGACGTTTTCGCGAGTTTCTAGGTCGTTATATTCCGGCTCAGCCAGGCGAAATGCGCACCCCGGAAGGCGAAAAAATCGGCGAGCATGCAGGATTAATGTATTACACACTGGGGCAACGTCAGGGGCTTGGCATCGGTGGTCGCAAAGACAGCAGTGGCGAGCCTTGGTTTGTCGCTGGCAAGGATATGGAAAAGCGTATTTTATATGTTGTTCAAGGCGAGCATGAATGGCTTTACAGCACTAAACTCTCTGCGGAACAACTCTCTTGGGTGGCTGGTGAAGCTCCAGTATTCCCATGTCGCGCAAAGGCCAAAACTCGTTACCGTCAACCAGATCAAGCTTGTGTTATCACACAGGATAACAACGGTAATATTCAGGTTGAATTTGATGAGCCTCAACGTGCCGTCACGCCGGGACAATCTGTCGTGTTTTATCAGGATGATGTCTGCCTTGGCGGCGGTATTATTGTCGACACCAATGCGCCGGGAATGCACCCATGAGTCAGAAAACAATTATTCATGATCGGGTAATCGCCCTTTCCGCCATCATGCAGTCGGTCACACTGGTTCAACAGATTGCTGAGACTGGTCAGGTCGATAATGATGATATGCAGACCATGTTACAAAGCCTGATGGTGATGGATGCCCCTGATTCTGAGTCCGTTTACGGTGGGATTAGTAACTTAAAAACTGGCCTGCGTCAGTTCAATCAGCAACTCTCCAAACGCAAACAACCAGGCGATATCGTGGTTTTACGTTATGCGATTGGTATTTTGCATTTGCAACGCAAACTGGCAAAACGCCCAGCGATGTTGGATCTGATCACTCGTGAACTGGAACAGATCCCTCAACAGATCGAGTATTTTGGCAGTATCACCAGTACGCAGGTCATTGCCCGCTTTGCCGATATTTATCAACGCACCGTCAGTGAGCTCACCCCGCGTATTCAAGTATTTGGCGATTCCTCCTATCTGCAACAAGCTGATAATGTAAATCGTATTCGCGCCTTACTTTTAACTGGCATTCGCGCTGCTGTGTTGTGGCAACAAAAAGGTGGCAGACGCTGGCAGTTTTTATTGCAAAGCAACAAATTATTACAGGCCGCTACAGAATTACATGCTCAAACCTGAGATCATTTAGCACCAAAACACATAAAAAAAGGGCTGTAAAACAGCCCTTTTTTGTTTCAGCGATTTGCCAGCTTAACTGGCTTTGGCACGCTGATAATGTTCCAGCTCATTGAAGTTCAGATAACGATAGATCTCATTCGCCATTGGCTGAATACCGGCGACTTTCTCCAGATATTCGGCAACTGTTGGGATACGTCCCAGACTGGCAACTACAGCCGCGAGTTCAGCAGAAGATAAATATACATCTGCGCCGTTACCCAGACGATTCGGGAAGTTACGAGTAGAAGTTGAAACTACCGTGGCATTATCCGCCACCCGTGCCTGGTTACCCATACATAATGAGCAACCCGGTGTTTCAGTGCGAGCACCAACACGACCAAAGATACTGTAGATGCCCTCTTCGGTTAATTGATGCTGATCCATCTTGGTCGGCGGAGCAACCCAAAGTTTAACAGGCAGATTACCCATTTTCTCCAGCACTTTACCTGCTGCACGATAATGACCAATATTGGTCATGCAGGATCCGATAAACACCTCATCGATTTTGGCACCAGCGACTTCGGATAATGGTTTGATATCATCCGGATCGTTCGGACAGGCCAGTAATGGCTCTTTGATTTCATTCAAATCAATCTCGATAACGGCAGCATATTCTGCATCAGCATCCGGTTCGAGCAATTGCGGATCAGCCAGCCATGCACGCATCGCATCAATGCGGCGTTGCAACGTTCTGGCATCAGCATAACCTTCGGCAATCATCCATTCCATTAATGAGATATTGGAATTCAAAAACTCAATGATTGGTTCTTTATTTAATCTGACGGTACAACCATTGGCACTACGTTCTGCCGATGCATCCGACAGTTCAAATGCCTGTTCGACTTTCAGATCAGGCAAACCTTCAATTTCCAACACACGGCCATTAAAGATATTTTTCTTGCCTTTCTTTTCAACCGTCAGCAATCCTTCCTGAATAGCTGCATAGGGAATGGCATTAACCAGGTCACGTAAGGTAATACCCGGCTGCATTTCACCTTTAAAACGTACTAATATTGATTCCGGCATGTCCAGTGGCATTACGCCAAGCGCCGCAGCAAATGCCACCAAGCCAGAGCCTGCAGGAAAACTGATACCAATCGGGAACCGAGTATGTGAGTCGCCACCTGTTCCGACCGTATCTGGCAAAATCATCCGATTTAACCATGAATGAATAACGCCATCACCAGGGCGTAATGACACACCGCCACGAGTACTAATAAATTCGGGTAATTCATGCTGTAGCTTGATATCAACAGGTTTTGGATAAGCTGCGGTATGACAGAAAGACTGCATAACTAAATCAGAAGAGAATCCCAGACAGGCCAATTCTTTCAACTCATCACGAGTCATGGCACCCGTTGTATCCTGGGAACCGACAGTGGTGACTTTTGGCTCACAATAAGCACCAGGGCGAACACCCTCAACACCGCACGCTACACCCACCATCTTCTGTGCTAGCGTAAAGCCTTTGTCACTATGCACAGGTTCTACTGGACGCATAAACACTGATGATGCTGGCATGCCCAATGTTTCGCGGGATTTATCGGTTAATCCACGACCGATAATTAATGGAATACGGCCACCGGCACGCACTTCGTCAGCAATGGTGGTCGGACGCAAAGTGAATTCGGAAACAACCTCACCCGCTTGATTATAAATTTTGCCTTCATAAGGCTTGATGGTAATAACATCACCCATCTCTAATTTATCGACATTACATTCGATTGGCAGAGCGCCAGAATCTTCTGCGGTATTAAAGAAAATCGGCGCGATGTTATTACCTAAAATAACACCACCCTGGCGTTTATTAGGCACAAACGGTACATCATGGCCCATGTGCCAAAGCACAGAGTTAATGGCAGATTTACGTGAAGACCCCGTACCGACCACATCACCGACATAGGCTAATGGATAACCTTTTTCTTTCAGCGTGATGATGGTATCCAGTGCTCCGGGCATTTTACTGACCAACATAGCCTTGGCATGCAATGGAATATCCGGTCGACTCCATGCCTCGGTTGCTGGCGACAAATCATCGGTATTGGTTTCACCGGGAACCTTGAATACGGTAAGCGTGATTGATTCGGCTAATTGCGGTCTGGATAAAAACCATTCAGCTTCAGCCCAGGATTGCAAAACACGTTTTGCGTACGGATTTGTTTTGGCTTTTTCAACAATGTCGTGATAAGCGTCATACACCATCACGATTTTGGATAATGCTGTCTGTGCGGCTTCGGCAGTAGCGTCATAATCCAGTAAATCGATTAATGGATGGATGTTATATCCTCCCATCATCGTACCCAGTAGTTCAGTCGCCCGAACAGGTGTTATCAAATCACATTGCGTTTCCTGTTTTGCAATTGCAGCGAGAAAGCCCGCTTTGACATAGGCTGCTTTATCTACACCAGGTGGAACACGGTGAACCAGCAATTCGAGTAATGCTTCGCTGTCCCCATTTTGTGGCTGTTTGAGCCCTTCAATAATGTCTGATACTTGTTGTGCATCCAAAGGTAAAGCCGGCAAACCCTCTGCAGCCCGCTCATCAACATGTTTTTGATATTCTAGCAGCACGAAAACGCTCCGAAGTTAAAACCAAGATGGACGGTATTTTAACGCAAAATGACAAAGCAAACTGAATCAAATCCAGAAATACAGCCAAATTCTGCTATAATTTCGGCCAATTTTCAGCTTATTTTTAATGGAGTTTTCATGGAATTAACAGCTCTTACTGCCATCTCACCAGTTGATGGTCGTTATGCCGATAAAACCAAGGCTTTACGCCCCTATTTCAGTGAGTATGGTTTGCTGCGAGCTCGTGTCGAAGTTGAGTGCCGTTGGTTGCATTTACTTGGTGCGAATGCCGATATCCAGGAAGTCCCCAAATTAAGCGAAACCGCTGAACAGTTTCTTAACGATTTAATGAATAATTTTTCAGTTGAAGATGCGGCGGAAATCAAAGCTATCGAACGTGAGACCAACCACGACGTTAAAGCTGTTGAATACTTCATCAAACGTAAATTCAAAAATAATGCAGAACTTGATGCAGTCAATGAGTTTGTGCATTTTGCCTGCACCTCTGAAGATATCAACAACACCGCTTACGGCATTATGCTTAAAAATGCCCGCGAACAGGTGATCCTGCCCGAAATGGATACGCTGATTGGTGCATTGAAAAAACTGGCTTTGGAACAAGCTGAAACCCCAATGATGTCACGTACTCATGGCCAACCGGCCTCTCCAACTACGTTGGGTAAAGAGTTAGCCAATGTCGTAAAACGTCTGGAACTGCAACGCACTCATGTTGCTGCCGTATTGCTTTACGGAAAAATGAACGGCGCTGTTGGTAACTACAATGCCCATTACGCCGCTTACCCGAATATCGACTGGCCAATGATGGCCAATGCTTTTGTCACCGGACTGGGCCTGCGTTGGAACAAATACACCACTCAGATTGAACCACATGATTATGTGGCCGAATTATTCCAGGCAATGATTCGTTTTAACACTGTGCTGATCGATTTTTGTCGTGATGTCTGGAGCTATATTTCGATTGGTTACTTCAAGCAAAGAACCGTAAAGGGCGAAATCGGCTCTTCCACCATGCCACACAAAGTGAATCCGATTGATTTTGAGAATGCGGAAGGTAACCTGGGTATTGCCAATGCAACTTTCGATCATATGGCGATGAAACTGCCTATTTCTCGCTGGCAGCGTGATCTTACGGATTCAACCGTATTACGCAATATCGGCGTTGGCTTTGCTCACTCTTTATTGGCTTACAGCTCTGCACTGAAAGGTATCAGCAAACTCGAAGCGGCTCCAGAAGCGATGGCGGCAGATTTGGATGCCAACTGGGAGTTATTGGCCGAACCGATTCAAACTGTCATGCGTCGCTATGGCATTGAAAACCCGTATGAAAAACTTAAAGAGTTAACCCGCGGCCAACGAGTGAATAAACAGATCATGCATGAGTTTATTGATTCGCTGGATCTGCCTGATGCTACCAAATTTTCTTTGAAAGATATGACGCCTGCCAGCTACATCGGCAATGCCATTGAACAGGCAAAAAACTGCTAGATGACTGAACACCCCACTAATGCCAACACGAATCAAATCATCGCGTTTGATGGTAAACATGAGGCGGCTGCGGCTGCCTTGGCATTGGTGGAATCAGCTCAGCGCGAAATTTGTTTTCTCGGTAGTCAACTTGATTCAACCTTGCTCGACAACTTAGCGATTATTGAATGCATCAAACAGCTTTGTATAAGTAGTCGCCGGTCAAAAATTAGATTTTTAGTAGATGAAACTCAAAGCAGCATCATTAGTTCACATCGACTATTACCGTTAATTTCCAAGCTCACCAGCTCGATCAGCGTGAATATTTTGTCAGATAAACATCAACGGCCAAAAAATATTGTGCTGTTGGTGGATGATTCTGGCTATTTACGTTGTCTGAATAATCAACGCTATCAGGGACAGGCAAATCTGCATGATCCTTTGACGGTACGTGAACTCAAACAACAGTTTGAAGAATGCTGGAATCACAGCTCTGCAGATGTGGCGACAAGGCGGTTTTTATTATGAAAATAATCTATTCGATAGCATTTTTATTGCTGGCGTTACCGGCTTATGCTGATCAAATCAGAACCATTACCTTGCAACATCGACTGGCGGCAGAAATATTGCCGATGATTGAACCGATGGTCGATAACTACACCACTATTAATGGTCACGATAATCTGCTGATTATCAAAAGTTCGTCGCAAAGCTTTCAAGAAATTGAACAACTGGTCAAACAGCTGGATAGCCGGCAGCAAAGCCTGACCGTTACGGTGCTGCGTACCCAACAACAACTGATTGATGAACGGTTTGCTGATGATCAACTGAATATTGATTTACAGGATCCGCAAAATTCATCTGTACAAATAAAACGCTGGTCAACTCAAGATAGTCGTGAACGGGATCAACAATATCAGGCACGGGGTATTGCTGGTCAGCCGATTGATATACAAATGGGCCGAGCAGTCGCCGATAATCAGCAACAGCTTATTTTTTACCCTCATGGTGGTATTGCTGTTCAAGAAACGACCCAGTACATTCAACTGGATAATGGCTTTCAGGCTAGAGTTAATATTCTCGGCAACCAACAAGCTCGCGTCGATATTCTGCCTTTATTTTCCAAAATGCATCGTAATGGAGATATCAGCACAACTAGTCTGCTTACCACTGTCACTGGACCTGTAGATCAATGGATCCTGATAGGTCAGATTGGTGAACAACACCGTCAGCAACAAAATGCTAAAACCTATCGCAGTCATCAGGATCAACAACAATGGCTGTATCTTAAAATCGAACTTAACTGAGTAACCCTGCAAAACAATGGATATAAAAGAAGCGATTCAAACTCGTCGCTCGGTCAAACATTATGACCCAGCACATCAAATGACCGAAGCCGAAGTCAACGAATTGATGGAACATGCCATCCTATCACCTACGGCATTCAATATTCAGCACTGGCGGTTTGTGCGAGTACAAGATACTCAGAAACGTCAGCAAATTCTGGAAGCGGCCTGGGGTCAGGCGCAAGTAGTAGATTCATCCTTGTTACTGGTGCTTTGTGCTGATTTAAATGCCTGGGAAAAACAACCTGAACGTTATTGGCAGCATGCACCACAAGCAGCCCAAAATGCCATACTTCCGGCGATTGAAAATTACTACACCAATCATCATCAAGGTCAGCGTGATGAATGTGTTCGGTCAGCCAGTATTGCCGCGATGAACATTATGCTGATGGCAAAAGGCATGGGTTATGACACCTGCCCGATGGATGGCTTTGATTTTGATAAAGTCGCTCGCATCATCAACCTGCCACACGATCATATTATTGTGATGATGATTACCGTAGGTAAAAAGCTGGAGGATGCACGTCCCAGAGCCGGTCAATTACCGCTCGAGGAAGTGTTTTTTACCGATAGTTTTTAATCAGATAATCGGCGGCGGCGCATCACAGACATTGTTGCGCCCTCGTCGTTTCGCTAAATACACAGCGCGATCCACCCGTTGCAGGAAACTATCCACGCCCTCACCCGGCACATAACGCGCGACGCCAAATGACATGGTTATAGTACCTAATGGTTCGCGGGTATCCTTACGCTGAATACGTTTACTGGCAAGATCCTGACGAATCGTATCAGCGAGAATACGAGCATTCTGCATGCTGGTATTTGGCAGAATGACAGCAAATTCTTCACCACCATAGCGGGCAACCAGGTCCCGGCCTTTCAGCGACGTTTTCATTAATTCGGCAATCACTCTTAACACTTGATCGCCGACTAACTGGCCATGTTTTTCGTTGATGGTGCTGAACATATCCACATCGGAAAAGATAACTGAGACGTCCATACCATTCTGATCGGCATCGCGTGTCATTTGATGGATCAAATCATCAAAATGTTTACGATTGGCCAAACCCGTCAAACTGTCCGTTATTGCTTCACGTCGCGAATCACTCAACTCTTTTTTCAATGCAGCAACTTCGGTCATTGCACCATTCAATTGTTCATTAAGTAATTCGCCTGATGAAACAGCCAACCGAGTTTCAATCAAGACTTCTTCAATAAGCGTATGCAATTGCTGACGATTTAAATCAGGTTGCAAACGACTTAACATGCTTTGTAAATGGCTGTTACTACGACCGGTTGTGGTTACGCCGGTATAGACGTAATTCAATACTTGTTTAAGTAATCGCGCCAATTCCTGGCGCATCTCAAACATGGCCGCCCGATCTTTATCATCATCAAAAAACTGCTCGTACAACAAATGACATTGCTGTGCTGTCAGTTTTCCAGACATCTCAATTTCGTTATCTACTGCTTCAGTCAAAGAGAGATTGGTACCGGATACATACTCAAACCATAGCGCATAATTCGCCGGCGTTGGAGCAATATCGAATTGTTTCATTTTTGAAAGCGCTAATCGCATCCACTCTGATGTGCGCTCATCTTGCTCGCTGTATTTCATAATCTCTCCGGCAAGTTCCTGATGCCTATTTTTTCTTCTTCCCTGCTATTTTTAATCGTAGTGCATTGAGTTTAATAAAGCCTTCTGCATCTTTCTGATTATACGCTCCAGCATCGTCTTCAAATGTTGCAATTGATTCATCGAACAGACTGTCTGTCGCTGACTGTCTGCCTACCACAGTGACGTTTCCTTTATACAATTTGATTCTGACATCACCGTTCACGCTATGCTGTGATGCATCTATCATTGTCTGCATCATCAAGCGTTCTGGGGCCCACCAGTAGCCGTTATAAATCATGCTGGCATAACGTGGCATCAACTCATCTTTCAGGTGGGCGACTTCACGATCCAGAGTCAGTGATTCGATGGCGCGATGCGCACGTAACATCACTGTACCAGCCGGAGTTTCATAACAACCGCGTGACTTCATACCCACATAACGGTTTTCAACAATATCCAGTCGTCCTACACCGTTCTCACCAGCAACTTTGTTCAAGTACGTCATGACTTGTGCAGGTGTCATACGTTCGCCATTGATAGCGACAATGTCGCCTTTCTCATAGCTCAGTTCCAGATAAGTTGCTTTATCGGGAGCATTTTCAGGAGAAACTGACCAACGCCACATGGTTTCTTCTGCTTCAGCCCATGGGTCTTCAAGAATCCCACCTTCATAAGAAATATGCAGCAAGTTGGCATCCATTGAATAAGGTGATTTTTTGCCCTGTTTCATTTCAACTGGAATACCGTGTTGTTCTGCATAATCCAGTAGTTTTTGACGTGATAACAAATCCCATTCACGCCAAGGAGCGATAACTTTAATGTTCGGATTCAGACCATATGCACCCAGCTCAAAACGGACCTGATCATTACCTTTACCAGTAGCGCCATGTGAAACCGCCTCGGCACCAGTTTGAGCGGCAATTTCAACCAGACGTTTAGCAATTAACGGACGTGCAATAGAGGTACCTAACAGGTACTCACCTTCATAAATAGCATTGGCACGAAACATCGGGAAAACATAATCACGCGCGAATTCTTCACGTAAATCTTCGATATAAATTTCTTTAATACCTAAAGACTGGGCTTTAGCACGAGCTGGTTCAACTTCTTCACCCTGGCCCAGATCAGCTGTAAAGGTCACGACTTCACATTGATATTTATCCTGCAGCCATTTGAGAATAACCGAAGTATCCAAGCCACCTGAATAGGCTAATACGACTTTTTTGATGTCAGACATGGGGGAAGAAATCCTGTATCGAAGAAATTAAAAATTGGTGCGTTATTGTATCAAAATCCGCGTAAAGCAAGCACTTCTCTTGCTGACTGGCGTTTATCACCTTTGCAGCTAATGGTGCGAGGTGCATCAAGGTATCTCAAGCTAAATCCTAGATCACGATAGAGCTTTTTAATTTTGTCTGTAGCCTGATTAGACAACACCACCGGTCCATCATGTTTTGCCAGCCACTCAGCCAATCTCACCTGATCTTCCCAGTCAAAACCTTGCTGGGAATATTGTCGAAAAGGCACATCATAAGGTGGATCAGCATAGATAAAATCATTCTGCTGAAGAGTAAGGTTGGCGAAATCGGTGTTGCTGAATTCCCACCTGCTTAAAACAGATTGGTAGGGCGCAAAGTCACTGACGTAATTGATGGTTTTATAACGCCCGAATGGCACGTTATAACCGCCGCTTTTATTGAACCGACATAAGCCGTTATAACCAGTTCGATTCAGATAATAAAATAATTGAGCACGTTCAACTTCATTATCTGCAGCGATATCATTGAATTGTTTACGATATTGGTAATAAAGCTGTTCATCATTTGCCAGTGGCAAATCGATGGTTAAGCCTTGCTGTAATTGGCGGTAAAAATTAATCAGTGCCGGGTTTACATCGTTTAATAAAGCTTGCTGCGGATTTAATCCCAAAGCAACGGACAAACCACCACAAAAGGGTTCGACCAGTCGATGTTCGGGAAACTTCTTCCACAACTTTAACAGTTTCGGAATTAGCCAGCGTTTGCCCCCCGCCCATTTTAAAGGCGGTTTAAGCACAGAATCATCTCTGGTCATAGCTGAGTTATCACTGGCTGGATCCGCGGCATGCAAGGCAGTTCATCACTGAATTATGGATAAAGCTGTTCAGAACAACGGGGTTGTTCTGAACAGCTGACATTAACTTATTTACTATGTAATGTTTTACGTGGCGGCATTAAATCCGTGATATTACCTTCAGCCATTTCGGCAGCAAAGGCAAAGGTTTCTGACAAGGTCGGATGTGGATGAATGCTTAAGCCAATATCTTCTGCATCAGCCCCCATTTCCAGTGCCAATACCGCTTCAGCAATTAACTCACCGGCATTTGGTCCGACAATACCGGCACCGAGTAAACGACCGGTTTCTTTATCAAACAGTGCTTTGGTTAAACCTTCATCACGATCAACACTCAAGCTGCGACCACTTGCCGCCCAAGGGAAAGCACCTTTAACGTATTCAATACCCTGCTTCTTGGCTTCATCTTCACTGAGTCCCATCCAGGCAACTTCAGGATCGGTATAAGCCACCGAAGGAATTGTCATCGGATCAAAGGCTACCTTTTTACCAGCAATATGTTCTGCAGCAACTTTGCCTTCATGTGTTGCTTTATGTGCCAGCATCGGTTGGCCGACAATGTCACCAATCGCATAGATGTGCGGCACATTGGTTTGCATCTGTTGATTGACTTCAATAAAGCCATAATCATTGACGGTTACGCCCGCCGCTTCTGCATTAATCAATTTACCGTTTGGTGAACGGCCAACCGCAACCAGGATCTTGTCGTAGGTTTGTGGTTCCGGCGCATTATCACCCTCAAAAGTGACTTTGAGACCTGACTTCATTGCATCGATTTTGCTGACTTTGGTTTTCAGATAAATCGCTTTGTATTGTTTTTGAATATGGTTATGCAATGGTTTGACCAGATCCTTATCGGCGCCAGGAATCAAACTGTCCTGCAATTCAACCACACTGATTTCAGAACCCAGCGCGTTATATACAGTGGCCATTTCCAGACCGATAATGCCACCACCAATAACCAGCAGTTTTTTCGGAATATCTTCCAATTCCAACGCATCGGTAGAATCCATCATCCGCGGATCATCATTAGGGAAAACTGGAATTTTAGTTACCCGCGAACCAGCGGCAATAATGCAGTTTTCAAAACTGATAGTTTTAACGCCATCGTCAGTTTTGACCTGAATCAAATTTGTACCGGCAAATTGGGCTTCACCATGTACGACGGTGACTTTACGCTGCTTGGCCAAAGCCGATAATCCGCCAGTCAACTTGGAAACAATGCTGTCTTTCCAATCTGCGACTTTGCGAATATCAATTTTTGGCGCACCAAACGTCACACCATTTTCAGCAATATGTTTAGCTTCATTAATCACGTGAGCGGTATGCAATAATGCTTTTGACGGGATACAACCGACATTCAAACAAACACCGCCGATGCGTTGATGACGCTCGATCAAAATCACCTGCTTGCCTAAATCCGCTGCACGAAATGCTGCCGTATAACCACCAGGGCCGGATCCTAAAACCACTACTTCGGCTTGCATATCGGCATCGGTTGCTAGTTCAGCCTTGGCAGTTGGGGCAGCCTGGGGTTTTTCAGCAGGTTTTTCTGCTTTTGTTTCGGCAGGCTTGGCAGATTCTTTTTCCGTTTCAGCCGGTTTTTCTTCAGTTGCAGAATCAGCTTCGCTTTCCAACGTCAGAATCAGATCACCTTGAGCTACCTTATCACCAACTTTAACTTTCAAAGACTTGATAATACCGGCAGCAGAGCTAGGGATTTCCATCGCGGCTTTATCTGATTCAAGCGTGATAATGTCTTGATTTTCACTAATTGAATCGCCTTCAGCAACCAGGATTTCAATAATTTCAACTGCATCAAAATCACCGATATCCGGTACCTTGACTTCAATCAAACTCATAACAATACCTTTCTGATATCCGACAACATTTGATTAAGCATCACAGTAAAGCGAGCGCCGGCAGCGCCATCAATTACACGATGATCATATGAAATCGACAATGGCAACATTAGCCGCGGTTCAAATTCCTTACCATTCCAGACAGGTTTCATCTGATGACGGCTAACACCGAGAATAGCGACTTCAGGAGCGTTAACAATCGGGGTAAAGAATTGACCACCAATACCACCAAGGCTAGAGATAGAGAAGGTTCCACCCTGTAAATCCTTGGCTGTTAAAGTGCCTTCACGCGCCCGGGCGCTGATTTCACCCAATTCACCGGCAAGTTCCAGAAAGCCTTTTTTATCAACGTCACGAATCACCGGAACCATCAAACCATTTGGCGTATCAACGGCCACACCGATGTTGTAGTACTTTTTGTAAATCAGGCTTTGTTTGTCTTCACTTAGGGAAGCATTAAACTCAGGGTATTGTTTCAGACAGGCAACAACGGCTTTCATAATGAATACCAATGGCGTCAGACCGACACCTTTCTTGGCAGCCATGTCTTTGTTTTCCTGACGGAATTCTTCCAGCTCAGTGATATCGGCTTCATCAAACTGCGTCACATGAGGAATATTCAACCAACAAGCGTGCAAATGTTTGCCGGAGATTTTCTTGATTCTGGATAATTCTTTGCTCTCGATTTCGCCAAACTGTTCAAAATTTATTACCGGAACAGATGGAATACCAGCGCCTTCAGCCGCTTTTGGTGCAGGTGCATTCATCACCTGTTTAACAAAATTTTGCACGTCTTCTTTGGTAATACGACCTTTTTGACCGCTGCCAACGATAGCGGCCAATGGCACACCTAATTCACGAGCAAACTGCCTTACTGAAGGTGATGCATGTGAAGGTTTTTTAGCTGAACCGGTATCCGGTGCATAAGGCAGTGTTTCAGTTCTTTCAGGTTCTGGGTTAGCAACCGTAGGAGTTGGTGCTGGTTTACTTTCAGCCGCAGCTGGTTTTTCTTTCTCTGCCGGCTTGCTTTCAGCAGCTTTCTCAGCTGGTTTTTCTGCTTTTTCGCTCGTTGCAGCTGAATCACTGGATTCAATTAAAGCGATAACAGAACCTTCGCTGACTTTATCGCCGACTTTAACTTTCATTTCTTTAATGGTGCCGCTGAGCGATGATGGGATCTCCATCATCGCTTTATCGGACTCAATGGTGATTACTTCCTGATCAGCACTGATTGAATCACCTTCAGCGACTAAAACTTCAATGATTTCAACGCTATCAAAATCACCAATATCAGGGACTTTTAGTTCGATTAAATCTGCCATGTTTTAAACCTTAACTGGATTTGTTGCGTCAGCATCAATGTTGTATTGCTTGATGGCTTTTGCGACCACATCGTATTTAATAGTGCCTTCATCAGCCAGCGCGCTGAGGGTGGCGACAACCACGTGATAACGATCCACTTCAAAGAAGCTACGCAATCTCTCACGGGTATCACTGCGACCAAAACCATCGGTACCCAGTACAACATAACGTTGTTTGATCCACGGACGTAATTGCTCGGCATACAGACGCATATAATCTGTAGACGCGATAACTACACCTTCCTGATCATCCAGGCATTGTGAAATATAGCTGCGTTTTTTCTCAGCAGTCGGGTGCAGACGGTTGTAACGTTCCACATCCATACCATCACGTACCAGTTCGTTCACACTGGTTGCGCTCCACACATTGGCAGAAACATTCCAGTCTTTTTCCAGCATTTCAGCAGCAGCTTCAACTTCACGCAGGATGGTGCCACTACCAACTAATTGGGCTTTAACTTTGTGTTTGCCACCCGATTTCAACTGATACAGACCTTTGATGATGCCCTCTTCCACACCTTCAGGCATTGCCGGATGGGTATAGTTTTCATTCATCGCAGTGATGTAATAGAACACGCCTTCCTGTTTCTCATACATCCGGCGCATGCCTTCATGGACGATAACCGCCATTTCATAGGCATAGGTCGGATCGTAGCTTAGGCAGTTTGGAATAGTGTTGGCCAGAATCAGACTGTGTCCATCCTGATGCTGCAGACCTTCACCATTTAGTGTGGTGCGTCCCGCTGTACCACCTAACAAGAAGCCTTTGGCCTGAATATCACCGGCCAACCAGCACAAATCACCAACACGTTGGAAACCGAACATCGAGTAATAGATGTAGAACGGCACCATATTAACGTTGTAATTGGAGTAAGCCGTGGCTGCAGAAATCCACTCTGACATCGCACCAGCTTCATTGATGCCTTCTTCAAGGATCTGGCCTTTGGTATCTTCGCGATACCACATGACTTTGCCCGAATCTTCCGGTTCGTACTTCTGGCCAGATGAAGAATAGATGCCGATTGAACGGAACAAACCTTCCATACCAAAAGTACGTGCTTCATCCGGTACGATTGGCACGATATTCTTGCCAATATTCTTATCACGAATTAATGCGGTTAATATCCGTACAAAAGCCATTGTGGTTGATAATTCACGATCGCCACTATCTTTCAGTACAGCATCAAAAATACTTAATGGTGGAATCTCCAGCGCAGGTGCACTGTGATTACGTTTTGGAATAAATCCGCCTAACTCTTCACGACGTTCCAGCAGGTATTTTTTCTCTGCGCTGTCATCATCAAGTTTGATGTAAGGAATTTGTTCAATTTCATCATCAGGAATAGGAATATTGAAACGATCGCGGAAGCGTTTCATATGTTCCAGTTCCATTTTCTTCTGCTGATGCGTGGTGTTCTGGCCTTCGCCCGCTTGACCCAAACCATAACCTTTAACGGTTTTAGCCAGAATAACGGTTGGTTGACCAACATGATCTACTGCTTGTTTATAAGCTGCGTAAATCTTGCGTGGATCATGACCACCACGACTCAAGTGCCAGATATCTTCATCAGTCATATCTGAAACCATATCCAGCAACTCTGGATATTTACCAAAGAAATGCTTACGAACATAAGCACCATCTTTAGCTTTGTAATTCTGGTATTCGCCGTCGACCACTTCTTCCATGCGTTTCAGCAACCAGCCATCAGTATCACGTGCCAGCAATTGATCCCAACCGCTGCCCCAGATAACTTTTAATACATTCCAGCCAGCCCCACGGAATAAGGCTTCAAGTTCTTGAATAATTTTGCCATTACCACGCACCGGACCATCAAGACGTTGCAGGTTACAGTTGACGACAAAAATTAGATTATCGAGTTTTTCACGACCGGCCAGAGTGATGGCACCCAATGATTCCGGTTCATCCATCTCACCATCACCTAAGTAAGCCCAAACATGGCGGCCTGCTGTTTTGGCGATTTCACGATGATGCATGTACTTCATGAAACGTGCTTGATAAATAGACAGAATTGGACCAAGGCCCATTGATACTGTCGGGAACTGCCAGTAATCCGGCATCAACCATGGATGAGGATAGGAAGACAGACCTTTGCCATCCACTTCAAAACGGAAATTATCTAACTGTTCTTCGGTCAGGCGACCTTCGAGGAAAGAGCGAGCATAGATACCCGGTGCAGAATGACCTTGAACAAACACCATATCGGCGCCTTCTTCATGGTTATCGCCTCGGTAGAAGTGGTTGAAACCAACATCATAGAGTGTTGCAGCGGAGGAGAAACTCGCAATATGTCCACCGACAGCGCCGGGTTTCATATTGGCTTTAACCACCATCGCCATCGCGTTCCAACGGATATACGATCTGAGCTTATGTTCCATTGCCTGGTCACCAGGAATACGCTCCTGCTGATCCACTGGAATGGTATTTACGTATGCGGTATTGGCACTGTAAGGCAGGTTTACACCGCTACGGCGGGCCTTATCAATGAGTTTTTCAATAATGTAATGGGCTTTTTCGTCACCGGCCGCTTCAAGCACAGACTCGAGAGCGTCCAACCATTCTTGCGTTTCTTGTGGATCGTGATCGACAAAATCAGTCATATATACCTTCTTAAATCTCAACGCGATAAATTACAGCCGCACATTGTAACAGTTTTTGTTTAATTGACACTCTGACACGTCGACAAAAGCCTGATGCAGCGCCATTCTGGCAAGAAAATCAAAACCTTGTGGAAATATTTATTACGGATAAAAAGCCGTAAACGCCAAGTGAATTGGCTTTAGGAACTCGCTACTTGATGACGCCGACGCTGGCTAAGCACTCTGAATCCCAGTAACAGAATAACAATGAGCAGATAAATTACCGGCTCAGTTTTATCTTGCTTGACCAGCATATAAAAATGCAAACAAGAAAGCACGACAATCAGATAAATTAAATAATGTAATTTTTTCCAGCGTCGCCCGCCGAGCTTTTTTATCATCTTATCGGTAGAAGTAATCGTTAATGGAATCAGTAACAGAAAGCTGATGAATCCCACCGTGATAAATGGTCGTTTGATAATGTCCAGCCAAATTTCCTGTACATCAAAAAACTGATCCAGCCCTAAGTAAAGCAGCATATGTACGCTGGCATAAAAGAAGGCAAATAAGCCCAGCATGCGGCGAAAACGAATAAATTCATTGATGCCGGTCAGTTTGCGTAACGGCGAAATCAATAATGTCAGCATAATAAATCGCAAAGCCCACAAGCCGGTGTCACGGGTCACAGCTTCAATCGGGTTGGCACCCAATTGATCGTTTAATAAGGCATAAACAAGCCAAAATAGTGGCAATAAGCAAACGCAGAAAACCAGCCATTTAGCTCTGGAGATATGTTTACCCATTAGAAATAACGTTTTAAATCCATACCGGTATATAACTCTGCAACTTCTTCGCCATAGCCATTAAACATAAGTGTTTCACGTTTGAGGAATTCACCTATACGTCTTTCACGACGCTGACTCCAGCGTGGATGGTTAACTTCTGGATTAACATTTGAATAAAACCCATACTCACCAGCATTAGCCTGAACCCAA
>NZ_MCRI01000006.1 GCF_001720165.1 Methylophaga muralis
TACACCGCAACGCGTTGATGAACAAATAATTATTGATGCGGATGTTGCAACGGTATGGCAGCAAGTTAAAGCCTTTGACCAACTGGATAAATGGCATCCTGCAGTTGAATCAATCGCTATGCAGGATGATACAACTAGAATCGTTACCTTGAAATCTGGTGGTGAGATCACAGAGAGTCTGGATGAGTCAGATGCTGAACGCCATTACATTGGTTACCGATTATTAACTGAAAATATTGAAGCTATGCCAGTCAGTTTCTATACCATCGGAATTGAGATCGAAGCGGCGGATAAAGGTAGTAAAGTCAGCTGGAGTGGTCGTTTCTACCGTGCAGATACTGGTAATTTCCCGCCAGAAAATCTAAACGATGAGGCAGCTGTTAAGGCAATGACGGAGTTTGCAACTTCTGGACTGGAAGGTTTGAAAGCCTCTTTGGAAAAATAAACCGTGAAGTCATTTAAGCCGATTATTTTGTGCCTCACATTGTTGCCAAGCATGGTGATGGCGAGTGATTTTTATATAACCAGCCAAGCAGCTAATCAATTATCGTTATTTGATTCTGATGCCAAAGAAATCAAGAAGACTTTTGAGATATCTGCAGCTCCGGTGATGATTGCCATTGATAAACTGGGCAATGCAATCTATTTGTCTCATCCTGAGCAAGGCAAAATATCCGTCTTCGATCTGACAAGCCATCAGTTAATCAGTGAAATTAGAACTGGCGGACAACCTTTTGCCATGGTTTTAGATAGTCAAAAACCGCAAATGTTTGTTTCAGACTGGTCACGTAATACCGTGCTTGTTATTAATACGACCAGTAAACAATTAGTGGATTTGCTGGCCGTTGGAGAAAGCCCGGCAGGGATTGCGATTGATTCGGTCGGTAGGAAAGTGTTTGTGGCAAACCGTGAAAGTAATTCTTTGATGGTATTAAACGCCGATACACCTGATTTACACGCAACGATTGAAACGGGTGAGCGTCCCTATGCGGTAGCCTTTAATCCACATAATGGTCATGTGTATGTAGCTTGCGTGCATGATGATTCACTGACAGTGATTGATTCAAAAACCTATCAAAAAATTGCGGATCTGAAACCAGGTCGTGCGCCGTATGGGATCACGGTCAGCGACAATGGCGAACAGTTTTACGTAGTAAACCAGAATGACAATACCCTGGTTGAGTTTGATGCTGAAAGTTTAGAAATCACTAAGACGATTCGAACCGATAAAATGCCAGAAAGTGTGGTGCTTTCAAGCAACCAGCAACAGGCTTATGTAACCAACTGGTTTAGCAATTCATTGTCGGTCATTGATTTGCAACAAGCGAAACAAATTCAATCCATACCGCTTAAAGATGGGCCTCGTAGTATCAGTTCAGCCCAGTAAAGTCTGATGCTAGTGGAGCGGTGGTTCACACCGCTCCGTTATATCCCAGTTGTCGCCAGGCCTCATACAAAATAATGGCCGTAGCATTAGAGAGATTCAAGCTTCGACTATTCGCATGCATCGGGATACGAATTTTCTGATTGTCCGGTAATATTTCTAGAACCTGTGCCGGTAACCCCCGAGACTCAGGCCCAAACAATAAAATACTCTCATCTTGAAAACTTGCCTGATGGTGATACTGTTTTGCTTTGGTAGTACAGGCGAACAAAGGGCGATTTTCTTGCCATAGTTTGAATGCTGCAAAATCGCTATGCACTTTGACATCCGCAAATTCGTGATAATCCAAGCCGGCTCTTCTGAGACGTTTGTCATCCAAGACAAAGGCCAGTGGTTCAATCAGATGCAATTGCGCCCCTGTATTAGCACACAGACGGATGATATTACCGGTATTGGGCGGAATTTCCGGCTCATAGAGCGCAATGTGCAACACAACTAGCTTTGACTGATTTTAAGCGTTGGATCAACGTAGAGTGTCAATTTCTGTCCTGGTTGCAATAAGGTGCGATCACTTAAACCATTCCATTCCTTAACCTTATCTACGGTCACATTAAACTTGCGAGAAATGGTCCACAGTGAGTCGCCATTGCGGATGGTGTAATTAATGGCTTTCAGTTTTGAAGCAGTCTGGATCGGCTGCCAGATAACCAGTTGTTGTCCAGAATGCAGAACATCTGAAGGTGTTTTGTTATTCCATTGGGTCAGCTCAAACACATCAACCGTATAGGCTTTGGCTATATTCCACCAGGTATCACCAGCTTTAACCGAATAATTCAGTTGCTTGCCCTGCTGTAAGCGACGATTGTTGATAGCATTAGCTTCGGCTTCATCAGCTTGAGCTGTAGAAATCGGAATTAACAAGTGCGCACCAGCACGGATAAAGTTAGTGGTGATTTTGTTGGCTTTCTTGAGCTCTGGAACAGTAGTTTGATGCTGAGAGGCAATACTGCTTAGGGATTCGCCAGGTTTTACTTCATGACGTTTCCAACGCAGTCGATCTTCTGTTGACAGTCCTGACAATGCGGTTTTAAAAGCACTTGCCTTTTCAGAAGGTAAAACCAGTTTATGTGGCCCTTGCGGTGCAGTTGCCCAGCGATTAAAGCCGGGGTTTAACAAATACAATTCATCAAGCGTGATATCAGCCAAATCAGCAGCTAAAGATAAGTCAATCTGACTGCCTACATTGATTACACTCAGATAGGGCTCATTGGCAATTGGACTCAGTTTCAAATCATATTGAGCTGGTTGCTTAACCAAATGCGCTACAGCTAGTAATTTAGGCACATAGGCAGTGGTTTCAGCAGGTAGCTCTAAAGACCAGAAGTCTGTAGGCAGTCCTGCTTCTGCATTACGTTTAATTGCACGACTGACAGTACCTTCACCGGCATTATATGCTGCTAATGCCAGCTCCCAATCATTAAAATCATTATGCAGTTTTTGCAGATAGTCTAAAGCGGCTTGAGTCGATTTAATAACATCACGACGGCCGTCATACCACCAATTTTGTTCCAGTCCGAAAACACGACCTGTTGCCGGAATAAATTGCCAGATACCGGCTGCTTGCCCGGATGAAAGTGCAAAAGGTTGATAGCCGCTTTCCACAATCGGTAATAAGGCAATTTCCAGCGGCATTTCACGACGTTCTAATTCATCAACGATATGGAACAGATATGGGCGGGCACGCTCGACCACTTTATCGACATATTCCGGGTTATTCACAAACCAAGTCAGTCGGTTTTGTGTTTCCGGGTGCAGACTACGGTATTCAGATAAGCCATAACCATCACGAATCCGTTGCCAGACATCATCAGTTTGCGGACCTACGGTAGAATCATCATCGAGAACAGATAGATTTAAATCCAGTGGACTCAGCTGAGTAAGCTGGTTTTTTTTCCAGTTGGTGTGTTTGGTGAGCGGGCCATAAGATGTGTTTTGAGGTGGATCTGCGCTAACTGTTTCAGTATGTTTTGTGGTGGTGCTACAGCCGGTAAAGAGTACCGAAAGCACTGCAAACAGGGGCCAAAGCCGATTTTTAAATTTTAACATAACGGTTTATCATAATGTCGTAAGCTTATAATTGTGCTCAATATATACCGCAATAGATCGTTTATGACCAGCCTTTAACCCACCTTTACATAAAACCACATCTTCCAACGGAATAAACGGACTTGAGCTGTGGGCAGCATAATTATTTTTATGAAAAAAGCTAAATTGATATTTCATAAGTTTCTTCTGAAATTCTTTTGAGATTAATTCTCCTAACGACAACGCAGCTCTTTCCTGACTGTTTCCAGATTAACGATTATGTCGAGCCAGACATCACCCTCAACAATTAATCCAATACTTTTATAGGTCAGTTTGTCAGGCTACGTTAAACTACCCGTCGTCTTAAACAATTAAGGTTAGCTGCGTGACAGAATTTGCAGGACAGTTTAATAAGATGCAGGCAACCCTGCCGGATCGTGATGCCCCCGTAGATTACAAAATGATTGTGGGTGAGCATCAAGTCCCAATGAATCCGCTTATTGGCGAAAACATACAACTTATATATGCGGGCGAGATTCGATGTCAAAACTGTCAGCGCAAAACCAAAAAAAGTTATAGCGGTGGTTTTTGTTTTCCCTGTTCACAAAAATTGGCGCAATGCGATTTATGTTTCATGAAGCCGGAATTATGTCATTTTGCCCAAGGCACCTGTCGTGAACCCGAGTGGGGCGAACAGGTTTGTATGCAAGACCATATTGTTTATCTCGCCAACAGTTCAGGAATCAAAGTAGGGATCACCCGAATTTCGCAAATACCGACCCGCTGGCTGGATCAGGGTGCTACTCAGGCGTTACCCATTTTTCGCGTCAGCAGCCGTTATCATTCTGGTTTGGTTGAGGTGATGTTTAAAAATCATGTTTCGGATCGTACCGATTGGCGAAAAATGCTGCGAGGTCCAGCCGAGTTCATTGATCTTTTTGAGCAACGTGATCGATTGCAGGCTGAGTGTGCTGACGAAGTGAAGCTGTTACAACAGCAGTTGGGCGAGGGGGCCATCACGCCATTGTCGGACGAAAACGTACTGGAAATAACTTATCCTGTGACACAATACCCCCAAAAAATTAGTTCATTGAATTTTGATAAAACCCCGGAAATTGCTGGAAAATTGCTGGGGATAAAAGGCCAGTATTTGATTCTGGATATTGGCGTTCTAAATATCCGCAAGTTCAATGGCTATCAAATCACCATGAAGGTTTAATCGTTATGTATCCCCTGCTACGAAATCTGATGTTCAAACTGGATGCTGAGACATCCCATCATTTAGGTATGACTAGTTTAAAGTGGTTGGAGATGACAGGACTGCTGGGCTTATTGATGCCCAAAATGCCAACCGTTCCGGTACATGTCATGGGGCTGCGATTTCCCAATCCGGTCGGACTTGCTGCGGGTCTCGATAAAAACGCCGATTATCTTGAAGCGCTGACAGCCTTAGGTTTTGGTTTTATTGAAGTGGGCACGGTGACGCCAAGACCACAGCCCGGTAATGCTAAGCCGCGTCTGTTTCGGATTCCTGAAGCGCAAGCCATCATTAATAGAATGGGCTTTAATAATCTCGGGGTGGATCATTTGCTTGAACAGGTTCAGGCAGCCCAAACAAATGCCATTATCGGTATTAATATCGGCAAAAATGTTGATACACCGGTCGAAAAAGCGCTTGATGATTATCTGATTGGTTTAGAAAAATCCTATCCTCATGCGGATTACATCACTATTAATATCTCATCACCCAATACACCTGGATTGCGTAATCTGCAATTTGGTGAAGCGCTGGATAACTTATTAGATGCATTGAAAAGTCGTCAGACTGAACTTGCTGAACAATGGCAACGTTATGTGCCGATGGCCGTTAAAGTAGCGCCAGATTTATCATTGGAAGAAGTGCAGCAACTGGCAGAATGTTTTAGCCGGTTTAAGATTGATGCCGTCATTGCTACTAATACCACGCTCTCCCGTGATGCTGTTACAGGACTAATGCATGCTGATGAAGCCGGTGGCTTAAGTGGTCAGCCGGTATTTGCCAAATCAACAGAAGTTGTTCGACAATTCCGGCAGGCTTTACCGGCGGAAATGCCGATTATCGCTGCGGGCGGCATTATGAGCGCAGAGGATGCAATGCAAAAGCTTGAGGCTGGGGCGCAGCTGGTACAGATTTATAGTGGCTTGATTTATCAGGGGCCAAAATTAATTCAAGATATTGTCAAAACGATACAAAAGAGGAGATAACATGGAAACCGGAACTGGCAGCGTCATAGGTGACATTCTGCTGAATATTTTCTTTGCCGCCGTGATCGTTATCGTTGGTCGCACGTTGGTTAGCTGGTTGGTCAAACTGTCTCGTAAAGTCATGGTTCGGGCCAATATGGACCCCATCCTGATTAATTTCTGCAGCTCGATCATCAGTGTCTTGCTGCTACTGTTTGTGTTGATCGCAGCGCTGGATCGACTGGGTGTAAATACAACATCGATGATTGCAGTGCTGGGTGCTGCAGGTTTAGCAGTAGGTTTAGCACTGAAGGATTCATTACAGAATTTTGCTGCCGGGGTGATGTTGATTCTGTATCGTCCATTTAAAATTGGTAACTTCGTGGAAGTGTCCGGTGTATTGGGTATTGTTGAGCAAATCACTATATTCAACACCGTGATGCGCACCCCGGATAACCGCGAAATTATTGTGCCAAATGGCAAGATTTACTCCAACACCATCACCAATTTCTCGGCTCGCGATACCCGACGCATCGATATGGTGTTTGGTATCGGTTACGACGATGATTTATTGAAAGCTAAACAAATCATGACCGATATCGTCACCGGACATAAATTGGTATTGAAGGATCCTGCACCGATTATTCGTATCGCTGATCTTGGCGATAGCAGCATTACTTTCAATGTCTGGCCATGGGTAAATTCATCTGATTTGGCGACTGTTAGGGCCGATCTAATTGAAACCATCAAGCTGGCGTTTGATGCAAATGGCATCAGTATTCCATATCCACAAATGGACATACATTTTAATAATGTGGATGCCGCCAATGAATCATCTCGTGACGAAAAAAACCAAGCAGGTTAAAACTCGTCTTTCCAGGCGCGTAATACTTTAAACACATCAAGTGGCGTTTCAAGCGGCTGACCAGCATATGTTTCAGCCGCTTGTTTAATTTCAGCAGCATCACATCGCAAAAAAGGGTTGGTCTGCTTTTCTTCTAGTAATACAGAAGGCACTGTCGCAATATCCTGCTCCCTTAATGCCTCAGTTTTAACAAAGCGTTCCTGCAGAACAGGGTTGTTTGAATCAACTGCCAGAGCATATTTCAGGTTGTTTAAGGTGTATTCATGTGCACAATACAATTTGGTAGCGTCGTCTAATCGTTTGATTTTTTCCAGTGAATCGAATAATTGTTCCGCTGTACCACCAAGCAAGCGGCCACAGCCACCGGCAAATATAGTATCGCCGCAGAACAGGTTATCTTCTATTAAATAGCTGATATGTCCAGGAGTATGACCAGGCGTATCCATTATTTTGAAGTGAGGAAATGAAGCGTGCAGTAATTGATCTGCCTGAGCATACAAAGGCGTATCAACGGTTTTGATATGCTCGCGTTGTGGACCGAAAACCGGTAAATCATATAAATCATCCAACCGACGGATACCGCCGACATGATCTGCATGATGATGTGTGACTAAAATAGCGGCCGGTTGCAGATCATTTTTTTCCACAAATTTGATCACCGGTCCCGCATCACCTGGATCGACGATTAATACATCATGATTCTGGGCTGATTGGATCAACCAGATATAATTATCGCTGAATGCCTTTACGGCATGAATTTGTAACATTATTAACTCCGCCGGAATGGCCTTATGTGTGATTATAAAGAGCATGACCAAGAGATGACACAATGGTGGCAATCTTCTCTTGCCTGCTATTTGCAAAGTCAGGAGCAGCAATGGTTACAGCATCAACAGACCAAGCTGCATGGTTTTTTTCAATTGCAGCTTGGCGGACAAAAAGTCATCTTGCCACCCTCTTTACGTCCTAGTTATCAGGCGTTAATGGGCAGTCACGGGCAGTTTCATGCACAGGTTGAACACTTACCGTTTAAATCAGATAGTGTCGATGTGATGTTACTGCAGCATGTGGTCGAGTTTTCCAGACAGCCACATCAGTTATTACGTGAAGCAGATCGGGTGTTAAATGAAGATGGCACCTTGATATTGCTGTGTTTTAATCCATTTAGTTTTTGGGGCTTACGCCGATTATTCTCCTGGCAGGATCAACTGCCCTGGCGAGGGCAGTTCTTTTCACGACAACGTTTAAAAGATTGGCTGGCCTTACTGGATTTTGATGTTGTTGAAGCTAAATCCATCATCTATTGTCCGCCATTGCAAAAAGAGCGCTGGATCAAACGCAGTGGTTTTTTGGAAAGATGGGGCCGGCGTTTGTGGCCATATTTTGGTGGTGTAACAGCGATTGTTGCCAAAAAACGTACCTTGCTGGTGACCCCGATACGCAGCCGGTGGCAAAATAGAAATTTATTTCCCAGACCTCAGCTGGTGAATTCATCAGCAACAAGAAAAGAGCATTAATGGAACACGTTGAAATTTTTACTGATGGTGCATGTAGTGGTAACCCGGGACCGGGCGGTTGGGGAACCATACTACGTGCCAAGACCAGCGAAAAAGAATTATCTGGCGGCGAAAAAATGACCACCAATAACCGCATGGAAATGATGGCGGTTATCGCTGGTCTGGAAGCTTTGAAAAGACCCTGCCATGTTACGATCACCACCGATTCGCAGTATGTAATGAAGGGTATGACCGAATGGTTAAAAGGTTGGAAAGCCAAAAATTGGAAGACCGCTGCCAGACAACCGGTCAAAAATGCTGATCTCTGGCAGCGTATGGATGCTGCAGCTCAACCACATAAATTAGAGTGGCAATGGGTTCGCGGTCATGATGGGCACCCGGAAAATGAGCGTGCTGATCAATTAGCAGTTGATGCTCGCACTTTAATTGCAAAACAGGATTAACCGATGGCAGAGCAAAGCAGTTCGCGGCAAATTGTTTTAGATACTGAAACCACCGGTTTGAGCACCGCCGATGATCATCGGATTATCGAAATCGGTTGTGTGGAACTGGTTAACCGTCGACTCACTGGTGAAACCTTTCACCAATATATAAATCCTCAACGTGCAATTGATGCCGGAGCGATGGAAGTCCATGGCATCACCAATGAATCACTGGCTGATAAACCGGTTTTTGCGGATATTGCCACAGATTTTCTGCGTTTTATCGAAGGCGCTGAGCTGATTATTCATAATGCTGCGTTTGACGTGGGATTCTTGAATCACGAATTAGCTAAGTTAGGCCAAACTCCGAAGATTGAAGATGTCTGCAGTGTTTTAGACACACTGAAAATGGCCCGCGACAAACATCCAGGACAGAAAAACAATCTGGACGCTTTATGTAAACGCTATGGGGTGGATAATTCCAACCGTGAATTGCACGGCGCTTTATTAGACGCCGAGATCCTGGCCGATGTTTATTTGATGATGACCGGCGGTCAGGTCAGCATGTCGTTGGCACCTGAGCAATTTGAACCGGAAAATGATGCAGACCAAAATGAAATCACCACAGTCGAGCGTCCTCGCACGGCATTAAAAGTGATTGAAGCCAATGCTGCAGAATTAACTGAGCATCAGGCAATGCTTGAAAAACTCCAGGCTAGCAGTGATGGAAACTGCGTCTGGTTAAAACAAAGTTGAATTTGTTTTAACAAAAAGTTCTGTTTCTGGCTTGAAATCAGATTTTTGACCCCCAAATAACCGCTTTGAGTTGAGCAACGCGGAATCTGATTAATCATGAGCAATGAAGAAATCGAAAAATCAACGACTGAAGCTGAATCAGTCGAAGCCTCCCCTGAAATGGCAGATCAACAGTCCGAGTCGACATCTGACACTGATGTCGTAAAACAGCTGGAAGATGCACGCAATAAAGCCGATGAGCATTGGAATGAATTATTGCGAGCCAGAGCTGATTTGGAAAATATGCGCCGCAGACACAGTCGTGATCTGGAAAACGCCCACAAACATGCTTTAGATAAATTCATCGCCGAGCTGCTACCAATCGGTGACAGTCTGGAATTCGGGCTGAATGCAGCAAAAAATGATGATGCCAACCTCGTTACCGTGCGTGAAGGCATGGAGATGACGCTGAAAATGTTTATGAGTTCGATCGGTAAGTTCGGTCTTGAACAATTAGACCCAGAGGGTGAAGCATTTGATCCAGACTTGCACCAAGCTATGGCAATGCAGCCGGCCGAAGGTGTTGAAGCCAATCAGGTATTGAAAGTCATGCAGAAAGGTTATCGCTTTAACGGACGCCTATTGCGTCCAGCCATGGTTGTGGTCTCTCAATAACCGGACGAAATTTAAGGGCTTGAAATCAAAATTTCCTGCCCCATCTATATCACAACGGCTGGAAAAGCCAGACGAACTAAGTACGATGGAGTAAAAAATTATGGGTAGAATTATTGGTATTGATTTGGGTACGACCAATTCATGTGTAGCGGTGATGGAAGACGGCAAAGCCCGTGTCATCGAAAACAGCGAAGGCGATCGCACAACCCCGTCAATTGTTGCATTCAACAAAGACAACGAAGTAATGGTTGGTCAGTCTGCTAAACGTCAGGCGGTGACTAATCCTAAAAACACACTGTATGCGATCAAACGCTTGATCGGTCGTAAATTTAAAGATGATGTTGTACAGCGCGATATCGATATGGTGCCGTATAAAATCGTTGAAGCGGATAACGGCGATGCTTGGGTTGAAGCCAATGGTAAAAAAATGGCGCCACCTGAAATTTCAGCACGTGTTTTGATGAAAATGAAAAAAACCGCTGAAGAATTCCTGGGTGAAGAAGTCACTCAAGCGGTTGTTACTGTTCCTGCTTACTTTAATGACTCACAACGTCAGGCAACGAAAGATGCCGGTAAGATTGCCGGTCTGGAAGTTAAACGTATTATCAACGAACCGACTGCTGCGGCTCTGGCTTACGGCATGGACAAAAAACGTGGTGATTCAACCGTCGTTGTTTACGATTTGGGTGGTGGTACATTTGACGTATCAATCATTGAAATTGCCGACATCGAAGGCGAGCATCAGTTTGAAGTATTGGCTACCAACGGTGACACATTCCTCGGTGGTGAAGACTTTGATCAACGCATCATTGATTTCCTGGTCGCTGAATTCAAAAAAGACCAAAGTGTTGATTTGAGCAAAGATGCCTTGGCGTTACAACGTCTGAAAGATGCTGCGGAAAAAGCAAAAATCGAGCTGTCTTCAAGCTCACAAACAGACATCAATCTGCCGTACATCACGGCTGACGCTTCTGGTCCAAAACATCTGGAAATCCGTCTGACCCGTGCCAAGCTGGAATCATTGGTTGATGACCTGATTACCCGCAGCATGGAACCATGCAAAATGGCGCTTAAAGATGCTGGGCTGAAAATCTCTGACATCAACGATGTTATTTTGGTCGGTGGTCAAACCCGCATGCCGAAAGTGCAAGAAGCGGTTAAAGAAATGTTTGGTAAAGAACCACGCCGTGACGTGAACCCGGATGAAGCGGTTGCTGTTGGTGCTGCGATTCAGGCTGCTGTTCTGGCTGGTGATGTGAAAGACGTATTGTTGTTGGACGTAACACCATTAAGTCTGGGTATCGAAACCATGGGCGGTGTGATGACCAAACTGGTTGAGAAAAACACCACTATCCCAACTAAAGCAAATCAGGTGTTCTCAACAGCAGACGATAATCAACCTGCTGTAACGATCCATGTTTTGCAAGGTGAGCGTGAAATTGCCTCAGCCAATAAATCACTGGGACGTTTTGATTTGGCAGATATTCCGCCAGCTCCACGCGGTACGCCACAAATCGAAGTTACCTTTGACATTGATGCCAACGGTATTCTGAACGTATCAGCCAAAGACAAAGCGACTGGTAAAGAGCAGTCAATTGTGATTAAAGCTTCAAGCGGTCTGTCTGACGAAGAAGTGGAACAAATGGTTAAAGATGCTGAAGCACATGCTGAAGAAGACCGTAAATTCCATGAGTTGGTCACAGCACGCAACCAGGCGGATGGTTTGATTCACGCCACCAACAAATCACTGACCGACTTAGGTGATAAGGTTGAAGCGGATGAAAAAGCCAAAATCGAATCTGCTATTGAAGAGTTGCAACAAGCTCTGAAAGGTGAAGATAAGGCTGACATCGAAGCTAAAACTGCTGCATTGTCAGAAGCGGCTGGTAAATTAGCTGAACGCGCTTATGCAGAAAATGCAGAAGCTGGTGACAGTGCTGCATCAGAAGGTGCTTCAGCGCAAAACGATGATGTGGTTGATGCTGAGTTTGAAGAAGTCGATGACGACAAGAAAAACTCATAATCTTTCACACAATTAACTAAATACAGGCGTAGGCATTGAGCTTACGCCTGTCTTGTTTAAGAGATACAAGAAAAATAAAACATGGCCAAACAAGACTATTACGACCTACTTGGTGTATCGCGCACTGCGACTGAAGCTGAAATTAAAAAAGCCTATCGTCGTATGGCGATGAAATATCATCCTGATCGTAATCCGGATGATGCAACCGCAGAAGCCAAGTTTAAAGAAGCTAAAGAAGCTTACGAAATTCTCTCTGATTCCCGAAAACGTGCTGCATACGATCAATTCGGCCATGCCGGAGTAGATAACAGTGCTGGCGGTGGCGGATTTAGAAGTTCAGGCGGATTTAGCGATATTTTTGGCGATGTATTCAATGACATCTTTGGCGCTGGTGGTGCTGGCGGTCAAAGTTTCCGCGGTGCCGATTTACGCTATCGACTCGATTTGACGCTGGAAGAAGCCGTTGCTGGTACCACAGCTAAAATTCGTATTCCGGTTAATGTCGAATGTAAAACCTGTGATGGTTCCGGAGCCAAGCCCGGCACCCAACCAGTCACCTGTACAACCTGTGGTGGCCATGGTCAGGTTCGTATTCAACAAGGCTTTTTTACCGTTCAACAAGCCTGTCCACATTGTCATGGCACCGGTAAGATGATTCAGGATCCTTGTCATGATTGCCATGGTCAAGGTGTCGTGCAAGAACATAAAACGCTTTCCGTTAAAGTCCCTGCTGGGGTGAACACTGGAGATCGTATTCGACTGGCTGGTGAAGGTGAAGCCGGTTCACGTGGCGCACCTGCCGGTGATTTATATGTTGAAGTGGCGGTGAAACGTCATGATGTATTTACCCGTGATGGCAATAATTTGTTTGCCGATGTACCAATCAGTTTCACTACCGCCTGCCTAGGCGGTGAACTTGAAGTACCGACTTTACAAGGCAAAGCCGTGTTGAAAGTCCCCGAAGGCACGCAGACAGGACAGCAATTCAAACTGCGTGGCAAAGGTGTCAAATCTGTACGAACAGGTGAGGTCGGCGATTTGATGTGCCGGGTCATTATTGAAACACCGGTGAAGTTATCGAAAAAACAAAAAGAGTTATTGCAGGAATTTGCTGAGACGATGGAAGGTTCTGGTGCCACCCATAGTCCAAAACATGAATCCTGGCTGGATGCTGTAAAACGTTTTTTTGAATAACATATTTGCCAACAGGAAGCTGACTGGGCTATTTTTGCCAGCCAGCTTTTTTATTTTCTAAAAAACCGCCATTAAGGATATTCGTCATGGCCATTAATATTGCAATTAACGGTGCCGCGGGCCGCATGGGCCGTTGTCTGATTCAAGCCGTCGCGGAAACCGAAGGCTTGCAGCTATCCGCTGCTATTGATCGGCCAGAGTCTTCTTTGATCGGCGTGGATGCTGGCGAATTGGCGGGAGTCGGTAAACTGGGTGTTATGTTGTCAGCTGATCTGGAGCTGGCGACTCAGCAATCTGATGTGATCATCGACTTCACTATCCCTGAGGCCACCATGGCATTGTTGCCATTATGTGCCAAGAATCAATGCCGTCCGGTGATTGGTACAACGGGTTTTGATGAAACTCAGAAACAAGCAATTCAACAAACCGCCGATCAGATCGCCAGCTTATTAGCCCCGAATATGAGTGTTGGCGTCAACCTTTCCCTGAAACTGCTCGATATGGCCGCCCGTGTTTTAGGCGATAGCGTCGATATCGAGATCATTGAGGCACATCATCGCCATAAAGTAGATGCACCTTCCGGCACCGCTTTACGAATGGGTGAAGTAGTTGCTGAAGCTTTGGGCCGCGATCTGAAAGATTGTGCTATTTATGGTCGTGAAGGCCGTACCGGCGAACGTGATCGCAATACCATTGGTTTTGCGACCGTAAGAGCAGGCGACATTGTCGGTGATCACACCGTATTATTTGCTGCCGAAGGTGAACGGGTGGAAATTACTCATAAAGCCTCCAGCCGCATGACCTTTGCTTATGGTGCGATGCGAGCATCCAAATGGCTGATGGATCAACAAACAGGTTTGTTTGATATGCAGGATGTTTTAGATCTACGCGACTAATCATCCGACCTGCTGAAGTTGGTCTAAGCCCCGTGCAAGTGCATAAACCTTTTTTATCTACCATGATATTTATCATGGTAGTGGTTATGACGGGTTGTGCCGATATTTCGCTGACCAAACGAAATGACATCGCAGATAACCTTGCCTTCCAGCACGGCTGGCAGAAAAGCACACTACAAACGACTTTTTTCTCTCACCGAGCGTATCTTCCAAACTCGACTCAAAGTGATCAGTTAACGGTCTACATCGAAGGCGATGGTCTGGCCTGGATAAGCAGAAATAAACCCTCGTCCGATCCCACTCCATTAAACCCGCTGGCACTGAAACTGGCATTAGCCGACGGCATAAACAACGTGGCCTATCTTGCGAGACCCTGCCAGTACGTAAACTCCAATCAATGCGAGCAGCGTTACTGGACTTCGGCCCGTTTTGCAGAAGAGGTGATTGCCTCAACTGACCAAGCTCTCTCTCAACTGAAAAAACAGACTGGTGCACAGGAATTAACGCTTATCGGTTATTCGGGCGGTGGCGCAGTTGCTGCTTTGGTTGCAGCCAGACGTAATGATGTGGTTAAGCTCATCACCGTGGCAGGCAATCTGGATCACAAAGCCTGGAGTGATATACGCCATATTTCGGCGTTAACGGGCTCACTTAATGCCGCAGATGAATGGCAAAATTTGGCAGATATTTCTCAAATTCACTTTGTTGGTGCTCAAGATAATATCGTGCCGTTGGCCGTAGCTCAGTCTTATCAGCGACGGTTTACCACAGGATATAAACCTGAGGTAAAGGTGATCGAAGCCACCGATCATCACTGTTGCTGGCTTGAGCTGTGGCCAGACTTGCTTGAAAGTAAATACTGATTCCCCTATCTTGATCAATCGATAATGTAAGGTAGGAAAGTTCAGTGGTGTTAGCCGATTTACGCACGCTGGTTTTGCTGTTGGCAGTTACATCATTTGTGTCAGCCATAGCGCTTTATTTGTTTTACCGTTTGTTGCCGGAAGTACCTGGTTTAAAGCAGGCTGCTATCGCAGGTGCCTGCCAATCCATTGCATCAATCTTCCTGGTGAGCCGGGACTTCATCGATCCGATGCTTTCCATCTTGGTATCAAATGCCGCTTATTTCCTTGCCAGCGCATTCTATTATCAGGCTGTACGGCTTTTTTGCGATCTCGCTATGGCGTGGCGTTGGCCAGTGATTATTCTCGGTACACTGTACCCCTTGTTCATATTGTTTCCGGGTAATGAAAATCTGGGTGAACGAATTATTATCAGTTCAATTGGCTTGGCTTGTCTTAGCCTGATGACCAGTTGGGTGTTATGGCAAGACAAAGCGCGTTTGCCAGGAAGGCGTGGTCTGGCGATCACTTTTGGGGTGATCGCATTGATTTGTGGAACCCGAATCTTATCCATACTCATCGAACCCATTGGCAGCATGAGTTTTCTGGACTTTAACAGGAGCTCCATGATCTTCATCTGGGGTATTGTTACCAGCATAGCCGTGACAGTAGGGGTAATCGTGATGACTTCCGAGCGGCTGCGCGAACAGCTGAAAATTCAACTGCGAGAAGTCACGGTCGCTCATGACGTTGCGAACAATGCTTTACGTGAGCAAAAAAACTTTCTGGCCATGCTGTCGCATGAGTTCAAAACACCCCTGAGCATTATCAAAGCCAATGCCGATGCGGTAACGACTATAGACAATCCACCCGCGTCGTTCATAAAAGAAAGCTTGGAGCGAATACAGCAAACATCCATGAGATTGAATGGCTTGGTTGATGGTTGCCTCAATGATCAATGGATTTCTCATACTATCGAAAATAATGAACTGTCCATGAGGAAACTGAACTTGGCTGAAATGCTGAGAGAGCTATGCCATGAGTATGACATCCGCTTTATCAACCATAGCTCAGCTGACACTGCACAGGTAAAAGGCGACCGTAACCTTATCCCCATTCTGTTTTCCAGTTTGTTCGACAATGCCCGCAAATATGCTCATCACCACGACACCATTGAAGTTCGGCTATTGCAAACCGCAGACACGATAACAGTACAAATCTACGACGATGGCCCCGGCATTGCTGAGCAAGAGCACGAACGGATCTTTGATAAATATTACCGGGTACCAGGCGAAACTCGGCAACATGGCTCAGGATTAGGGCTTTTCTTTGTCAAACGGATTGTTGAGCAGCATGGCGGCATGATCAATGTGGAATGTCGACAGGGCACTACTTTTACAGTGATGCTTCCAGCTTTGGGGGACTATTAAATGCCCAAGCTCCGAGTGTTAATCGTTGACGATGAAGAGCAGTTTCGCGCTCCGATTAGGGCCGTATTAGCCAGTCGTGGCCTGGAGGTCATGGAAGCTGGAACCGCAACGCAGATGGATGCCTTACTGAGCCGTTTCGAGATCGACATTTTATTACTGGATGTTAACCTGCCCGGTGAAAGCGGTTTGCAGATCGCTAACCGACTTAAACAAACCAGAAATATCGAGATCATCATGCTGTCCGCTTTTGGCGAGGTCGAACATCGGGTGAACGGCCTGATCTCCGGTGCCGACTACTATCTGCCGAAGCCGGTTGATATCAGGGAACTGCTTGCGGTCATAGAATGCTGCAAACGACAAACCTATGATGACATTGCCGCACCAGCGTCATGGCAGTTTGATGCTGCAAAATGGCTGCTGATTACCCCGGACGGTGTGGAACATTCACTTTCCAAATCCGAACTGAATATAGTGAATGCCTTAATCTCTATGGCTGGTAAAACGGTCACACGCGAACAACTCTATGCCGCCATGGGCATCCCAGATTACCCTCCCGAAAGCAGAAGTCTGGATGTCCATATCACTCGGATCCGCCGCCGCTTTACCACAGACAGCTACGCCATCCCGATTATAACGGTGCGCAACGTGGGCTATCTTTTCAACGACGCGGTAAAAATCCACCGTTAGGGGGCATTGCCTCAATCATAGGTTCACGCGAGATCGAGTAGCCATGAGCAGGGAAAGGTGACTGCTCGGCAGCTTTAATGAGCGATCACATCACTTTCATAAAAATCCGCTGATGCAACTTTCTGTTCAACATACCAACGGTGATGCCTTCCAGTTGAATCCAATTACCTTGATTCTCCCCATACTGGCTTTGTCACTTCAAACCACGACGGGCTAGAGCTAGCCCTCGTATCAAGATATATAGACCTTATTCAGGTTACCTCGGGAAAAGCCAAGGAAAATCGATCTAAAACCCGTCATCGAACACCTCTGTTGGTTGCTAACAAACTGAATAAAATGATGTTTACCAGTCATGTTACATACTGAAACATTGTTTTTTTGTGCGCTGTGCTACCTTGAAAAATTGTAAAAAACCCATCAAAAGAACGGGTCAATTCGCACCACACATAAGGAATAGTTCGCCGCCATGAATCAAATCTACAAAGTAATCTGGAATGTCAGTCGCCAAGTTTGGATGGCGGTTGGAGAACTCACCAACTCACGCGGCAAAAGTAAAAGTGCAGCATCGCTACCCCCTTTTACAGGCTCGAGTAGTCTGTCTTTGATTCGCAGTATGGTATCTACATTACTTTTGCTGGCCTTAAGCGCAGGCCCTGTATGGGCAGAGGTGGCAACAACTGGGAATGTAAATCCAATACAGGACCCTAATCCAAGTGCATCATGGAACCTTGGCGGAAATAATCTATTCGTTGGTGATACAGGAGTCGGCTCACTATTTATTGATGGTGGCAGTACGGTGAGTAATAATTTTGGCTACATTGGCAGATACGATGGTGACAACGGCAGCGTCACCGTCGATGGCAGCGGCTCTTCCTGGACGAATACTTCAATGTTATTTGTGGGCTTAGCTGGTGATGGCAGTCTCGCCATCAACAATGGTGGTACCGTTAGTAATACTCTCGGCTACATTGGCAGTAGTGCTAGTAGCTCCGGCTGGGTAACCGTAGATGGTGCGAATTCCAGTTGGATCAATAGTGAAGAATTAACTGTGGGTCGTTCTGGCACCGGTAGTCTTACCATTAGCAATGGTGGTGCGGTCAGTAATACATTGGGCAGCATTGGTGGGAATTCTGCTGGCAATGGTAGCGTCACGGTAGATGGAGCGAACTCCAGTTGGACCAATAGTTCAAGTATATATGTGGGCGAATACGGTACTGGTAGCCTTGATATCAGCAATGGTGGGGCAGTTAGTAATACTATTGGCGTCATTGGCCGTTGGTCTGGCAGTAACGGCAGTGTGACCGTGGACGGTACAGATTCCAGCTGGATAAATAGTACAGACTTAACTGTGGGCCGTGCCGGCACTGGTAGCCTTAGCATCAGCAATGGCGCAGTGGTCGAGACGAATTCTGGCGCTGGCACCCTAACGATAGCGAATCAGGCTAGTGCCACCGGCACCGTCAATATCGGTGCAGCAGCGGGTGAAACGGCTGTTGCGGCCGGCACCTTGAGTGCGGCGAATGTGGCCTTCGGCGCAGGTACGGGTAAGTTAGTGTTTAACCACACCGAGGCAGCGTATGAGTTTGCTCCAACTATATCTGGAGCGGGAAGCGTCGAACTACACTCTGGAAAAACCATTTTTACTGGAGCGAATACCTACAGCGGTGGTACCAGTATCAACGCAGGTACACTGCAAGTCGGCAATGGCGGTACCAGCGGCAGTGTCATTGGAGATATCAGTAATAATGGCTCGTTGGTGTTTAATCGCTCCGATTCCGTTACGTATGCAGATGTGATCAGCGGCACTGGCAGTTTGACCCAGAGTGGCGCTGGGTCTTTAACCTTAACTGGCAATAATACCTACAGCGGGGTTACCAGCATTAACGCGGGTACGCTGCAGATCGGCAATGGTGGTACTAGCGGCAGCATCAGTGGAGATATCAGTAATAACGGCTCGTTGGTGTTTAATCGTACGGATAGCCAAACTTTTGCTGGTGATATATCAGGAGCGGGCTCGATTAATCTTGCATCTGGTAGTACTCGATTTACTGGCAACTTAAGTTCTTATACTGGTACTTTTAGCAACGATGCGACCTTATCGGTGGCTGATGGCGAGACCTTAACGTTAGGCGGCAACTACAACCAAACGGTTGACGGTCTCTTCAACATGGGTGCCTCTTCTAGCAGCAGTTTCGGTAAATTGTCCATCGACGGCACCGGCACCTTTGCCGCGGACTCCAAGATTAATGTGGATGTGACTAGCGAAAAAAACCTTGCCAATGGTGCCACATTATCCGGGGTGATTAGTGCTGGCACACTGACTGCCAGCACCTTCAACGTGACCGACAACTCTGCCCTGTTTAATTTTAGTGCGGCAATCAACGGCAATCAGGTGGATTTAAAGGTATCGGCAGCATCGAGCAGCGGCGTCACCAAAAGCGTGACAGCCACCGGCTTTAATCCCGGTCTTGGTGCGGCTCGCGTGTTGGATGGCTTTGTTTCTGGCGGCACCACCGGAACCGATATGGATAACGTCGTTACTGCATTCGGAAATCTTTCTACCGACCAACAAATCAGTGATGCGGTTGCCGAAACACTGCCGCTTTTAGTCAGCGGCACCACACAAGTTGCGACCGGCACATTACGCAGCACCAACCGCGTGATTCAAGCCAGACAATCGGGCTTTAGCGGCCTGTCTTCTGGTGACGGTTTTTTCACCGACAAAAATGTATGGGTCAAACCGGTGGGCAGCTGGACCACCCAGGATGAACGAAACGGCGTCTCCGGTTACCGTGCAGAAAGTTACGGTCTGGTCGGCGGTATGGATGGAGAGCTCAATGCACAAACCCGTTTAGGTTTTGCCCTCTCTTACATGAGTAGCGATGTCAAAGGTCGCGACAGCGCCTCCGGCAACAAAGTTGATATTGACGCCTATCAAGCGATTTTCTATGGCAGTCGTAGCTTACAAAACCATCCTGATATCGAACTCAACTGGCAAGCCAGCCTTGGCATGAACAAAAATGAAGGTAAACGTACGATGCGTTTTATCGGCCGCACCGCCAAAGCCGACTATGACAGCTACACTGCCCAGATTGGCGTAGGTGCCGGCAAACGGTTTGAGCTAAATGACACAACGACAGTCATACCCGGTATCCGGTTAGATTATGCCTACATCAAAGATGAAAGCTATACCGAGAAAGGTGCTGATGCCTTAAACATGAAGGTAAACAGCCTCCATGTAGACGAGCTGATTGTCATGGCGCAAAGCCACTTAAGTCACCAACTGAACGACACCACCAGCCTCACCGCCAATGCGGGACTCGGTTATGACTTTATCAACGACACCACCAGCCTCACGGCCAGTTACAGCGGCGGCGGTGCCGCGTTTACCACCAAAGGCATTGACCCAAGCCCTTGGCTGGGCAGAGCCGGTGTTGGCATGAACTTCATCACCAGTGATACCAGTGAAGTCACCGCCAGTTATGAGCTTGAAGGCAGAGAAGATTTCCTCAATCAGACCGCATCGGTCAAGTTTCGCTGGATGTTTTGATCGTAGTTCCCCACGTGATTCGTGGGGATAAGCAGAGCTTTACCTATTATCCCGATACCTGTTGCAGGGTATCGGGATTTTAGTTATCTACACCCGATAAGGGATCGAAGAGGGTGGGTTTTAATTGTAAAGCGCCGACGAAGGATCTCTAAACCCCGCTCGCGCGCGCTCATGCGTGGAAACAGTTATGCGTCAGAAATGAGATTAAGTAAGATCCCCACGCAGGGCCATGGGAATCAGCAGATCATAGCTGCGAAGTTAATCTTAGTAGCGCGAGGCCTGTTCTCGCGCTGCTGTTGCACCCGCTCCATCTCCCGCTTTGAGGCGAATATCGACTAACAATAACCAAAAGCGTTTCTGCTCGGCATAATTACCTTGGGCGTAGGAAACGCCTTTTAAAGCGACTTGTTCCGCGAGTCGATAATCTTCCAATTCATAATGTGTTTGGGCTAACTGGTAATACACTTTTGGGTCTCGCGGCGCAATGCGTTGTGCGCGTTGTAAACGGGACTGGGCTGCTGCCATATTGCCTTGTTGCTGATATTTTTCAGCGTCACTCAATAATGCCAATACTGCTGGGTTACTTGGTGTGGGAGCAGGTTGAGTTGCAGGCAGATCGGTCGATGTAGATCCGGGAGGTGGTACTGGCAATGCCTGCGGTGTGGCTGCTTGTGCTGGTTCAGGTCTGGTTTGCGCTGTCTCAGGTGTTTGTGAGCGAGAAGGTATCTCTCTACTTTCCACCGGTGGTTTGTAACTGACGGGCGCGGTCGAACAGGCGGATAAAAACATGACCATCAGGGTCATGATAAAAAAGGGTTTTGTTACGTTTTTTAACATTTTGAAGCCTATCTGAATATGTCTTTAACCCAATCTATCGAGCGTTTAATCGGGTTTTCGGTAAATGTTTCTTCCGGCATGGCGCAGGCGGCTGTTTCGGTTGGTTGGGTGCCCGCGATAAAGGGTATTTGAGTTGCATTCTCGCACAAACCATCGGCAAGTTTTCCGCTTAACGGGTCAATCCAAAACATCACAACACCTTCAGGAGTTGCCGGTTCAAACGATTGTAATGGTTCTTGGGCAATATATTTTGTCCAGGCACGTAATGCACCCGATGAGCCGGTAATCGGCATTGGGCTGTTATCATCCAACCCCAGCCAGACAACGGCAAGACGATTGCCGGTAAACCCAGCAAACCAGCTATCACGCTGTTGATCCGAGGTTCCGGTTTTACCCGCAGAGTTAATATTCATCGGTAATTGTTGATAAATGCTACGTGCGGTTCCACTACGAGTGACTTGCTGCAAATTGTATTGCAGCAAATACATTGGTTTTTCATCAATACTTTGCTGCAACTGAAACGGATAACTGGAAAGTGCTTCGCCAGCACTGTCTGTTACTGTTCGAATGGTGCGCGGTGGAATTTGAAATCCAGACGCAGCAATAGTCTGATACATTGCTGCGACTTCTAGTGTCGACAGGCTTTGAGCACCTAACAACAAGGACGGATAAGCATCCATTTGGCGTTCAACACCAAGTCTTTTTAAGGTATGAATGACTTTATCTACCCCCAGCTCCATGCCTAACTGTGCTGTCGATAAATTATAGGAATGGGTTAACGCAGCATGCAACGGCACCCGGCCATAGGATTTACCATCAAAGTTTTTGGGCGTCCAGGGTTGTTGGTTTGGCAGAGTCAGGCTAAAAGGGGAGTCATCCAATTCACTGATTAAGGTATATCCCTGTTCCAATGCAGTGAGATACACAGCGGGTTTCACCAAAGAACCAATCGGACGACTGGCATCTAATGCGCGATTAAAACCTTGAAAACGGGTGTTTCGATCACCGATTAATGCCAGCACTTCACCGGTTTGTGGATCGGTAACCACCATACTGCCCTGCAGTTTGGACAGTCTTTCACCATGGGTTTTACTCAGATCATCAATGGTACTGATAAGCGACGTTTCGGCTTTGTGCTGACTAATAGGGTCCAGGCTGGTAAATATCTGCAAACCTTCTGAACCCAGATCTTCATCTTTATATTCACGGCGTAACTGACGTTTAACCAAATCAATATAGGCTGGATAAGCCTCTTTCATGGAGCTTCCAGCTGCTACAACTTCCAACTCGGCTGTCGAAGCCAACATATACTCTTCATCGGAAATAGAGCCTTGCTGATGTAAAACACTCAGTACCAGATTGCGGCGTTGCTTGGCGCGCTCCGGATTACGACGCGGATCATAGTAGGAGGGGCCCCTGACCAGACCGGCCAGTAATGCCAATTGATGTAATTTGAGTTCTTGTATCGGCTGAGCAAAATAATGTGCCGCGCCCAAGCCAAAACCGTGGATGGCACGGTTACCGGATTGGCCGAGGTACACTTCATTTAAATAGGCTTCGAGAATTTCCTCTTTGCTGTAATGCCACTCCAGGATCATCGCCATCGGCACTTCAAGCATCTTGCGCATTAACTTGCGATCCGCGGTGAGATAAAAATTCTTTATTAATTGTTGAGTTAAAGTGCTGCCACCTTGTACGAATGCGCCCGCTCGAATATTGGCTAATGTGGCACGAGCAATACCTTTGGGTGAGATGCCAAAATGATCGTAAAAATCACGATCTTCAATCGCGATCAGTGCATCAATAAAAGCTTGTGGCGCATCTTGCAGCTGGATCAAGTCCCGATCTTCGTTATTCAACGGATAAATTCCGCCAATCAGTGCGGGCTCTAAACGAATTAATGTCAGGGCTTGCTGATCGGCTGAACGGATCTGACTTAAGCTTTCGCCGCTGAATTCTAAAACAAGCTGTCGAGCCTGTTCATGCTCATCGGGAAAAAGAAAACCTCGTGTTGACAGCGTTGCGCTGGAGGCAGAAAAAGCGACTTGTCCCGGTAGGTTAACCTTATCGACAAATTGATAACCCAAGGCTCTTAATTCAATCTTCAGATCGTTGATAGATAAAGGCGCGCCAATATAAAGTTCGAGTGGTCTGGCATATACTTTAGCGGGTAATGCCCAGCGTTTCCCCTCAAATTCACTGCGTACTCGAAAGTCTAATGTGGCGATGGAGACAGCCGCCGCGACAGTAATCAGCAACAACAAAGTAATAATGACTTTTGCGCTTATCAAGCGGCGAAAAACAGATTTTGATTTTTTGGTTTTGGACGATTTATGTTTGGTCACAATGGGTTCTTAAAGTATTAAGTTTATATAAATAGTATGTAGCTTAGGTCTGCAAAGCTTAATGTAAGTTCGTCACGGTTTTGGTTAATGTGTTCTTGCCATTCTATTTTTGGTTTAAGGCAAATAAGACTTGCTGACAAACTTTGCTGGCAACATATTGTAAACTGATTCGACATTGTCGCCATCTGCTACTAAGTTCTGGTTTCTGCTGAGATTCCTAATTTAGCGTTGTTAAATTTTTTCTGGTACGATCCCGAGTCGCAATTTATTTCCATAACGGTCATTTTCGGCTGAATGTGCGTCGAAAATCTTAAAAAAATCTAACGGAAGCCTATGGTTAGTACAGAAACACCAATATGTGAATTTGGCCAGCCAGCCATCGACTTTTCTTTGCCAGGCACTGATGGCAAGATTTGGACGTTAGACAACTGTCGTGGCGAAAATGGCCTATTGGTTATGTTTATCTGTAATCACTGCCCGTATGTTAAAGCCATCATGGACAGACTGGTTCGTGATACCAACGAACTCAAACAACTTGGCATCAATTCTGTGGCGATTTCTGCCAATGATGTCGCTGATTATCCTGAAGACTCATTCGACAATATGAAACTGGTTGCCGAACAAAACGGGTTTTCTTTCCCTTATCTGTATGACGAAACCCAAGAGGTTGCTCAAGCCTATGGCGCGGTATGCACACCGGATTTTTTTGGATATAACCAAGATCTGACGTTGCAGTATCGTGGCCGCCTTGATGCCAGCCGCAAAGAAGCCGCTCCAGCGGACGTACGCCGTGATCTATTTGAAGCGATGCAGCATGTTGCTAAAACAGGTCATGGTCCAGAACAACAGATACCAAGTATGGGCTGTTCCATCAAATGGCGGGCAGCTTAATTTTTTTTAATAGGAGAACGTAGATAATGGCTACACGTAGACATTTAGCAAATGCAATCCGTGCATTAAGTATGGATGCAGTGCAAAAAGCGAATTCCGGCCATCCAGGTGCCCCAATGGGTATGGCGGATATCGCTGAAGTATTGTGGAATGACCACATGAAACATAACCCGAACAACCCGAAATGGGCTGATCGTGATCGTTTCATCTTGTCTAACGGCCACGGCTCTATGCTGATTTACTCATTGTTGCATTTGAGTGGCTATGATTTGCCGATGGAATCCATCAGCACATTCCGTCAGTTGCATTCACAATGTGCGGGTCACCCTGAATACGGTTATGCACCAGGCGTAGAAACCACTACTGGTCCATTAGGTCAAGGTATCACCAACGGTGTTGGTTTTGCGATGGCTGAAAAATTAATGGCTGACCAGTTCAACAAACCAGGCCATGACATCGTTAACCATCACACCTATGTATTCATGGGCGATGGCTGCTTGATGGAAGGTGTTTCTCATGAAGCATGTGCTTTGGCTGGTACTTGGGGCCTGGGCAACCTGATCGCATTCTGGGATGACAACAATATCTCTATCGATGGTCACATTGATGGCTGGTACACCGATGACACCGTAAAACGTTTTGAAGCTTACGGCTGGCACGTTCAATCTGTTGATGGTCACGATGCTGATGCAATCAACAAAGCCATTGCAGAAGCTAAAAAAGTCACTGACAAACCATCTTTAATTTGCTGTAAAACCATTATCGGTTACGGTTCACCTAACAAATGTGCAAGCCATGATTGCCACGGCGCTGCATTAGGTGAAGAAGAAGTTGCACTGACTCGTAAACAATTGGGTTGGGAATACGAGCCATTTGTTATTCCAGAAGATGTTTATGCTGGTTGGAATGCAAAAGATAAAGGCGATGCTGCAGAAGCTGCATGGAATGAAAAATTTGCAGCGTATGAAAAAGAGTATCCAGAATTAGCTGCAGAATTCAAACGCCGTATGGCGGGTGAATTACCTGCTAACTGGAAGCAAGCCACTGATGCATTCATTGCTGAAACCAATGAAAAAGCGGAAAACCTGGCTTCACGTCAAGCTTCTCAAAAAGCAATTGCTGCTTTGGCGCCGATTTTGCCTGAATTCCTGGGTGGTTCAGCTGACTTGACAGGTTCTAACCTGACAAGCTGCTCAAGCTTCAAACATGTTTCTGGTAAAGAGCCAGGCAACTACATTTCATACGGTGTTCGTGAATTTGGTATGTACGCGATCATGAACGGTATGGCGTTGCACGGTGGTTTGCTGCCATTCGGTGGTACTTTCCACATGTTCTCTGACTATGCGAAATCAGCTCTGCGTATGGCTGCGTTGATGAAACAACGTACTATCGCTGTGTTAACACATGACTCAATCGGTCAGGGTGAAGACGGTCCTACTCACCAACCAATCGAAAACACTGCTGGTCTGCGTTACATTCCGAATATGGATGTATGGCGTCCTGCGGATTCTGTTGAAGTTGCGGTTGCGTGGACATGTGCCGTTGAGCGAATGGATGGCCCGACTAGCTTGGTACTGAGCCGTCAAGGCATTCCAGGTCGTAAACATGAAGCGTCTGACTTTGATGCTATCCGCAAGGGTGCATACGTTCTGTCTGAAGCGAAAGGCGGTAAAGCTGATGTGATCCTGATTGCAACTGGTTCAGAAGTGGATCTGGCTGCTAAAGCTCAGGAAGCATTAGCAGAAGAAGGCATCAACGCTCGCGTTGTATCTATGCCTTCAACCAACGTCTTTGATCGTCAAGATCAAGCATACAAAGACAGCGTTCTGACACCAGGTGTAAAACGTGTTTCTGTTGAAGCCGGTGTAACTGACTTCTGGCGTAAATACGTTGGTCTGGAAGGCGGCACTGTTGGTATCGATACCTTCGGTGAATCTGCTCCAGGCGGTGTTTTGATGAAACATTTCGGCTTTACTGTCGAAAACGTTGTAAAAACAGTTAAATCAGTTCTGTAATAAAGAGCTGTTCTTAGCGAAGTAAAAGGAAATGGCCAGTAGATTCATATCTACTGGCCATTTTTATATACAGACCCTAGTCTGTCTGATAACTGTGGTTTTTATTAAGATTGTAGTTATGAGACAGAATAATAAAACTGATTCAGAGGAAATAAGATGACTATCAAAGTGGGTATTAATGGTTTTGGTCGTATTGGCCGTATGGCATTTCGAGCTGCAGCAAAAGATTTTCCTGAGATAGAGATTGTGGCAATCAACGATTTGCTGGATCCGGAATATCTGGCTTATATGCTCAAATATGATTCCGTTCATGGCCGCTTTGATGGCGATGTCGACGTTAAGGATGGCCATCTGGTTGTTAACGGCAAGACCATTCGTGTTACGGCTGAACGTAATCCTGCTGATTTGAAATGGGATGAAGTCGGCGCCGATTTGATTATTGAATGTACCGGCTTTTTCCTGACTGAAGAATCCTGCCAGGCGCATATCGATGCTGGCGCTAAGAAAGTGGTGCAATCAGCGCCTTCTAAAGATCACACACCGATGTTTGTCTATGGTGTGAACCATGAGTCTTATGCGGGCGAAGCCATTGTTTCAGCCGCTTCCTGTACCACCAACGCATTGGCACCCGTTGCCAAAGTGTTGCATGACAGTTTTGGTATCAAACGTGGCTTAATGACTACCGTACACGCTGCAACAGCGACCCAAAAAACCGTTGATGGGCCGTCAATGAAAGATTGGCGCGGTGGTCGCGGTATTCTGGAAAATATCATTCCTTCCTCTACTGGCGCTGCTAAAGCAGTTGGTAAGGTGCTGCCGGAATTAAATGGCAAATTAACGGGTATGGCGTTTCGTGTTCCCACATCGGATGTTTCAGTGGTCGACTTAACTGTTGAGTTAAACAGTGACGCCAGCTATGAAGCGATTTGCGCGGCAATGAAAACCGCTGCCGAAGGCGAACTGAAAGGCGTATTAGGTTATACCGACGAAAATGTTGTATCAACCGATTTCCGTGGGCATACCGCTCCATCAAACTTTGATGCAGGCGCTGGTATTGCGTTGGATAGCACGTTTGTCAAAGTAGTTGCATGGTATGACAACGAATATGGCTATACCTGCAATATGATGCGTTTGGTTGAACATGTAGCTGGATAAAACAACGAGCGTCTTTTCGACCACTATTTCAAGGCTTCCTGTAAAGGAAGCCTTTTTTTATGTAACGTGAAGGCTATAATCAGAACTAGTTCACAAAAATTACCTACTAGAGGGCAACACTTTATGTCAGTAATCAAGATGGCCGATTTGGATTTGGCAGGAAAACGCGTGCTAATACGCCAGGATTTGAATGTACCGCTCAAGTCTGGCGTTGTGGCAGATGGCACTCGCATCCTTGCCTCCTTGCCGACCATTAAACTGGCATTGGAGAAAGGTGCAAAAGTGATGATCATGTCGCACCTTGGGCGGCCGATCGAAGGTGAATATGAGCATAAATATTCTTTGGCGCCTGTTGCCAATTTTCTTTCAGCCCTACTGGAAATGCCAGTTCGCCTGGAACAAAACTGGCTAGAACCCGAATTTATTCCGGTTGAAGCGGGTGAAGTCGTGCTTTGTGAAAACGTGCGTTTTAATATTGGTGAAAAAGCCAATGATGATGCGCTGGCAAAACGTATGGCCAAAATGTGTGACGTATTTGTAATGGATGCCTTTGGTACCGCGCATCGTGCCCATGCTTCTACCCATGGTATTGCCAAATATGCTGGTATTGCCTGTGCAGGCCCGTTATTGTCGGCTGAATTGGAGGCGCTATCAAAAGCACTGGATAATCCTGCCAGACCGATGGTTGCTATTGTCGGTGGTTCCAAAGTTTCCACCAAACTTACCGTTCTCGAAACCTTATCGAAAAAAGTGGATCAATTGATTGTGGGTGGTGGTATTGCCAATACCTTTATTGCCGCGGCCGGTCATAATGTGGGTAAGTCACTCTACGAACCTGATTTAATTGATACCTGTAAAAGATTATCTGCAGACGCTATCAGTCGAGGCGGTAATATTCCGGTGCCGAAAGACGTGGTCTGCGGCAAATTTTTTGCTGAAAATGCCGAAGCAGAACTAAAACCTGTTGATCAGGTGACTGATGAGGATATGATTTTTGATATCGGTCCTAAATCCGCAGCTGAACTGGTTGAAATTATTAAAAACGCTGGTACGGTAGTATGGAATGGCCCGCTGGGTGTGTTCGAATTTAGTCAGTTCAGCGAAGGCACCAAAGAAATTGCGATGGCGATCGCTGAATCCAAGGCTTTTTCTATCGCTGGCGGTGGAGACACTTTAGCCGCAGTGTCGAAATACAAAGTTTGTGATGATGTTTCTTATATTTCAACTGGTGGTGGCGCCTTCCTGGAATTCCTTGAGGGTAACAAATTGCCGGCAGTGGAAATTCTGGAGCAACGTGCCCGCGAGTAATCAATGAGTATTTAATATGTCTGCCCGTCGAAGAACGAAAATTGTTGCAACCTTAGGCCCCGCGACAAAAGATCCTGCTGTTCTTGACGCGATGATATCGGCGGGTATGGATGTGGTTCGCCTAAATTTTTCTCATGGCTCTGCTCAATCACATATTGAGATGGCTGAACGGGTACGTAATCGTGCCAGAGCCTTCGGTCGACAAGTGGGTGTTTTGGTTGATTTACAAGGTCCAAAGATTCGCATTGCTCGCTTTAAGCATGCTGGGGTAAAACTGATTGAGAATGAGATGTTTATCCTCAATGCGGCGCTGGCGGATGATGTAGGTGACAACACTCAGGTCGGGGTTGACTATAAAGCGCTACCCCAAGATGTAAAACGTGGTGATACGCTACTGCTTGATGATGGTCGCATTGTGTTATGGGTGGACTCGGTCATTGACCAGCAGATCCATTGCCGTGTAACAGTTGGCGGTATGCTGACGGATAACAAAGGTATCAACCGTTTAGGTGGAGGTTTGTCTGCCGCAGCTCTGACTCCGAAAGATATGACTGATATGCAAACTGCTGCCGATATGCAGGCAGATTACGTGGCGATATCTTTTCCTCGTTGTGCCGATGATATTCATTTAGCGCGTCGTTTATTGCGTGAGGCCGGTGGTTATGGTGGCATTATTGCCAAAATTGAACGGGCCGAAGCACTTGATGATATTGATGCCATTATTGAAGCATCAGAAGGCATTATGGTTGCTCGCGGTGATTTGGGTGTTGAAATGGGTGATGCGGCATTACCACCTATTCAAAAACAAATAATTGCCAAAGCAAGGCGAATGAATAAGCTGACCATTACGGCGACCCAGATGATGGAGTCGATGATACTCAGTCCAATTCCCACCCGCGCAGAAGTGTTTGATGTTGCCAATGCAGTACTGGACGGTACCGATGCGGTTATGTTGTCGGGAGAAACAGCAGTGGGTCATTTCCCGGTCAAAGTCATCGAAGCCATGGATCGCATTTGCCTGCAGGCCGAACAGCAGCGTGAAATACGTGTTTCACGCCACCGGATGGATTCACAATTTGAACGCATAGATGAAGCCATCGCTATGGCAGCCATGTACACCGCTAATCATCTGGACGTTAAAGCGATTGCCGCATTAACAGAATCCGGCTCTTCAACGTTATGGATGTCACGAGTCAGCTCGGGCATTCCTATTTTTGCATTAACGCCGCACGTCGCAACAAGGCGTAGAGTGACCTTATATCGTGGCGTCTATCCGGTAAGCTTTGTTGTTGAACATACCGATCATGCGACATTAAACAAAGAAGTCATTGAAGAATTGCAACGTCGTGGCGTAGTGAACGATGGTGATATAGTCATCATCACCAAAGGTGATCTTGAAGTGCAAGGCAGTACCAATGCCATAAAAATTGTACGTGTTGGGGAACTGGTAGAACCAAGATCCAAAGCAAATCAAACTGAATAATCAGCTTCAATCGGAGAGCAGCAAATGGCATTAGTTTCAATGAGACAACTATTGGATTATGCAGCAGAGCACCAATTCGCCATACCTGCATTCAATGTAAGCAATATGGAACAGGTTCATGCCATCATGCAGGCGGCTGATGCAGTTGATAGCCCGGTGATTATGCAGGGCAGTGCCGGGGCCCGCGACTATGCCGGCGAACCATTTCTTCGCCATCTTATTCTGGCGGCAATCGAGGCTTATCCGCATATTCCCTTAGTCATGCATCAAGATCATGGTGCGAATCCGGCTATCTGCGCGCGATCCATTCAATCGGGTTTCAGTTCGGTGATGATGGATGGCTCATTGATGGAAGACATGAAAACGCCTTCAGATTTTGACTATAACGTGAACGTCACTCGCAAAGTCAGCGAAATGGCGCATGCCTGTGGCGTCTCAGTAGAAGGTGAACTCGGTTGTCTGGGATCCTTGGAAACCGGCATGATGGGTGAAGAAGATGGTCATGGTGCGGAAGGTAAATTGGATCACAGTCAGTTATTGACTGATCCAGATGAAGCGGTGGAGTTTGTCAAACTCACCCAGGTGGATGCCTTGGCAGTTGCTATTGGAACCAGCCATGGTGCTTATAAGTTTACCCAACCGCCTACCGGCGATGTTCTGGCCATCAGCCATTTAAAAACCTTGCAACAACGTTTGCCGACTACCCATTTTGTGATGCATGGCTCCAGCTCCGTGCCGCAGGACTGGTTGGAAATCATTAATACCCATGGTGGGGATATCGGGCAAACCTATGGTGTGCCAGTCGAAGAAATTGTCGAAGGCATTAAATACGGTGTGCGTAAGGTGAATATTGATACCGATTTACGAATGGCTTCTACCGGCTCTATCCGCAAGTTTTTAACCGATGAAAAAAATGCTGCGGTGTTTGATCCGCGTAAGTTTTACAAAGAAGCGACCAAAGCAATGCAGGCGATTTGTCAGGCACGTTACGAGGCATTTGGCAGTGCTGGACATGCCAGTAAGATCAAACCAATCTCACTACAAAACATGGTCGAACGTTATCGCAGCGGAGAGTTGGCACCCAAGTTAAATTAAGGTTGATTTGCTTGGGATACATTCGCTGCCAGTCTTTATCACGATTCAGGTAAAATACCTCACTTAGTCTTTTCAGGGCTTGTACCGTGTTACAAATTTTCGCTATCGCTGTTGGCGGCGCTGCTGGTGCTCTATTGCGTTTTGTTATGTCCAACGGTGTTTATAAAATGCTCGGCCGTGATTTTCCTTATGGGACATTGGCGGTTAATGTTTTAGGCTCTCTGCTTATCGGAGTACTGTTTATTCTGTTGATTGAAAAATTGGCGGTTGCAGCAGAGTGGCGGGCAGGTTTGATGGTTGGATTGCTTGGCGCATTTACCACCTTTTCCACCTTTTCTCTGGAAACCTTTAGCCTGTTAGAAGATGGTGCATTTCTCAAAGCGGGATTAAATGTGTTTTTAAGCGTGGTGTTGTGCCTTGCCGCTACCTGGGTAGGCATAAGCCTGGGAAGACAGTTATGAACTTGATATTGGTTAGAATTTATTTATCTGATGGACGTAATGAAGTAAGACAAGTCCTTAAATGGCTGGAACAGAATAAAATCCGTTTTACCGTATTCCGGGGAATAGCCGGCTTAGGTTCTGACGGTCTGGTGCATAAAGCATCGTTATTAGATCTGTCATCAGATTTGCCAATGGTTATCGAGTTTTTTGATAAACCAGAACAAATAAACGATATCATCAACACAATAAAAACTATGGTGGAAGCTGATCATATTGTCAGCTGGCCAGTACAAAGCGGAATTTAACATGTTAGACCTCAAATTATTACGAACTGAACCGCAGTTAGTGGCGTCAGGTTTGGCTCGCCGCGGCTTTCAACTGGATGTCAGTTTGTTGGAAACGCTGGAAGCTGAACGCCGTCAGGCGCAGCTGGATGCGCAGACATTACAGACCGAACGTAATGCGCGTTCCAAAATGATTGGTAAAGCCAAAGCTTCCGGTGAAGATATTGCCCCATTGCTTGCCGAAATTGATGATTTAGGTGATCAGCATAAAGCCGCTGAACTTAGACTTGCCAAAGTATTGGAACAGCTGAACGATTTGGCGATGGGTATTCCCAATATCCCACAGGACGATGTGCCAGCGGGTAAAGATGAACATGACAATGTCGAAGTCTCACGTTGGGGCACGCCAAGACAATTTGATTTTGCACCGAAAGATCATGTGGATCTGGGCGCAGGTTTGCAGCAGATGGATTTTGAAACGGCCGCTAAGATAACCGGGGCGCGTTTTGTCACCTTAACCGGACAACTTGCAAGACTGCAACGAGCGTTAATTCAGCTAATGCTCGATACTCATATAACCGATCATGGTTATACCGAGACTTATGTTCCTTATCTGGTCAATGCCGACTCTTTACGCGGAACCGGACAGCTGCCCAAGTTTGCCGAAGATTTATTTGCTGTGGATGATGGCCAGCTCTATCTGATCCCTACCGCTGAAGTTCCGGTAACCAATATAGTGCGTGACAGTATTGTTGATGCTGCACAGATGCCATTGAAATTTGTTGCACATACGCCATGTTTTCGTAGTGAAGCCGGATCACATGGCCGTGATGTCCGTGGTTTGATTCGTCAGCATCAATTTGAAAAGGTCGAGCTGGTACAGATTGTTGCGCCAGAAAACTCTGCTGAAGCGCATGAACAATTGACCGGCCAAGCCGAAAAAATCCTGCAAATGCTCGACTTGCCTTATCGTAAGATGCTGCTCTGCACTGGTGATATGGGCTTTGCATCCAGCAAAACCTATGATTTGGAAGTCTGGTTACCGAGTCAGTATACCTATCGTGAAATATCTTCATGCAGTAACTTCGGGGATTTTCAGGCGCGTCGTATGCAGGCGCGCTGGCGTAATCCTGAAACCGGTAAACCGGAACTGGTTCATACGTTAAATGGATCAGGACTGGCCGTTGGCCGGACCTTATTGGCTATTCTGGAAAACCATCAGCAAGCTGATGGCAGCGTGATGATTCCTGAGCCACTTCGTGCTTATATGGGCGGTGTGGATAAACTTCATGGGTGATGAGTTTACACTGATCCAGAAGATCATCATCTGGACATTACCAGTGTTGTTTGCCATTACCGTACATGAAGTTGCTCACGGTTGGGCCGCGTTGAAACTGGGCGATAAAACCGCGCAGATGATGGGCCGTCTGACACTGAATCCAATCAAACATATCGATCCTCTGGGCACAATTCTGGTACCCGGATTGTTGCTTATGTTTACCGGTTTTATGTTTGGCTGGGCCAAACCGGTTCCTGTTACTTTCCAAAACCTGCGAAATCCAAAAAGAGATATGGCTTGGGTGGCTTTGGCTGGTCCAGGAGCCAATTTAGTGATGGGATTTTTCTGGGCCATGATTGCCAAGATTGGTTTATTGTTGGCAGTGAATGATGTGCTGATTTCCGGACCGATGATTTATATGGGCGTGGCCGGTGTATTGGTCAACGGCATGTTGATGTTATTGAATCTACTGCCATTGCCACCACTTGATGGTGGCAGAGTATTGGTCAGTATTCTGCCGCCGCATTTGGCCTGGCGGGTTGAAAAAATAGAACCTTACGGCTTTTTTATCTTATTGGCGTTACTCTATTTTGGCATCGTTATGATGATTTTATGGCCTATGATGCAGGCGTATATGGGATTGCTGGCATTTATCTTTGATATGCCGATGCAAGTATTTTTTATTCTGTAAAACACTGAATTGAGCAAGCTCATCAGGAGATTATTTTGGACACGGTAGCGTATCAGTCACGTCGCATTGTTTCAGGCATGCGCCCTACAGGGCAGCTGCATTTGGGGCATTATCATGGTGTACTGAAAAATTGGATTAAACTACAACACGAATTTGATTGCTTCTTTTTCGTTGCTGACTGGCATGCCTTAACCACGCACTATGAAGATAGTCGGGTGATTGAAGACAGTGTCTGGGAAATGGTGATTGATTGGCTGGCGGCGGGTATTGAGCCTTCATCAGCTTCATTGTTTCTGCAATCTCGGGTGCCTGAACATGCCGAATTGCATTTATTATTATCCATGATCACGCCTTTATCCTGGCTGGAACGCGTACCAACCTACAAAGATCAGCAGGAAAAACTCAAAGAAAAAGATCTGTCGACTTATGGCTTTTTGGGTTATCCCTTACTGCAAAGTGCTGATATTTTGATTTATCGTGCGGGCCAGGTGCCGGTCGGTGAAGATCAGGTGGTGCATGTTGAGTTAACTCGTGAAGTAGCGCGCCGGTTTAATCATATCTATGGCCGTGAAAAAGACTTTGAAGAGAAAGCTGAAGCGGCAGTCTTAAAGATGGGTAAGAAAAACGCCAAGTTGTATAACACTTTGCGTAAAGCCTATCAGGAGCAAGGCGATGCAGAAGCTTTACAAACTGCTCGTGAGTTATTGAAAAACCAGCAAAATCTGGCACTTGGCGATATGGAAAGGCTGTTTGGTTTTCTGGAAGGTGGCGGTAAAGTTATTTTGCCTGAACCCAAAGCGCTCCTAACACCTGCTTCGAAAATGCCAGGACTGGACGGACAGAAAATGTCCAAATCATATGGCAACACGATTTCGTTACGTGAATCAGATCAGTCTGTTGCTGAAAAAATCAAACGTATGCCAACTGATCCTAACCGTGTGCGTCGCACCGATCCGGGTGAGCCGGATAAATGTCCAGTGTGGCAATTACATGAAGTTTATTCTGATGAAGATCAGAAGCAATGGGTTCAACAAGGCTGCCGTACTGCTGGGATCGGTTGCCTGGATTGTAAAGGTCCGCTTATTGATTCGGTTATTGCCGAACTTAAACCTATCCGCGAACGGGCGGATGATTTCAGCCGGCATCCAGAAGATGTACGACGTATTATTGATGATGGCAGTGCTGCAGCAAGAGAAGTAGCTCAGGAAACATTGAGTGAAGTGCGTGCAGCAATGGGTCTGGCTTATAAATAGCCCAAATAAATAGCCTAAGGAAAAATTATCATGGCTGAAAGAATACAAAAAGTACTGGCGCGAGCCGGTTATGGTTCACGTCGATTAATCGAGAGCTGGATCAAAGATGGCAAATTACTCGTTAATGGCGTGGCTGCAACGCTAGGCGATCAAATTTCTGAAAAAGATAGAGTAACGCTTGAGGGCAGGCCTTTATCATCCAAGCGGATCTGGCAACAAAGCATGCCGCAGGTTTTGCTTTATCACAAGCCGGTAGGTGAAGTATGTACCCGCAGTGATCCCGAAGGTCGCAGAACGATCTACCAATCTTTGCCAGTACCGGAAGAAGGTCGCTGGGTGAGCGTTGGCCGACTTGATTTAAATACCAGTGGCTTAATTATCCTGACAACGGATGGGGAACTGGCGAATCAGTTAATGCATCCATCCAACGAAATGGATCGTGAATATGCGGTTCGTGTTCTCGGTGAAGTCACGTCGGAAATGATGCAGACGTTGCGCGATGGGGTCGAGTTGGAAGATGGTAAAGCGCATTTTTCTGATATTCAGCCCGGTGGGGGAGAAGGTGCTAATACCTGGTTTCATGTGGTGATTCAGGAAGGTCGTAACCGTGAAGTAAGACGCTTATGGGAAAGCCAGGGTGTACAGGTGAGTCGCTTGGTTCGTTTGCGTTACGGGCCTGTAATTATGCCTAATAAGCTTAAGCCTGGCCGCTGGATGATGCTGGAAGGTAAAGAGCTGGAATATTTGTATGAAGAGGCGGGATTAAAAGCTAAAGCCACTAAACGCGGAGCTCCAGCAGAAAAGATTTCGGGTAAAAAGGAAGCGCCAGCGCCCGTCGAAAAAGAAAAAGCAGCAAAATCTACAAAGTGGCCGGATAAATCCGCAAAAGCGGCAAAAAAGACTGCTCCAAGATCTGCTGGCAGCGACACATCACCAAGCAAAAGAGGTCCGCGTATTCGTGGACGTAGTGATCGCTAAGCTGTCACTCGGGATGTAACAACCTGATTGCGACCGGCAAATTTTGCCTGATATAACGCTTCATCGGCTTTTAGAAACAAACTATCTGCTGATTCGCCTACGCACAACTCTGCCAGACCAATACTGATTGAAATGGGAAACTTTTGATCGGTATTGGATTGGTTCAATTCGTAAATAGCTGTCCGAAGCCGTTCTGCAGCAAGCAGAGCCGCTTCATGATGGCTGTGGCTTAGCACTATCGCGAATTCTTCACCACCGATACGAAACAGCGCATCGCTACGTCTTAAGCTGGCGAGTAAAGTATCTGCAACACGGCATAAAGTTTCGTCACCGACCTGATGACCGAAACTGTCGTTGATATTTTTAAAGTAATCAATGTCCAGCACTAATAATGACAATGGCAATCGCAAACGATGGGCCAGGTCAATTTCACGTTCAATAGTATTTTTATAGGCTTGGCGATTAGGAAGTTGCGTTAAGGTATCAGTTAATGCCGCATCCAATGCTCGGGCATATTGCAGGCTGTTGCGCAGTGGATAGATAAGTTTGCAAAGCAAATCTTCTAACAGCCGGATCTCATTATCAGAAAAGCGATAAGCACGACTAAAGGTTAATTGCCCAAGATACTCTTGGTCTATCTCGAGCTGATAGTTGCATTTATGGTGGCGGTTGTTTCCCAGTCTGAATTCAAACTTGTTATCAGGGTGGGTAAATTGCAAACCATTGTGGGCGAGTAAGGGTTTTATTTGTTCATCAAACAATCTGAGTAACTGTCTGGTATCGAGCGATGTCTGCAAAATCAATGGCAGTTTGGCTAAAGCATCATCGCGTTCAGCTGAAATCGGACCTGCTTGTATGACGGAAACAGTGTTTTGCTCTAAACGTCGCAGATTTGTTGTGTCTGAATGCAGTAAATGAACCATATAACACGCTCGTAAATAAGAAAATTTACAATAACCATGCTAAAAATATGCCATGGTGTAAATTGTCAATAAATACAGTGTGTTAGATTGTTACGCCAAAACCTTGACGGGTAATTCCATCTGTGCATTCAAGCATTGGCCATGTAAATGGCCGCTTTGGTCGCTGGCAAGGTAAAGATATGCCGGTATTACAGCAGTCGGTTCTGGTAAATGTTGAGGGTCTGCAGCAGGGTAAACTCTAGCATGCAATTTGGTTTTAACCTGGCCGGGGTCGATACAATTGACTCTGACTTTTCCAGCGGCTTCCATTTCGAGAGATAACTGATGACAGAAACATTCTAAAGCTGCTTTGCTAAGACCATAGGCACCACGGTAGGCCTTATCATGTTGGCTGTCAGTGGTGAAAATGATAAAACTTTGTTGCTCGGTGGATTGTAATAAGTTTAGACAAGCATGCGTCAGCAAATAAGTGGCAGTTAAATTTACCTGCAGTGTCTCGGTCCACTGTCTGATATCTTGGTTGGCAATTGGAGCTAACTGACCCACATCTGCAGCACAATGAACTAATCCATCTAATTGTCCAAAGGTATTTTTGATTGTTTGAGCCAGCTGCTGGTAATCGTCGGCATTTGCGCCTTTGAAGTCCACAGGAAAGATAGCAGGTTCAATACCGGTTTCCTGCAGGATAACGTCGTACAGCTTTTCTAGCTGAGCAATATTTTTATCGAGCAGAATGATGGTTGCACCATGTCTGGCGTAGGCCAAAGCAACTTCGCTACCGATGCCGCCAAGGGCACCGGTAACCAAGACAACCTTATTACTGAGTATGGATTGCTCAGCTTGGGACAACATCACAGACTTTATTCAGATTTAGGAACAATACGACCGTAAGTTACTTTGCCATCTAATAATTGGGCAATGATCAAAGCATCATCATTGTGCCATTCCAGTGTTTCCATATTCATTTGATCTAATGTTCTTTCTTGAGCAATATCAGGTTCGCCGTAAGCTGAGATAAGTTCATCTCTTGTCATACCCGCTTGGATGGCATTTGCACTTTCGTCACCAGTTGCTTCGGTAGCTTCAGGCGCTGATTCAACAGCTGCAGGAGCAGTAGTTTCTGTTTCACTGCTATCGGTAACAGCGTTATCGCTTTCGTTACTGCAGGCAATCAGTGCCATGCTCAGAAAAAGACCGGTAAAAATTAAACGCATACGATTTAACATGACATCCCCTCTTTAGGTTTAAATAGACTAATTGGCGAGTATAACAAGCAATTACAAGTATATCGACAGGTTGTTAGGGTAAATTTCCCACTAAAATATTTTCTGCTGCACGATAACCATTCATCACAGCACTTTCCAAAGTGGCTGGATAAGGATTCTCAGCATAGTCTCCAGCGATCCATAGCCCCTGAATGGCTGTTTTGCAGCTGGGTCGCTGGCTGTTTTCAACCACCCCACAACTAAAAGTTGCTCGTTTTTCCCGAATCAAATGAGCTGCCAGATAAGTATCAGGTAGATAAGGTAAAACTTTTTTTAAATCGACAATCACCTCATCAATCAGCTGTTGTTTAGTGAAAGATTCATGAGCGCCGGGACCACTTATCACTATCGCGATCAAGCCGGGGGATTGTTCAGAGCGATCAAATATCCATTGTGACAGCCTGTTACTCAACCCAATAATTGGATGATGAAGTCTTACCTGTGACGGATATTGTAAATACAACGTCGTAATAGGGTATTCCGTTACCTTGGATAAATTAAGCTGCTCAGCTAAAAGTTTATGCAGTGCATTTGGTGCTAAGGCAACAATTATATTTTCTGTGGCAATAAAGTCATCGTCAGCAGTCACAATGCCTGTCACTTTGCCCGCATCGATTACAATCTTCTCAATTCTGGTTTGGATTTTTATGTCGCCGCCATGCTTGAGAATAAATTCCTTACAGGGTTCTGGTAATACATCACCCAAAGGCTTTTTGGGGATAAGCAAGTCGGCAGAATGACGTTTTGAAAGCAGGCTATCACTTAAGGTGGCTGCAAACACATTGGCAGATGCCTGATTTATAGGCGTGTTCATAATCGCCAGACATAATGGTGTCCACAATTGTGAAATAAGCCGTGAGGATTGTCCTGTTGCGTTGCACCATTGAGACACTGTCAAATTATGCGTTTTATCGGGTGAATTCAGTTGCCGAACCAGGGACCAGAAGTTCAACAAGTCCCGCCAGCCAAGACTGGAATACAGTTTAGGTAACATGGCCAATGGCCAGGCTAATAAAGCATGAGCTTTCAAATGTAATGGCTGAAAATGCGGATCGAGGATTTGCAGATCTAATGACTTGCGTTGGAATACTTGGTTTTCTTCTATGCCAACCCGATGCAGCAGATCCAACATTTGTTGATAAGCGCCTATCATCAGATGCTGGCCATTATCAATCTCAATATTTTGCCATTTGACTGTTCGGGCTCGGCCGCCAAGTTGTTTGGCTGCTTCAAACAGTATGGGGTTTTTTCCCGCTTCAGCTAAACGTACTGCTGCCGCAAGCCCACTCCAGCCACCACCGATAATGATGGGTGACATATTACGGGTGACTTTTGGCGAGCTTTTTTTCACGTCGCAAAGTACGCCAGGCTAGCCATAATTTACGGATGGGGGTGAGTGAAATACGCTGCTTCATCACCTGAAAATTATCGCGGGAAATTTCCTGCAAAGTAGTACGGTAGATTTCAGCCATTATCAACGCAGTGCATTGATGATGTCTGTCTTGTGGCGGCAATAGCTGCATAGCCTCCTGATAATACTGCTCCGCACGTTTTGCCTGGAACTGCAGTAATGCGGTTAATTCATCAGTTTGCTGCAAAGCCAGAATGCTTTGTTCGCTAACCCCAAATTGTTGCATTTCATCTAAAGGCAAATATATACGACCACGTTCAGCGTCTTCCCGTACATCGCGGATAATATTGGTGAGTTGAAAAGCGAGACCCAGTTTCTCGGCAAATTTTAAAGTTTGCCGATCTGAGAAACCGAAGATCTGTGCTGAAAGCAGGCCGACAACACTGGCAACACGGTGACAATATAAGGCTAGGTTTTTATAGGCTGGATAACGATGTTGGGTTAAATCCATTTCCATGCCGTCAATGATCTCGTGGAAATATTCTTCATGCAGATCAAAATCTTGCAAGGCATCAGCTAAAGCTTTACCAACCGGATGTGTGGCTTGTCCGTTAAACGTATTGGAGATTTCCTGACGCCACCAAGCCAGAGTTTGTGCTGCAACCAATGGATCACTGATTTCATCGACAGCATCATCTACTTCGCGGCAAAAAGCATATAACGCCATAATGGCGTCACGTTTTTTGGTGGGTAAAAAAAGAAAACTATAGTAGAAACTGGAGCCGCTTTTCGCCGCTTTATCCCGGCAATACTGCTGAGGTGTCATTTTAACAAGCGCTCAACAATTTTACCGTTCACTAAATGGGTGTCGATGATTTCGTCAATATCGGCTTTATCCTGATATTGATACCAAACTCCTTCGGGATAAATCACCATAATCGGGCCTAGTTTGCAGCGATTAAGGCAACCGGAATTATTGACGCGGACTTTTTTTAATTTGAGATCTTTGACCCGTTGCTTGGCGTAGTCGCGCAGCGATTGCGCGCCATGTTCTTCGCAATAATCAGTGCCATCATCACGTTGATGAGTGCAGATGAACATGTGATATTTATATATTTCAGCCATAGTTATTAGCCTAACCAAGCTGGTTCAAATAGACAAAACGGATAAACAATCATAATTCAGCAACTAAAATTGACGTGACACAGCAAAATCGGCCAAACCTACTAAAGCCGCTTTGTACTGTGAATCTGCAACGATATTGAGATTGGCTTTAGCCTGTTCGGCTTCTTTACGTGCCGCTGCCGCTGTGTAATCAATTGCGCCAGTACTGTGGATGATTTCGATAATGTCATTGATTTTATCGCGTTGGCCTTGTTCAATTGCTTCACGAATAATAGCTGACTGATCAGCGGAGCCATGTTGCATCGCATAGATAAGTGGCATGGTCGGTTTACCTTCGGCCAGGTCATCGCCAATGTTTTTACCAATGGTTTCACTAGATGCACTGTAATCGAGTAAGTCATCAACCAGCTGAAATGCACTGCCAAGATGCATCGCATATTGAGCTAAAGCCATTTCGATTTCATCAGATGCATTACTGATTAATGCGCCTAACTGACCCGCAGCTTCAAATAATTTGGCGGTTTTGTGGTGTATCACTTGCAGATAACGTTCTTCAGTGGTGTCGGCATCATGCACATTCAATAACTGTAAAACTTCACCCTCAGCGATGACATTGGTAGTGTGCGACAGGATTTTCATTAAACGCATCGAATCCAATTCCACCATCATTTCGAATGCGCGGGTATAGAGAAAGTCTCCTACTAATACACTGGCTTCATTTCCCCAAACGCTGTTGGCCGTTTCCTGACCTCTGCGCATCGTTGAGTTGTCGACTACATCATCGTGCAGCAAAGTCGCGGTGTGAATGAATTCGATAATGGTAGCAAGATTAATATGCGCAGATGCCTGATGATTACATGCTCTAGCACTTAATAAAGCGATAGCCGGGCGCAAGCGTTTACCACCACTATTAATGATGTAATGTCCGAGCTGATTAATAAGTACAACATCAGATTGCAGCCGATGTTGTATCATTGCATCAACTGCTTCCATATCCTGCTGGATAAGTGCGTAAATGGATTGTATATCCACGGGGCGTTTGTCTGCCTGTCTAGATTAATTAAACGCGTACTTTCTCATGGGTCACGGTGATTCGCAAATAATTCAATTTGCATTTGATCTGTATGTAGAAAGCGGTTAAAATTCCCGGTCTTTTGTTGGGTTACCCACAATAACATTTATTTTTTTGGAGAAAGCGATGTACGCTATTGTCGCGACTGGTGGTAAGCAGTACCGTGTTAAAGAGGGCGAAAAGCTCCGTGTTGAAAAATTGCCAGGTGAAGTGGGTGATACCATTGAACTGGGCGAAGTTTTATTGATCGGTGAAGGCGAAGACATTAAAGTTGGCGCACCCTTCTTAGACGGCGCTAAAGTCACAGCAACAGTGGCCTCAGTTGGTCGTGCGGACAAAGTCAAAATCATCAAATTCCGTCGCCGGAAGCACCATCGGAAACAGATGGGACATCGCCAATCTTATACAGAAATCGAAATCACTGGCATCACTGCCTAAGATTTGACAAATTTAAAGAGGATTTAACATGGCTCATAAGAAAGCTGGTGGTAGTACCCGCAACGGTCGTGACTCCGAGTCGAAACGCCTTGGTGTTAAACGTTTTGGCGGTGAAGCAGTATTAGGCGGCAACATTCTGGTTCGTCAACGCGGCACTCGTTACCATGCAGGTCGTAACGTTGGTATCGGTAGAGACCACACATTGTTTGCGACAGCCAATGGTAAAGTTGTATTCGAAACCAAAGGTGCGAACAATCGCATGTTTGTCAGCGTTATCGCTGAATAAAGAATTTGTTAGCCCGTTGGGGCAAACAGCTGAAAGCCCCGCTGATGCGGGGTTTTTTGTTTGTGGCAATTATTAAAAAATTATCTGGTCGGCAGTATGAAATTTGTTGATGAAGCGAAAATAAAAATCAGCGCGGGTGCCGGCGGTAATGGTTGCCTGAGCTTTCGTCGTGAAAAATATATCCCCTTCGGTGGTCCGGACGGCGGTGATGGTGGCGACGGGGGCGATGTGTATTTGCTGGCAGATACACAAGTAAACACCCTGATTGATTTCCGCTATAAACGTAACTTCAAAGCGCAACGTGGCGAACATGGCCGCGGTAAACTTTGTAGCGGTGCCCGTGGCGAAGATTTGATTATTAAAGTTCCTGTAGGAACCGAAGCTTGGGATGAAGACACCAACGAACTGATTGGTGATCTAGCCAAACACGGTGACAAACTGATGGTGGCTAAAGGTGGCTGGCATGGTTTAGGTAATGCCCGTTACAAATCCAGTATTAATCGCGCGCCTCGCCAAACCTCAGACGGAACCCCAGGCGAAGAGCGTACTTTGCGTCTGGAAATGAAACTATTGGCCGATGTTGGTTTATTGGGTTTACCTAATGCCGGAAAATCGACATTTATCAGTCAAGTTTCTGCCGCGCAGCCCAAAGTAGCCGATTATCCTTTTACAACTTTGCATCCTAATCTTGGTGTAGTAACACTTAAAGATGTGCGCAGCTTTGTTATTGCCGATATTCCTGGGCTGGTTGAAGGAGCGGCAGAAGGTGCTGGTTTAGGTATCCAATTTCTTAAGCATTTAACCCGCACTCGATTGCTTTTGCATCTTGTTGATATGGCACCAGTCGATGTCAAACAGGATCCGGTTGAAAGCGTTAATATCATTAACCGCGAATTACTCCATTACAGCGAAGCGCTAGGTAAACAGCCGCAATGGTTGATTCTAAACAAAATGGATTTGGTCCCGGATGATATCCGCGACGAACTCACACAAGAAGTGTTGACCCGGCTTAATTGGCAAGGTCCTGTCTACAAAATCAGTGGTCAGACTGGTGAAGGTTGCGCGAAGTTGTGTGAAGATATCATGCAATATCTTGATGATTTACGTCAGAGTGAGCAGCCTCCCGCTAACCCCATTGAGGAATAATTGTGGAACATCCGCATCAGCAACTTTTATCAACCAAGCGTTGGGTGATTAAAATTGGTAGTGCTTTATTAACCAAGCCGGGAGAAGGCTTGGATGTGGATCGTATTCGCTGGTTAAGTGGTGAAATTGCCGAGCTGAGAAGTCAGGGCAAAGAAATCGTTCTAGTCACCTCTGGCTCGGTCGCCGCAGGTATGCAAAGACTGGGCTGGCGTCGACGCCCACATGCTTTGCATCAATTACAAGCTGCAGCCAGTGTGGGTCAGATGGGACTTATTCATGCTTATGCCACTGCTTGTGAGCAACATGGCATTCATACCGCCCAAATTCTACTGACCCATTCTGACTTGGCTGATCGTGGTCGCCATTTGAACGCTCGCAGCGCATTACATACTTTGCTTGAGATGGGCATTCTGCCTGTCGTTAATGAAAACGATACCATCGCCACTGACGAAATCCGTTTCGGTGACAATGACACGTTAGCCGCAATGACCGCCAATCTTGTTGAAGCAGATGTATTGGTTATCTTGACCGATCAGGATGGCTTGTTTGATAGTGATCCGAGATTGAATCCTGATGCCAGAATGTTGGCAGCTTCTGCAGCCAATAATCCAAATCTGGATGGTATGGCCGGTGATAGTAAAGGCGAGTTAGGTCGCGGTGGTATGGCAACTAAATTAGCAGCGGCCAGACGTGCTGCAAGATCCGGTGCGACTACGGTGATTCTATCTGGTAAACATCCATTGAATTTACGTCATCTGGCGGCTGGTCAGGGCGTGGGCACGTTATTATGGCCGGATATCAAACCGATTAAAGCCCGTCAGCAGTGGCTTGCCGGACATTTAATTCCTAAAGGTCGATTGATGTTGGATGACGGTGCTGTGTCGGTGATCAAGGAGCATGGTCGCAGTATTTTACCGGTCGGTGTGCGTCAGGTGGATGGTCAATTCACTCGTGGTGAACTGGTTTTATGTACTGATCTGCAGGGTCGGGAAGTTGCTCGTGGTCTGGTAAATTACAGTGCAGATGAAGCAGTACGAATCATGGGGCAGCCCAGTCAGGCGATTCAAAGCTTATTGGGATATGTAGATGAACCGGAATTAATCCATCGGGATAATTTGGTGGTGACTGGATAAATGTCAGACATAAAAAAACCGGCGAGAGCCGGTTTTTTTTAGCTGATTCTATAGAACAGTCAATTACATTGCGCGGACAGCGTTATTTAAACGACTTTTGCCACGAGCAGCTGTGTTTTTGTGAATGATGCCTTTACGAGCCATACGATCCAGAACGGGTACAGCCGCTTTAAATGCAGCTACAGCTTGTTCTTTATCACCAGCAATAATTGCTTTTCTAATTGCTTTTACTTTTGTACGCATCGCAGAACGCTGACTAGCGTTTAACTGACGGCTAACTTCTGCCTGACGGGCGCGTTTTTTTTGCTTGTGCTGAGTTTGCCAAAGTATTTCTCCTAAGAATCAGCTATTTGTATATGAACCGGGCATTATCCTGATTTTGCTACCATTTGTAAATGGTATGATGCCTTCTTTTTTCAAGCACGAGTGAATGATGCGAATTATAACAGCGAATTTGAATGGGATCCGAGCCGCTGCACGAAAAGGTTTTTTTGTCTGGTTAGCCAAACAAGACGCGGATGTAGTGTGTATTCAAGAGACTAAAGCGCAAGTACATCAACTGGAAGATAAAATTTTTACTCCCGAAGGCTATCATTGTTATTACCACGACGCGGTCAAAAAAGGTTACAGCGGTGTGGCAATATACAGCCGTCAACAGCCCGATGAAGTTATTACTGGCATGGGCAATGCCGAGTTTGATATCGAAGGTCGTTATATTGAAGCCAGATTTGGCAATTTGAGCGTAATTTCCTTATATCTGCCATCAGGTACTTCTGGCGATGAGCGGCAACAGGTCAAATATCGCTGTATGGCTTATTTTGAAACCAAGATGCAGGAAATGAAAGATTCAGGCCGTGATTTAATCATCTGCGGTGACTGGAATATCGCCCATAAAAACGAAGATATCCGTAACTGGAAAGGCAATCAGAAAAACTCCGGTTTTTTACCAGAAGAACGCGCCTGGCTGGATAAATTATTTTATGAGATGAATTTTGTCGATGCGTTCCGTGAACTGCCGCAAGCTGAACATGAATACACCTGGTGGTCTAATCGCGGGCAGGCCTGGGCTAATAACACCGGGTGGCGCATTGATTATCATATTCTGAGCCCAAGCCTAAAAGGCAAAGTTAAAGCCACCGATATTTATCGTGATGAACGTTTTTCTGATCATGCGCCAATGACCGTGGATTATGATTATTCGATTTCAAAATAATATATGAACTTTAGCGACGTGATTGCCTCTGAATAGCACATCTATCCAGAGGCAACGTTCATGTTTTCATTTTTAAAATCAGATCCGGTCAAAAAACTAAAAAAGCAACTTGCTGAAAAACAAGAGCAGGCGATGTTGGCGCAGCGTAATGGTGATATGCGAAAGTTTGCTGTGCTTACTGAGGAATCTCAGGAGTTGGTGGATAAAATTAAACGGCTTGAATCCTAATCCAGGGTAGGTTGGGTTGAGGAACGAAACCCAACAATCTGATTGATATTTTTGACCTTGTCGCTGCCGCTGGGCGTTCATTTATTTTGCTTGCCCAAAATAAACGAACCAAACAAAAGGGCAGCCCATGCTCGCCCTGCGGGTCCCCTGCGCTTCTCGATCTGGTCGGGCATGACGGAAACTCCCTACGGTCAAACAGCCGTCATGCTGATCCGACCAGCTCTGCGATGCTCGGCTTCGCATAAGGGCGTTAGGGAGAACCGTTGAGGTTGGCGATAAAATCCCCTTTTGTGCTGCCGGTAAAAATGGTTAACTCAGGATAAGAAATCGGAATGTTTGAGCGCAGCGAGTTTTTTCGATTTCCCTGAGATAACCATTTTTATCGGGGAGCCGCAGGCCAGCACAAGGGGTGCCTTTTCTTTGGTTCGTTTTCTTTGGTGCAAACAAAGAAAATGAACTCGCCTCATAGGGCGAAACCTTCAAAGCCAAACATCTTCAATTGTTAGGCTTCATTGAATTCAATCCAACCTACGGAAAATGTTGATATCGCCGAGTGGTGGCGTATGTGAAAAGTCAGAAGCCAAACAACTTTACCATTAAAAAATTTAATAAATCGAAGCCCTAACACAACGAATCACTCCATAGTCATAGGCTTCATCCAATGCTTCAAAAACGTTTTTTAAGCTGTCAGCTTCATCGCCCAGCGATTCAATGGTTGAGATGATTTCATTAAATTCATTATCAGCCAGATCCAGCACTTTTTTAACATCCAGCAAACCAGCTTCAATGCCATCTGACAAGTGACTGTATACCGTGCTCACTTTCAATTCGCGCTGTTTGGCAATCTGCTCAGGATTCAAACCTTGTTCATGTAGCATCAACGTTTGATTCACCGTGTCGCGTAAGCCGTTATTTAATAATTCTGATAATGGATGTTGCTGAATGACGGATAAAAACCGCTGACCATAATTTTCCAGTTTTTGTGCGCCAACACCTGAAATACGTGCCATGGCTTGCATATCTTTAGGGCGGGTCTGACACATTTCCTGCAAGGTTGAATCATGAAAGATCACAAAAGGCGGCACGCCATTTTGCTGGGCGATCTCGGTTCGTAGTTGGCGTAAAGCCTCCCATAGTTCTTGATCCTGCGGTCGTACGCTCGCCTGTTTTTTATCTTTTTTGCTGAGAGTCTGTTTCGCTTGCTGTTTACGCAACAGCAATTTTTGTTCGCCGCGTAAAATCGCCCGGCATTTTTCTGTAAGGCGCAACGCACCATAGCGATTGATATCAATATCCAGATATCCGGTGGCAATAAGTTGTCGGAAGATACCGCGCCACTGTGTGGCGGTCAGATCTGAGCCAATGCCGAATGTACTGAGCTGATCATGCTGGTTTGTCTTGATGCGTTCATCGTCACTGCCTACCAACACATCAATTAAGTAATTCACCCCAAAGCGCTGGTCGGTGCGATAGACACACGACAAGGCTTTCTGGGCAACTTCGGTGGCATCAAAATGCTCTGGCGGATTCTGACAGTTATCACACTGGCCACAGGTTTCTGGTGACGTTTCATCAAAATAGGCGAGCAGGGCATGCCGCCGGCAACTGATGGATTCGCATAAGCCCAACATCGCATCGAGTTTGTGATGTTCAACACGTTTGATGATCTCCGGTGCATCAGAGTTCTGCATAAACTGACGCAGGGTGATGACATCCTGCAGCCCATAAGCCATCCAGGCATTGGCCGGTAATCCATCACGCCCGGCGCGACCGGTTTCCTGATAATAGGCTTCGATATTTTTCGGCAGATTTAAATGCGCGACAAAGCGTACATCGGGTTTATCAATACCCATACCAAACGCGATGGTGGCGACAATAATCACCCCTTCTTCGCGTAAAAAACGCTGCTGATGATGCGCCCGCATTTGTGAGGTTAAACCTGCGTGATAAGGCAAAGCGACTCGGCCCTGATCGGTCAGCCACTCAGCAATTGCCTCGACCTTTTTACGCGACAGGCAATAAACAATCCCGGCATCGTTGGCATGCTGAGTTTCAATAAACTGCCAAAGCTGTTGTTTGGCCTGATTGGCCTCCGCAATGGCATAAAAAATATTGCTGCGGTCAAAACTGTTCAGATACACATTGGCATCATGCAGATTGAGCTGTTCGATGATCTCAACACGAGTACGTTTATCGGCGGTGGCGGTCAGCGCAATACGCGGGATATCCGGAAAGCGTTCATGCAACATACGCAGCTGCTGATATTCCGGGCGGAAATCATGGCCCCATTGCGACACACAATGTGCTTCATCAATGGCAAACAATGAAACCTGAATGCGAGATAGCATTGCCAGGGTGCGTTCATTTAATAAACGCTCGGGTGCCACATACAGCAAATCTATCTGGCCGGCTTCAAGCTGTGTCTCAACAGCATGGGCTTCAGCAGCCGATAAACTGGAATTCAAAAAAGCCGCGTTTACGCCCAGTTGTTGCAACGCCATCACCTGATCCTGCATCAAGGCAATTAATGGTGAAACTACAACTCCGGTTCCCGCACGAATTAAAGCCGGAATTTGATAACACAAAGATTTACCACCGCCAGTCGGCATCAACACCAGCGCATCACCACCGGCAATCACATGATCGACGATGGTTTGCTGGTTATGACGAAAAGCATTGAATCCAAAAACGCTTTGTAAAACATTAAGCGCTGTCTGTCCGGTAGTTTCCATGAGAAATTCAGTTAACAAATAAAAGCCATCATTATGGCAAATTGCCCTTGGTCAAACATTGAATGTGGTCGATAAATTCGGTTTATCGATAAAAGGTAGGCAAAATAGGGCGAGCAAAAACGATCTTTCATCTCAGAACCTTCTGATTTGGGAGGTAAATCTAACTTTAGGAATGAAAATGAAAGAAATTACAGTTGATAGCAACCCGAGTGAAGCAGTGTTAAAAAAATTGGGCGTTGCTCACTGGCCAACATGGGAAAAAGGCGTATCGGTTTTCCCGTGGGCGTTTGTCACGACAGAAATCGCTTATATCATTGAAGGTGAGTGTGAAATGACACCTGCCGATGGTGGCCCATCAACAACATTTAAAGCTGGTGATTTAGTGGTGTTCCCGAATGGTTATAAAGGCACTTGGGAAGTTAAAAAAGCTTTGAAGAAGCAATTTAAGCACAAGGATGGCAATTTTGTGAAATGTGCTCTTAGCCGTTTTAAAATTTTGAAAAATAAATTTAAATCAAAAGCTTAATATGTAGTGTATTGCCTGTTTATTTGGGCTAAATGCAATGAAGCTCAACAGAATCTGTCATTTCCGATCAGTCGGAGTTTGGTGGCATATGTAGGTTGGGTTGAGGTACGAAACCCAACAAATCAAAATTTTTTTGGCACAAGGTTTCGCCCTATGGGGCGAGTTCATTTTCTTTGTTTGCACCAAAGAAAACGAACAGAAAAGGCACCCCATGTGTTGGCCTGCGGCTTCACTGCGTTGCGTTTTTTGTCAGGGAGACTCACCAAACTCGCTGCGCTCAAACAGGTAAGTCTCTAATCCTGACAAAAAGCCGCTACTCGCCAACACAAAAGGGGAATTTGGGAATGGCTGTAGGTTGGGCTGAATGAAATGAAACCCAACAATCATTACATAAATCTTCATTGTTGGGCTTCGCAAGCTCAGCACCAACCTACAAAAAGTGCTGATAACGCCCTTATGCGAAGCCGAGCATCGCAGATCAGTTTGGATCAAACATGACGAGTGTTTGAGCGCAGCGAGTTTTCGTCATGTTCCAAACTGATTGAGAAGCACAGGGAACCCGCAGGGCAAGCATGGGCTGTCTTTTTGTTTGGTTCGTTTATTTTGGACAAGCAAAATAAATGAACGCCCAGCGGCAGCGACAAGGTCGAAAATATCAATCAGATTGTTGGGTTTCGTACCTCAACCCAACCTACGGGCTTAACTCACCCTACGCGTTGAACTAAGCCTATTTGGTGGGTTGCTTATATTTGTTGAGCATCTCTGGCTGATGTTGGGCCAAATTGAATAATCGTTTAAAGATACCGTCTTTCAAAAAGTGAAGAAGTTCTACGAACTTCCAGACATCGGCTTCGGAAAGATGCAGGCCCTCGTCAAATTGGAAATGCGCCATCTTTGCATCAAAATCCGAAATATCAAATGTATGGCTCCGGAAGTGCATTTCCTCTTCATCTGAATGGGCAACGATTGTTTTTCTAATATAAATAAGCTTATCTCTAAGTTCTTTCTGTTTCTTGCTTAGTTGAATACCTAACGAATTTAGCCCAAGAGTTGTTTTACCGCGTGAAGTTACAAACGGTCTTGCAAAAGATATGATTGCCGTTGCTTCGAAGCACTTAAATCGTCGAAGCTCTACTCGTGAATATTTCTCTTTGTATTCGCACTCTTCTAGTAGAAAAGTCAGTGCAGAGAGCGCTTGTTGAAAGTCCCACAATGAGTAAATAACACGGTCTAATTGAGCTTCGGTGAGATTGATTTGATTCATAACAAAGCCTTTTTAGAACTTATTATCTTTTCATTAAGTTATTGTCACTTAAAACCAAATCTAACTGCGGATGTATCTTCTCATCAACCACCGGCAAATCAAACCCACTCAAACTCAACCCCACCAACCTAACCGGTTTAAGCCCAGCTTCAGTCCGAGCCAACAACTTCGGAATCCATTCCAGCAAATCAGCAAAGCCAATACTTTGATCCATCGTTTGTGCTCTGGTGACTTGCTGAAAGTCAGAGTATTTCACTTTGACGGTGACCGTTCTACCTTGCATATTGTGTTTGTTGAGGCTGTCGAGCACTTGTTCTGAGAGGTCGAGCAGGATGTTGGTTAGCTCGGGGACGGAGAGAATATCTTCGGCAAAAGTTGTTTCTTTGCCCAGTGATTTACGGATACGTTGACTGCGGACGGGCCGTTCGTCGATGGCTCGGGCGATGTTGTAATAATACTGACCGGATTTGCCGAAGCGTTCGGTAAGTTCGGTTAAGAATTTCTGCCGTAAGTCATTGCCGGTATGGATGCCGAGGTTTTTCATTTTGGTTTCGGTGGCGGGGCCGATGCCGTGAAATTTGCCGATGGGTAGTTTGTTTACAAATTCCTGACCTTGTTCTGGGCGGATCAGATAAAGGCCATCGGGTTTGTCCATATCGGAGGCAATTTTGGCGAGAAATTTATTGTAGGAGACGCCGGCTGAAGCGGTAAGGCCTGTCTCGGCGAGGATTTCAGCTTTGATGGCTTTGGCAATTAACGTGGCAGAGCCATTAAACGATTCAGTGTAAGTGACATCCAGATAGGCTTCATCTAGAGAAAGCGGTTCGACTTCTGAGGCATAACGCCAGAATATTTCGCGGATCTGGTTGGATACTTCTTTATAGGCGTCAAAACGGGGACGGACAAAAATGGCTTCTGGGCATAAGCGATAGGCCCGCGATGAGGCCATTGCAGAATGAATACCAAATTTGCGCGCTTCATAGCTGCAGGCGGCAACGACGCCACGGCTGTCAGGTTGACCACCAACGATCAACGGTTTGCCTTTCAGCTCAGGAAAGTCGCGTTGTTCAACCGAGGCATAAAACGCGTCCATATCCACGTGAATGATTTTTCGTTGTTTAGCCATTAAAAATTCGTGTGTATGAGTTCTCGGTATTTTCTCATAATCCATATGCGGATGTGCCAATAGATATTGCTATCTTGATCCGACAGTCATTTCAGAGTGGATTGCAGGCAGCGTCAATGTTACTTTAGCGAATTAAACCTCATCAGTGAGCTTACGTTTGATTGCAAGTATCCGTTCCTGGCAGGAAAGTCTGCGGGCTTTTTTTACCCCCCAAGTTGTCACCATGCTGTTTCTCGGTATTGCAGCGGGGTTGCCGTTATTACTGATTTTTTCCTCCCTCAGCCTATGGTTACGTGAAGCGGGCGTTGATCGCAGCGCAGTTACCTATTTCAGTTGGGCGGCGCTGGGTTATTCCTTCAAATTTGTCTGGGCTCCACTGCTGGATATCTTGCCGTTACCGATTTTGCATCGGCTGTTAGGTCGGCGACGTAGTTGGTTATTTCTGTCACAGCTGATGATTATTGCCTCGATAATAATGATGGCAATGGTCGATCCGGCAACGCACTCGCTGACCTTAATGGCTGTTGCGGCCGTGTTACTGGGCTTTTCAGCCGCGACGCAGGATGTGGTGATTGATGCCTATCGTATCGAGTCTGCGGATACTCGTTTGCAGGCATTAATGTCTGCCAGTTATATCGCGGGATATCGAATCGGCATGCTGATGGCCGGTGCCGGTGCGTTGATGTTAGCCAGTTATTTTGGCTCGGAAATGGGTGAATATGATTATCTGGCGTGGCGTCAAAGCTATTTAATTATGGCCGCGTTGATGTTGATTGGTGTGGCCACCACCTTGTTAAGCCCAGAGCCGGAAGTAAATAAAAAGGTTCATGAAGATCGCAAGCGTGATTATCTTGGGTTGATGCTGACATTTGCATTGTCGATAAGCGGGTTTATCGGTTGTTTTTATCTCACCGGTGACTGGGCGGTTCAGGCAAGATTGCAATTACTTTCGGTGTTGAATAATGGACCTTTGGCGGCGGTAGCGGTTGAGATGGTGCGTTTGGTGCTGGCAACCATTGTGGCAGTGATTATCGCCAGAATGCTGATATTAATGGGCTGGGTTCAGCAGAGTATTGTGCATCGCAGCTATGTGGAGCCAGTGCAGGATTTCTTTAAACGTTACGGCATGTCGATGGCGTTGTTATTGCTGTTGCTGATTGGCTTGTATCGTATATCCGATATTGTGCTAGGCGTTGTGGCGAATATTTTTTATCAGGATATGGGCTTTACCAAACCGGAAATTGCTACGGTGGTGAAAACCTTTGGTTTGTTTATGACCATTGTTGGTGGTTTTCTCGGCGGTATTCTGGCCTTACGTTTTGGGGTGATGCGCATTCTGTTTATCGGAGCCGTGTTATCTGCACTGACCAATCTGTTGTTTATGTTACTGGCCCAAATGGGTAATGACATTGTGATGCTGTATATCGTTATATCTGCTGACAATCTGTCCGGCGGTATGGCCAGTGCCGCGTTTATTGCATTTTTATCCAGCCTGACCAATATCTCTTTCACGGCAGTGCAATATGCCATTTTCAGTTCGCTGATGACCTTGTTGCCGAAAATACTCGGCGGCTATTCCGGCACGATGGTGGAGAGTATTGGCTATGAACAGTTCTTTTTGCTGACCGCATTAATGGGAATACCGGTGTTGCTGTTGGTTTTCCTGGCTGCCAGGCGTTTTCGAATTGATGGTTAGCTAGGCATCGTTATGTGGCGCTGGCTATTAATTATCGTAGTGATTTTTTTCGGCTGGCGTCATTGTTCAACGGCTGAGATCAGCTATGCCGCTCCTGACAAAGTCATTGATCAAGCCCCTCAGCAATCTGAGGTGTCAGGTTTGCAGCCAATTTCTTTTGATAAGTATGCGATTCAGCCTGTAGCGGAATTTGCTCTGGAGGCCAGAGTCTTGGCTCGGGAAGACTATTGGTTGGGGCGTGAAGCCGATTTATCTCCCACCGATTTGGTATTGGGCTGGGGAGAAATGGCGGATCCCCAAGTTGTTAAACAGATCAATATTCGCCAGTCCGGTCGTTGGTATTTCTGGCAGGTTGATTCATTTCCGATTCCGCGCCGGAGTATTGAAACGCAAAGTGCCAATATGCATTTGATCCCGGCTAATGATGAGGTCGCCAGAACGCTTAAGCAGATTAGTCCCGGACAATTGATTACCCTGCAGGGCTATTTGGTAAATGTGAATGCTGATGATGGTTGGCGTTGGCGCAGTTCGCTTAGCCGCGAAGATATCGGTGCCAATGCCTGTGAGTTGATTTACGTAAAGCAGTTGAAAATCATTTCCTGACAACCGTTTTAAGTGAGCTTGTAGCGGGAAATATCCCCGAAAAGTTTATGTTATGTTGGACAGATTCCTAACCAACAAGGAGATTTCCATGTCCAATACCGCTACTTCAATCAGTGATTACGAAGCTATCACCAAAGTCATACAGCACTACATAGATGGTGCCGTTTCAGGCCGGGGTGAGCTTATGAAACCGGCCTTTCATCAGGATGCCACCATTTACGGTTATGTTGGTCCGGATTTATTTGCTGGTCCCATTCAGGGCTTATATGACTGGAATGATGAAAATGGTCCAGCCAAAGATATGCAGTCGAAGATTACTCATATCGATGTGGTTGGCACCGCGGCCAGCGTCAGGCTCGAATCAGATAATTGGACCGGTCATCGCTTTACCGATTTTTTCAATTTATTGAAAATTGATGGCAAATGGCAGGTGATGAATAAAGTATTTCACCTGCATGACGAGGCCTAAATAGCCCCTAAGCTGCTGGTTTAATCCAGCAGCTTGTAACAGGGTTTGTAGGCATTTTCGTCTTGTCCCAGTTTCATGCGTTTTTCGCGGACAAAGATACGTAACAAGTCATCAATGGCTCGCATTAAATCCGGATCGCCGTTGATGATGTAAGGCCCGTGTTTCGCCACTTCGCGAATACCAAATGCTTTAACATTACCGGCAACAATCCCGGAAAATGCTGAACGTAAGTTGCTGGCCAGTTCATGACGCGGCATATCCGGATATAACCTTAAAGATGCCATATTTTCATGAGTGGGAATAAACGGCTGTTGCAACATCGGATCAATATGCAACTGCCAGTTAAAGTAATAGGCATCCTGTGATTCCCGACGCGCTTGATGCACGCTATCCACAGCTTCGCGAATGATATGTCCAACAGTTGCCGGTTCGCCGATAACAATTTGATACAGCTCAGCAATTTCATCGCCCAGACAACGACGCAGGAATTTATCCAGCGTATCGAAATACTCGCGACAGGATTCCGGACCGGCAAATACCAGTGGAATACCTTGTTTGTTTTCCGGATGCAGCAAAATGCTCAGTAAATAGAATATTTCCTCGACTGTGCCGACGCCACCTGGAAACACAATAAAACTGTGACCCAGACGGACAAATGCTTCGAGGCGCTTTTCAATATCCGGCATGATCACCAGTTCATTGACGATGGCATTAGGTGATTCGGAAGCAATAATACCCGGTTCACTGATGCCGATATAACGGCCGGTTTTTACCTGTTGTTTGGCATGACCTACCGCCGCACCTTTCATCGGGCCTTTCATAGCACCGATGCCACAGCCGGTAATGATATCGAGATTTCTTAAACCCAGTTCATATCCCACATGTTTAGCGTAATCATATTCTTCACGAGGAATTGAATGACCACCCCAACAGACCACTAGATTCGGGGTGGTATTGGGTTTGATGGCATCTGCATTTCGCAGAATCATAAACACACTATCGGTTATCTGTTCTGAGGTTGGTGAGGTTTGCCCGGCAAGGATTTTGAAATCTGTATAAACAATGTCACGCAACGCCGATGATAAATGCTCCTGAATACCACGAATAATCTTATCGTCAACAAACGATTGGGCCGGTGCATTCTTGATTTCCAGTACAACGCCACGTGATTGCGGCACCAATTTGATATCAAAATCGGCATAGGTATGCAGAATTTGCTCGGCATCATCCTGATAACTGTCAGTATTTAAAATTGCCAGAGCACAATCGCGAAATAAACGATGCAAATCTTCGCTGCTATTGCTGATGCGTTGAATTTCTTCCTGGGACAGCAGATTTAAGGTTCTTAATGGGCGAATCGTGGTGTATTCAATTTTGTTCATAGACTTCTATTGATAAAAAAGGCGAGTCAACATACTCCCACTGTTGCGAGTGGGAATCAATGGAAGAGTCGATGCCCGTAAAAATAGCGGCCAGTTTTTTTGCTGCAGGAAAGCCAAGCCGGATTGATTCCGGCTAGGTTTGTTTTAAAAATGAAGCTGTTTATTGCTGCTGAACGTAAGTCCGCCAGCCTTTAAGATGACTGATATCGGTGGCATTGGTGATGGCATATGGTTCACAGATAAAGCCCGTGTACCATTGCTGATCGGCCAGTTGCACTTTGCCAATACCTAACGGGGCAGGGATGCCAGCGACAAACGAACCAAAGTTAGCGGTGGGTAATTCCCATAACTCAACTTCAATTGCTTGACCTTGGTGTTCATCTCTGACCAAGCCTGGTCGGGCGGGTGGTCCGCCGGGTAAGGCATAAAGCCGATAATCCTGGCTGGTTTGTGTGGCGCGTATTAATTTGCCGCCACGCTCCCGTAATTGCCAGTTAAGCGGCTGTCCCTCTAAATGCGCTCCACAGACAACGACCTTTATCCGATCCGTCACTCCGGAGTTTATTGCGCGTGAATCAGGTAATGGCAACGCGGTCGCACCCAACGGTAATTTCAATGTTTGTTGCAGTTGATTGGCATAAGACAATAAGCGGGTATCACTGAAGGCTCTGGAAAACAGTGTCACGCCAAACGGTAATCCGTTTGAGTTAAAGCCTGCCGGAACGGCAACTGCACTGCAGTCGAGCAGATTCATAAAGTTGGTGTAATAACCCAGTTGGCTATTGAGTTTGATGGGTTCCGCCAGAACCTCTTTGATTTTGTAAATCGTGCCGGCGGTAGGAGTCAGAATAAAATCGAAGTTTTCCAACAACGGCGTAACCTGCTGTTTGCAGTGTTGCAATTGATACTCGGCGCTGAACAGATCTTCGGCTGAAGCGGTGTTATTACTATCGAGAATTTGTTGCAACACCGGCAGCATAGCTTCACGTTTAACGTTGGCAGTGGCAATCCGCCGTTCTGCCACCCAAGGGCCTTCGTATAACAATCTGGCAGCGGTCAGAAAGGGCTCAAAATCTATTTCATGACAGATGCCGCCAAGATTTTTCAGTGTTTCAAGGGTTTTATAAAAGCCCTGCTCAGTTTCATGGTCGCCAAAAAACGCTAATTGCCCAGCTTGTGGGATAGCAAAATTAAAGCTGTCAGCTGAGATATGGCCATAATTTTTTCGGTTGGTATCTTTATTTGGCCGAGAATAATCATCTTTCGAATCAAATGCCGCCGCCACTTCAAATACCCGGTTTGCATCATCCGTAGTCAGGCTGAAGATAGACATGCAATCCAGGCTTTTACAGGCCGGCACTACGCCGTGATTACTGAGCAAGCCTCGCGAAGGTTTTAAGCCAATAAGATTATTAAATGCAGCCGGTACCCGACCAGATCCGGCAGTATCGGTGCCCAAAGAAAAACTCACTAGCCCCAATGCGACCGCTACCGCAGAACCTGAACTTGAACCACCGGAAATATACTCAGGATCAAAACTGTTCTGACAGGCTCCCCATTTATCCGGTGAACGCACACCGACCAGGCCGGTGGCAAACTGATCCATATTGGTTTTACCAATCGGAATCGCCCCGGCGGCAATTAATAGCTCCACCACATGAGCAGATTGCTCTGGCGTGTAACGATAGGCTTCGCAACCAGCGGTGACATCCACACCGGCCAACTCAATATTGTCTTTTATCGCAAACGGAATTCCGTACAACGGCAATTTATCAGGTGATTGACCGATTAAATTATCCAGATAAGGCTGAATAGCCTCCCGCGATAACAGGGTTATCCAGATATTTCGATCAGCATAGGTGGCGGCGCGTTTTAGCACCTCATCAATCAGTTTATGCGGAGAGAGCTTGCCATCACGATAGGCCTGATGGATGGCATCAATGGTCATGTCCATTATTCAGCCTCCCCAGAAATAACGACCAGACGATCACCCATACCAACTTGCGCACCGGCCTGTCGTTTAATTTCTGTGACGGTACCGGCTTGAGTTGCGGTTATCTGGATCTCCATTTTCATTGCCTCAAGAATCATCAACACATCGCCTTCTTGTACGAACGAGCCAATTTCCACTTCGACTTTCCAGACACTACAGTTGAGCGGACTATCAACGGAAATAGCATTTTCCGGCAAAGGTGCACTTTCTTCATCGATGATCTGCGGTTCATTACCACTATCAAAATGTAAAAGACCCTCGCGTTTCCAGTGCTCCAGCTCCTGTTCAAAGGCAAGTTCACGCTGGCGGGTAAAGCTGTCAATCGACTCTTTATGCTGCTCAATAAACTGGTTATAGCGTTTGAGATTGAAGGTGGTTTCTTCAATCTTCAGCGGATAATTGCCTTGCGGAAAATCCCGGCGGATCTGTACCAATTCATCGTGAGTGACTTCATAGAATTTGATTTGATCAAAAAAGCGTAACAACCAAGGTTTGGTGAATTCAGTGGTTTGCAGATAACGATTCCACATCTGCAGGGTCCGGCCGATAAACTGATAACCACCTGGACCTTCCATGCCATAAACGCACAGATAGGATCCACCGATACCAACGGAGTTTTCGGCAGTCCAGGTGCGGGCAGGGTTATATTTGGTAGTGACCAGACGGTGTCTGGGATCCAGTGGTGTCGCGACCGGCGCCCCCAGATAGACATCACCCAGTCCCATCACCAGATAACTGGCTTCAAACACAATACGTTTCACTTCATCGACCGAGCTGAGCCCATTTATCCGGCGAATAAATTCAATATTATCCGGACACCAGGGCGCGTTATGTCGTACCGATTGCATGTATTTCTGGATGGCTTGCTGGCAGGCTTCATCATTCCAGGAAATCGGTAAATGCACGATACGTGCAGGTACATCCATTTCTTCGATATTGCTGATTTCTTGTTCGGCCTGTTTGAGAATACCGACCAGAGTTTCCAGTGAAATTTGCAGACCATCGTAGTGGATCTGCAGCGAACGAATACCCGGGGTGAGTTCACGTAATCCTTTGATATTTTGTTGCTGTAACCACAACATCAACGCGTGCACTTTAAAACGCAGATTGATATCCAGTTTCAGTTCACCATATTCGACCAGCAGATAATGATCGCCGGCCAATCTGTAGCAAACATCTATACCGGTATCCGGCGACACCAGCGTGTCGTAGATTGGCGAACCAATTGCTGTGGGGGCAACCTCAACAGTTTGTTGCGTCAAATTGCTTAGCGATTCCAGTTGAGCCCGTTCCATGGCTCTGGCGGTTTCAATCGACACAGGAATAAAACGCACGGTATCGCCAGCTTTTAATTGGCCTATTTTCCACAGTTCTGCTGTGATCACGGTGGCCGGACAGACAAAACCGCCTAATGACGGACCATCGGGACCAAGGATAATCGGCATATCACCGGTGAAATCAATGGTGCCCACCGCATAGGCATTATCGTGAATATTGGAAGGATGTAATCCTGCTTCACCGCCAGTGTTTCTGGCCCATTCCGGACGTGGGCCAATCAGCCGTATGCCGGTTCGGCTGGAGTTATAGTGAATTTTCCAGTCAGCAGCAAAAAACGTTTCAATATCCTGTTCGGTAAAGAAATCCGGCGCGCCATGCGGGCCGTAGATGACCTTAATTTCCCAGTGAGTGGTTATCTCTGGGATTAATTCGGCAGGCGTTGTTGTTAAATCAACGACTGCTGTTTCGTCTGATAAATGAAGAACATCGCCGGTTTTTAAAGTACGACCGACATGGCCACCAAATTGCCCCAGGGTAAAGGTGGAGCGTGAACCCAGGTAATTCGGGCATTGAATGCCACCGGCAACCAGCAGATAAGCTCTTGTACCAGCGGCTTTGATTTGCCCCAGCGTTAGTTTGTCGCCGCTAGACACTGAATAAATTTGCCAGCAATCAATCGGCTCACCATTGAGTTTGGCCTCAATGGTGGCGCCGGTGATGATAATTTGGCTGCTGCAGTTAAATACCAGTTCCGGGCCGCTCAATGTAATTTCCAGTCCGGCACAGTCTTCGGTATTGCCAAGCAGACGATTACCCAGCCTGAACGACCAGTTGTCGTAAGGCCCTGAAGGCGGAATGCCGATATCCCAATAACCTTGCCTGCCAGGATAATCCTGCACTGTGGTCATGGTGCCCGGCGATAAAACACTAAAGGTATTGGGGGAGTAGACAAAACTGTCCAGATAACGGGTGGTGATGCTGGCGGATAAAAAGGCCGCATCATTCAGAATATGGCTGAGATAATCGGTATTGGTTTCAATACCGTAGATACTGATTTGTTTCAGTGCTGTAAGTAGTTTCGCATGCGCTGTTTCGCGTGTTTCTGCAAAGCTGATCACTTTGGCTAGCATCGGATCAAAAAACGGCGAGATCTCGATGCCGGGTTTGATCCAGTGATCAATACGTAGATCGGGCAATTGTGGAAATACGACTTCGGTTAACAGTCCGGCTGATGGCTGGAATTTTTTGAATGGATCTTCGGCATACAAACGCACCTGTATCGCATGACCGTGAGGTTCAGGGGCCTCCACCGGTAAAGTGTTTTCCTGCGCTCCGACCTCGATCATCCAGCGCACCAGATCCACCTGATAAATGGCTTCGGTCACTCCATGCTCAACCTGCAGCCGGGTATTCACCTCCAGAAAATAAAAATCATGTGACTGGGCGTCGTAGACAAATTCGACGGTACCGGCGCTACGATATTTGACTGCTGCCATTAACCGAACCGCAACCTCGTGCATAGACTGACGAACATTGTCTGGAATATTTGGCGCCGGAGCTTCTTCGATAACTTTCTGATTACGTCGCTGACTGGAGCAGTCCCGATCGCCCAGTGCCAGCACATGACCCTGACCATCACCAATGATCTGCACCTCGATATGTCGTGCCTGAGTGATAAATTTTTCGATAAACACGCCATCATTGGAAAAATTATTGGCACCCAGCCGTTTAACTGAATTGAAAGCATTTTTCAGCTCATCTTCGTTATCACAACGACTCATGCCGATACCACCACCGCCGGCGGTGGATTTCAGCATCACTGGATAACCAATGGTTTGAGCGATAGCGATCGCCTGTTCAATATCCTCAAGTAATTCTGAACCGGGCAATAACGGCACAGCACTCTGCTGAGCCAGCGCTCTGGCGCTGTGTTTCAGGCCAAACGCTTCCATCTGCTCAGGTGTCGGCCCCAGAAAAACCAGATTATTGGCTTCACAAAGTCGGGCAAAGTCGGGGTTTTCACTTAAAAAACCATAACCGGGATGAATGGCTTGTGCGCCGGTTTCTTTGGCAATTTTGAGAATGCGTTGCTGATTCAGATAAGTGTCTGCGGCGCGGCCTTCTCCAAGAGAAAAAGCTTCATCAGCTGTGCTGACATGCAATGAGTCTCGATCCGCTTCGGCATAAATCGCTACGGCCTGAATGCCCATTTGATGAAGGGTGCGGATAATCCGGGTGGCAATAGCCCCGCGGTTGGCAATTAAAATCTTCTTGAACATGGTTTTATCATCTCAAGGTGTGGGTCGTCCCACTTAATTCCGGCGTGTTTCAAGTCGTCTTAAAACACGTTATTGCTGTTGTTCTGTTCAATCCCAGATGTAAAGGCCTATCGGAGTAGGGTTGTAGGCATTACAGGGGTTATTGAGCTGTGGACAATTGGAAATCAACACGATGACATCCATTTCGGCCTGCAATTCAACGTATTTACCGGCTTCTGAAATACCGTCAGCAAAGGTCAATCCACCTTGTTCGGTAACCGGTACATTCATGAAAAAATTAATGTTATGAGTGATATCGCGTTTGCTGATGCCAAACTGTTCATTTTCAGCAACAGCCAGCATCCAGCTATCACGACAGGCGTGCATGGTTTTCTTTTCCAGGGCGTAACGCACAGTATTGGATTCGGTAGCACAGGCACCGCCCAACGTATCGTGGCGACCACAGGTATCAGCGATAATGGTTAGCATCGGATTGCCCATATTGCTCAACAATGTCGTACCGGCAGTCAGATACACATTTTTCTGCTCACGTATGGTGTCCATTGCGCTATAGCGTTCTGCAGGATCAGCGGCGCTATAAAACAGAATGTCGGCTGCCTGATTACCGTGCAGATCGACGATACGCAGCGTTTGGTTTTTCAGCAGTGGCTTCATCCAGTAATCACCGGCCAGTACTTCTTCGTAACGGGCGGCTTCATTGGTATTCAAATGACTTTCTTTAATCACGTTCTGTTTGTCCTTTTTTAATGATGTCCACACAGGTGATAGAGACGGTTGTTTTCAAAACCACGCTGGTTTTCGGCACAGGCATTCAGGCACACATCGTCTTCAGTGACAGCGGCAGCATTACGGATTTGATAGGTAACGGAGTTTTTCGGATAGGTTGCTGCCGTATTCATCGGGTGCGGGCAGGTGTGGAACAGCACCAGGGTATCCATTTCAAAGCGTAAATCGATGTGATCTCCGGCCTTACTGTGATTTTCCACAAAGGTCAGATTGCCTAGGTCATCGGTTTTTATGCAGCTGAAAAGATTCAGGTTGGCTGCCATATCGCGTTTATTCAGACCGTATTTGGCTAACTCGACTAAAAACGCCTGTTCGCCACTGATGGTCCAATCATTTCGAAACTGTTGGTAATTTTTGACACCCCATTTAGCCTGCAACGCAGCATTGGTCAGATTGCCACCAACGGTATCGTGCCAGCCAACGGTATCTTCAGTGATCGAGCAGAAGATGCGGCCCATATCAGAATAAAGACAGTGACCTTTGGTCAGTTTAAATGTGTGCTGACATTTCAAGGTATCAGGAGCGTTGTAGCGTTCCAGCGTATTCTCCGGGTTATAAAACAACATGCCGACATTGGCGCCGCCATCCTGATCAATCAGCCGCAGGGTGGTACCTTTGCGCATCAGCATTGACCAGTGGGCGCCGCCTGGTAGGGTGTCCTGATATAAAACGTCTTTGTCTTGGGTAATTTCAGTCATTTTGTTTAACCTGTTGCGTCGTTAATTTTTCTTGAATGTCACTTATTGATTGTTTTCTGGAACGTCCTACCGGTATGTCATAGGTGATCGACGCCCCATAACGGTTTGGCTGATCCGGATCATGTCGTTGTTTATCAAATACCAGCAGTTGAGTGCCTAATGAAAAGCCCTCGGACAAATCATGGGTGATCATAAAAATGGTGATATTGGTCTCGCGCCAGATATCCAGAATCAACTCATGCATATCGGATCGAATACCTGGATCAAGTGCACCAAACGGCTCATCCAGTAACAGGATCTGCGGTTGTTTAATTAATGCCTGAGCGATTGCCAGACGTTGCTGCATACCTCCTGACAATTCGCTGGGATATTTGGTTAAAGCGTGGTCGAGACCAACCTTTTCCAACAAAGCAACTGCTCGCTCACGAATGGCCTGACGTTTTTTACCAAAGCAGCGACCCAGTATTGGAGATTCCTTAAACTCTTCACCCAGCATCACGTTCTCTACAACGTTGAGATGAGAAAATACCGAGTATTTCTGAAACACAATGCCTCGATCAGCGCCGGGTTCACTGGGTATCGGTTTACCATTTAACAGTAATTCACCCCGAGTGGGTTGTTCGGTTCCTAACAGCATTTTCAGAAAGGTGGTTTTGCCGCAACCTGAAGCACCAACCAGCGTGACAAACTCGCCGGCTTTGACATCCAGATTGATGTTTTCCAGCACGATATTGTCGCCATATTCCTTCCAAAGGTTTTTGATTTTAATATCGTTCATTTGCCTTCCCCTTGGTCAGTCGAATGCCAGGGGAAAACGCTTTTTGACAGGCGTCTTAATAGAAAATCCATTAGGAATGCCAACAGCGTGATCCACACCACGTAGGGCAAAATGATGTCCATCGACATATAACGTCTAACCAGGAAAATCCGATAGCCAAGGCCCTCGGTGGAGGAGATGGCCTCTGCTGCAATCAGAAATAACCACGCCGAGCCCAGACTCAAGCGAACCGCATCAATCAACTTGGGTAACACTTGAGGTAACACCACCCGCAGAATCAGTTGCCAGCTGTTGGCACCTAATGTCTGGGCTTTGATGATGATTTCATTGGGTAATGCCATTACCCTGAGTTGTACGTCCCGAATCAGAAAAGGCGTAATACCCAGCACGATTAGCATCACTTTTGAAAGTTCACCAAGGCCAAAAATGATGAACAATATCGGCAGAATGGCTAAAGGCGGCACTAGTGAAATGATGGTGATCACCGGCGCTATTCCTGCTCTGACGAGAGGAATAATACCGATCATAATACCAACCACCAGACCAATCAGCGCGCTGATGGCCACACCTAACCCCAGCCTTTGTAAACTAGCCGCCGTATCCGCCCACAGTAAGTACTCACCTGTACGTTTGTTCGGCTCGAACGCCATATAGGAAATGGCATTTACAAAAGACTGGAATGACGGCATCAGCTTATCATTCGGGTTAATCGCCAGCCGTTCATTGGAAAAATAAAAATACACCAGTCCAATGACAATGAAGGGCAACAGACCCAGAATGCATTTCCCTAATATGCCTGGACGCTGATTGATAATTCTCTTCACGAGAAACTCCCTGTTTTACTTACTTTAGAGAGCGTTATCCGCTGCCATTTTCATAAAGCTGGAATCAAACCGGAGTTTGACGTTATTTGTATCACCCGCCACCTCACCGTTGGGATAGGCAATACCGATAAAGTCAGCATTCATTGCTCCATCACCCAGCAAACCATGATCAAAAGAAAAATCAGTGATGTGTTTCATGGTGGATTGTAGTTGTTCGCTCTCAGTAAAACTGACGGCTTCAGCTGCGGTGTAGAACATGTTGGTGGCATCGAGTTGAGCTTTGTAACCAGCGAGATCGGTTCCCGAAGCTTCCGCCATCATGGTCAAAGCTTCTTCATCACCAGCTTGCATTTTGGCCATGATTTCATACCATGCGCCGGTTAACGCTTTACCAAAAGCCGGATTCGCTTCTAGCGTTTCAGTGTTAACCACTAACATGTCGATAATTTCGCCTGGGATATCGGATGAATCAAATACCTTGGTGGTATTCGGCACTGCAGTGATTTCGGAGAGTAACGGGTTCCAGGTCACTGTGGATGTGACATCGGCGGCATTAAACACGCCCACCAAATCAGCATCTGACGTATTTACTACAGTGACGTCACGTTCACTCATCTTCACGCTATCCAGCGCACGAGCTAGCAGGTAATGGGAAACCGATAATTCGACCAGATTTACGCGTTGACCTTTAATATCGGCAAGCGTTTTATCGGAGCCTTTCAGCACAATACCGTCGTTGCCATTTGAGAAGTCGCCGATGATTAAAGCTGTGCTATCTACTCCGCCTGCGGCAGGAATAGTGAGCGCATCCATATTGGTCATGGTGCAGCCATCAAACTGACCAGCAGTATATTGATTAATGGATTCGATATAGTCGTTGATCTGCACGACATCGATTTCGATATCGTATTTATCTGCCCACTTTTTAACGATGCCTGCGTTATCAGCATAATCCCAAGGCATCCAGCCGGCATAAATGGTCCAGGCGATACTGAATTTATCTTTGGTTTCAGCATGTGCTGATAGCGGGGAGAGCAGAGCAGAAAAAGAAAGCAGTAATACACTGCAAATACGGAAGAATGAATGCTTCATTTGGGTAATACCTCACAGCTTAAGGTTAAAAACACGGTGAAAGAGATGTTTTATTCAAACAATCTCCCGGGCTTTTATCCCTCCGTGTAACCTTCGCTGTGAAGGTCGGTCACTCTCGGTCCAGACGTTATTTGCATAACCGGAACCCTAGAGACCTATTGCTGTTCTTTTGGTGCGATTAAAACACCTCTGACACGCTATGATTATTAACGCAGGATTCAGGCCAACCCAATTAAAAGGTTTTATAGTTAATAAAAACAAAGGTTTGATTGGATTGGCAGGGCGCAATGAATTTATTTAACGCACCTTATTTGTGCGTTACTTAGTGTTAACGCCCAATCTTGGAGCGGTTTGAGTGGTGTTTCCGGTTCATTTTCCAAAAAAAAGCCCCTATTTTCAGGGGCTGTTTTGTAAGTATTTGTTGATGATCAGAACGGAATATCATCATCATAGTAATCTGCTTCACCACCAGAACCATAATCCGGTCCGGCAGAAGCTGAGGCCGGTTGTGGGTTGTTATAGTTACTTTTCGCTGCTGGTTGAGAAGGGCGGCCTTGATTGTAATCCTGATTATCACTGCTACCGCCACCACCGGCGCCTTTGCTGTCTAGCATGGTCATTTCATTGGCAATAATTTCTGTTGAGTATTGATCCTGGCCTTGCTGATTTTGCCATTTACGCGTCTGAATACGGCCTTCAATATAGACTTGAGAGCCTTTACGCAAATATTGCTGTGCAATCTCACCCAGCTTGTTGCGTAACACGACCCGGTGCCATTCGGTACGCTCCTGGCGCTCACCGGTTTGTTTGTCACGCCAGCTTTCTGAAGTAGCAATCCGCAAATTACAGATCGAGCCGCCATTAGGAAAAGCCCGGCTTTCAGGATCGACCCCGAGTCTGCCAACCAGAATAACTTTGTTTACTGACATGGTGAATTCCTTTACTAATTCAAATTGTTGTTCATTTTACGCATAAATCAGAGACGCTTCGAGCTACGCATAAATAAGGCACGCTTCCAGCTCTTCTAAATCGACATCATCGGCGAGATATTTAACGTAGGCAATACGTTCTTCCAGCACAATCACAATCTCGGCCACACCTTTAATGGCATTCAGCCGTTCAACAAACTCATCTGCTGTTTCTGCCGTCACTTCGTTTAACGGAATAATCCGACTACTGTAATGTTTTGGCGCTTGCATGGGTAGCATCAGCAGCAACCACAAAGAACTGATGATTCCGGCAGACCAGAAGATCCAGCTGATATCGCCAAAACTGTAGATTATTCCGCCTAAAATACCGCCAAGAAAGGCTCCAATAAATTGGGCGCTGGAATAAATGCCCATCGCCGTGCCTTTGTTTTTAATCGGACTTAGTTTTGACATCATCGAAGGCAGACTGGCTTCAAGAATATTAAATGCGGTAAAAAATAACCATAAGCAAATCATCAGCATGGCTAATGAGCTTGGCAATAACGCCCAACCAATTTGAGCAACAGCCAGGACAGCAATTGCCCCGATAAACACCATTTTCATTTTGCGTTGTTTTTCTGCGATCAGAATAAACGGCACCATGCTGATAAATGCCAGTAATAAAACGGGTAAATAGGTTAGCGCTAAATCCGCCTTAGCCACCCCGGCAAAATCCTGCAAAGCGATGGGCAGTGCAAAAAAACTCAAGGTAAGCAATAAATGCAGTACTAGAATGCTGACCACCAGTCGCATAATTGAAGTGTTTGCTAATACCTCACCAATTTGCGCGCGGGCTGGTTTCATATCCTGATGTTGTTTGTGTTTAAACGGAGTGGGCACCCACCACCGAAGCACAATCATGCCAAAAATGGCCATCAGCGCAGTGGCCCAGAAAATACCATCCAGACCAATCCAGCTTTCTAAAGCGGCGCCGCCGGCTAATGCCACCGAAAATGATAAACCGATACTGATGCCAATTGCGGCCATGGCTTTGGTGCGATGTTGATCGCGAGTCAGATCAGCTGTTAAGGCCATCACCACCGCAGCAATCGCGCCGCTGCCTTGTAACAGGCGACCTAATATGACGGTATAAATGGAGTCTGCCATGGCTGCCAGCAAGCTGCCCAAAGCAAACAGGATCAGACCTATATAGATGACCTTCTTACGACCAATTCGATCAGAGAGCATGCCAAACGGAATTTGCAACAAGGCTTGAGTTAATCCATAGGCACCGATGGCGAGACCGATTAATATCGGCGTGCTGTGTGAATATTGTTGGGCGGAGAGTGAAAATACCGGCAGAATCATAAACAACCCAAGCATTCGCAGGGCGAATATGAGTGATAAACCGGAAATAGTGCGTTTCTCCAGCGCACTGAGTGCGTCAGATGTGGCTTGCTTTTGCGTCATGATAGGGTGACAGAGTATATTGATCCGTTCGATTTTACTACGGAACAGGCATGAAAAGTATCAGTATTCGCGGCGCCCGTACTCACAACCTGAAAAACATTGATCTGGACCTGCCCAGAGATGCGCTTATTGTGATTACCGGCTTGTCTGGATCAGGCAAATCGTCACTGGCTTTTGACACTTTGTATGCGGAAGGTCAGCGGCGTTATGTAGAATCTCTGTCAGCTTACGCCAGACAGTTTCTATCGATGATGGAAAAACCGGATGTCGATCATATCGAGGGGCTTTCACCTGCTATTTCCATAGAGCAGAAATCGACTTCGCATAATCCACGTTCCACCGTCGGCACGATTACTGAAATCTATGATTACCTGAGGTTATTGTTGGCTCGCGCCGGTGAGCCACGTTGCCCGACCCATCATTTGCCGTTGGAAGCACAAACCGTCAGCCAGATGGTTGATACCGTGTTAGCCATGCCCGAAGGCAAGCGCTTAATGCTCTTGGCACCAGTGATTCAAGACCGTAAAGGCGAGCATCTGTCAGTGTTTGAGGGGCTGCGAGCTCAAGGCTTTGTTCGTGCCCGAGTCAACGGAGAAGTGGTTGAACTGGATGATCCGCCGGAGCTGGAATTACGCAAAAAACACACGATAGAAGCCGTAGTTGACCGCTTTAAAGTGCGTGAAGATCTTCAACAACGACTGGCAGAATCATTTGAAACGGCTCTGAAATTAGCCGATGGTGTGGCCAAAGTGGTGTCGATGGATGATGATACCGACCAAACTCTGTTTTCTGCACGGTTTGCCTGTTCCGAATGTGGTTATTCGATTGCAGAGCTTGAACCACGGATGTTTTCGTTTAATAACCCCGCCGGGGCTTGCCCAACTTGTGATGGTCTGGGCATTAAACAGTTTGTCGATCCCTCACGCGTCGTTGCTCATCCGGAGCTGAGTTTGGCCGCTGGTGCGATTCGCGGTTGGGATCGTCGCAATGCTTATTATTACCAAATGATTCTGTCATTAGCAGATCACTTTCAATTCAATATTGATGCGGCATTTGACTCATTGCCTGAGAATGTCCGCCAAGTGATTCTGTATGGCAGTGGTCGCACTGAAATTGATTTCAGCTATATCAGTGATCGTGGCAAACGAGTCAGCCGTAAACATGCATTTGAAGGGATAATTCCTAACCTGCAACGCCGATACCACGAGACTGAATCTGGCAGCGTTCGTGATGAACTAGCCAAGTTTCATTCAATTCGAGCATGTCCCGATTGCCATGGCACACGTTTAACCGAATCTGCACGTAATGTGTTTATTAATGAAACCAATTTGCCCGAAATTACTGCGATGCCAATTGGTGAAGCCACCCGCTTTTTCCAGCAATTAGAATTGCCTGGTAAGCGTGGAGAAATCGCCAGCAAGATTGTCAGCGAGATCAGTGCCCGTTTGAGTTTTCTGGTCAATGTCGGATTGGATTATCTGTCGCTGGCGCGTAGTGCCGATACCTTATCAGGTGGTGAAGCCCAACGTATTCGTCTGGCCAGTCAGATCGGTGCCGGTCTGGTTGGCGTTATGTATATCCTCGATGAACCGTCAATTGGTCTGCATCAACGTGATAATGATCGCTTGCTGGCGACGCTGACTCGACTACGTGATCTGGGGAATACGGTAATCGTAGTTGAGCATGATGAAGATGCGATCCGCAGTGCCGATTATGTGCTGGATATCGGGCCGGGGGCCGGTGTACATGGTGGTGAGATTGTGGCACGTGGTACACCACAAGACATTATGGATAGTGAGCATTCGCTCACCGGCCAATACCTGTCAGGTCGCCGTAAAATCGAAATTCCGGCGAAACGTGAAGCCGCTCATGCCGGCAAGTCAATTGGCCTGCGTGGTGCGTGTGGTAATAACCTGAAACATGTCGATGTGGATATTCCGATTGGTTTAATGACCTGTGTCACCGGCGTATCAGGTTCCGGTAAATCCACGTTGATTAATGAAACCCTGCTCAAGTTGACCTCCAAAACCCTGAATGGCGCTTCGGAAGAACCGGCTCCACATACAGAAATTCTAGGACTGGATCAGTTAGATAAGGTGGTGGCGATTAACCAAAGCCCGATCGGAAGAACACCTCGTTCCAATCCGGCGACTTACACCGGTTTATTTACGCCGATTCGTGAATTATTTGCCGGTACTCAGGAAGCACGAGCTAGAGGTTATGGGCCAGGACGTTTCAGTTTTAATGTCAAAGGCGGTCGCTGTGAAGCCTGTCAGGGTGATGGCCTGATTAAAGTGGAAATGCACTTTTTGCCCGATATTTATGTGCCTTGTGATGTGTGTAAAGGTCAGCGTTACAATCGAGAAACTTTGGATATTCGCTATAAAGGCAAAACCATTACCGAAGTGCTCGATATGACCATCGAAGATGCCAATGTGTTTTTTGAAAACATTCCGGTGGTGGCCAAAAAACTGCAAACGCTGATTGATGTTGGCCTGACCTATATCAAGCTGGGACAAAACGCTACAACACTGTCCGGCGGTGAAGCACAGCGGGTTAAACTGGCCAAAGAGCTCTCAAAACGCGATACCGGTAAAACGCTGTACATTCTGGATGAACCAACCACGGGTCTGCATTTTTACGATATCGAGCAACTGCTGAAAGTGCTGCACCATCTGCGGGATCGTGGCAATACCATTGTGGTGATTGAACATAATCTGGATGTGGTGAAAACCGCTGATTGGGTGATTGATATGGGACCTGAAGGTGGTGCTGGTGGTGGTGAAATCATTGCCGTCGGTACGCCCGAACAGATTGCCGAACATCCACGTTCGCATACCGGACATTATTTAAAGCCGTTACTGAAATGAGTCTTGAACAGGAAATGAAACTCGCCGTGAATGGCGATAGCAAACTCAACCTTGCTGATTTGGATTGGTTGCAAGCGATGACTCATGAGCAAAAACAGCTGCAGCTGCGTACCGAATATTTTGATACGCCACAATTGAAACTGAAACAACAGGGCATTGCCTTACGGATGCGGCAAATTGATGACCAGTGGCTGCAAACGGTAAAGACCAGTGGAAAGGTTAAAGATGGCCTGCATCAGCGTGAAGAATGGGAGCATCCCATTATGAATGGCGAGTTTGATCTGCCATTGTTACGTCAGACACCATTGGCACCGATCGTTGATGACAGTGGCAGCTGGAAGCAATTACAACGGTTGTTTTTCACCGAATTCGAGCGCGACATTCGCATGCTGGAAGCCTCGCAGGAAACCTTGATTGAACTGGCCTACGATTTTGGTGAAGCCGGTTCGGGCGACCGTCGTGCGATGATTCATGAAATTGAACTCGAATTACGTCACGGTTCACTTGAGGTACTGCAGCAAGTGGCAGAACGATTGAAAACAGAATTGAACTTGGCCTATAACAATCGCAGTAAAGCTGAAATCGGTTATCAGTTATATCAGCAAAACCAAGCTAGTTAGCTTCATCTAGCGAGCTGACATACCCCTAGCGCTTTCAAACTTCCAGGTACGGATAATGGTCAGCATATCGCTGCCTTGAAGCACATCTTCGGGGATAGCAGCATACGGTGCGCCTAAACGCACAATGCGAACTGCAGCATCATCCAACACTTTATGCCCAGATGAGCGAGACACAACAATGCCATCCGGCGGTACACTGCCATCCGGTTTGATATCAACGGAAAGCATCAAACTGCCGTTAATGCCTTGATCCTTGGCTTCCTGTGGATAATTCATATTGCCGATCCGTTCGACTTTCATTTCCCAGGCCCGCATATACGCTGCAGCGGAATATTCCTTAGTCGCTGCTGAAATACGACGCTTTTTCGGGGTTTCACTTAGCGACTTACTGTTGTTCTCCATGGCGCTTTGTAAGGAACCAATTTCATTGCGCGCCCGGGCAATAAGCTCGGAACCTGATAACTTGGGGGGTTCCATCTCGATGGTTTCGATCGCATCAACAACAGACTCGGTAACGATTTCCGTTGTTTCAACTTTACGCTCGGCGTTCTCGGTAGTGACTTTTTTGCTGGCGGTTTCTGGCTCTGGCTTAGGCTCAACAGGTTCTGCAGGTGTCTCAACCACGGGTGGTTCTGGCGCTGCTTCAACCACGACAGGTTCAGTTACGGCAGGCACATCTTCAACTATGGGAGTTTCATCCAGTACCGGTTCAGGGGGCACAGTTTCAACTGGCACAGGAACCAGTTCAGTGATTGGAGCAGGTAATGGATCAGTTGATGCTGGTGGTTCTTCGGCAATCGGTACAGCCATGTCTGGTGTAGGTTCTGGCGATTTTTCTTCGGTTTCACCGCCACCTTCATTGGTGACTTGCGCCAGATAACTAGGTTCTTCCGGAGCTTGTTCGGTTTGCTGTTTGACCAAGGTGATATCCAGCTGATTGACCGGCGCATTGGTCGGCGGAGAGGTCACAGTAAAGCTGACGGCAAGCACCACAATCGCATGCAAAATTACTGAGCCAATAATGGTCAGAATAAAGCGATCAGTGGCGCTTGAGGTGCGAATCATTTAATTACTCTTGCGGAATGTCGCGGATAATAGGTTCACGATCATGTCCGGTTAGCCTGACACGCTGCTGCATCGCTGGACTCATTTCAACTTCGCCATCTGCTGTGACCAACATCACCATATTCAAACCCATGTCAGCAGCAACTGTTGGCCAGTCTCTTCCCGCCACAAAAATAGCGGTAGCAGCAGCATCTGCCAACGAAGCATTCTCATGAATCACGGTGGAAGACATCGCCTGATCGGCAGGATAGCCAGTGCGTGGATCCAAAATATGTGGATAACGTTTGCCTTCATAAATAAAAAATCGTTCGTAGTCGCCAGAGCTGAAAACACTCTCATCATCGCTGACCGCAACGGAAGCCAGAACTCTGTCATGTCGCGGATGGCGAATACCAATAATCCAAGGCCGCTCACCATGTTTACCGATAGCGCGTAAATCGCCACCTATGTTAACTACAGCATGTTGAATGCCCTGTTGTTGCAATATAGCGATCGCGTTATCAACAGCATAGCCTTTGGCAAAGCCGCCAAAGCCGAGGCGAACATTGGTATTGTTACTGGTTAACAGACCATTTTCGATCTGAATATCTTCCATAGTCGGGCTATCAGCAAGCCAGGCATCAATATCATCCTGGGCTGGCGGAGGGCGGGACTCAAACCAGTTATCCTGCTCATAGCCCCATAGTTTGAACAGATTTCCGGCTGCTGGATTAAATAATTGACCACTCTCACGGGCCAAAGTCTGTGCCAGTAAAATAACTGAGGCGACTTTGTCATCGACTTCAATTGGTTCGCCAGCAGCGATGGCATCATTGATTTTGGTCAATACACTGGGCTGCCATGCATGCCACAGATCATTTACATCGGAAAAGGACTGTTCCAACGCATCAATGGTTTTGGCTGCGGCCTCCTGATCAACACCATAAAGACTGACGTCAATTTCAGTGCCAAATGCATAAAACTTGGCTTGTAACGCCCGATCGCTGTCACCGCAAGCAGTTAACAAAGTTAGACCAATAACCAATAAAAGGCTGTGTAAAACAGTCTTCATAAATGCGCCTCAATACAATTCATTAAATCCCCGGCAATATTCAGATTGAATTGCCGATCCAATTCGCGGATACAGGTCGGACTGGTGACATTGATCTCGGTAAGATAATCACCAATCACATCCAAACCAACAAATAACAAACCTTTCTCACGTAATTTCGGGCCGACCTGTTGGCAGATCCAGCGATCTCTCTCGGTTAATTCGCGACCTTCGCCGCGACCACCTGCTGCCAGGTTTCCGCGAGTTTCACCTGCTGCAGGAATCCGTGCCAGAGCATAGGGCACCGGTTCGCCGTTAATCAGTAAAATGCGTTTATCACCATCTTTGATGGCCGGTAAATATTGCTGCACCATCACCGATTTTTTGCCTTGATCGGTTAAGGTTTCGACGATCACTGAAAAATTGGGGTCGCCCTGACTGACCTTGAAAATCGATGCGCCACCCATGCCATCCAGAGGTTTGATAATAATATCGCCGTACTGTTCCTGAAACTCCCGCATCAGCTCTTTCTTGCGAGTCACCAGGGTCGGCGGGCAGCATTGTGGAAACCAGGCAGTGAATAATTTCTCATTAGCATCACGCAGGCTTTGCGGATGATTCACCACTAATACACCTTCAGACTGAGCTTGTTCCAGCAGATAAGTGCTGTAGATATATTCCATATCAAACGGCGGATCCTTGCGCATCAGGATCGCATCCAGCTCGTTCAGCCTGCGTGTTTTGGCTTCGCCTAACTGAAACCAATTATTGGCATCTTCGGTGACATGCAGATCTCGCATACTGGCCATGACTTTTCCCTGGCTCAGATACAAATCCTGCTGTTCCATATATTGGATAGTCCAGCCTTTGGCCTGAGCGGCCAAAAGCATCGCAAAACTGCTGTCTTTTTTGATATTGATGGCCGAAATGGGGTCCATCACGATGCCGATTAGTCGCGACATGATTCTGCTCTTTAACGTTTCAAGGGTCGCTGCATTGTACCGTATCTGTTTCCTCACGGTGGCAGTCACAAAATACCATTACCAGCAAAGGCTTTAATGATTGCTGAGTTGTCTCTACAAGCCATGGTGTTATTCGCTATAATCAGTGCATTTTTAGTCATGCGAAGACAATTTTCTCAATGAGTGATTCTGCGGCAACTGTGGCGGCCACGCCAAAAACCTTTCAAGAGCTGATTCTGCGTTTGCAACAATACTGGGCAGAGCAAGGCTGTGTGTTATTGCAACCCTATGATATGGAAGTGGGGGCAGGTACTTTCCACCCGGCAACATTTTTACGGGCGATAGGCCCGGAGCCATGGAGTGCGGCTTATGTCCAGCCTTCCCGTCGACCGACTGATGGTCGTTATGGTGATAACCCCAATCGATTGCAGCACTATTATCAGTTTCAGGTGTTGATCAAACCATCACCGTTGAATATTCAGGAACTGTATCTTGGCTCATTACGCATGCTGGGAATCGATACCGCAATTCATGATATTCGGTTTGTTGAAGATAACTGGGAATCACCGACTTTAGGTGCCTGGGGATTGGGCTGGGAAGTCTGGCTCAACGGCATGGAGGTGACACAGTTCACCTACTTCCAGCAAGTTGGCGGGCTTGAATGTAAGCCCGTAAGCGGTGAAATCACTTATGGTCTGGAACGTATCGCTATGTATCTGCAAGGTGTTGCCAGTGTTTACGATCTGGTCTGGGCCGATGGGCCATTAGGCAAAGTCACTTACGGCGATGTGTTTCATCAGAACGAAGTCGAAATGTCGACCTATAACTTTGAACATGCCAATACCGAACATCTGTTTCAGCAGTTCGATAATTGTGAAAAAGAGAGTGAACGAATGATTGCAGCGGGATTGCCATTACCTGCTTATGAAATGGTGTTGAAAGCATCACATACCTTTAACCTGCTGGATGCACGTAAAGCGATTTCGGTTACAGAAAGACAGCGTTTTATCCTGCGCGTCAGAACGTTGGCCAGAGCAGTTGCTCAGGCTTATTACGACCGCCGTGAGTCATTAGGCTTCCCGATGTTAGCCAACCAGGAAGAGGTGCAGTCATGAGCGATGTACGTGATTTTCTGTTGGAACTGGGTACCGAAGAGTTACCACCAAAGGCTTTGTCGACTTTGAGTGATGCTTTACTCAAAGGGATTGAAAAAGGATTAACTGAGGCAGAACTCACTTTCTCAACTTCCAAAGCCTATGCCAGTCCTCGTCGTTTAGCGGTAGTGATCACCGGACTGCAGACTCATCAGGCCGATCGTAATATCGAAAAGCGTGGTCCCGCTGTTACCGCTGGTTTTGATGAAGATGGCAACCCGACCAAAGCGTTGCAGGGCTTTGCCCGCTCCTGCGGTGTGGAAGTTGATGCATTGGAAACACTGCAAACCGATAAAGGGGCTTGGCTGGTCTATCGCGAACAACAAGCTGGCCAAGCTGCCACTGAGTTAATGCCAGAAATTGTCAAGCAGGCACTGGCGGCATTGCCGATTCCCAAGCGCATGCGCTGGGGCAGTTTGTCTGAAGAATTTGTAAGGCCGGTGCATTGGCTGGTGTTGATGCTGGGTGATGAGATTATTCCGGCCAGCCTGCTGGGTGTGCAATCTAATCAACTAAGTTATGGACATCGTTTTCATCATCCCCAGGCGATTCGAATCAGCAGTCCACAGACCTATGCGCCGCAATTGCTCAGCGAAGGCCATGTGATGGTCGATTTTGCAGAGCGTCGTGAAGCTATTCGTGGGCAGGTAAGTGAATTGGCCAGCCAACTGGGTGGACAAGCCATTATTGATGACGAATTGCTGGATGAAGTTACTGGACTGGTGGAATGGCCAGTTGCCTTGTCGGGTGAGTTTGAAAAACGGTTTCTCGAACTGCCATCGCAAGCTTTGATCTCATCTATGCAGGGACATCAAAAATATTTCCCGGTAGAAGATGCCACTGGCAAGTTACTGCCTTATTTTATTACCGTTTGTAATATTGAAAGTCGTGATCCGGCGCAGGTTATTGCCGGTAATGAACGAGTCATTCTGCCTCGCTTAAGTGATGCAGCATTTTTCTGGGATACCGATAGAAAACGCCCACTGGCAGATCGTCAGGAACAACTCAAAACCATCGTGTTCCAGAATCAATTGGGCACGGTCTATGACAAATCCCAGCGTGTTGCCAAGTTGGCTGGTTTTATTGCAGGCAAAATTGGTGGTGATATAGCACTGGCCGAACGTGCCTCTATGTTGGCTAAATGTGATTTGGTTACCGAAATGGTCGGTGAATTCCCGGAACTGCAAGGCATTATGGGCAGTTTTTATGCCCGTCTGGATGGTGAGCAGGAAGAACTTGCCTTGGCAATGGATGAGCAATATTTACCTCGTTTTGCTGGAGACATTTTACCGCAGGGTAAAACCGGTCAAGCACTGAGTCTGGCCGAGAAAATCGATACCTTATGCGGTTTGTTTGGTATCGGTCAGCCACCATCAGGTGCCAAGGATCCATTTGCTCTACGTCGAGCTGCGTTGGGTGTGCTGAGAATAATTATTGAAAATAATCTGGATCTGGATCTTGCTGAGCTTTTACAGCAATCGGTCGGAAACTTTGATACACAACTGACCGAAACAGATGTTGTCGCTCCGGTAATGCAATATCTGTTTGACCGTTTACGCGGTTATGCGGCTGATGCCGGTCAACATGGCGATGTATTTGAGGCTGTTTTGGCGTTACAACCTACCCGTCCATTGGATTTCATGCAGCGGATGCAGGCTGTATCAGCTTTCCGTGAAATGGAGCAGGCTGAAGCGTTGGCGGCAGGAAATAAACGTATTGATAATATTCTGCGTAAAAATGGCGCTTATGAAGCGGATCACCAGTTAAATCCCGCGTTACTTGAAGAAACAGCTGAACAACAACTCGCAGAAACTTTAAAACGTGTATCCGCAGATGTTGAACCGTTGATGCAGCAAGCCGATTACACCGGAGTATTACGCAGACTAGCCGATATGCGCGAGAGTATTGATGCGTTTTTTGACGAAGTGATGGTTATGGCAGAAGATGAAGCCATTCGTCATAATCGTCTGGCGTTATTAAATCAGACTCGGGCGTTGTTCCTGGGTGTGGCGGATATTTCCCGATTACAAAATTAGGATGCGTATATGTCGCTGATAATTCTCGATCGTGATGGTGTGATAAACCATGATTCTGATGATTTTATTAAATCGCCGGCAGAATGGGAGCCTATCGAGGGCAGTCTGGAAGCCATTGCGAGGCTGAATTATGCTGGATATCGGGTGGTGATCATTACTAACCAGTCTGGCATTGCCAGAGGTTTGCTGGATGTCGAAACCCTCAACCGTATCCACAGCAAAATGCGACGCATGCTGGCGCAAGTCGGTGGACGCATCGAGGCCATTTTTTTCTGCCCGCATGGCCCGGATGATAATTGCGATTGCCGTAAACCTAAGGATGCAGCATTTAAAGAACTAGCGCATCGCTTGCGGGTAAAGCTAGATCATGTTCCTGCGGTAGGTGATTCGTTACGTGATATTCAGGCTGCACAATCGGCTGGTGCCAAACCAATACTGGTGCGTACTGGTAAAGGCGAAAAAACCTTTAAGAAAGGTATCCCGAAAGGCGTGCCGGTGTATGACAATCTGGCTGCTGTAGCCGATGCATTATTGGAAGCCGCGATTTGATGCAGACTTTCCGTTCTTTTATTTTCATGATTGTCTACGCTCTGACGGCCATTCTATTTTCGGTCATTGGAGTACTGATCTGGCCAATATTGCCATTCAAACAACGATACTGGGTAGTCAGCCGCTGGGCGGTAATGAATATCTGGCTGCTGAAAGTGATTTGTGGTTTGAAACTGGAAGTTGAAGGACGAGAAAATATTCCGACTGAACCGTGTGTGATTTTATGCAAACATCAATCTGCCTGGGAAACCTTAGCGTTACAGGCAGTGTTTCCAGCTCAGGTCTGGGTCTTGAAACGCGAATTATTGTGGATCCCGTTTTTTGGTTGGGGACTCGCTTCATTAAGACCTATTGCCATTGATCGTAATGCTGGCCGACAAGCCTTGAATCAGGTGATTGAGCAAGGTAAAGAAAGGTTACAATCAGGTGCGATGGTGGTGGTATTTCCTGAAGGAACTCGTCTGCCACCCGGCACTATGGGACGCTTTGGTATCGGTGGTGCTCGATTAGCTGTGGATGCAGCTGTACCGGTCGTGCCAGTAGCGCATAATGCAGGTAGTTTTTGGGCAAAAAGAGGCTTCCTGAAGCGACCAGGTGTGATCAAAATGGTAATTGGCGCTAAGATTAACACTCAGGATTTATCGGCAAATGCCGTTAACCAACAAGCGTATGACTGGATGACATTATCCATGACCCAATTGGAAGGGAAAATACCGGTGCAATTTAATAAAGGCGAGCAGCGTGGCGAGAGCTGAAGGCATTTTACGGTTATTGATTGTTGATGATTCGCTGACGGAAGCTGATGCTGTTATCAATACCCTACGCAGTGCCGGTCATGCTGTCAGAGCTGGACGCGAGGATGACTTTGATGCCGTCGAAAAGTGTCTGGCCAAACAAAGCTGGGATCTGCTTATTTGCCGCGATCATTTACCAGCATTGGCTCCAATTGAAATTGTTAATTTAATAAAACACCTCGGCAAGGATTTACCTTGTGTTGTCATTACTGACGATAAAAATGCCGAAAAAGAGTTGTTTCGCAGTGGCGTACAAGATGTCATTTTAAAAGGTGATGTGGAACGATTGAAGTTTGTCGCTGAGCGTGAACTGGATAATTTATTTATGCGCCGTTTAGGGCGACGTAATGAACGGGCGCTGCGTGAGAGCGAAAAACGTTCACGAGCGTTACTGGAAAGTTCACGTGATGCGGTGGCGTATATGCATGAAGGTATGCATATCTATGTCAATCGTGCTTACCTCACTCTGTTTGGTTATCAAGATCAGGAGGATGTTGATGGTTTACCGATTCTGGATTTGATTGATAGTGAAGATCATGCCAAGTTCAAAATGGTGTTTCGCCAATTTACCGAACAAGCCGATGCCAAACCAGCCACTGTAACTGTTCAATGCTTGAAAAGCGGTGGCTATGCTTTTGTTGCTGATATCGAATTCAGTCATGCTCAGGTGGAAGGCGAGGATTGTACTCAGGTTGTGGTGCGTGACCGAAACGTCGCTGTCAGTGATGATAATGAACAGTTAAAACGAGTACGCGATTTTGATTCTTTAACAGGTTTATATAGCCGTACGCGCTTTGTGGATGAACTCCAATTTGCGGTTAATCAAGCAGCTGAAAACCAGAGTGATTCGGCTTTGTTGTATATGGTGCTCGATAACTTTCAGCAAATAAAAGAAATGGTTGGTCTCGCCACCAGTGACTCTGTCATTAAAAGTGTTGGCGAGCTGCTATTGAACATGGCTGAAGAAGGGGAAAAGTTAGGCCGTTATGGCGACCAGATTTTTACCATTGTGATTCCAAGTGTAGAAGAAAGTTATGTTAATGATAGAGCTCAAGCCTATCTGAAAACGATTGATGAGTTTGTCTCTCATGCCAACGGAAAAATCATTGATTTACATTGCAGCATTGGTATTGCACGTATAAGTGAAAATGTCGCTTCCGCCCAGACTGCTTTGGAAAATGCCGATAAGGCTTGCACCCAGGCGCAGCATGCTGGCGGCAATCAAGTCGCCAGATTCAAGGAAAAGTTATTACAGACAGAGGTTGATGATCTGTCGGTCTGGCAATCAATTTTACAAAATGCCTTAAGCAAAGATTTATTTAGTCTGCATTTTCAGCCAATTGTTGGTTTGCATGGTCCGCAGCAGGAGTTGTATGACGTTTTATTAAGGCTGCAGGACAGTGATAAAACAATACGCGCCGAAGAGTTTATTCAGCACGCCATCAAACTGCAGATGATGACGGAAGTAGATAAATGGGTGATTCGTACAGCGCTAAAAAAACTTTCTGAACATCGAAAAATACATCCTAAAACACGATTTTTTATTAAGCTTTCCGAACAGACGCTGCGTGAAAAAGACTATGTGAACTGGTTATCGGCTACGTTATCCGCGCACAATCTTACTGGGCAGGCGTTGATCTTTGAAATCAGTGAAACGGCCGCTTTAGAGAATCTGGAAGATACTAAAAATACCATTGCCAAGCTTAAGGCCATTGGTTGTGAGTTTGGATTAGAGCATTTTGGATCGGGGATCGATTTCTCGCAAAGTCTGAGCGTTTTGGATGTTGATTATCTGAAAATTAACGGCAATTTTGTCGAAAACATGGCCAATGACGCCGAAAATCAGGCAGCGATTAAAGCGATTGTTGAAATGGCAAAACAGGCAGGCAAACGCACGATAGCCGAGTTTGTTTCTGATGCCGTGAGTATGGCTCTGCTGTGGCGGTTAGGAGCTGATTACGCCCAAGGATTTTATATTCATAAACCTTCAGACCAGCTTGATTACAACTTTGAAGAAGAAGATCTCTAACACTGTTCACGAATAAAAAAGCCGGTTATAAACCGGCTTTTTTTTGTGGTCACCTCTATGGTGATCTAGCGACGTCCTGTGCGTAATGCTTCAATACGTTTTTCCAGAGGAGGGTGGGTCATAAACAGTGCGCTGATACCACCGCGTCCACCGGAAATACCCATTGCATGAAGTTGATCTGGTAACGGCTCATCAGAAGTTCCAGCCAGGCGTTGCAATGCAGCGACCATTTTTCCTGAGCCTACCAAGCGGCTGCGCCGGCATCAGCTCGAAACTCACGTTGGCGACTAAACCACATAACGATAATACTGGCGAGTATACCCAATACTAATTCGGCAATGATTGAGGTGATCCAGAATGCCGGGCCATGACCTCGCTCTGTTTTAAATACCACGCGGTCCACCAAATGACCGATAACACGCGCCAATACAATAACAAAGGTATTCACCACACCTTGAATCAACGCCATCGTCACCATGTCACCATTCGCTACGTGACTGACTTCATGAGCAAGTACCGCCTCAACCTCATCTTGCGTCATTGATTGCATCAAGCCGGAACTGACTGCAACCAAGGCATTATTTCGGTTCATGCCTGTAGCAAAGGCGTTAGGTTGGGGTGAGTTATAAATAGCAACTTCCGGCATGCCAATACCAGCTTGTTGTGCCTGACGCGCCACAGTATCGACCAGCCATTTTTCAGTCTGATTTTTAGGTGCGGTTATCACCTGAGCGCCTGTCAGGCGTTTTGCTGTCCATTTTGAAATTGCCAATGAAATAAATGAACCACTAAAACCAATCACTGCAGCAAAAATCAGCAACGAAGTCATATTCAAACCAGAGCCTTGCTCATCCAGCAGACTGTCAATGCCGAGTAATCGCATCGTCACGCTTAATACCGCTAGCACCGCTATATTGGTGGCGAGATACAACATGATTCGTTTCATTCGAAGTTCCTTAAGAGTAAGTTGTCAGTAATATGGGTAGTGCGTAGTGTGTTTTCAAGCTGAGACCGATAAATTTTCAATCAATTTGTTTGCAACTGCATGACCATCAAAATGATCTGGATCCGCATTGTTCAGCTCTAACAATAAACTGCAAAGGATATTGCCTGCTTCAATAATACTGCCTGCTGCCGGCAGATCGAAACAATAATCTGGCCAATCAAATTCTGCCGGTATCGTTATTTTGTGTGGTGCGAAACAGAACCATAAGAATCGTTTTCTGCTGGCAAGTTCAATAGGTATTTCAGGCAAATGACCGGCGGAGCTCAATAGCTGCCAACGGATAAGCGGCAAATCTTCAGGGAGTAATTGGCAGGAGGCAGTGGGACGGGGATTGATTTCCAGCAGGAAAATCTCACCAGATTTATCTACCATAAAATCCAATGACATTATGCCTGCTAAATTAAGATGCCGAATAAGCTTTTGCAATGCGTCATTGATAGTTTGAAGTTGATTTTTATTAAGCAGAAAATGGTTGCTAATGGCTTGTAGGCTGAAATCATTTAAAGCATTATTTTTATTAAATTGCTGATTAAGAAGTAATAGATGAAAGTCACTTCCATTTGCCAGAAACAATACCGAAGCACTGATGCCTTCTATTTGTTGCTGAAAATAAACATCGCTGTTTTGAGTGGTAGAGTCTGCAGCGATTATGTGGCTTCCACCCCATGCACCGACGGACTTCGCTAACCATTTTCCTTCGAACAATTGACCTTTGGTAAATCGAGTTGATGGATGCGGCAATCCTAAATTTTCAAGCAGACCTATCCATTTTGTCGGAGTTGAAAGCTGTTCAATACTGTTTAGAGATGAACCGATATAGCTGATATGAGGAGGCAGCTCTGCTAGCAGAGGGTAGAAACTTTCGATACCTGTACCGAAAATTAGGCAGCAAGGCTGATCGTCACTTAAGCGAATGATCACCTGTAACCATTTATGAAGATTTGCTTTATTTGGAGGAGGCAGTTTGAGATATCGATCAGCAACATTGAGTGTATCAACATCACCAAAACAATCAGCAACACGGACTTGATAGCCTTCTCGTGCTGCTGATTGCGCCAACATTCGTCCACTTTGAGCGACGACTAGCAGGAGCTTGGGACGTTCAAGCATGTCCGGCTCCTATTTGTTTTTAAACCAGTTTGCGTGCACCTTCAAAAGCATTACGGAAATCCAGATAGACCGGTTTATCGCTCTCTAATGTTTCTTTGAGCAAGGCTTGTTGCAGTTTGTATTTCACATTACCTACAGCCAGTGCACCGATACCTACTGATTTAGGACATTGTGGTGCAAATTTCAGTGGTTCACCATTATGCATCAGCTCAACGCCTTCGATACCTAATGGTGCAACAGCGTTTACATCACCAGCCACTTTTAATTGTTTGGCATCTTCAAGTACTGATGCATTCAATACTTGAACACCCGCTTTAGCAGTACAGAAAACCACATCGGCATCGCTTAACAAACGCGCTTTATCGGCATCAGAGGCCGCAGTTGTGGCTCGTAAATTTACACCATAACGTTTACGCGCTTCGTCAGAGAATTGCAGCGCAGTATCTAAGGAAAAGTGATCGACAATTGTTGTGTGCGCCCCTTGCAGGGCGGCAATAACGGCGGTTGCTAAGCCAACAGGGCCTGTACCACCAAACACTACGGCTTTACAACCTTTGTAATCTTGGTTGAAATGCTTTTTAAGTTCACGTTCAACACAGGCTACCAACGCTGCTGCAGTGGTAAATGCACCACTTGGATCAGCAAATACTGGGATTTCAAAAGGAGGAACCATAGCTGATTTGGCTGCGTCAAGCATATCCATCGCCAGGCCGATATCTCTGCCACCGATAAAAAGACCAGTTTTTTTCACGCCAGCAGGTCCGCGAGAGAAAATAGCATCTTGCGTTAACCCCGCCACTTCATTTAACTCAACATTGTTGTACGGCATGATGAGGTCGTAACCGGCATCCAGTGCCATGTTGATATCAAAAGGACTGTTTTGCTTCATTGGGTTGAGCATATGAATGATGGAACGCTTGGACATATTAATCCCTCACTATGTTATTAAAATGTTTGGTCTGGCTGTCGATTGTAATGCTAGCACCTTGATTAACGCCAGCGGCACTGAGCAATTCGATATTTTGTAACTGTGGATCTAAATCCATCTTGCTACGTAGTTCAGCGATAAGTTGATCTGCTTGGTCTTGACTGTTGGTAAATACACAGCAGGTGGGCCCCCATGAACTTTGAGCCATGCCGTTAAATCCTAATGATTTTGCATGCTCTAAGAGCATTGCTATTGGTTTGCTGGTGTATTGACCTCCTTGGGCTGGGGCAAAATGTTGACCGATCAATGTTTGAATTTCACTGACCGCGCTACCGAACAAGTCGATATCCTGCTCGATTAACGCCGGTAATAATTGCATCAGGGTCAAGTGACAAATGCGTTGACTGTGTTGCAAAGGAAATTCTGGCAGGGTTTGAAAGGCTTGGATCTCAGTTTGCCCGTGGATACCTTGATGGTTTTTATCCATCAGCATCACCAATCGCCATTGAGATGGGAATGCTTGTTGAAATAAACGCACTGGCGTTGGTGAGTGCGGTCCTAATCCGGCATCAACCACAAACCCGCCTGTATCAAATGTGCTAATTCCGATACCTGAACGTTTGCCACGATCCAAAGCTTGCGCAATGGTTGGGGTGGGAATATCGAGTTGATGGTAGTTTGCCAACAGCTGTCCAATAACCAGAGCAAGCTGGGTACCGGAGCCAAGTCCAGCATGTTCTGGAATCAATGAATGCACATTGACTTTGGTTCGACGCAAATCTTCAGGGATATCCTTTCCCAAGGTGAGATAAAACTGATTGATCAGTTTGGTGATTTTGTTCTTGGTAGATTCTGGAACCGAGATATCAGACTGTTGCAGTCCATCAAGATCAGCAATGCTGAGTTTGGTATGGTGACTGTTAACTGCCAACCCGATACTGCCAAAATGGCGGCCTAAGCCGCCATTCAGATCCAGAAAACCAAGGTGGAGTCTTGCCGGACCCTGTACAAAAATCGTTTGATGTTGGACAGGTAAAACCGGTTGCTGCATTGTTGTCACTAGGCGTTATCAATCTTGCATGCGATATCGTAGATAGTGGTTTCGTCCAAGAACAAATCATTAGTGTCGAATAAAGAAGCGACAGCGCCACGGTGGACTTTCATTTTGAAATTACCAATTGCAATGGCACCGTAAAAGCGAACGCCTTGTTTTTCCGTTCCGTTATCCATTACTTCAATGCCTTCTACACCTAATGGTGGAACAGCATTGACGTCAGCAATAACTTCAAGAGTTTTGCTGGAAGTCCAGGTTGATTCAGGAACAATACAAACACCAGCTGGGCCGGCAGCAATTGCTACATGAGCATCTTTAAGTAACGCTTCAACAGCTTCATCACTTCGGGTTTCGCCAGGTATGACATCTACGCCGTAGGCTTTTTTCATGTGTTCTACGGTGGCTTTGCTGCGTGCCATGCTTCGGCAGGTCAATACAACTTTTGCTGCACCTTCTTTCAATAAATACAGTGCAGTGCGTTGACCTACAGGACCTGCGCCCATGATCACTACATTTTTGCCGGTAATGTCATAGTCGGTCATAACCTTGCGAGCAATGGCTGCTGCTGTAGTGTTAGAACCATTTGGATCTAGCATTACAGAAACACGTACCGGGCCAAAGAAGGCTTTTTTAACGGCTTCGCCTACTAATTCACTCGCCGCAACATTCGAACCACCGATGAAAATTGCGCTATTTTTAAGGTTTTTTCCACCACGTGTAAAGATCATGCCGTGAACATGTGCAGTGACATTGTCACGGGTCGCTCCACCATGGGCGATGATGTTATCGACACCGGAATCGTAGGCAACAGCTTGGTCAAATGTGCTCGCTACAAGATCAGTATCGAGGTGAAGCAGTAATTTTTTCATCATGTTCTCCGGCATTAAGCATGGCGTGATGTGTTATAGGTTGACACTTGATTTTACCCTATGTTTTTTGTGTGAGGAAATTAAACTGCTCCAGCGACTCGCTTAGAAAGATTGATTGGCGGTCTGTTATAGTGGCAATATCCTGCTTTTAAGTAGGAACTTATCTTTTTGATTGCCAGTCACACCAGCACCATATAATAAAACCTAGGAGTAGAGAATGAAGAAAGCCAGTCTGACAGTTCTTTTGGCCAGTATGTCAATGTTATCTGCTACAGCGTTCGCTGATGGCGTCGCTGATTTCAGCACAGTGAATAAAGTTCAATATGTGAACGATTGTATGCAAGCCAATACCAAGTTAAACCTGTATGAAGGTGTTCATAAATGTTCATGCGTGATTGATCTACTAGATGACGCTTTTACTCAGACTGAATTTGAAGATATCAGTACAGCCTATATGTATCGTAATCTTCCCGCAGATCGGGGCGCTCAGTTCCGTGATCACAAAGAATTACGTAGTGAGATAAAAAAATACGAAGAAGTTTCTGCCGCCGCCTATAAAACTTGCCGTATTCAATAACATCACTTCATTAGATTAAAAAAAAAGGCCGTTTAAACGGCCTTTTTTTTGTGTCTCTGAAAGTTTAAATCTGCTTATCCAGGCTATATGTCATTTCTTTACTGTCACTAACAACTGCTTTTAATACACCATGTTTTTGTGGGGTAAAGTTAAAACGTACGCTTGGATCTTCACTGATAGAAATTCCGGCTTCTAAGGTAATCAAGTTTTCACCAGCAAATTCAATCACCATTTCTTTAACATAGTGTGGCGGTATATAGCCACGAGTTTTTTGATCAAATTGTAAGCCACTGTTGTTAGGGTGGCTTACAACCACTTGGGCTTGAGTTGTTTCGCCGATATTAGCCTCACGCATACGGATCTGCATTTTGCCAAGCCGAGCCATCGCCGCTTCCATATCTTTACCGGCTGGTGCACTACAGCCACCAGAAGCTTTAACAAAACGAGAAACCATATGCAGAGAACCATCATTCATTTCTGCAATGGCTCGCATATCGGTGTATTGATCAATTCGCACACGAGTGGCGATATCTACTTCGCCAAGTGCTGGAGATAAGTGGAAATTGGCTGAATACGGCATCGGGTTTTTATCGATGATGATATGAATGTTTTTAATATATCTATCAGCCGTTTGTGGTTGCAGCGATTTTACGCTTATAGGAACAATCGCAGCATCTTCGGCTCTGGTGGGCGCTTCCAGCACCAACAAGTCATCTGCATTATCACGTATTTCACGATCACCAAAATAGGTTTGTTTAAGTCCCGCCCATAAATCTTGTTCTGCTGTGGTTGCATGTGCTGTAAAACTAAAACTGATCAGCATGGCGACCATGCTGGTAAAAATTGAAAAGCGCCCCATGATTTTCTCTCCCCTCGTTATTATTATTCCCACTCCAATTCAACGAATGCAGCGGTGACATTTCGACGATGATAATCTTCAAAAAGTTTCCATTTTTCAGCTTCTTGCTTGCCTACTGAGGCAATGGCTTCTTCGATGGTTCCCATATCATTAATAATGAATCGTATCTCTTCTCGAATCGTTGTCAAATAGTTCAATAACTTTTGCCAGCCAACTGATTCTTCACGCGCAAAAGCTGTTCCATGCCCAGGAATGATCATTGCTGCATTTAGTTCTATCAATTTATCAAGAGCATCAATCCAACCATTAATACTGCCATCCAGTGCCGGAACACGTTCAACAAACAGTAGATCCCCGGTCCATAAAGTACTGGTTTTGACATCATAAACTGTTAAGTCATGATCAGTGTGTGCCGTGGTATAGGCGGTTAAGATAATGGGTCGGTTACCCAAATCCAAGCGTAAAGGAGCGTCCGTGGTAACGAGAATATCGGCTTCGATAAACTCGGCTCCTTGATAGGCACTGCCTAAAATTTCTGAAAACTGTTTGGCGTAATGTTGTTGTCGACTGATCATGGCAGCCGGCGATTTTTCATGCCCGATAAATTTAGGCTTATCGTTTTTGAATGCTGCATTACCTAATATGTGGTCAGGATGAACATGTGTATTGATGACGTAGCAGATTGGCAGCTCGGTTTTTGCACGAATAGCGGCATGTAATAATTCACCTTCTCGAAAACTACCCCCACTATCAATTACCGCTACACATTCATCGCCAATAATGAATCCAACGTTAGCGATTGCCCCCAAATTTTCACTATCAGCTTCCTGATGAACACCTTGATGATAATAAACGCCCTCAGAAACCTGTTGTATCACATAGCTCTCTAATGCATCAGCCGAAGCCCTGGCTGACCAAGGAATCAATATGAATAATAATAAAATCAACAAAGGCATGCGGATGACTCTCTAAATGACGTCGCGTGAACTGATACAATAGCGCACTTTATCGCAATCTATCTATATCGCTAGCAGAGAACTTTTGACTATGACAATTCGCACGCGTTTTGCACCCAGCCCAACCGGATATTTACATGTGGGGGGCGCTCGTACCGCTCTTTTTTCCTGGTTATATGCCAGAAAACATGGAGGCCGTTTTGTTTTAAGGATTGAAGACACTGATCTGGAACGTTCGTCAGCAGAATCCGTTAATGCCATTCTCGAAGGCATGACATGGATGGGCTTGGATTATGACGAAGGCCCGTTTTATCAAACGCATCGTTTTGACCGTTACAAAGAGATTATTCAGCAGTTAATGGATCAGGGCGACGCTTATTATTGTTATTGCAGTAAAGATGAATTGGAAGCGATGCGTGAAGAGCAGCGGGCGAATAAGCAAAAACCGCGTTATAACGGCAAATGTCGTCATCTATCCACCCCGCGTGAAGGTGTAGAGCCGGTTATCCGCTTTAAAAACCCAACAGTTGGTCAAGTGGTGGTGGAAGATGCGATTCGTGGCAATGTTATTTTTGAAAACAGTGAACTGGACGATTTGATTATTGCTCGTCCAGATGGAACGCCTACCTACAATCTCACCGTGGTTGTAGATGATTTGGATATGCAGATGACCCACGTGATTCGTGGTGATGATCATTTGAATAATTCACCTCGTCAAATCAACATCTTTAAAGCATTAGGTGCGAAACCACCAGTTTTTGCTCATGTGCCGATGATCTTAGGCGATGATGGTGCACGGCTTTCCAAACGCCATGGTGCGGTCAGTGTGATGAGCTATCGTGATGCGGGATATCTTCCCGAGGCGTTACTGAATTATCTGGTTAGATTAGGCTGGTCTCACGGCGATCAAGAGATCTTTTCACTGGCTGAAATGACACAGTTATTTGATATTCAAGACGTGAATAAAGCGGCATCAAGCTTTAATACTGAGAAATTACTCTGGTTGAATCAGCACTACATTAAAACCAGCGCTCCCGAATATGTTGCTCAGCATTTGAGTTGGCATATGGGCGAGTTAGGCATCGACCCTGCAGATGGTCCTGCACTAGTGGATGTAGTGGTATTGTTACAGGAACGTGCAAAAACGCTCAAAGAGATGGCGGAATCCAGTGTGTATTTTTATCGTGATGTAGACACATACGATGAAAAAGCGGCACAAAAAAACCTTAATGAAACCAGCTTGCCATTGCTTGAAGCTGTACTCAAAGAGTTAACTGATCTCAGTAATTGGCTGGCGGAACCTATCCACGACGTAATCAAAAATTGTGCGGAAAAACATGAGGTTGGTATGGGTAAGGTGGCACAGCCTATCCGTGTTGCTATTACCGGTAATACCATTTCCCCTTCTCTAGATGCCACACTTCAGTTGTATGGACGTGAGCGCGCACTGGCAGCAATTGAGCGATCGATCTCATGGATCAAAGATCATGCCTGATTTTTAGCTAAAAATAAAGTCCTTTATTTACAATCACTTAAGTTGTCGGGAAATTATTCCCGAAAAATAGATGGAAATACTCACAAAAAACTTGAGTAAAGTTCTTGACGAACTCGGGAAGTGGGATTAAGGTTCGTCATACGCATGAGGTTCATCCCGAACAAGTCGTGACGTAAATACTAAAAAGTAAATAGAGGACAACTTTATGAAGCTGAAAACATTATCAATCGCAATGATGGGTTTAGCAGCACCAGGTCTGGTTGCTGCCGATGAACTCATCGAAATGCAAAAAAATGCTAATAACTGGGTGATGCCTGCAGGTGACTATGCAAACACTCGTTATAGCGAACTGACTCAAATTACTAAAGACAATGTCAAAGATTTGAAAATGGCTTGGTCTTTCTCAACTGGTGTTTTACGTGGCCACGAAGGTAATGCTTTGGTCATCGACGGCACTATGTACGTTCATACAGCGTTCCCAAACATCGTTTTTGCTCTTGACTTGGACAACGATGGCGCCATCATCTGGAAATATGAGCCAAAACAAAACTACGATGAAACTGTACCAGTCATGTGCTGCGATACCGTTAACCGTGGTCTGTCTTATGGCGATGGCAAAATCTTCCTGAACCAAGCTGATACAACACTTGTTGCATTAGATATGGAAACAGGTGAAGTGGTTTGGTCTGACAAACGTGATGATCCAAAAGTTGGCGCGACCAGCACAGCGGCTGCACACGTATTTAAAGACAAAGTCATCGTCGGTATTTCAGGTGGTGAATTTGGTGTTCGTGGTTATGTTCAAGCTTATGACTTCGACGGTAACGTTAAGTACAAAGCGTACAGCGTTGGTCCTGACGATGAAATGTTAGTTGACCCAGAAAAAACCATGTCTATGCTGAAACCAGTTGGCAAAGATTCTTCATTGAAATCTTGGCAGGGTGATCAGTGGAAAATCGGTGGTGGTACAACTTGGGGTTGGTATTCTTATGACCCTGACCTGAACCAGTTCTACTATGGTACAGGTAACCCATCTACTTGGAACCCAGTACAACGTCCAGGCGACAACAAATGGACAATGACACTGTTTGGTCGTGATTTAGACACTGGTATGGCGAAATGGGTTTACCAAATGACGCCTTACGATGAGTGGGACTATGACGGTGTTAACGAAAACATCCTGGTAGACCAAAACATCAAAGGCAAAATGCGTAAAATGTTAGTGCATTTTGACCGTAACGGTTTTGCATACACCATGGATCGTGAAACAGGTGAATTGTTGGTTGCTGAAAAGTTTGACCCAGCAGTTAACTGGGCTACAGGTGTTAACCTGAAAACTGGTCTGCCTGATCGTGTAGCGAAATACTCAACTGCACGTAACGGTGAAGACGTGAACACCACTGGTATCTGCCCAGCAGCATTGGGTACAAAAGATCAACAGCCAGCGGCATTCTCACCACGCACAGGTCTGTTCTATGTA
>NZ_MCRI01000007.1 GCF_001720165.1 Methylophaga muralis
CATTACGCTGTGTAACTTGTCTTTCAATTTTTTACCTTCCATAACTTCTTTAATTATATAAACATATCAACGGTTTAGGTGGTTAGACGATAATTAGGTCTGAATTCTGTCACCTGTTAATCGGATATGCGTTTTTTTGTATGAGCGAGGTGGTCATAAAGAGAATCAAGGAGTTTTCTAAATTCTGTCGATTGATCACCTAATGCCGTTTTGTTGATAACGTCAGCCAAAACTTCATCTTTTTTTAAACATTTTTCTAAAATAGCATGTGTTGAATCAACAGAAAGCCACTTGGTCATCTTGCCGCCCAGTTCATCGATCCATTCTTTATCGGAATCTGGGGCCTCTGGAAGTTCGCCCAATTCTTTAACAACCTTGCGAAACGGTTCGATATAGGCCTCCCGTTCATTAGCAATTTCAAACAGTTGGTGATTAACGTTTTCTTGCGTTAATAACTCACCCATTGCCCGGTAAAAGTCGGCTGTTTCGATGATTAATTTTAAAATATCCAGAGCTTCAGCTTGCTCATCAGTGCGTATTATCGACATATCAAACTGTTCCTGAGGTTGATGTTGGCATGTCACCAACAATGGCTTCGATAGCATTAGGGATGACTTCAAATTCGGCGGGCGTTGTGGTTTTAAATTCACCATCAGCTTCTAATTGTTTTGGTTTAGACGTCTGAATACTGAATTTGTCAGATGATTTACGAACAATGCGGTCAGTCTTATCCAAAGCGCCTTTACGTAAACTCGGTCCGAGCAACAAAAGTTGCCACCATGGTTGCGGCTTGATAAAAAACAAATTTAGCTCACCCTCAAGCAACGTGGATCGCTGATCAACGATATTCCCACCACCATAAAACCGACCATTACCTATCGCCAGATGAATCACCTTGGTGGAGACGTGCCAGTCATCTGTTTTTATGTGTACTTTAAAGCTTTTATTCTGTTTTATCGCTCTTAAAAATGCGCCAAGATACGCAAACACACCAAAGAACTTTTTGCTATCCGAAGACAGTTCACGTGTCACATCAACACCCAAACCTACGTGCGCCACATTAATAAAAAAGTGTTTATTATTGACCTTACCTAACTGAGTTGTTCACGCCGACCATCAACGATGACCTGTGCAGCCTCTAACAGATTGGCTGGAACACCAATCGAGCGTGCAAGATCATTAGCCGTTCCCATAGGGAAAATTGCTAATGTGCGCTGACAGGTATGTAAGGCCTCCAAAGCTGAACTGATGGTTCCGTCACCACCACCGATAATCACGATTCCGTCTTTTCGTTCGTAATCTTCAATCAACGAAACCAAATGCGCTTCGCTTTCAGAATCACAAACGGATATCTCCATGCCTGAAGCTTCCAGCAATCGCACCGCATCTTCAAATGCCTCTGCTTGCCCATTTCGGCTGTTCGGATTAATGATTAACAATGCGTGCTGCAAGTATTTATTCCCTTGTGAAGATAGCTTTACTCAAGAACATTATGGGACGCTTTCAGAAAACTATAAGTACTTAATGCAAGCAAGTCGTTAACACTAATCAAGATACCTCGTGTAGTTCAGGTAGTCGTAAAATCAAGTTGGCTGGTCAATGACTCTCATATGCCGTGTTAGCAATTAAATGGCGGGACTGTGACATCCATATCACACGTAAAACTGAACTTACTTGATTAAAAATGCCAGTGAGACCATATTCCGCCATTGCCAGGCAACCCAGCCTGCAAACAGCATGAGGACTAATGCCACTCCCATCATGCCCCATTCGGCATGCAAAACATGCGTCACGATCGGCCCAATCATAAACAAGCTCAACCCCGCGGCTGCAATTGCTCGTAATGGTTTGATCAGCAATACCACAGCCCCTGATACTTCAATAAAACCGACCAGATACATAAACCACAGCGGATACCCCCAACGTTCAAAAGCCTGAAGCTCAAAATCTAAACTCGCCAACTTTGCAGCACCAGACATGAAAAAAATGATCGTTAGAATCGCACTACCGTATTTAGAAAATGCATTCATGATAAAACTCCTCGAACAGGTTATAGCTCAAAGACGAATGCAATCGCTAAGTGTTACAAAAAGTGATTAAGCGGCATACCAAAACACAGCAAAGAAATGACAAGTCGTGCCACCAAGCACAAATAAATGCCAGATAAAGTGACCATATTGCAGCTTGTGATCAGTGGCGAAAAACGCCACACCAACGGTATAAGACAAGCCACCGGCGACTAACCATAACAATCCCGCCGTGGGTAAATTTTCCATTAATGGTTTGATAGCAATTACGATCACCCATCCCATCAATAAATAAAGCACTGTTGAGAGTACAAGATGATGCTGTTTTTGAAATATTTTTAGTGAAATACCAAAAACTGCCAGCCCCCAAACGATGCCAAACAGCGTCCAGCCCCAGACACCTTTCAAAACCCCAAAGGTAAATGGCGTATAAGTCCCTGCGATTAACAGATAGATTGCAGAGTGTTCAATACGCCGAAAAACCCGCTTTGCTTTGCCCGCAGGTAATGCGTGATACAGCGTTGAGCCCAGATAAAGAATGATCATCGACGCACAAAATATGCTAACCCCGATCAAAAAGGCCGTCTCGCCATAACGTACTGCTTGTGCAATTAAAAAAGGCGTTCCAATCAATGCACCGATAAGTCCTAATCCATGACTAATGGCATTGGCAGTTTCTTCCCCGCCCGTTTGTTCTCGTTTATACGTGTTAAGAGTGTGTTGCATACGCCCTCCTCACGATATTTAACCTGACAATTTTTTTCATTATGTGCTTTTAACATTACATGATTATTTTTCGCTGATTAGTCACAACAAAACCGCTTTTTTCAAAACGCTGTGTTTATACAAAATCGATCCATGCTAACTATGCAATCTCAGAAGAGTTTAAAACTTGTCCTAACAATTCTTAGTACGACAACGCACAGACACTGTTCTGGATGAGGCGAATACTGAACTTTCGCTATGGTAACTCTGATGCTAATCCGCCGGATTGGGATGAAGATATAAAAACCCATAGTGCGATTAGGAGTACTTTTATGAATTCTATTTTTCGCAAAACATTAATAGCCAGCGCCCTTACCGCCATGTTCAGCACCATGGCCATTGCAGCCGATGATTATTCGAAAACAATCGATGGCTCAGAATCTAATACTCAGGGTGAAATGCAGCAGAATAAATCAACAAATAAGCAGCTAACAACGCCAAATCACGAAGATGAGTTTAATCAAACCATTGATGCTGATGTACCTAAAGCAGGTAATAAAGTGGATCAAGAGATGCAAAACTCTACTGACCGCCCAAATGCCGGTGAGGCAGATTTCAACGAAACGATTGATGCCGATGCACCTGGAACAGGCAATAAAGCCGATCCAAAGATGCAAAAATCAACCGATAAACCAAATGCCGGTGGTCAATCAAATACCGAGTCAGACCGTCCGTTAACCAAACATCAAAGTAACGTGACTGAGGAAGAAGAAGAGGAAGAAGAACTCGGCAATACTCAAATGGATAAAAGCAGTGATGCTGAGATGAAAGGCCAAATGGATAGAAACAATGATGTTCAGATGAATACGCAACCTCATGGCCCAACCGGTGCAGGTACTCCAGCAAACAGAGGCGGACTATATGATATGTCAGCCGATGATCTGAATGGCATGGACGTCATCACCAGTGACGGAGAAAGTGTCGGTGATGTTCAAAAAATTGTGATCAGCCCAAATAACCAAGACATTCATGCCGTGGTTTCTGTAGGCGGCTTACTTGGTATAGGTGCCAAAACCATCCTGATACCGCTTGACAGTATCACGCTTAAAGACGACGACCTACATGTCAGAGCAACTCAAGCAGAGCTTGAAGCAATGACAGATTATGGTTCAGAGGATTTTGTTGAACTAGAAGGTGATGCCGCGGTAAGCACAGCATTACGCGCTAAAAACTAATCGGTAATCAGGTTGGCTTTTTTTGTCCTCTAGCCAATTGATAATCATAATTCGCCCGGTGGGATATTTGTCTCATCGGGTGTTTTTTTGAATAACTAATAAGAGCTGAATCAAGTTTACTGCCAACTTGATTAATGAGTGTGAACAAATTTTTTAAACATATTTCCTAGCCTGCGTCTGACCTATATGCCGACTTTACTTCTGCATATCAAGCTCAGGCACTCATGTTTTCATGCTTAATCATATCTATATGAGAAATGCCATCTTCATCATACGGTTCCCCGAAAGAATAAAAGCCCAGTGACTCATAGAACTTTTGCAGATAAACCTGTGCTGAGATTTTGATGTCATTCTCTGGGTATTTTTGCTCTGTGAATTTAATGGCCTCTTCCATCAGGGCACGGCCGATATTTTGTCCCCGGAATTTTTTGAGGGTCATGACTCTGCCAATCGAAGGTTGGTTGTTTTTAATTCCCGGCTCAACGACTCTGGCATAGGCTGCCAGTTCACCATTAACCAAGGCAGATAGATGCCAGGCGTGAGGATCCAAATCATCTGTTTCCTGGTAAGGGCAGTTTTGTTCGACAACAAAAACGGATTCGCGGGCTTTGATGATTTCGTAAAGTTCGAGCGCTGTTAAAGACTCCAATCGAGACCATTTAAACTCAAGCTTCATTTTATTTTTGTTCCTGCTTGAACGAAGGATATTCAACACTCTTCCAAATTGAGCCTATGAGTACTATTGCCAATACGGCGAACAGAACACTGGCCGCAGTTGCGCCCAGCACCCACAGGGTTAAGCCCGAGATCAGCAGCCAGAGTGCTGGAATAATAGCCATAAGCCACAAACCCCAGCCTCTGAACATTATCAAACTCAGCCCCAGTGTGGTCATGGCAGTGGGATCGGCATGGATGCCAAAGACTTCAGCTTGGAGCCAGGATCCTCCGGTGATAGGTGCGATAAACGGCAAACCAATTAACCCGACAAGTGCGATGGCAATACCAATAACAGCAGGTGGTCTTTTGCGTGGCGAGTTGTCCAGGCCAACCCCAGTCATTGATATCAATAGCAACAGTATTGCTTGAGCGAGAAAGAAGTAACCAATATAGCCACCCGCCCAGTTCAGTTCGGCATAACGTTGGATAAAAAATGAAAAGCCTACAAAAGCCCAGACAGGGGCGATCAAAAGACAGGTAATGCGACTACGGTTTTTTAGTGCCAGCCAGAGAGCAATAACTCCCAACGCCAACGTCAGCAAATGCAGTGGCCAGAAGGTTTCACTCATGCGTTCGATTAGGCGGAAATAGATATCAGCAGTAAAGGGAATAAAATCCTGCAGTGCGTAGCTGGTCCAGCTGTTCATAAAGACTCGAAATATTTTGCCATCTTATGTCGGGCACTTTCCGAAGGCATGGGATTCATTCCAGCTCGCATATTTTCACGCAGATGCTCAACTTGAGAGGTAGCAGGAATAGCGCAGGTAATGGCTGGGTGACTTACGACAAACTTCAACAAAAACTCAGCCCAGGTTGTACAGCCACATTCTGCCTCTGCCCACTCTGGTAGTGCTGTATCACGACGTTTCAGGCCTTGGATCAGACTACCGCCATCAAAAGGCCGGTTAACGATCACTGCAATGCCCTTTTCTTCTGCAAGTGGTAGCAGCCGGTTTTCTACCTGACGCTGAGCAATATTGTAGGTCAGCTGAACGAAGTCGATATCCTCAGAATTCATTATCTGCTCGAACTCTTGGTGACGACGGCCATGCGAAGTGGTAATGCCAATATGTTTGATTTTGCCCTCGGCTTTCATCTCTTGTAATGCCGCTAGATGCTCGCGCCAGTCTGTCAGGTTGTGTATTTGAACTAAATCAAACTGCTCGACCTTCCATCGAGATTGTAGATCGGCCACCTGTTCACGTGCTGAACCACCAGCAGGACTCCAGACTTTTTCTGCCGAAAACAGGCTGTCGGGAATACCCAGCTTTTGCAAAGCATAGCCCATAACATCCGGCGCAGAACCATACATTGGCGAGGAATCAATCATGCCACCGCCAAGTTCGAAAAATGTCCTTACCACTTCGGTTCGGGCATCAAGCAGCTTTGGATCGGTGCCGACATTGAAGGTACGCCATGTCCCCAAGCCTATGACAGGCAACTTTTTATCACCTGAATACGTTTTCTGAAGCAGTTCGTTGCTTGCCGCAAAGATCGGCAAGGATGGCAGCAAAGTAGCCGCCAGGCCAGCACCGATCAGCTTTAGACTCTGTCGGCGAGTGAAGCGATTGTTCATGGTCAGCGCTCCTTGGGATTGTTTTAAAACAGCACCGTAGCAACAGGTATATGCAGGTGCTTAAAATTTAATCAAACCATACCAGCACAGACACTGCGCTGACAATTAAGGAAGCTAATAGGTTACAGATTCTATGGGTAGTTCGATGTGTGGTGCTGTCTCAGGCTCGGTCGCAAAAACTATTGATTCCAGTATTAAACTCAGTGACGCCTGCATTGGAACGCCCGACGCTAAAAAGATCGAACACGTCTGCTCAGTTGTAAGAGGATTAAAACCGATTCGTAGTTGACGTGCATCATCAATAGGCAGTACTTGCTCCTCATGCAACAAGGTGCGAGCACGAAATAAAAGGTTCAAATCGTTACTAAGGATCAGTAAATGAATTTTTGATTGGAGCGGTCTCTGTCTAGTCAATTCCGCCCTATCTACTCTAGTAGGTATTTTTTGCCAAATGGAGCTTTCAATAAGCCATGGCCAAATCACTAAGGCTTTCTCTTGAAGAATACTTTGTTGAAGAGTAATAACTAAAGAGGCATCAACTTCCAGCTTTTTGTTCAGATGATGTTGTAAGACCAGCAGATCAGAATCGATGCTCATAATGTTTCACCCTGTTAGTAAAAGACCATGTGAAATGAACTAAGCCATTATTTTGCCGAGTTTTAGGCGAGCGATTTAATGGATCATTGATATTCACAGACTTTACTCCTGCTCATCTCGCTGCGGCAAGCGTTGGGGATTTGCTTGTCGAGCGAGAAGGCAATTGAGAGTTTATTTAGATGTCTTGTTCTAGCCCAATCGTTACCGGTGTTTCACCTGTTTTAATTGGTGGGGTGTAGTTAATCATCATTACGATACCGCTAACTGGTGAGGTTAACTCGGCAACAATATTGCCAAAATAATCTCTGACATCACCGACGATGGTGCCCTCTTCAATGACACTGCCAATTTCAACTCGGGGGGTGAACAAACCATCGGCCGGGCTGGCAACGTATTTGAGTTTGTCGTAGATAACCGGGTTGGGGTGTGGGGTGGGTTCTCCGGGCAGCATTTCCAGAAAATACAGGGCATTTCGCGACAGCGTTAGCGTGTCTTCAACTGATTCTTCATCACGTTGGCCAAGGTGACCAATTTCAGTGGTTAGGCCCGGTTTGCCACGGGTCATGGCGGTATTCGGATAGGAAATGGAATTAGCCGGATCGCGTGGGCGTTCGCCATACATCACAATATGTTGCATGCCAATGGCTTTGGCAAATTCAAAGGTCAGATCATCCAGCTCTTTATTATCAACAAACGGTGAATAAACGTGTGGCAATAATTCCTGATTCCAGCTACCGGAGTGCATATCTATCAGAAAGTCCATGCGGCTGATAAATTCACGGGTGAAAAACTCGGCCAGTTGCTCGGTTGGTGTGCCATTTTTATCACCGGGGAACTCGCGATTGAGATTTTTATTATCTAACGGGTGTAACGCAACCCGGCGTGCATGAAAGCCGGGCAAGTTGGCCAGATGCACCAGAATCAAGGTTCCCTTTAACTGTTTGGTATCAACTTCATCACGTAAACGTTGCAACGCCAACACTGCTGGAAACTCATCCCCATGAACTCCGGCGGTCAGTAATAAAACAGGGCCTGGTTGGGTCCCATGAATGACGGTAACAGGCACTTCAAGATCATTTTCTTTGGCCATATAGGAGTTGGATTGCCCTGCTTCAGTGAGCACATTAGCTAATTCAAATGGTGCTTGAGCAAATGCAGTGCTGCTTGTTAAAAACCAGACCACCAACATCCATTGTTTTATAAAGAAATAGCTTCTCTTGTTATTTTTCATGTTTATTCAAATTTCCTAAAGTTTGAAAGTCTTTGGCTTTACAGCACAACTTAGATTTATAGCATTGTTGTCAATAGGCCCAATGGTCTTTGTCCAGCTGACATTTGTGAAATGGTGACTGGCAGTTTGTAAGTCATTTTCTATTTTGAATTAAATCACTACTCACTATACAATGTGAATCTTAATTATTATCATTTAGCATCAAACTATATTTGCACCCCGCTTTGCTCAATCCAGGTGGTGCATTTTTGTTTTATAGACAGGTCCGATTTCATGCCGAATTTTTCATCTCCCGCCTGGCCGATTGCCAGCCGAATTTTTGCCAGTCTGGTCGGTGGCTATCTGTTCACCTGGGGCTTGATTGCCATCACCATTGCCGCGTTGATTCCATTGGGTATTGAATTTCATGATGTTGAAATGGGCATGCTGATGCTGGGGCTGCTGATCTATTTAAGTTTGTTTTTGTGGGGCATGGCCACCGATAAATTAATTTGGCTGTGGCTGATTCTGTTTGGGGGTGGGGTGACAATGACCGTGCTGGCCAGTGTTTTACAACAGTCATTTTTACAAGGAATTTAAACCATGTTCAGTAGCTTTCGACAGTCTATGGCCTGGCTGCATACCTGGTTTGGCCTGACTCTGGGTTTTATTCTGATGGTGGTGTTCTTTTTTGGCAGCCTGTCAGTATTTGATCGTGAAATTGATCGCTGGTCGATTCCGGAAAGCCGCTTTGAACCACAGGTAATGCCATCATTTGATGAGATGTTGTTACCGATTCTACGTTCGGTTGAACCGGAGGTGCAGGACTACAATACCAATATGCCGCTGCTGCATGATTTGAGTCAGGGGCCAATGACACCTCGCACCGAATTACCAGCTGATGAATTCTGGGCTTACACCACACATCGTGATCCGGTTTTAATAATGGGGGTCGGCTTTCTGGTGCCGCAGCCACTCGACCCTGAAGGTCATAATCATATTCATGGCAATATCACCATTGATCCACGCACTGGTAAAGCGTTCCCCGACGATCAACTGAAGATCGGTAGCCGATTTTTTTACCCGATGCATTACAGCCTGAACTGGAACTGGAATCGAATCGGGATTTATATCGTCGGCATTGCAGCATTTATTATGATGGCGGCTCTGGTCAGTGGGGTGATTATTCATCGCAAGCGTTTCCGTGAGTTCTTCACTTTCCGCCCCAACAAACAAACCCAACGCAGTGTACTGGATTTGCACAATCTCACCGGTATGGTTGCATTGCCGTTTCATTTCTTTTTTACCTTTACTGGCTTACTGATTTTTGCCAGTTTTTACTTTTTCCCGGTAACCCACACTCAGCTTGAACCGTTACATGATTATCATGAAATGGTTGAGGCAAGTGAAACAGGTCTGCCGCACAAGCGTGCTGGTGTTCCAACTGAAATCGCGTCTGTTGATGCGATGGTGGCTAAGGCCAAACAGCGCTGGGCTGAGAAAGATATGGCTGGCGAAGTTGGCTTTTTGAAAATCACTCATGTTGATGATGCCAACAGCTTTGTCAGTATTTATCGGGCTGGCAGTGATCGGGTGGCGTTGGTGGGTGAAGGTATGCATTTCAATGCCAGCACTGGCGAGTTAATTCGTGAAGAACCGCCCCGCTCTGCAGTATCTGAAATCAATGAGTTTCTGACCGGTCTGCATTTGCAGCACTTTGAGCATTGGTTGTTGCGTTGGTTGTATGTGTTCGGTGGTTTGGTTGGAGCTATCTGTATTGCTACTGGCTTTATCTTCTTTGTAGAAAAACGTAAACGTCAGCACACATTACAAGGCAGCTCAGGCAGTCAGGTGGTCGATGCACTTGCCGTAACTACCGTGACAGGTATGTTGGTGGCCACCGTGAGCATGTTGGTCGCAAACCGTTTATTACCTGCCGAAATGGTTGGTAAAGGTTATTGGGAACAGGTGGTGTTCTGGGGAAGCTGGAGTGTGATGTTATTGCATGCTTTTTGGCGCAGTTCTGCAGTTCGCCATATGCACATTTCACCAGCATGGCGTGAACAAAGCATTTTATTTGCTGTGCTTGCTATCGCTGCCGTGATTCTCAACTGGATTACGACTGGCGATCATTTACTAAAAACAGTATTTCACTATTGGCCAGTGGCTGGTGTGGATTTGAGCTTGCTGGTGAGCAGTGCTATCGCGATTTATGCTGCTGTATACCTGAAAAAGCGTGAGAATGTGGCCGTGAATAAAGCCATTGAATTTTCAGCCCAGAAACTGGAGGCTAGCCGTGGTTGAAGTCGTTTGTTGGATAGCCGCCATTTTCACCACCATGATGGGCATGGCGAGTCTTTCTCTTAGTCTGCCAAATCACTGGCGTCAGGTGACTGGTATCGAAACCAGTCAGCCCACGCCATCCCAGCAAAATGCTTTGCGTATCTTCGGTTATCTCAGTCTGTTTGTATCGTTAGTGCTTTGTCTGGCAGCTGATCATCCAACCATGGCCGTTTTAGTATGGGTAATGCTCTTGGCATTAGCGGCCAAAGGCGTCGCCATGATTCTGACATGGCGTGAGCATTGGCTGAAGCCGTTGTTGTTGATGTTCAGCCGAACCGGGCTCAATTAAGCCATCGGCTTAATCAACGTTTTCACGATTTTTCTCAAACAGATTGGTTTTACAGTAATGAATGACAATTATTGATAAACCAAGCAAGAGAATCGCTACGGTAATGCCCAGAATCCGCCAGGTATCAATGTTTTTCATGTCCAAGATTAGATACCGTGCCAGCGCAACAATCGCGATATACAAGGGAAATTTGATGGGTAACTCACCTGACTGGTAATAAACTGCCACCATGGTGAGCACTTCAAGATAGATAAACAGCAATAATAAATCCGTCAGCAGTACGGTGCCATTTTCAAACATGAAATTGATTTCGATAACCACGGCAACCAGCGTGGCGATGGCAACAACGATCAACCCTGTATCCTGAGCAATTGCCAGACTGTGATTAACTAAATCTTTAAGCTTCTTTGCCATGAACTAACCCCAATAGATTTTGCAAAGTGGATAGTATCAGTTTTGAGAAAATGCACTTGTCTGGAATTCCAAATATTTACGTTTAATGCTGGACTAAGAGACAAGCTGTTTGGCTAGTGTCGAACCTGCCAATTTGATAATAATTGCCAACCATGGATTTCACTACCCAACTCGGTGAGCCATTGGCCAATTATCTGATTAGAGTTATGCCGGACACTATAGGCCATTGGATGATGCACAAATTCGAGATCATAATCTTGTCGATAAATCTTTGAGTCTTGATTTTGAAGGTAAATGGTTTCGAGTTTGTACTGTAGAGCATCAACTGCAGAAGCTTCAGCTTCAAGTGGCACGGCCTTTATCACCGAAATCCTCACTTGTTTGTAAACATTTTCCAGTGTCGCCGGACCCGAAAGTTGTTTACGGCCTAGTGCGGCTTTGGTGGGAGCAAACACGGCACGCAACCCAGACCAAAAACTGGTTTTTCCTTCAGCATAGTATCGCCAGTCGCCATAAGAATAACGTGCCATATTGCCATGTTTATCTTCAATGACCAGACTGGAATGCTGACCGTGGTCGAGTACAAATACAGCTCGTGGCGTTTCGGGAGTGGTTGGTGGTGTAATCCGGCCAGAACAGCCGCTTAATATCAGTGAAATACAAACCACCAATATCAGCCAACCCGTTCTGATAGAAGTTATTTTCATAACATTATTTAATTTTGCTGATTCCAAAACAACGCAGCAGACAACGTTCGTAAAAAGATTCGGGCAGGCCGCGTTTCATACGGAACAGAAAGTATTTTTCAAACGCGATTTTTGCCATTTGCACCCAGCGGCCTTTTTTCATCCAGGCCAAATTACGGGGTGGAATTTGCGGCAACGCGACAAACGCGGCACCGGTGTGACCCATATCGGCCAGACAAACGGCATTTAAACTGGCTCGGGTTTCAATTGGTCGATCTTCAATGGCAGCCTGAATATTGGCAACGGCTGCTTTGGCCATGCTTTCAATCATATAGCCGGTTTTTGGCACGCCAACCGGTAAAGCTGTCGCTTCAACTGGCGGTATGGCGACACAAACACCGACACCATAAATATTTGGGTAAGCAAGATTACGCTGGAATTCATCGACTTTCAAAAAGCCTCGTGGATTAACCAGTTCATCATCCAGATTGGCTACACAATCAACGCCTTTGAATGCTGGAATCATCATGCTGTAATCAAAAGCCAGTTGATGCGTCTTGACGGTCTCGGCATTATCATCCACCTGCTCGACCAGCATTTTGCCTTTGCTGATGGATTTGACCCGGGCATTAGTGATCCACTTGATATCATTTTTGCGAAACTCGGATTCAAACAGCCCTTTTGAATCGCCTACCCCACCTAAGCCCATATGGCCTATATAAGGTTCAGGCGTGACAAATGTCATCGGTACCCGATCCCGCACCTTAGCCTTGCGTAACGCCCGATTCATAATAAAGGCAAATTCATAGGCCGGACCAAAACAGGAAGCACCCTGCACGGCACCAACGACAATCGGCCCGGGATTTTTCAATAAATCACGCCATGCCTGATAGCTATCTTCGGCATGACCTACTGTGCAGATAGAATGGGTGTGAGCTTGTGGACCAAAACCTTCGATTTCATCAAAAGCCAATTTGGCCCCAGTGGCGATAATCAGATAGTCGTAATTGAGAATCGTGTTATCGCCCAATAAAACCTGATTTGTAGCGGGTTTGATTTTGCTGGCACCGGAATCGTAGAAATCAATATTTTTACTGGATAAAACAGAGGCCAATTCAAAGCTGATATCAGCACGTTTTCGCCAGCCCACGGCTACCCACGGATTACTGGGCACAAAGTGAAAGATTGGGGTATTAGAAACCACGCTGATATGGTGCGTTTTGTCGAGAGCTGCCCGGCATTCATATGCAGCGGGTAAACCGCCGGTACTCGCACCGATAATGACAATATGCGCCATGATTATTCCTGGTTAATGCAATGTGTCTGAATCATTCTGAATATTCAGCGGATCACTAAACAAACCTGCCACATCCACCGGATCAAACTGATAATGTGTATTACAGAACTCACAGGCCAACTCAACCATTCCGCGTTCGGCAATAATCTCTTCAGCTTCCTGTCGCCCAAGTAGCTTGATGGTGTCAGCCACTCGTTGACGTGAACAGGTACAGGCAAATTCCAATACGGTTGTGCTCAAAAGTCTCACCATTTCTTCATGAAATAAACGATATAACAACGAGACTGCATCCAGGTTCAGCAGTTCATCATTAGTAACCGTTTCGGCAAGAAAATTGATTCGATTCCAGTTTTCATCATGCTGTTCGGGATCTTGTTCGGGCAATTGTTGCAGCATTAAACCGCCGGCGGTGTGTTCATCCGTGGCTAACCAGATACGGGTTTTTAATTGCTCAGACTGAGCGAAATACATTTCCAGCATTTCAGCAATGGTTTCGCCTTGCACGCTGACGATGCCTTGATAAGGCTGTTTAGCTTCAACATTTTCAATAGTTATTGCCAGATTACCCTCGCCTAGCAATTCTTGCATAGTGGCATCATCGGCAATTTCGCCATTCCAGTTTGCCAGACCTCTTAAGGTGTGGTCACTGGTGCATTCAACCATTAATAAAGAAACCGGCCCGTTGGAACGACATTGCAATACCAAACGGCCAGACATTTTCACCGTCTCGGCCAATAACGCTGCTGCAGAGAGCATTTGTCCCAATAGAGATGCGACCGCGGGGGGATATTCGCGTTGAACCTTAACGGTCTGCCAGGTTTGTTTCAGCTGTACCCATTCACCGCGAATGGCTGCATTATCGAAAATAAAACGTTGTAAATGATCTGCCTGAATGGCGTCTTCTTGCATGATGATTCCTCATACTGCTTTTAAGCAGGAGATAATGTGGCAATTGAAATGCCAGACGATAAGCGGCATTTTAACGTATCTGTAATCAAGTGGGGTTTAAGCTTGTGAAGTTCAAGCCATAAACTTTCAGCTGCTTTTAGCAGCTAAAAATTCCCGCAGGGCTGCGGGCAAATGCGCTTGAATATTTTCACTGATTTGCTGCTCATGTTTTTGCCACAACACACCCAGATAAATCAGTCCGAGACCGATAGCCGTCAGTGCAATCGGAAACAACAGACTGTCCTTGAACACCACATTGGCCAGATGCCCAAGATAAAACGCCGAGCCCAGTGCACCAAATATCACAAATACCCGGCGGGCAATGACTACGCCGACACCAATCATTAATAAATTGATTGTGAAATAAATGAACTTCGACAGTTCACTATCCGAGTATTGGGAAGTCATGCCGCCCCAGAAGGCGATCACACCAAACAAATACAACCAGAACGCATAATCGCCCGATTTGTAGCCCCGCATATCTACCCAGAACGCAAACAGTGTAATCGCCAGACCAAAATACATCGACACCAATGCACGCAGTTCATAGTTGGCATAGCCACCCACAATCATTGCGGCGATATCCATCGACAAATACCACAACGTCACTGCAATCGGCATCAATAAAAATGGATAACGGTAGCGATAAAAAATCATTGCCCCCACAGCCAGAGTGCCCAGCTCCATAAACAGCCAATGCCACTGAATATAACGATGATAATCGCGATAAACACTATCATCAGGCCACCAGCCCATTGCCTGCTGCAAACCATAAATTGCCAAGGGTGTCAGTGCTACCACAAAGGTCGTACAAATCCCGGCAGGAATGGCCAAACCTTTTGTTTCAAAATGATTCGCCAGCTTTAGTCCAACACCGGCATAAGCCAGACTGATAAAAAAGATCCCCCAACCCCCAAAGCTTTCCCAACCCAAGGTCATAAACAAGGTCATAGCACCAATGGCAATCAAGCCACCCATGTAATAAAGCACATGGGTAAAGTCAAAACTGGGGCCGGTTGTCGGTTGAGATTTGAAGAAATCGAATAACTTATCCGCCTGTTCCTGCGTGATAAGATCTTGCTTCACTGCCAAATCAAGCTGTTTTTTTGTGATGTTCATCTGCGCTGTCCCTCGCGAAGGTTATTGTATTTATATCGAGGAGTTAGATTGTGATTTGCTGGAGTTTATTTATCAAGTGAAAGGGAATTCGAAGTAAACCAATGTGACGCTATATATGGCTCAGGAAGAGTTGAAATTGGATTGTTGGGTTTCATGCTTCAACCCAACCTACCATGGGCAAATGTGCTCTGGATCCAAGATTTTGGGGTTACGATTAACTGGTCAAGATAATAAAGAGAATAAAATTGTCCATGACTCCGGCAAATGGAGTCATGGACTGGTTTTTAATTAAGCGCGTTGCAATAGCATTGCGTTAAGTTTTTTCACGAAGCTAGCAGGATCTTCCAGTTGTCCACCTTCGGCCAGTAAAGCTTGGTCAAACAAGATGGAGGTCCAGTCACCGAATTGTTCATCGTTCTGTTCGTCTTTCAGTTTGGCGACCATTGGATGTTCCGGATTGAGTTCCAGAATCGGTTTGCTGGCTGAAACCTGTTGGCCTGCAGCTTTAAGCATACGTTCCAGATTACCGCTCATATCGTAATTGTCCGCCACCAGACAGGCTGGGGAATCGGTCAGTCGATGTGTAATGCGTACATCTTTTACTTTGTCGTCCAGCGTTTTCTTGATGCGCTCAATCAGATCTTCGAAGTTTTTCTCAACTTCTTCGTGCGCTTTTTTCTCTGCTTCGTCTTCCAGCTCACCCAGATCCAAATCGCCTTTGGCAACGGATTGCAGGTGTTTGCCATCAAAGTCCGTCAGGGAGTTGACCAGCCATTCATCGACGCGGTCGGTGAGCAACAGAACTTCAATGCCTTTCTTACGGAACACTTCCAGATGCGGGCTGTTTTTCGCAGCCGCAAAGCTCTCGGCAGTGATGTAATAGATTTTGTCCTGCTTGTCTTTCATCCGGCTGACATAGTCTTCCAATGAAACGGTTTGATCTGCATTCCCGGTTTCGGTGCTGGCAAAACGCAATAGTTTGGCCAACGCTTCTTTGTTGGCAAAATCTTCACCCGGACCTTCTTTGATGACCTGACCAAATTCTTTCCAGAATTCAGCATATTGTTCAGGCTCGTTATTGGCCATTTTGTTCAGTTCAGAGATGATTTTCTTTACTGAAGCAGCACGGATGGTATCAATGACTTTACTGCTTTGCAGAATTTCACGCGATACGTTTAATGGCAGATCGTTGGTATCAATCACCCCGCGAATAAAGCGCAGGTAACGTGGCATCAGCTGTTCGCTGTCTTCCATGATGAATACACGTTTCACATACAGCTTAATGCCATGCATGCGATCGCGATCCCACAGATCAAACGGTGCTTTAGAAGGGATATACAGCAGTGAAGTGTATTCGGTATTACCTTCGACTTTGTTGTGGCTCCAGGTCAATGGATCCTGGAAGTCATGAGCGATTTGTTTGTAGAACTCTTTGTATTGTTCTTCAGTAATGTCGTTTTTAGACAGTGTCCATAATGCAGTGGCTTTGTTGACTGTCTCGTCTTCGATGATGCTTTCATCAATTTTGCCTTCTTCGTCAGGCACTGGCTCTTTTTGCATGATGATTGGCATATTGATGTGATCCGAGTATTTACGGATGACATTACGCAGACGCCAGCTATTTAAAAATTCATCTTCACCTTCACGCAGATGCAGGGTGACTTCAGTACCGCGAGTAGCTTTTTCAATGGTTTCAATATTGAACTCGCCTTCACCAGCCGATTCCCATAACACGCCATGTTCTTTGGTGGTGCCGGCACGACGGGTTTTCAACGTGACTTTATCAGCCACGATAAATGCGGAATAGAATCCCACACCGAACTGACCGATAAGTTGTGAATCTTTGGCTTGATCGCCAGTTAACTGACCGAAAAATGCTTTGGTACCGCTGCGGGCAATCGTACCGATATTGTCGATAACTTCCTGACGGGTCATGCCAATACCGTTATCACTAATGGTGATGGTACGGGCATCTTTATCAAAGGTGACACGGATATTCAGATCACCATCTTCTTCGTATAACGCATCATCGGACAACGCTTCAAAACGCAATTTGTCAGCGGCATCGGCCGCGTTAGAAATCAGCTCACGCAGAAAAATTTCTTTGTTGCTGTACAGCGAATGAATCATCAAATTAAGAAGTTGTTTAACTTCTGTCTGGAAACCCATGGTTTCTTTATGTGCATCAACGCCCATTTCTGTATTGCCTCCATCTGGCTGTTTTAACGATAGCTCACAGATGGGGTCATGCTGATAAATATCAATAGTGTTGTGCCATAAAAAAACTATAAATCTTTAAAATCAATTGTTTGTAATAATTTCAGGTTAGATTCATCTTTGTCGTGTTAGCCTGTTCCCGGCCATGATGCCCACCCAATTCCAAAAAAATGAAAAGGATAGACAGCATGCGTAAATTAACTTTGAGCCTTTTATTGGCGTTTAGCCTGACCGCTCATGCCGAACAAAACAAACTAGATCTTGAAGAGCAATCTGTGCTCGGTCATCAGGAAATCGTTACGTTATTTCCCGGTGAAATCAAAACCAATGCACGTATTGATACTGGTGCAGCGACAAATTCCATGTATGCCATCGACACTAAAGTGTTTGAGGAAAATGGTGAAAAACAGATCCGTTTTAAATTCGTTGATCACGAAGACAATGAACATGAAATCACTCGTCCATTGATTGATACAGTCACCGTAACTCAAGCCAGTGGTGAACAAACTCGCTATGTGGTCGAAATGGGTTTGTGTGTTGGTGATTACTATGAAGAAACGCGTTTTACACTGGCTGATCGCAGCAATATGACCTTCCCAATTTTGGTAGGCCGTAACTTTTTAGAAAATTCATTACTAGTCAGTTCAGCTGAAAAAATGATCGCTTCACCAGAATGTGAAGTAAAACTGGCTAAGAAAGATCCGGAAGAACTTCCCGTTGTACAACACTGATCAGCTGTAACTTTAGTATAAGAGCCACATTAGAAAGCGCCTGCTCGTCTTTGAGCAGGCGTTTTTTTTGATTTAACGGGATAGTTTTAACCTCAATAATATTTCCTTCACAAAAGAGATGTTATGGTATGGCTTTAGCTAATTTTCAGAGATGGAATGTCAAAACAATCACTTAGAATTCTGACTTACAACCTGCATAAAGGCTTTAATACCGGCAATCGGCAGTTCATCCTGCATGAAATGCGTGAAGCATTACGCGAAGCCGATGCCGATATTATGTTGTTGCAGGAAATTCAAGGTGAACATACTGGTCATGAGCTGAAGCAGCAGCTTTGGCCTGGTCCGCATTGTGATTTTATTGCTGAAGATATCTGGCCACATTTTGCCTATGCCAAAAATGCGGTGTACAGCGTCGGCCATCACGGCAACGCCATTCTCAGCAAATATGCTTTGCAAAGCTGGGAAAATATTAATGTTTCACCCTACACCTGGGCCAGCCGCAGTTTGTTACACGGCGTCATCCATATCCCCGATACCCAACAAGAACTGCATATTGTCTGTCTGCATCTTGGCCTTACAGGAACCGAACGCAAACGTCAGTTACAAACGTTATGTGAGCGTATCGATGAGCATGTGCCGCACGGTGTACCACTTATAGTTGCCGGCGATTTTAATGACTGGAACGGCCAGGCAGAAAAACATTTCACTCAACGATTAGATTTGAAAGAAGCCTTTCGGACCTTGCATAAAACCCATGCACGAACCTGGCCTTCGTGGATGCCGATTTTCAAGATGGATCGCATTTACTACCGTGGGCTTGAGCCTACATCCTGTGAATGTCCGCCCCACTCTTCTTGGAAAATGCTTTCTGATCACGCGCCATTGATTGCTGCCTTTGAGTTTTAGAACCCGTTTATTTAACGAAACCTGCTGAAATATTTCAGCGCTCCGCTAACTTCAATAAAGGAAATGATTATGTTGAAAACATTATCCACCGTAATGCTTGCGACGTTTATGTCTACCAGCTTTGCTAACGACGAAAGCCAAATGCATGGTGCATGGAAACTGGTGTCTTATGAAGTCGAAGTGCAGGAAACGGGAGAAATGTTTCATCCTATGGGTAAGAAGCCCACTGGCTATGTGGTGTTTACCCCTGAACAACGGGTTTGGTTTGTGTTAACCGGTGAAGGTCGTAAACCAGCGAAAACCGTTGAAGATAAAGCAGCTTTGTTAGATACCATTATTTCGTACACTGGCGGATATCGAATTGAAGACAACATGTGGATTACCAGCGTGGAAGTCGCCTGGAACCCAGAATGGGTCGATACAGAACAAGCGCGTGAATTCAAAATTGATGGTGAACGTCTGCAAGTTTTCACCCCATGGCGAGTGATGCCAAATTGGCCGGAAAAAGACATGACCCGCAGTATCGTGACTTTTGAACGCTCAGAGTAGGAAATAAACTCAAATTGAATTAAAGTGCGCGGCATATAAGTTAAAGGAGTAAATATGCCTGACATCGTGGTCATGTTTTTTCTACTGGGTTTAGTGGGTGGACTGGTTAAGTCTGATCTGGCTATTCCTAAAGCAGCTTACGATGTTTTAAGTCTGTTATTGATGCTGACTATCGGCCTCAAAGGCGGCATGGCATTACATGGCAACATGGGTTGGAGTCTGCTACCTGAGCTAATGTCAGTGGCATTATTAGGCTTTTTAATCCCGCTAATTCTATTTCCGCTGTTGTGGAAAGTGGTTCGATTGAATTTGGCTGACAGTGCCAGTTTTGCTGCCCACTATGGTTCAGTCAGCGCCGGGACTTTTGCTGTGGCACTGGCCTACGCCGAAAGCAATCAAATGCTGGTTGGCGGTCAGGTAACTCTTTACTTGGTACTACTGGAATTACCCGCAATTGTTATCGGCTTGATGTTATATCGGCATTTTAGTGGAGTAAAAAATGCCGCATCAGGTGGCATGATGAGTATCTTGCACGAGTCATTAACTAACAGAGGCGTGATTCTGCTGGTTGGCGGGGTGTTAATTGGTTGGATGTACGGCCCAAGACAAGGCGCGGGGGTCACCGATTTATACACCGGAGCTTTATGGGTGTACTGGCTTTGTTTCTGCTTGAAATGGGTATTGTTGCTGCCGAAGCATTAAGTAAATTATCTCGCGATAAAATTCCAGTGGTGATATTTGCCATTGTTGCGCCGACCGTCTTGGCGTTAGCCGGATTATTTACCGGTAAATTGCTGGGGCTACCGGACGGTTCGGTATTAATCCTGGCAAGTTTAACCGCCAGTGCTTCTTATATCGCAGCACCGGTTGCAGTGCGATCAGCTATTCCACAAGCCGATATTGGCTTAGCCATGTTGGCGGCTTTGGGGCTGACTTTCCCATTTAATGTCATTGTCGGTATTCCGCTGTATCACAGCCTGATTGGTTAATCAGTGGCTTTTTATTTCTAACCAATAGGATGGAACCCTGATAGACGAACTCAGTCGCACTAATAACCTAGCCATGAAACATGGAGTTATTAATGTCTGTATTTCGTCAACTATCACTTTTTGGTTTACTCAGTTTATTGCTTATTTCTACTGTACGAGCTGAATCCAACTCCACAATCGTCATTGACTCTGCAAGGTTGTTTGATGGCGAACATGTGATTGAACAAGCGAGAATGGTGATTGAAAACGACACGATAATCGCCGTCGGCTCACAACAGGAAATCGCCCTCCCAGCTCAAGCTCGTCATCTCAGCTATGCAAATCGTTTCATCATGCCCGGCCTTATTGCCGCTCACTCACATGTTGGAACCGTGTCCGGTTTACAACATGGCGGTGACTTCTACAGTCGCGAAACTGTGATGCGTGATCTAGCCCAGTTCCAACGATATGGTGTGGTTGCCGTTAATGCATTAGGGCTTAATCGTCCGTTATTCCATGAGTTACGAAATGAAATGCGTGGCAGCCATCATCGAGGTGCTGATTTATATGGTGCTGGTGCCGGTGTAGGAGCTATTGATGGCGCGCCACCGAAAGGTCGAATGGGCTTAACGGAAGATCAGGCAGAACGTCCAGCCACTCCCGCAGCAGCACGTTTAGCTGTCAAACAAATGAATGATGCTGGAATCGATATGGTGAAAGTCTGGGTCGATGGAATGGGTGGCGATGTTCCCACTATGCCAGCCGAGATCTATCAGGCAGCTTTTGAAGAAGCCCATGCTCTGGGACTTCCATCGGCCGCTCATATTCATTATCTGGATGATGCCAAAGGTGTAGTTGCTGCAGGTGTGAATGTCGTTGCTCACGGGGTACGTGATACCGATGTAGATCAAGAATTTATCGATTTAATGTTGGCGGGAGATGTCTGGTATGTGCCCACTATCAATATTAATGAAGCTGAATATATATATGCTCAACATCCCGAATGGCTGCATGATCCATTTTTTACTGCCAGCCTGAGTCCAGAACTGCAGCAGCAATTGAGTGACGATTCCTGGCGCGAAGCAGCCCTGGCGAAAAGTGAAAAAAACCGTCAGTCGGTTAACTACAACATTAAAAACCTGACAAAACTGCACAATGCCGGAGTCAAAATTGCTTTGGGCACGGATTCCGGAGCAACGGCCTTGAGGATTCCCGGATTTGCTGAGCACCGTGAACTGGAATTGATGGTACAGGCAGGCATGTCAACAACCTCTGTTTTACAGGCCGCAACAGCTAATGCAGCAGCTATGATGCAATTACCTAATCGGGGACGCTTGGCCGCCGGTTATCAAGCTGACTTTATGGTTCTGTCCGCCGATCCGACCTTTAATATTCTTGCCAGCAGACAAATTGTTGAAGTCTGGCGTTACGGAATTCAACAAGAAAAATTCTGAAGCTGATAACTTCGGTTCAACTATTGCATAGTTTTGCTGAAGGTTGATATCACGCTACTGCAATTTATTAGGCTTGATCGCTCAGATTACGATGCAGCGCCAGTCTCTTAGGGTTGGCGTATTTCTGAACAACGCGTAATCTGGTTTCATAATGCTTTATTGTGGTGCGGCTAAACCATTGCAGGTCGTCATTTAGACTCATTCCGGAGTTATTAAACAGATAAAACTAATTGTTTGAGCATTGAAGGAGCAAGGGATGCATTCGTTAGCACTGCTAAAACCTATTCAATCAATATTATTTAGCGTGGCGCTATTGCTGCTTGGCAATGGATTGATTAGTACCCTGCTCACTTTACGTGGCACCAGTGAAGGATTTTCCAGTGCCGTAATGGGCATGATCATGTCGGCCTATTTTGTCGGATTTATCTGTGGCACCTGGGTAAGCGGTCGTTTAATCCGCCGGATGGGTCATATCCGCACTTTTGCTTTCTGCGCTTCGGTCTGCGCCACCACCACACTCTTGCACGTACTCTTTATCGATCAATGGGCCTGGATGGGCTTTCGTTTCTTTTATGGTTTGGCTTACATCACCTTAATGACAGTGATTGAAAGCTGGCTTAATAGTCAGGCTGCCAGCCATGAGCGTGGAAAGATCTTTGCGTTTTACATGGTGGTTAACTTAGGTGCGCTTGCCATTGCACAACAAATGCTCAATCTTGATTCACCGGAAGGCTTTTTGTTATTCGCTTTGGTATCCATTCTAGTCAGTTGGGCGATTCTGCCTTTGACATTGACCCGTCGTAACCAACCGAATATTGCGACAGAAAGACCTAAAAGCAGTCTAAAAAGCTTATTGAAAATTGCTCCATTAGCTGTTGCCGGAGCAGCCTTGTCCGGGTTGGCAATGGGCGCTTTCTGGTCCATGACACCGATTTATGCCACACAACTCGGTTATGACATCAGCGGCATCGCGATGATCATGAGCTTAACCATTATCGGTGGTGCTGTTTTGCAGATCCCCATTGGTCGTTATTCCGATAAACATGATCGCCCCAAAGTTATGACCTGGGTGGTCATGCTGGCTGCTGCTATATCGATAATAATGATCATCGTGCCCACCCAAAAACTACTGCTCAGTTTGTTTTTTATCTGGGGTGGCCTGGCGTTTTCCATTTATCCATTATCCGTTGCCCAATTAATCGATCAGCTGCATCCGGATGAAATCGTTTCGGGTTCCTCCGATATGCTGGTACTGCATGGTGCGGGCTGTGCGTTTGCTCCAGTGCTATCCGGTTCATTAATGACCGTACTGGGGCCGCATGGATTACCAATTTATATTGGTTTGGTATTGTTATTACTTGGTGGCTACACCATTTACCGTCGGCGTCGTGTGGTCGATCTGGTGAGTGGTCAAAATGCTCATTTTGAACCAATGGTGCAAACCAGTGCTCAAGCGTTGAATATGATGTTTGATCAACAACAACGTGATCTGTTTGATGATCCAAGTTTTTACGGGGAAGAAGAACAGAACCGTATTATCAATGCTTTGCGTCAAAGTGGTTCTTAAACTAGGTTTTTTTGTAGACATCGTCTTTAATAAACGTGATCCTTGCCAGGCAAAAAAGCGCTGCCAGCATGTACTCGATGTTTTAACTGGCAAATGCTTTTGATATCACTTGATCACGGAAACAAAATGGAAAATCGCCAGCCTCATCACCACGAAGTTGCAAACTATAATCGCGCTTTTGCTATCGGTATCAGCTTAAATGTGGTGTTTGTCATTATTGAAGCCAGCTATGGCATTTTAGCTGGTTCGATGGCGCTATTAGCGGATGCCGGACATAACTTAAGTGATGTGGTGAGTTTGATACTCGCATGGGGTGCCAGCATTCTGGCGAAAAAAGCCGCCACAGCGAAACGCACTTATGGTTTTCGCAAAGCCACTGTGATGGCGGCCCTAATAAGCTCCATCATGTTGTTTATTGCTTTAGGCGCTATCGCCTGGGAATCGATCAATAGAATGTTAAATCCCCAGCCGGTTGAAGGCATGACCGTAATTGTTGTTGCCAGCATCGGTGTAGTAATCAACACCATCACTGCGCTGTTGTTTTTTAAGGGTCAAAAACAGGATTTAAATATTCGCGGTGCCTTTCTACATATGGCTGCCGATGCGGCTGTATCGCTAGGGGTTGTAATTGCCGGATTGTTTATTCTGTTCAAAGGTTGGTTATGGATTGACCCACTCGTCAGCCTGTTGATTGTGGCGATTATTTTGGTGGGTACCTGGCGCTTATTTCGTGAATCGTTCAATTATGCAATGGACGCTGTACCGGAAAATATTGATCTGCAAAAAATTCAGCAGTATTTACTGGATTTGGAACAGGTCGACTCACTGCATGATTTACATGTCTGGCCATTAAGCACCAGTGAAACGGCATTAACCGCGCATTTAGTGGTGAAAAATAATCCATTGGACAACGCATTTTTAGCCCAACTGCAACATGATCTGCATGATCATTTTGATATTGAGCATGTAACAATTCAGCTGGAATCCATTGAGCAAGCCAGTTTATGTTTGCTCGGTAGCAACAATGAGTGTCATCGTTAAGCCATTTAATCAAAGATGATTTACCCTTCCTCACTCACAGCAACTCTGTTATGGTGCCTCACTTATCACTGACTGGCGCTAAGTAATCAAGATGCATGGAAAGTTAATTAAGTGGAAAGATGACAGAGGTTTTGGCTTTATCCTCTGCGAGCATAATCAACAGGAAGTCTTTGTACATATTTCCGCCTTTCCAAGCGGCAGCCCGCGCCCCAAAGTCGGTGAAATGCTTGGTTTTGAAATAGAAACTACGGCAGACGGTAAAACCCGAGCCATAAATATTAGCCGTGCGGCATCGTTAAAACCCAAAGCTTCGCCAGTCAAGCTTAGTAAAACACCCGGTAAAACCACCAAATCAATCAGCTTAATAATTGCAGTGATATTGGTGGTTTTAATTGCAGTAAGTGTTTCTCAAAAATTCACTTCTGCTCCAACTTCAGCTGCAACTGAGCAGATTACGCCGAGTGGTATTTCAACGGTGCCAGAAGTGACTGCGACTCAATTTAGTTGTGATGGCAGAACCCATTGCAGCGAAATGACATCTTGTGCAGAAGCTAAGTATTTTCTTAAAAACTGTCCAAACACAATGATGGATGGTGATCAGGATGGCGTACCTTGTGAAGCACAGCACTGCGTTTTCTAACACGCTCTTTTAGAGCGCACATCAAAATAGCCATAGGCAGCGACCACCAAAAAACAGGCTGCAGGAACAATATAGGAAATCGCCGTATTAAATACGTCGATCAACGCTCCCTGAAACAACGGCATAATCGCACCGCCGAGAATCGCCATCACCAGTCCAGCCGCACCAAATTTGGTATCTTCGCCCAAGCCTTTTAATGCCACTCCGTAGATAGTCGGGAACATCAGCGACAAACAGGCCGAAATAGAAACGATGGCCCAAACTCCGGAAATAGTTGGACTCAACATGGCAAATAAACATAAAGCGCTGCCAGTTAAGGCGAGTATGGTCATCAACACCGTTGGCCGGACATAGCCCATCAACCAGGTCATCGCAAAACGGGACACCAAAAACACCAGCAAACTGTATTGCAAATAAATACTGGCATCGGCTGCGGTACCGCCCATCGCCTGCTGCACATACTGAATGGTGAAGGTCCAGACGCAGACTTGTGCCGCTACATTAAAAAATTGAGCAATAACGCCAAATCGGTAATGGGTATTGGCCATCAAGCGTTTAAATATCTGTGCGAAATGTAATTCACCGATGCTCGACACCACCGCTTCACGTGGTTTTGGCACTTTGGAAAACAAAATCATCAGCCAAATCAACAACAAAGCCGCCGCCATGCTCACATAAGGCAACATCACGGCTTTAAGTTCCGCGGCTTGTACCAGCTTTAATTCTTCAACCGTCATTAACGCCCGATCAGCAGCTTCGGCAATATGCAAATTGGGCAGGATTAATGTAGCGGCTAGAAAAACGCCTAGATTAGTCCCAACCGGATTAAAGGCTTGCGCCAGATTGAGTCTGCGTGTGGCATTTTCTAATGGGCCCATCGCCATCACAAAGGGATTGGCCGAAGTTTCCAGAATCGATAATCCGGAGGCCAGAATAAATAACGCCGCGAGAAAATAATGATAATTCATTGCCAGACTGGCAGGATAAAACGCTAAGGCACCGATTACCGCCAACCCTAAACCGCATAAAACACCAGTTTTATAGGAATATCGGCGGTTAATAAAAGCGGCGGGTATTGCCAGACAAAAGTATGCCCCGTAATAAGCAAATTGCACTAAGGCAGATTGCAAGGTGCTCATGGCAAAGATTTGACTGAACACTTTGACCAATGGATCGGTCATATTCGCTGCCACACCCCAGGCAGCAAAACAGGTGATCAATAAAATAAACACCAGTCGCATTTCTGGGTAGACAAAGGGCTTTTTGACCGACATAACGTTCAGGCTCCGTACTGCTCGCAGGCTTTTTACCTGAGTGTAACAGTAATTTAATGGAACCCGAGATAGCTGAGATTATTTACTTATCGCCAAATAACGCTACAAAATCACCTGAGAATTTGCCTGCCATTTTTTGATCGCTATATAAACTGGCCACCACACTTATCCGTGCTTTGCCTTTGCGTCGTAATGTGGTGAGAAATGTCGGCCAATCCTCTTCATCTACCAATACCGCAGTGGCCGTAAACTCTTGCGTCATGGGTTTCAGATAAGCCATTTCATTGCGTTGAATCACCAAACGCGAGGCTATCCCCTCTTCCGCCAAACGGGTATGCAATAACGACCAGGCCGACAAAATAGCTAATGTCGAAGCACTGCCACCAAATACCGTTTCCTGATGATTAATATTGGGGGCTAATGGTGCAGCCAAAGTTAGCGTCTGCTGATTTATATCCAGCACTGACACCTGCATTGCAGCTGACAATGGGATATGTTGGTGCAGATACCGTTGTAATTGTTGAGTTTTGCTCATAACTGTCATTAGTTTTTAAGCTCATGTTGTGCAGTATGTAAATACTCCAGTACGGCATTCATTAACTGATTGATAGCGTGATAATTGTGTACATCAGCTGACAGAATCTCAGCCGCCGATTGTACATAGGGTGCGGGTTGTAGCTCATCAGCACAGTGTTCAACCAAAGCTTGAACAGAGTCCGGTGTTGTTTCCAGATGAAACTGCAGACCGATCACAGATTTTCCCAACTGAAAAGCCTGGTTTCGACAACCATAACTTTCGGCGATCCGTTCAGCGCCTTCGGGTAAATCAAAGGTTTCACCATGCCAGTGGAATACGCTGGCTGTTTCAGGAAACTGGAATGCCAATGCATTATTATTTGACACTGCTTGAATCGGCCACCAGCCGATTTCTTTTTCTTTATTTGGATATACTCTGCCGCCCATGGCATTGGCGATCAACTGGGCTCCTAAACAAATTCCCAGTAGCGGTTTACCAGTCGCTATAAATTGCTGAATAAACTGCTTCTCTGCTGCCAGCCAAGGAAACTGAGCTTCGTCGTTGACACTCATTGGTCCGCCCATCACTACCAGAAAATCCACAGCGTCAACTTCAGGCAAATCAGTTTGCTGGTAAAACTGTGTTGAACTTATCTGATAACCATTACTTTTTAACCAGACATCAATACTGCCCAGCCCCTCAAACGGGACATGCTGAAAATAATGTGCTTGCATCATTTATCCTGACTTATTTTACTTATCGCGTAATGATATCCGTCTAATATTTAAGCATTGTGAATTTTAATAGTCTAACAGGTGATTTTTTACCAGCAATCAGTGGGAGCATTTCCTCAGCGTGGTAAAAAGTGATACGGTAAAAACCATCCTGACCAACGAAAAATAGTCAGCGAAAGTTATTCTGCTGATGGTACAGGCCTATCATTCAATGGAGGACAGACAATGACTCAGTACGTTTCTTCACCCCAATTTAGACTGAAATTGATTTTACCACTGATTTTTGGCCTAACCCTTACGGCTTGTGCACCAGAACCTGAGGTACATGCCGCTCAAATCAGCGAAGACGAAATTCAAAACTTATTTGAACGTTGGAATCAGTCACTGCAAACCGGTGACCCGGCAGCGGTTACTGCCAATTACGCTTCTAACGCTGTGTTATTGCCAACGGTTTCCAATAAGGTTCGTACCAATCACACTGAAATTGAAGACTATTTCGTGCATTTTCTGGAACTGAGTCCTCATGGCCGCATCGACGAAAGACATATCTCAGTAAATGATGGCATCGCGATAGATACCGGGATCTATACTTTTGATGTCACTAAAGATGGTGAACAAAAGCAGGTTCAGGCGCGTTATAACTTTGTCTACGAACGTCAGAATGATGGTGAATGGCTGATCGTCAATCATCACTCATCTGCGATGCCTGAAGTCATCGTCGATGAGCCAGAGTTGTTAGAAGACATGCTGATTGAGGGATAATGAGGCGAAAATTGCTGCCTGATGTTGTTCTACAAGACATTCAGGCATACTTTGTGGGTAACAATAAAAACAACATCTACAGCGAGGAAATAAAATGACAATTGCACTCACGCCCCTGATTTCATTGATTGCCGGTATTCTGATTTTGCTGGTACCACGGTTATTAAACTATATCGTAGCCATTTATCTAATCATTATCGGTTTGGTTGGCATCTTTGGCGGTAATTTAAACTTTACCCCCTGATCCACCAGTAAAACTGGCAAAAAAGAAGGCGGTGTTCCAATAGGAACCCGCCTTTTTTATTATCAAATAATCAGATAGTCACAGTTAACCGCTTAGAAAATGAGGTTAATCATCACGTCTGCTGATAATTTCACCTTCGATGATATTGCTCTCATTTTGCGATTGCTGTTTTTGCTGTCGATGAAATTGCTGATGTTGCTGACCTGCTTCAGTTGCTTTTCGCATTTGTCTGCGTGCCCGATACAACATCAAGGGGATAAGGATCCAGCTTAACAACACTACAAACACCAGCAGTGTCAGAGTCAGCATCATCACCAGTCCTAGAATAATCCAGGCAAAAATCCGCTGCAGTAAACCTGCTGACTGCAGCTGCCTGAATTGTTGTTGCCAGGCTTGAGTTTGCTGGCGAAAAGCATCTGAACGAAACATAAAACCTCTTTTTTCAAGCTTTTAAAGCGCTTGTTTGAATAACCTAAAGCCAGTAGCAACACCTAATGGCAGAATGTACTTATGGATTGAGATAGTCACCCGAGGGGATAAGTTTCAATCCTGTTGTTGGCCGATTATAAAGATAAACCCATGCGTTAAGCTGACCACCATCGGCAAGTGTTATGTTATGCCGGCTGCGAACGTATTCGTGCGGTTCGCAAAAGCTGGCAGAACATTCTTCATAATCATCAAGTTGTGCTAACAGCAATTCTTTATTGTTAATCCGATAAACTTCACCGATAACTTGCTGCCGTGAGTCATCGCTTAAAATTACACCCGGATAATGACTGACTTGATACAAGCTGCCTTGCAATCGGCCCAACGCAATAAATTCACAATATCGATGCAGCAAATCATGACGGGCGTTGTCTTTACGTAAGGTGCCATAAACAAATAGATAGTCTTCAGTCATACTCTCAGGGCTGTGAAATAGATAAATTGCTTGTCACATTCTACGTGGTGAATTATCTCAACTAAATATGAATTCAGACTTAACAGCTCATCATTACATCGGACGCTTCGCTCCCTCGCCCACCGGACCATTGCATTTTGGTTCTCTGGTTACCGCTACTGCCAGCTTTCTGGATGCTCGTTCAAATGGTGGCAAATGGCTGGTGCGGATGGAAGATCTGGATAAACCACGAGAAGTCGTGGGTGCTGCAAAGGATATTCTCGATACCCTAGAGAGCTTTGGTTTTCATTGGGATGATGAAGTACTGTTTCAAAGCCAGCGCACTCAGCTTTATCAAAACACACTGGAGCAGTTGCAATCATTAAATCTGGCTTATACCTGCGGCTGTAGTCGAAAGGAAATTAATGCCAGTGCTGTTTTGGGAATTGACGGTCCGGTGTATCCGGGGTTTTGTCGACAGGGATTAGCTACTGGAAAACGAGCACGAACCTGGCGGCTTAGGGTTAATGATCAACCGATATCGTTTGAGGATTTGATTCAGGGTGAACAATCGCAGCTCTTATCACAGCAGGTAGGGGATTTTGTGATCCGTCGTGGGGATGGTTTATTTGCCTATCAGTTAGCAGTGGTTGTCGATGATGCTTTGCAAGGTATAACACATATTGTTCGAGGAGCCGATCTGCTGGATTCAACCCCAAGACAACTGTTTTTGCAGCAGCAACTGGGTTTCACCACTCCGGCCTATGCTCATGTTCCAATCGCGACCAATCTGCAAGGTGAAAAACTCAGCAAACAAACTCGCGCTCAACCCGTCAAGCTACGAGATAGCGGCGTTGTATTATGTCGAGTATTACGATTTCTTGGTCTGCAGCCACCGATAGAACTGGCACATGTTCCACTTGATGAATTATGGAAGTGGGCAATACAGCATTGGCAGGTGCAAAACGTACCCAAACTACGCCGACAAGTCACGTTGATTCCGACAGCAAGCGATATTGAGCGACATTTAGGTCTATGAGCGACTTTATTGCCTGCGCAATTCACTGCTATTTTTAGTTTTTGTTACCCTCGACTTTTTATTCATTCTGCAGCTGTACATTAAATAAGATACAAGTCGCATTGATACATTATTTTTCTGCTGTGTTTTTACGGCTTTTCTTGCACAGTCGGCCGCTGTCGACTATGCTCACAGGCAACTTTTCCCACTCTTAGTTGACTGAAGTCACAGCTAAAGAATGACAAATTCACGTTTTTTATAATGGAATTGTCAGCTCGGTTGTGAGCTGAATTCAGGAGATATTGGATACGATGTTATTTGCCGTTTTATCAGGCTTTATTTTGGCAATGTTTACGCCGCTGCTGCAGCCTGTTGCCCAGAATAAAACTGGCTGGATTTTGGCGATATTGCCCCTATCCTTGACGCTGTACTTTGCCAGCTTTGTCCCTGCGGTAAGTCAGGGTGAGGTTATCTATCAAGAGTGGCAATGGTTGCCTGGGATGGACATCAATCTGAGCTTTATGCTCGATGGCCTGTCACTGTTGTTTGCTCTGCTGATAAGTTTTATCGGCGTTTTCATTTTTATCTACGCTGGCAGCTATCTACAAGGGCACAAATCAACAGCCCGCTTTTTTGTCATTATGTTGGCCTTTATGGCGTCAATGCTGGGGTTGGTGCTTTCCGATAATCTGATCAGCCTGTTTGTGTTCTGGGAATTAACCAGCATTACCTCGTATCTGCTGATTGGCTTTGATCACGAAGACGAATCAGCACGCCGTTCAGCATTACAAGGTTTGTTTGTTACCGTCGGCGGTGGTTTGGCTCTGATGGCCGGGCTGATTATGCTGGCCACTGTCGGTGGCAGTTATCAGCTTTCAGAGATATTAACAGCGTCTGACAGCGTGTTGGAAAGTTCGCTGGCCGTTGGCATGATTATCTGTATTTTACTGGGTACATTTACCAAGTCTGCACAATTCCCCTTTCATTTCTGGTTGCCCAATGCGATGGCGGCACCTACACCGGTATCGGCATATCTGCATTCAGCAACGATGGTCAAAGCCGGGATTTATTTAATGGCACGGCTGAACCCGGCCTTTACCGAACATGCATTGTGGACAGTTTCACTCAGCCTGTTTGGGGCTATCACTATGTTTGTCGGGGCTTACCTGGCCTACAGCGCGACCGATATCAAGAAAGTTTTGGCTTATTCCACGGTAATGGCGCTGGGCACGTTAACCATGTTGCTCGGTATAGGCACCGAATATGCTTTGATTGCTTTTACCTGTTTCCTGCTGGCCCACTCGTTATACAAGGCAGCACTGTTTATGCTGGCAGGCGCGATTGATCACGAGATTGGCACCAAAGATTTAACCTTGATGGGCGGTTTACGAAGCAAAATGCCACGCACTGCAGTGATTACCGCTATCGCTGCATTATCGCTTGCCGGGATGCCGCCATTATTTGGTTTTATCGCCAAAGAAGCGATGTTTGAGGCGGTAATTGGCAATGATAGCTATCAGGCATTGATACTCATTTTAGCCCTGGCTGCAGCAATGCTGGTAATGGCTATCGCCGCAGTAGTTGCTATCAAACCTTTTTATGGGGAATTACGTTCTACCCCGAAAAAACCTCATGAAGCGCCTTTGGCAATGTTGATTGGACCGGCGATTCTGGCGGTATTGTCGCTTATGTTTGGTTTGCTGCCGTGGGTTCCCCAAAACTCCATTCTGAGCGCGACCGTCAATGCGGTGTCAGTGACTCCAGCAAGTTTTTCATTGGCCTTATGGCATGGTTTTAATCTGCCATTGCTGTTGTCGGTTATTGCCTTAATTGGCGGTATTTTATTGTTTGTGTTTTGGCAAAAAACACGGCCAGCCATTGGGCATTTAACAACACAAGCCAGTCGTTTCGGACCGGAAGCTGGCTATTTCAGCATGATGAATGGCATCACCTATATCGCCAGTTGGCAAACCAGGCTACTGCAAAATGGCAAGCTGGGTAATTACATGATTGTGATGATCCTGACCACAGTCATTCTGGTCGGTTACACCTTGTTGAGTCAGTATGGGTTGAACGTGTATCTCAATGTAGAAGGCATCGCTTTTTACGAATTTTTCATTGTGTTATTGATGCTGCTCGCAACCATATATGCCATTTCAACCCGTTCACGCTTAGGAGCAGTAGCCAGTATGGGTGTGCTTGGCTTTACCGTGGCTTTAGTGTTTATACATTTCAGTGCCCCGGATTTAGGTATTACTCAGGTGTTGGTAGAAACGCTTACCGTAATTTTGCTGGTATTGGTGCTATTCAAATTGCCGGGCTTCTCCCGATATTCAAGTCGCTACGAAGTAATTCGTGATGCCAGCGTGGCGGTGTTGATGGGCGTGTTAATGACCTTACTGACACTGGCTGCAATCGACGTACAGTTTTTTGAAACCATTTCAGGATTCTTTGTTGAATCCAGTTACCCGCTGGCTAAAGGTCGCAATATCGTCAATGTGATTCTGGTCGATTTTCGGGCACTGGATACGCTAGGTGAAATATTTGTGCTGGCGATTGCGGCGCTGGGGGTTTTCTCGATGCTCAAACTGCGTGCTGAGGAAAAATAATGGACGATAACAAACCCAAAATAATGACTTTTAATACACTGATCCTGCATACGGCGGCGTTATTTTTATTGCCATTGCAGTTAATTTTTTCAGTGTTTTTATTATTACGCGGCCATGATGAACCAGGTGGTGGCTTTATTGCCGGACTGGTCGCTTCAGGGGCATTTGTGTTGTATCTGTTTGCCCATGGTGTGGCATCAACCCGTGAAATTATGCGGGTGGAACCACGCGATTTGCTGGCATTAGGTTTGTTGTTGGGTTTAGCCGCGATGTTTCCGGGCATGCTCAATGGCGAAGCTTTTCTTACTGCGCAATGGTGGGAATTTTCACTTGGTGATACCCAAGTCAAATTATCGACTGTGTTGATCTTCGATATCGGCGTTTATTTTGCGGTATTGGGGACGATTCTGACTATCGTGATGTCACTGACGGAGTCTGAAGAGTGAACAATAAACTGAATTTTCAACAGGAGGTTTCAGCATGGAATCGCTGATGGCCTATGTGATCGGCATTCTGTTTGCTGCGGCGATTTATATGATGCTGCGGCGTTCAATTGTAAAACTGGTTATTGGTTTAATCATTCTTAGCAATGCTGCCAACTTATTGATTTTTGCCGTTTCCGGTATGACCCGTGGCGCCCCGCCATTAATACCCGAAGGTGCAGCAGCACCGCTGGGAATCATTGCCGATCCTTTGCCTCAGGCATTGATCTTGACCGCCATTGTTATTGCCTTTGGGGTATTGGCCTTTGCCGTGGTTTTAATTCACCGCGCCTATGAAGTGGTAGGCAATGATGATCTGGACCAAATGAAGGACACTGACACTTGAGCCCGGAAGTAGTATTACCAATAATTATCCCGTTATTTGCCGGAGCGCTGACATTAGCCTTTTGGCGCTCAACGTTTTATCAACGTTGGATCAGTCTATTTGCAACTTTCGCTTTGCTTGGCGCAGGTGTCTGGTTATTAGAAAGTACCCGTGAAGCGGGCTTTGTGGTGATGCAGATGGGCGGTTGGGCAGCCCCGTTTGGCATCACTATCGTGGCTGATTTACTTAGCGCCATTATGATCGTGTTAACCGGCATTATCGGTGTGGCAATCGCCATTTATTCAATGGCCGACACACCGGATAAACATCAAAAGTTCGGCTATTTCCCGTTAATGCATTTGCTGCTGGCCGGTGTTTCCGGTTCATTTTTGGCGGGTGATATTTTCAATCTGTTTGTCTGGTTTGAGGTGATGTTGCTGGCCTCCTTCGCCCTGTTGACCTTGGGCGGTGAACGATCCCAGATGGAAGGGGCAATTAAATACGTCACACTGAATCTGTTTTCATCTGCGATATTCCTCTCCGCCATCGGTTTGTTATACGGCATGGTAGGCACGCTCAACATGGCGGATATTGGTGACAAACTGAGCCAGGTTGAACATACCGGCATGGTCAATGTTTTGGCGATGATGTTTTTGATTTCGTTTGGTATTAAAGCCGCCGCATTCCCGTTATTTTTCTGGTTGCCTGCGTCATATCACACGCCTTTAGTTGGGGTATCAGCCTTATTTGCTGGCCTGCTGACCAAGGTCGGTGTATATGCTTTATATCGAATTTTTACCCTGATATTTATTGGTGATACCGAATTTACCCATACTATTTTGTTATGGATTGCCGTACTCACCATGTTAACCGGTGTTTTGGGCGCGGCAGCCCAATTCGAATTCCGCCGTATTCTGTCGTTTCATATTGTCAGCCAGATTGGCTATATGTTGCTTGGACTGGCGTTATTCACCCCGTTAGCCATTATCGGCGGGGTGTTTTACATCATGCATCACATTATTGTGAAGACCAATCTGTTCCTGATAAGTGGTGTGGTGTATCGACTGCTAGGCAGTTATGACTTGAAAAAGCTGGGCGGGGTTTATAAACATCGTCCAGGACTGGCCATTTTATTTCTGGTCCCTGCCCTGTCGCTTGCCGGGCTACCACCTTTATCAGGTTTTTTCGCCAAGTTTCTGGTGATCCGTGCTGGCCTGGAAGTGGAAGCCTGGGTGGCAACAGCTATTGCCTTACTGGTCGGCCTGCTGACTTTATATTCAATGATTAAAATCTGGGCGGAAGTGTTCTGGAAAAAACTTCCGGAAGGTATTGATGACTCACGATTGACGGGCAAGAAAACCGACAAACAGCTTTGGGTGATGTTGATACCGGTGGTCGGCTTAACTGTATGCACGTTGTATATTGGCCTTAACGGTGAGCCCATTTATCAATTAGCCAGTGAGGCAGCCGATCAGTTGCTCAATCCTGCAGGTTACATTGAAGCGGTGTTAGGAGAGAGACCATGATTGGTTTTTTCTTAAATATTGTATTAGCTCTTTGCTGGGTGGCGTTGACGGGGAGTTTTGGCGGTCTGAATTTTATCTTCGGTTTTGCGTTGGGCTACATAGTGCTCGCCATCGTACAACATCAGTTACCTTCAATGAGTGGCTATGCTCAACGACTGCCACTGTTATTACGTTTTTCCGGTTTCTTTATCAAAGAACTGGTCAAAGCTAACTACAAAGTCGGTTTTGATATTTTGACTCCACCCTGGCATATGCAGCCAGGCGTAATCGCTTTTCCACTGGAAGCTAAATCGGATTTTGAAATCACCATGGTGGCAAACTTTATTTCATTAACTCCGGGGACATTAACGCTGGATATTTCGGATGATCGTCGTGTGCTGTTTATTCATGCGATGTTTTTGCAAGATGAAAAAGCGTTGTTAACCGAACTCCATGAAGTCGAACGGCGTTTGCTGGAAATTTTGCGCTGAGGAGCCTTATGTGAATACGTTTGTGATTAATCTCGTTTATCTGATGTTATCTACTGCATTGCTACTCAGCTTCGTCAGAATGGCCAAAGGCCCTTCGTTGCCTGATCGTGTTGTGGCACTGGAGCTTATTGCTTCTATCGTCGCCGGTATTGTCGGTGTGCATGCCATTGATACCGGTGTCAGTAGTTTTCTTGATGTGGCCATCGTTTTGGCGTTAACAGCATTTTTGGCGGCCATTGGTTTTGCTCGCTTTCTGGAACGTGGAGGCCCACGTGATGACTGATTTATTTGTCGGTTTTTTTCTGATTTTTGGTGCAGCGTTAATGCTGCTCGCCGCTATCGGTATTATCCGTTTGCCTGACTTACCGACACGGATGCATGCCACTACAAAATCAGGCGCTTTGGGAACAAGCTTGATTATGATTGGTGTGGCAGTTTATTTTGCCGACATTACTGTTGTTACCAGGGTGATTGCCATTATTGCGTTTATTATTCTCACCGCACCGGTAGCGGCACATGTAATTGGACGGGCGGGATATTTTGTTGGTGTGCCGTTATGGGAAGGCACGGTAAAAGACGATCTGCAAAAAAACTATGATCCTGAGACCCATTCACTGAGCAGCGGTTTGGAAAAGCCGGCTCCAAGCAAAAAATCGGCAAAACCAAATAAACGTCAAAAATAACTTTCTTCTGCTGGATATAACTGCATGACACCACTGCGGCCTTTAGCATCGCCAAGCAGCCAGATTTGTTCAAAAGGATGCGCCTGAGGTAGGACAATCTGCTGCCGATGCTTCTCAAAATCGCTTTGTTGCCATAATGAATTCATATTGCGTAACACCAGCCATACTCTCTGAGTATGGTAGTTTTTCTGTGCTTTACTACTGAGCACAGCATTGAGCGCTGCAATTAAACGACTATTGACGGGTAATTGGGTCAGGCGATGTAAAGCCGCCAGCATTTTTTCATCTGCTTCTCTGCCAAGAATCAGCTTAGCCTCAGCTTCACTGCCATAAATATGCGCGATTTCCAAATCCAGTTTGCTGTCATTGAGATAACAGGAAACATCCGGTTTGCGAGGCAGGTTATGCCAGATATGCCGCATCGGCGTGCCAAACTGCTTTTCATAAAGTCGCATAAACAGTTTTGCCGCTTCATGCTCTAAATGTATTTTTTCCTGGGTACTGTTGTGCAGCGGAATGATTTCAGAATCGCTCACTTGGTATCTATTTTCGGCTCAGGTAACAGTGGTGGCGTGCTATCCATGTATGTCAGATAACTGTGCCAGATTTGATGGGTGCGTAATTGTGTCATGCGAATAGAACAACCCAGGCCCATGATGCTGCGTATGGTGCCGTCACGCCAAATATCGTAAATTGAGCTACATTGGTCCAAACGATAGACCAGCCAGCTTTGCTGGGCCTTTTCAATAGATTCCACGATTAATTCATTCTCTTTGTATCGGGCCAGGGCTTCTGCAAGGTAATGCTGTAACTCCACCTCATGCTGCTCCAGTTGCTCTGCCAGGCAAACACCTATTTCATAGGTATTGTCGGCATCCGGACATTTATCATCAGCCATCAGTTGGCTCGACACAAATAACAGAAAAAAACCAATTGCTCTCATAACCATTCCCAAAGACACGTTTTACAAGGGTTAAAGTTAACTATTTGTTTTATAAAGTTCCGTCTGTCATTGAAACAACTTTATAAAACGTCATAACAGTTAAGCTTGTAGTTCTTCTTGAATACAAATATTACGGCCTTGTTTTTTTGCCTTGAACATGGCGGTATCGGCGCGTTTAAACACATCTTCGGTATTATCGCCTTTATGAAAAGTGGCGATACCTGCGGAAACGCTAATCGGCACAGGTTTGCCATCGTATAAAAAACGGGTACTGCCAATTTCTTCGCGAATTTTATTGGCCAAAACCATAGTTTCAGTTAACGCGGTACCCGGAAAAATCCCGACAAATTCCTCACCACCAAAACGGGCAACAAAATCAATTTCACGAGTCGAAGTCGATAAAATCTCAGCAATACGAATTAATATCTTATCTCCTGCCAAATGCCCGAGGCTGTCATTAATTTGTTTGAAACTATCGATATCCCACACCACTAAACTCAATGGTTGTTTGTAACGCTGCCAACGAATGTATTCGGTTTCTAACGCATCCATCAGCGCCTGCCGATTGCCAATACCGGTTAACGGATCTTTGCGCACCATTTCATGTGCTTTGCGAATACCATCTTGCAAAGATTTGGTTTCATTTTCCAGTTCCTGTAAACGGTCAGTCAGTTTTTTGATTTCCAGTTGTGATTGTAAATAGCGACTCTGGTCGATGTTTCGATATTCATCTACAGCGCCAGATAATGCGGACAATCTCTCCCGAATTATTGATTTGAGTTCTCTGGGTTCGCTGGTGACATCAATCTGCTTACGAATATCATCCAAACCAGCATCAACACGTTCACCGATCATCTGACGCTGGTTAAATGCTTCTGCATCATCTTTTACGGTAATCCGAAGCAGATCGTCCAGCTCATTAATGCGCTCACTTAAGGTAGAGAGAAAAGCTCGGTATTCGAGCTGTTGCAGCTGTGCCTGAGCACCCAATGAATTAATCAAATTCACTAGTGCATCAATGACTTGCGGTAAGTTCTTTTTATTGGTTTGAGACTGCAGTTGGTCGCGTATTGCCCGCAGCTGTTCATTGAACATCTCTGGTAATTGCAGGTTATCAATAAGACCACATAACAACTGTGATACTTCAGTATTTAGTTTGCTCAACCCCAGTTTCTGCAAAATGCCTGAACGAGGTTTGTCAGTATTAACCAGAGGGACTAACTTATTGGAAAACATGTCTTCCAGTAAATTTATAAACTCAGGTAACAACTCACGGGCTTGTTCATTGGAAGCATCTTTCAATTGGATCAGCAAATTGTCTACACCCGGCTGTGAATCAGCCGGAATGCTCAGCGATAACAGAAGATGGCGTAATAACTCGGAAGCATCCGTTCCCTGCGGCCTTTCATCCATTATGCTGATATATTGCTGAATTTTTTCCAGAATATCGCTGATCCGCTCAGCATCTTTTTTACTGCGTAATTCCTGTCGAAGCGAATGTAAGTGTTTGTCTAAAGCGGGATCAATACCTTCTGAAACCAATGCAAGCCGTCCAAGACTGCGTTCCAGAATTTGTATGTAGACGGTTTGATTCTCGTCGCGTGCAAGCAGCTCAAGATACTTTTGCTTCCATTGCTCAAGTTTATTTTCCAGTTCTTCTGCCGCCATTGTTGAACCTTTTAAGGCAATTAGACTTACTTCTACTATGGATACTACAACAGCTACGAAGGAATCTGAACTCAAAAATTAAGTGTGGTGTGATACAAATCCAAAATGCTTAATCAAAGATTTTGTAATGTGAAATAGTCTAATTTCGAGAACATTAATAAACCTCAATTAGTACAACGTGTTATCGAACATTCAATATTTAGTGAATATGTTTTACACGCTGCAACCTTAGGGCATTTAACACGACAGAGATAGAGCTAAATGCCATTGCTGCGCCAGCCAGCCAGGGTGCCAACAAACCTGCGGCCGCAATTGGAATGCCCAGAGAGTTGTAAGCAAAAGCCCAAAACAGATTCTGCCGGATATTGCGAACCGTCAGATGACTTAACTGAATGGCATCAACTACGGCATTCAAATCGGCTCGCATTAACGCTATATCCGCCGTTTCAATAGCCACATCGCTGCCACTGCCCATAGCAACTCCAATATCCGCCTCTGCTAAAGCTGGAGCATCATTAATACCATCACCCACCATTGCCACTACCTGGCCTTGCTGGCGTAACTCGCGGATCTTATCGGCTTTGTGTTCGGGCAACACCTCGGCAATGACCTTATCAATGCCTAACTCATTGGCGATTGCCTGGGCAGTAATATGATTATCTCCAGTCAACATAATGACTTGCAGCCCACGTTTTTTTTAATGCGCTAACGGCTGATTTTGCTGTATCTCGAATCGTATCAGCTACCGCCAGCAGACCAATGACCTTTTGATCGACTGCAATCAATATGGCCGTTTTGCCCTGCTGTTCCAGGCTTTGTTGCTGCGCTAACCAGTCACCAACTTCAATCTGATAATCTTGCATCAATTTTTTGGTGCCAATCACAATCTGAGAGCTTTTTCCTGCTAATTCGGTACTTGCCACCACGCCATGACCACTGAGTGATTGAAAATTCTCAATATCGGTTATTGGGTTGTCGGATTGCTGCAGTCCGTTAACGATGGCTTGGGCCAGTGGATGCTCTGATTTGGCTTCAATTGCACTAACCACACTGGCAATAAAGGATTGATCAACATTCTCTGCCACCACAAAATCGGTTAACGCTGGTTTACCTTGAGTCAACGTACCAGTCTTATCAAACACCACCGTGGTCAGTGACTGTGTCAGTTCAAGCGTATCAGCCTGTTTAAACAATATGCCCGCCTCTGCAGCCCGACCTGAACCCGCCATGATAGAGGTAGGCGTGGCCAAACCCAGTGCACAGGGACAGGCAATCACCAATACGGCCACCATGGTTTCCAATGCTTTTCCAATATCACCAGGCTAAACCAGAACCACCAAAGTATAAAAGTAATGATGGCAATCCCCACTACGACTGGCACAAAAATGCCCGAGACTTTATCTGCCAGACGTTGAATAGGCGCTTTTGAACCTTGAGCCTGCTCTACGACCCGGACAATTCGAGCTAATGCAGCCTCTTCACCCAGGTGAGTTGCACGAACCCGCAGAAAACCATTTTGATTAAAGGTAGCGCCGACGACTTTATCGTTCAGGCTTTTTTCTACCGGCATGCTTTCGCCGGTCAGCATGGATTCATCGACAGCTGATTGTCCCTCAACGATCACACCATCAACCGGGATCTGTTGGCCAGGTTTAATCTGCACAATATCGCCGTGTTGCAGGTCTTTGACTGAAACTAATTGGGTTTTACCATCAGCAGATTCACGTAATGCTTGCTGAGGCTGCAGCTTTAACAGTTTTTTGATTGCATCAGAGGTATGGCCTTTGGCGCGTGCTTCAAACCATTTTCCCAGCAGAATCAAGGTAATCAATACCGCGCTGGTTTCAAAATACAGGCCATCATGTGCGGCCATCGCGCCAAATTTAAAGGTCAGCCATACACTGTAGAAATAGGCAGCTGAAGTGCCCAATGCCACCAGCACATCCATATTGGCACTACGATTTTTTAAAGCAAAATAACTACCGCGATAAAACTGCCAGCCAATAATAAACTGCACTGGCGTGGCTAATGCCATTTGAAACCAGGCATTCATCAACAAATCTGGAACCGGTATACCGCTGGTCCAGTTGAAATGGCCGACCATGCTGTAAAGCAATGGCAACGACAATATCGCTGCAGCGATAAACTTATAAAACTGCTTTTGCTGTAATTGCTGGTTGGTATCTGTTTGAGGCTGTTCGATATCAATCAAAACCGCGGCATAACCGGCTTTTTCGACCACTTTTACTAGACTTGCTGCATCCAGATTGTCACCGCGAAGTGTGGCTTTTTCATTAGCATAGTTCACCTGAACCGATTTAACAGATGGTGTTTTTTTTAATGCTTTTTCAATGGTGTTGGCACAGGCGGCGCAGCGCATTCCACTAAGTTGCAGTTGAACAATTTGCTGAGCCATTTTATGTCCTGTTTATTAATTTCAGTGAGCCACTCATCTATAGATTGGGGCACAACTGTTCAACCACAAGCTTACAAAGGCCATACCCACAAAATTACTGGTAAGGCTGTCAAAATCACCAAAATGGATAAAGGCAAACCCAGTTTCCAATAATCATTAAAGCTATAACCACCCGGCTCCATCACCAAGGTATTCGATTGATGGGCAATCGGTGTGAGAAACGCACATGAAGCGCCAATGGCCACTGCCATCAGTAACGGATCAGCCGAAACATCCATGCCATTGGCAACACTGATCGCAATCGGAGCCGCCAATATAGCCGCGGCAGCATTGTTGATGATGTTAGACAATAACATTGTCGCGATCATCAGAATCACCACCGTCATCGCAGGAGGCGCAGACTCTGCCATATTGAGCAGCAAATTAGCGATTAATTCCGAACCGCCGGTCGCCTCCAATGCCTGACCTACCGGCAACATTGCAGCCAACAACACAATCACCGGTAAATCGAGACTTTTATACAGTTTAGCCACGGGCAATAAACCAGCAAAAAACATTGCCACTACACCGGTGACCATCGCCGTTGCCGTAGAAACTGCATCAAACATAATAAGGGCAATAACGGCGATAAAGATCGCTGAAGCGATAGCAACCTTTCTCGGTTGTCCCAGCTGTAAGCCTCTGGAAGCCAGCGGCAAACACCCCAATTCCACCATCACCGATTTAAGCACATCGTCACTGCCTTGCATCAACAGAATGTCACCCGCGACAAAACGAATTTTATGTAATCGTTGTTTGAGCTGATGTCCGCGGCGTGCCACAGCAAGAATATTGATTCCATAACGCTGGCGAATCGACAAGCTGCTTAAGGTATTGCCAACCAAAATCGAGTCATGGGCCAGAATGGCCTCAACAACATCCAAATCCTGAGGTTTTTTCGGTTTTTCTGCTTCGTCATCCTGTTCAGTTTGTTGATCGGTTTTATCTCCAGCCAGCTTTAACTTCGTGACATCGGTCAGCGCTTTCAAACTATCAGAATCGGCTTCAATCAACAGCACATCACCTTGCTGCAAAACCTTATACATTGATGGTGTGTTGAAACGTTCGTCACCACGCAGCAACGCGACCACCGTAATATCAGCTTCATCTTCGACAGCTGCAACCAGATCCATCAAGCTACGGCCCTTATAGTCGGATTCTTCAGGCACACTTAACTCAGTGAGATAACTGCTGATTTCAAATAACTCATCGTCACTGTTTGAAGCTTGACGCTGCGGGGTAAGAAAACGTCCTAAAAACACCAGAAAAAGCACACCAACCACGGTAACCGCTATGCCAACCGGTAAAAAGTCAAACATGCCAAATGCCGGCGAATCGGTTTGAGTCCGGTAGCTGGCAATAATAATATTCGGTGGAGTCCCGATTAACGTTAAACAACCACCAAGTAACGAACCAAAGGCTAATGGCATCAGAAACATTGATGGCGAATGACCGCTCTGCCGAGACATCCAGATTGCCACAGGCATTAATAAGGCTAAGGCGCCAACGTTATTCATAAAGCCTGAACAAATCGCCACAGTCACCGTCAACGCAGCCATTTGCAAAGTAGGACTATCTCCGGCTTTGGTCAGTTGTCGAGCAATAGCATCAACTACCCCGGCATTGACCAGTGCTTGCCCGATAATTAATACCGCCGCTACGGTTATCACTGCTGGATGACCCAACCCCGAAAATACCTCATCAGCGGGAATTAAACCGGTTAACGCAACCGTTAATAATGCAAGTACAGCGACGATGTCATAACGCAATTTATCCCAGATAAACAAACCAAGCGTTGCCGCCAGCACAGCAAAAATAATCATTTGATCAGTGGTCATAACATCCCTTTTTTGGCTGGCAATATAGCAGTTTGTCCATAGTGAAGCTTTAGTCAGGGTTAATCTGCAGAATTAAAGTCTTATGCCCTGATCATGCCGGTCGGCTTCTGCTAGACTCAATACAATATTTCTGATTAACAACGGAGCAAGTATGGCCCACGAAGAGCTGCATCTGAATTTACGTAATCTCACTCTGGAGGATTACGACCAGCTCAAAAATCTGATGGACACGGTCTATGAAGATATTGGTGGTGCCTGGCCAAAACCGACTATTGAAGCTTTGATTAATCAGTTTCAGGACGGACAGATTTGCATCGAAGACTCGGGCGAGTTGATTGCCGTGGCGCTAACAGTCATGGTCAGTTATGAACGATTCAGCAACCCGCACACCTACGATGATTTGATTCTAAGTAACGATAAAATCTGGCATAACCCGCATGGTGACTCTTTGTATGGGCTGGATGTATTCATTCATCCGGAATATCGCGGTTACCGTTTAGGTCGTCGTTTGTATGAAGCCCGCAAAGAATTGTGTCGATCAATGAATCTGCGTGCCATTTTGGCCGGTGGTCGTATCCCCAACTACCATAAATATGCTGATAAGTTTTCACCGGCTGAATACATTGATCAAGTTTCACGTAAAGAAATTTATGATCCCATTCTGACTTTCCAGCTCTCAAATGATTTTCAGGTAATGCGGCTGATGCACAAATATCTGCCGGAAGACGAGAAATCATTGGGCCATGCTACATTGCTGGATTGGAACAATATTCTTTACACGCCACCATCTTCGGTATTGAACGTGCGGAAAACCCAGGTTCGACTTGGTGCTGTTCAATGGCAGATGCGTGAATTTACTTCCGTTGAAGAAGTGCTCAAACAAGTTGAGTATTTTGTTGATGCCTTGTCAGATTACAAAAGTGATTTTGCTTTATTTCCAGAATTCTTTAATGCACCGTTAATGGGATTGACCGATCAGGTTGATCAGACTCGAGCCATTCGATTCTTAGCCAGCTATACCCAACAATTCCGTGATGCCATGTCCGATATGGCAGTCAGTTACAACATCAATATCATCACCGGTTCAATGCCGTTATTGGAAAACGACCGAGTCTATAATGTCTCGTATCTGTGCCATCGTGATGGCCGTGTCGAAGAACAACGCAAAATCCATATTACCCCGCATGAACGACGTGACTGGGTCATTGAAGGTGGTAACAAGTTTCAGGTGTTTGAAACCGATGCCGGCCGCGTTGCCATCATGATTTGTTATGACATTGAATTTCCAGAATTGGGACGTATTGCTGCCGATCAGGAAGTGGATATTATTTTTGTTCCGTTCTGGACCGATACCAAAAACAGTTATCTACGGGTACGCCATTGTGCACAGGCACGAGCGATTGAAAACGAATGTTATGTTGCCATCACCGGCAGTGTTGGTAACCTGCCAAAAGTAGAAAACCTCGATGTGCAATATGCTCAATCCTCGGTGTTTTCACCTTCAGATTTTGCCTTCCCACATGATGCGATCATGGCCGAGACCACACCCAACAGTGAAATGATCATGTTTTCAGATCTGGATTTAGACAAACTCAAACTGGTGCGTAGTGAAGGTGCGGTCACCAATCTGAAAGATCGCCGGGCTGATCTCTACGAGCTGTTCATCAAAAATACTGACTAGCTTTTGTTCATCTCGCACCCAAGTTATTTCTTGGGTGCGATAAAGATGGTTTGATAGGTAATTTCCGACTCAGGCCCGTCAATCACATCAACATTGAATATAAGTGGGCTGATACCTGCTTGCAGCTTATCTTCAGGCACTTTAACCAATGCGGTGATGGTTAGTACTTTAGCCGGTTCAATAACATAGCTTTCATGAATACCATGCAGGTTCGCCCCGTCCAGACCTTCAATCCGATATTGCACTTCGATCGGCACATTTTCTTTATTAAGTAACTTCAGCGTATAACGATTTTGAATTGAGCCATCACTCAAGCGTACAAATAGCGGCTGACGATCCGGACTGACGCTGAAATCCGTTGCAGACAGTGATAAAAAGCCATAAACAATACCTGCCAGAGAGGCCAACAGGATCAGCGTGTAGATAATCACTCGAGGACGTTTATACAGCGCTTGCGGTTTGCTATGACCTTGCAACTCAGCGTATGAAGCGTAACGAATCAAGCCGCGCGGCTCATTAATTTTATCCATTACCGAATCACAGGCATCAATGCACAAACCACAAGTGATACAACCTTCCTGTTGGCCTTTACGGATATCAATACCGGTCGGGCAGACATTGACGCAAAGTTTGCAATCAATACAACTGCCTTTACTCGGATCGGTCTGACCTTTTTTAAGTTTACCGCGAGGCTCACCACGCTCGGCATCATAGGCCGGCAAAATCGTATTCTGGTCATACATAACACCTTGCAATCGTGCATACGGACATAGCCAGAAACACACCTGCTCACGCATAAACCCGGCAAATACATAGGTAAACGTAGTAAAGATTGCCATCGCTATCCACACTGCGATATGTGCCTGGAGCGTAAATACATCACCCCACAATTCAAATGCATCGGTGAACCAGGCAGAAAATGTCAGCCCGGTCAGTAAGGCAATCGCCATCCACAGACTATGTTTAGTGAATTTTTTCAAAACTTTACCGATCGACCAGGGCGCTTGTTTGAAACGTAATTGTTTTTGGGGCGTGTCACCCTCAAATTTGGTTTCGATCCAGGTATAGATATCGGTCCATACCGTCTGGAAACAAAAGTAACCACAAAATACCCGTCCAGCCACACTGGTTACTGCCGCCAGCAGAATGGCGAAAAACAATAAGGTGAGCGACAGCATCCAGATATCCTGCGGGAAGATAGTCAGTTCAAAAAAATGAAACTGACGATTGGGGATATCCAGCAAGACTGCTTGGTCGCCATTCCAGCGAATGTATGGCACCAGAAAATAGATCAGCCATACAGACATGCCAAACCATTTCAGGTTACGAAAACGGCCAGACATCCGTTTGGCGACAATTTTCTCGCCACCGGCATTCACATCCCAGTCGGCCATTTCTTCGTAGATATCGCCATTTTTTTCCATAAAGTGAATAGGTTGTTCAATCATGATTTTTCTCACTTCCCGGTTAGATGATGTGATGAGAGGTAGTGGCAGGCTGAATCAATAAGCCACGTAAAATGCTTAACGCCTGAGAGAGCGTTGCATGATCAGGGGTCAACCCGAGTGATAATCGAACTGCCTGACGCTGCCGATCACTAAAACCAAAACTGTTACAGGCCACCACGGAAACACCCAATACCGTCGCTTGTTCGGCAAATGCATTGGCCTGCCAGCAACTGGGTAATTGCAGCCAGATATGGTGGCCTGCTTCGTTACTGGAAAAATCCATTCCGGCCAATAGTTGTTTGGCAATCTGCTGGCGCTGCTGGTTTTCTTCGCGGATGGCTTCAGAGAAACGATTTATCCGGCCATCATGAATCCAGCGTGACACTAAAGCAGCCATCAACGGTGAAGCCATGACACTGATGGCTCGTAAAACATTGGCCAATCCAAGTGCATGAGAATTGCTCGGGGCAATGACATAGGCGAGGCGTAATGCAGGAGTAATACATTTGGATAAAGTGCGTATATACCAGGTGCGATCTGCCGCTAAATCAAATAGTGCTGTTTCAGGGTTTTCCAGCAATGGTGAATACGGATCATCTTCGATAATAATAATGTCGTATTCATGAGCAATAGCGATAATTTGCTGGCGTCTGGTTAACGACATGCTGGCCGTAGTCGGGTTATCCATTGTCGGTACCAGATAAATCGCTTTGATTGGATATTGTCGGCATGCTTGTTCAAAAGCATCAGGCAACACCCCTTCTTCATCCATGCTTAACGGTTGTAAAGACAGCTGAAGTTGTTCTGCCGCCGACTTCAAGCCGGGATAAACAAATTCACCACAGGCAATAATATCGCCAGCTTGAGCCATAGATTGCAGAATGGCATACAACGCGGCTTGAGCGCCCCCGGTAATCAAGGTGCGTTCTGTGGTCACGTTGTTGATTGATTGTGCCAACCAGCCAGCAGCAGCACTTCGGTCATGCGGGTTACCGGCACTGTCCTGATAATGCAATTGCAATATGCGATCAGCCCCTGAAATAAGCTGGGCAATGCCTTGTGGAATATGCTGCTGTAAACCGGCAGACTCGGGTTGAGGGGGATTATTCATGCTCAAATCGAGTAATGGTCGAGCAGTTGAAATATGTGAAATGAGTTTGCTTTCGACATGATGTCGCACAAAACTGCCACGTCCGGTAGTGGCATCAATTAAGCCTCGACGTCTTGCTTCATTAAAAGCACGGGTGACGGTGGTTAAATCAACATTCAACGCTTCCGCCACGGCACGTTGCGGCGGCAAACGATCGCCAGCTTTAACATAACCGGAATAGATATCGGCTTCCAATGCTTCCACAATGCCAAGATATTTGGTTTTGGCATCCGTTTCGATTCGAGCTTTCCACGAGCGCATAGGTAAATCCCTATTAACATTTAGCCTACACGCTAGGCACTTTCCCAGACAAAAACAAACTTATTTGCATACAAAATTATTAAGTGTATGGATATAAATTCATTTAGTTATAAATTGTATGGCTTTAATGCCCATTTGAGCGATTAAGCTTGTTAAAGGCCATACAATTTTTTACAACAAACTGGCTGGGATACCAGGCTGTTGATACAGAGTTGCGCAACAACCAGTAACTCTAAAAATAGAGATTTAGAGGTTTTTGTGTGACAAACGGACTTTGGAGATAATCTTTTGCCATTGGTCCACTGGAGCAGGTTTACCAAAATAATAGCCTTGATAAACATGGCAACCAAATTTTTCCAGTAAAGCTGCCTGCTCTGCGGTTTCCACCCCTTCAGCGATCACGGCTAAATCCAGACTTTGTCCCAGAGCAATAATAGTACTGACAATCGCTTCATCGTTTACGTCGGTCAATACATCATGGACAAACGACTGGTCTATTTTCAGTTTATTTAATGGCAGAAGCTTTAAGTAGCTCAGCGAAGCGTAACCGGTACCAAAATCATCCAAGGCAAAGCGCAAGCCACGCTGACGTAGTGCATTCATCCGCTCGATAGTGTGATCAATATCCTCAATCAATAAGCTCTCGGTGATTTCAAGTTCTAAATGATTGGGATTGACGCCCAGCTCTATTAAACAGCTGTCGATATGATCGATAAATTGCAAATGGCGGAATTGTCTGGGGCTGATATTGACTGAGAGTGTCAGGTTTTCCATACCTGGGATAGTCGACCAGTCTGCGAGGATCTGACAGGCTTTTCTTAACACCCAGGCCCCCAGCGGGATTATCAAACCGCTGGACTCTGCTATCGGAATAAAGTCAGCCGGTGAAATAAAACCCTCCACCGGATCATTCCAGCGTAATAAGGCTTCCATCCCGACATATTGTTGGTCGCTACTGATTTGTGGTTGTACATACAATTCGAGTTGCTGAAGGGAAATAGCTTCCCTCAATTTGCGTTCCAATTCACTTCGCCGCTTAACTTCTTTCTGCATGGTCGGATCAAAAAATTTCAGACTGTTTCGACCTGAAGCTTTAGCTCGATATAACGCCATGTCGGCATCTTGCAGTAAGCGTTCAACATCACCTTCTGCATCAGAAAATAAAGCGATACCAACACTTGCCGAGGCAATGTATTGAGTCTGATCCAAACTAAATGGCAAAACAAAATCCTGCAGGATCTCTTCAGCAAACTGATGAGCGATAACTTCGACCTCATGCCGGAGTATGCCCATATTGGGTTTGACGATGACAAACTCGTCAGAGCCAAGTCTGGCAGCTAAATCCTGAGGTGCGAGCCGTGATTGAAGCCGTTTAGAAACCGCCTGCAGTAATAAGTCCCCGGCATGATGCCCCAAGGTATCGTTTAAAGTTTTAAAGGCATCCAAATCGACAATCAGCAAAGCACCTTCCCGGTGATTTTGATTGTCTTCTACCAGAGCGTCCTCCAGAAACTCCATTAATAAGCGACGATTGGCAAGGCCAGTCAATGAGTCGTATAAAGCCAGTTTCCGTAGCTGTTTCTGGATCAACAGGTAATCGGTAATATCGGTAGAGATACCGCATAAGGCGTAGACAGTGCCATCTTCCTGTCGCAAGGGTAGTTTGACAGACAGAAAGGTTTGCGGATTTTCCGATCCGAGCACGGTATTGATTTCTTCTTCAACAATCCGCTCGCCTTTTTCAATAACTCTCAGGTCATGTTGACGTAGCGTTTTACAGGTTTCTTTATCAAACAATATGGCGTCGGTTTGACCCAAAATGTCTTTTTCTTCCAAGCCAATCAGCTTGCATACATTCTGGTTGACGTATTGGTAATTTAATTGAAGATCTTTGATATAAATGTGCGCATCAACGCTATCCAGGATGACGCTCAGATTCTGTTGAGACTGCCGTAAAGAAATCGTTTTTTCATGGACGCGCCGCCGCATCAATAAGGAAAATACCACGGCACTTACAAAGCCCAAAAGTAACGCTATTAATAACCACCATAATTCTTTTGGAATAACGGTTTTGACTGCCGGGCTGTTCCATTTTTGTAAAACCGAAAAATACGGCGAATTGGCTTCTTTTTGCCATTTTTGCAAGTAGTTATCCAGTGTCTCCAATACGTCGCCATGTTGGCCTTTGGGCGTAGCAAAATATAAACGACTTGGCTGAAAAATAATGGGGGTCGCTCTTAAGTTCAGTTCGGCAGCTTTAAGCTCGCTGATAAAATTATTGGCAGTAACGGCATCAGCAATACCATTCATTAAGGCTGCAAAAGCAGCTTGCTGTGTATCGACCAGCACAAAGGTGACATCAATATTAAAACTTTCAGCAAGTTGATTAAGATAATCGTATTGAATCGAGCCTTTCAGTAACGCCAAACGCTTTCCATCCAGTTCCAGCAAGCTAGTCAGGTTACTTTCACGACTAACATAGATCTGTGACCAACTGAGCAATGCCGGGGTAGTATGAAAGTCATATAAATCTGTACGGGCTATCGTCGTGGCGACATCCGGTAATAAATCAATCTCACCATTAGCGAGCAGTTGCAGACAGTCACTCCAATAACAAGGTACTACAATCAACTGCCAGTTTTCTTGATCCGCAATTATCTGCAGAATATCTCCCAAAATGCCACTCACTTCCCCATCAGAATTATTCAACAGTTTAGGTGGATTTTCGTATACCCCAACTCGTAAAGTCGTTGGTTCAGCCAGCACTTTTCCGCTGCTTAATAATGCTAATAACAGCACTGTTAACGAGCTTAAATTGAGTAGTCTGGCTTTGGGAATCATTGATTGCGACAGTCGTCATCAGAGAATTACAGTTATAACAGATTTACCCCGTTCTCATTTGCAAATATCGACTATCCGTTATCAGTAATAGGCCAATGCATCATCGGAAAATATTGAGGGCCTTGATCGGTTGATACCGATTTCATTAATACCAGCTCTTGAGCTCTAAAACGTACTGGAGCGATAGGTATCGAGACGGCTTCACGAGCTTTACGCGCCAGAGTGATATGTGGCTGATAAGGTCTTAAATCTACGTCAATTTGAGCGTCGCTGGCGATCTGTTGCAGATTGTTCACCAGATTAAATAACTCGGCACCTGGTGCTCGGCTTGTCAGACAGTAGATCTTTGGTTCTGCCCAGTAAGATAGATGATCAAATTGCATATGTATTAACGGGCAACTTAATGATTCGGTGTTGGTTAATAAAGCGTTGATTTGTTGTTGATTGAGTTGACGAGAAATAACAGCGTTTGGTGTAAGTTGGCCGTAGTTTGTAACTTCAGAGATTGATCTTCAGGCAGACGTTTCATGATGTGTTGAATTTGCATACGCGAATTCAAATCTGGCGACAAGGCAAAAAAATACCGGCCTGGGGTTAACTCAATGTTTTGTTGTAGATTCATCTAAATCAGAGTCCGCCATTACAATCTGATTACGACCATTATTCTTAGCAAGATACAATGCGTCGTCAGCACGTTTAATCGTATCACCGATAGTTTCACCTTGCCTATACTCACTTAGACCAAAACTGGCCGTAATTTGGCGATCCACCGAGAAACCCATCGTTTGCACTTGAAGTCGCAAGTGTTCAGCCAACTGAAAAGCACCATTTTTCGAGGTTTGCGAACAAAGGATTAAAAACTCCTCGCCCCCCCAGCGGCCTACTAAATCATTTTCACGCACCATCGACTGGAGTAATACGGCAAATTCTTTGATCACGTTATCGCCCACATCATGACCATACGTATCATTTATGTCTTTAAAAAAATCCAAATCTAACAAGATTAGCGAAAAAGTCTGTAGCGTTTGACTGGCAAGATCCATTTCAACATTGAAGCGTTGATGTAAGGCATAACGATTGGCGAGGCCGGTTAGGTGATCATATTGTGAAATGTGTTCAAGCCGCGTATTCAGTTGCCGTAACTTACGATTATGGTGATGAATTTTAGTATAGCGATAAATCAATACCATCATTATCAGCACTACGGCACTAAATAAGAGCCAGAATAAAGCCTTATCATCAGGTTGCTTGTAGTCTAATGATAACCAGTTTTTCAATACTCGCTGACGTTCCAGATCCGTAGTGTCCGCAATAACCTTGTTAAAAATTTCGAGCAATTGTGGTTCCCGGACGCTTACTCCTACGGACATCGCATATTGTATATCCAGTACGCCACTGATTTTCAGGTGTGATATACCCCAACGTAACATTTGGAAATTAATCGTCGGCACGGTATCAATGAACCCATAAACTTGCCCAGTTTCGACCAGTTTGAGACCCTCTCTTGACGACGTGACTGCCTCTATTTTGATATCGGGGTAACGATCACGCAGCATTTCAATGCCGGCATAGCCCTCCACCATCACAAAATCGCGATCCAGAACCTGTTCAAATTTCACTACAAATTCATGATCGGGCTGAGTAGCAATCGCCAATGGATAAAAAATATAAGGTGTGGTGACATTTAACCAATCACGACGACTTGGCACATCCATGGCGCTGGAGAGAATATCGCACTCTCCATTTCTTATTAATTGCAAAGACTGTTGCCAACTGTTGCTGTGAACCAGTTCAATTGGTGTAGTGATTTTATCGGACCATAAAGCATAAAAATCCGACATGATGCCAGTAAATTCATGATTTTCATCAATACCTTCATAAGGCAACCAGTCAGGATCAGTACACAGTTTAATGAATTGTTTTTCAGCGAGAAAGTCTTGCTCAGCTTGACTTAACAGCACTTCAGCGCTAACAGAGTGTGTCGCCAAAAATCCCACTAATATTAGCGTGCGGAAGAAAGTTCGATTTACCATCCTTGGTTTCATTGCCGTTGTCAGCCCGACTTAATCAATCATGATCCCGGATAAACACCCAATCATTTTTTTGACTCATTTCTTCACTATATCGATAGCCTTCCGAGTCAAATTGTTTGAGTTTTTCCGGTGAGTTAATTTGCTGATCAATAATGTAACGGCTCATCAGTCCACGTGCTTTTTTAGCGTAAAAACTGATCATTTTATACTGACCGTTTTTCCAGTCTTTGAAGACCGGCGTGATAATGGTCGCTTTAAGTTTTTTGGCATTTACGGCTTTGAAGTATTCATTTGAAGCCAGATTGATCAACACGCCATCACTTAAAGCGGATTCGGCTTCCAGCGCAGTTTGAATTTGATCTCCCCAGAAACTATATAGATCTCTACCTGCAGCATTCTGAAACGGTGTGCCCATCTCTAGTCGGTAGGGCTGCATCAAATCTAATGGTCTTAAAACACCATATAAACCAGATAAAATGCGTAAATGTTGCTGAGCAAACTCCAGTCCTTTTTCATCGAGTGTTTCAGCATCCAGACCGGTATAGACATCGCCTTTAAATGCGAGGATAGCCTGTTTAGCATTTTCTTCGGTAAAAGGCGTTTGCCATTGCTGGAAGCGTGCCATATTGAGTCCGGCAAGCTTGTCACTGATCTTCATCAGATTCGCTATTTCCTGGCTCGACAACTTTTTCAATTGGTTTATCAGTTGCTGCGATTGCTCCAGAAACCGGGGTTCCGTATGTTTATCAGTATGCGAAGCTGTTTCAAAATCGAGCGTCTTCGCTGGGGAAATGACAGTCAGCATAAGAGAGTTATTATTCCTTATTGGTTATGCATATTAGGGTTTTGGTGAAGTCGGATCATCTTTGTCAGTGATGTCTTCATAGTCGGCAATATAATCGTCATTGTCATACACAGCTTCAACCTCTACATCGTCATATAAAGGGTTGAACGGAAACGGTTTTCGTTCGTCATTATAGGTCAGGAATAACACGATTTGCTGAATAAAACGGTTAAGGTCCTTGGAAAAATTACGAATGGATGGGTTCGGACTGCCACTGAATAAGGCAAAGACAAATTGCACAATAACCACTATCGCCAGTACCGTCATGGTCAGATACAACACAAAACCATAAAGCAGCATATAAAGTAGCCGTATCAATTGCGCTTTTTCACTGCTGTATTTCAGACTTGTATTATCCATGTCATCACTCCTCATTACTTTGGTCGGTCATATCACTTTAACACTTCCTTTAATGGTTGCGGATAACTGAACAGTAAATTTCATTTTGTGGTGAATTACTGGAGCAATGGAGCGCTTTGTGGGAAACTTCGACGTTTATTTATATTGATGACCGAACACCATGGGCCGATTTTTTACTTCGTTGGAAACATCGATAAACCGTTTCACTGAATACACTGGCAAGCTCAGCAGCTGGTTGGTATTACTGCTTGTTCTACTCACCTGTTATGACGTAATGATGCGTTATTTGTTCCAACAAGGCTCAGTGGGCTTACAGGAGCTGGAATGGCATCTATTCGCATTGCTCTTTTTACTCGGTAGTGCTTATACCCTGAAACACGATGGACACGTGCGGGTAGATATCCTTTATCGTAGTCATCGGCTCTCTGATAAACATCGTGCATGGATTGATGTGATCGGCATTGTGTTATTTCTAATGCCTTTTTGTGTGCTGATTCTGATCAGCAGCTGGCCATTTGCTTATAACGCCTATTTATATCAGGAGGGCTCCCCCGATCCCGGTGGTCTGCCCTATCGCTTTATTCTCAAATCAGCCTTGTTATTGGGATTCATTTTGTTAATGATTCAGGCCGTTGCTGAATTAATTCGTAATATCCGCATCATTCGCCATAAGCAGGAACAACAATAATGGAATACATGGCGTTGTTGATGTTTGGCTTGTTAATCCTGCTACTGCTCACCGGCTATCCGGTGGCCTTTGTTTTAGGTGCTATCTCATTATTATTTGGCAGCATTTATTTAGGTTTTGATTTCTTCCAGCTATTGCCGTTTCGCATCTGGGGCATCATGACCAACTTCACCTTGTTGGCGGTGCCGCTGTTTGTATTTATGGGCGTGGTACTAGAAAAATCCGGTGTCGCAGAACAGCTACTCGATACCATGGGACGAGTTTTTGGCCGTATTCGCGGAGGGCTGGCGATATCTGTTGTTATGGTAGGTGCTTTATTAGCTGCAACCACCGGGGTGGTAGGTGCATCAGTAGTCACCATGACGGTGATTGCTTTACCGTCGATGCTGAAACGTGGCTATGCGCCATCATTAGCCAGTGGCACCATTGCTGCTTCCGGTACCTTAGGGCAAATCATTCCACCCAGCATTATTTTGATTTTATTGGGTGATGTTATTGGGGTGCCGGTGGGTGAATTATTTATCGGTGCCGTAGTACCGGGCATGATGCTGATTGTGGCTTACATACTATATATAGGTTATGTGGCATGGCGTCATCCACATTTAGCCCCGGCGGTACAAGATGATAACTCTGAACTTGCTGCATTGTGGATTAGTGTTTTAAAAAGCCTGCTGCCACCATTGCTGCTTATCATCGCGGTATTGGGTTCTATTTTTTATGGTATCGCCTCACCCACTGAGTCTGCTGCTGTTGGTGCATTGGGTGCATTGATTCTGGCTGCTCTACATCGGCGTTTGACGATGCCTAACCTGCGTGATGCCATGCAAAAAACCGCACGGCTGACCAGCATGGTGTTTTTGATCTTTATCGGTGCTACCGCGTTTGGTTTGGTATTTGTCGGTATGGGTGGTGACGGGCTGATTCTGGATATTTTTTCTGGTCTGCCCGGCGGCAAATGGACGTTTCTGATTTTCAGCATGCTGCTGATTTTTGTATTGGGCTTTTTTCTCGACTTTATCGAAATTTGTTTTATCGTCGTACCCATCATCGCACCGGTAGCAATTCACTTAGGCATTGATCCATTATGGTTTGCCTTGTTGATTGCAATTAATCTGCAAACGTCATTTCTCACGCCGCCCTTTGGCTTTTCGTTGTTCTATCTTAAAGCCAGTGCGCCGCCCACCTTAAAACTAATGGATATCTATAAAGGCATCACGCCTTTTGTAGCGATTCAACTGGTAGTGCTGGGATTGATCATAAGCTTCCCGATATTGACAATGTGGCTACCCAATCTGATGGCCTAATTTAAATATTTCTGCCTGTATGAAAATCATTTAGTGACACTGTACCAACGTACAGTTGTTATTTATGTTGGCTCTCAATATTATTCAGTAAAATTTCATGACTTAAATAAAGGAATAAATCAAGTGCATGTATCTAAATTTACGCTGATCGGTCTCTTTTTTATCAGCATCAATCAGTTTGCTCAAGCCGGTCCAGTCGATGCAACCTCGCTACTTAACCAATACAATCTCATCACCTCTGGCAATGTCACAAGCACCTCAGAAGTTGAAGGCAATGCGCTTATTGGTGGCAATGTCCAAGGCGCATGTACAACATGCATCAAACTTCGAATGCTGAGGTTCCAGCGTTGACCGTAGGCGGGAATGTAAATGGCAACGTTATAACTAAAGGCAAGGGTTTGAATGTTGGCGGCAACATTGCCGGCAACGTGACCATGAATGATGGCGGAGATGCTTTTGTCGGCTCGGTTTCAGGTTCATTACAAAACAATGCCAACGGTAACGGCTCATCTTCAGTTATCGGAGATATATCAGGTTTTGTAAACACCAATGGTGGCAACACTACCTATGGTGGCAACCTGACCGGCACAGCAAATGCTAACGGCGGCGGAACATTATCCAATCAACCCGTTACCGCACCGTTCGATCCTTCCACTGAAGCTTCGAATGCGATGAATGTTTTAAGCCAGTTTTCTGATCAATTGTCTGGGGCTGACGCAAACAGCAGTTATAGCATTAACGGGGGTAAAGTCACTTTCAATGCGGTTGGCAACGATTCAGGTCTTGCCATCTTCAGTATCACTGATGCAAAAAGCTTCTTTGACAATGCCTTTGAGTTTGATTTCAGCATGACCAATACACAGAGCATTTTGTTTAATGTGTTTGGTGGCGACAATACGGTATTCGATATCAAGGCTAACTTCCTGGCCAGTGCAGCAACCATTTACGGTTCAATCTTTTTATGGAATTTTGTCGATGCTACTGTACTGAATCTTGCCAGCCAATTCGGCGGCAGCATTCTGGCTCTGAACGCAGATGTGACTAACCACAATAATATTGAAGGTACGCTGGTTGCTAAAAACCTGACTCAATACGGTGAAATTCACTCTCAACCACTAAACTTTGTGCCACCGACAGAAGTGCCTGTCCCTGCTGCACTGCCTTTGTTTTTAAGTGGTTTGATTGGCTTTTTCGCGATGCGTCGCAACCGGAAAAAATCACTTTAATTACGTTTTAAACTAAAAAGCCACCAACGACATCGTTGGTGGCTTTTTTATTTGTCTGAAACTATCTTCAGCTTTCAATAAAAGCAATGCTTTTCACCTGGCTGATATTGTTTACGCTCATATGCAACATCATTAAACGATCCAATCCTAAGGCCACACCGCTACATTGCGGTAAACCAGATTGCATAGCGGCGAGCAGATTTTCATCTATCGGCATCTGTGGTTTACCTTGTTGCTGACGCAATTGATTATCCAACTCAAAACGTTGACGTAATTCGGTTGCATCACATAATTCGTCATAACCATTAGCCAGTTCCATTCCACCGGCATAAAGCTCAAAACGTCTGGCGACTGGGTGACCTTCGGTATTGATTTCAATTTTTGCTAATTGCGCCTGAGTCGCCGGAAACTCTGTAACCATTACCGGTGTATCCAATGCACTAAATTGTGGTTCTATCAGCTGACTCATCAGCATTTCCAGCCAGCCATCACGATCGGTTTGCCAGTCTGCGGTGAGCCCGGGAATCCGCTCTAGAGCAAGTTGTTTCAATGTCTCGTCGTCGGCCTGCTCAATATCCAGCTGCAGATATTCCATGAATAAATCACGATAACGAAAGATCACAGCTGCAGGCAAACCAATTACCTGTTGCATCAATGCATCCACTTCCGCCATTAAATCCGTCAGCGAAAAACCAGGCCGATACCATTCCAGCATGGAAAACTCGGGCGTATGTTGTCGACCTAACTCGCCATTACGAAATACCGTGGCTATCTGATAAATCGCACCGCTACCAGCAGCCAGTAAGCGTTTCATCGCAAATTCAGGTGAGGTATGCAGATACAGTGTTTTGGCGTTATTTCCAGCCGAAAATTGGGTGGAAAAACTGTCTAGATAAGGTGCGGTTGGTGCTGCCGAAGACAGGATGGGTGTACTGACTTCCAACACATTTCGAACCGAAAAAAAACGACGGACATTCGCTAAAAGCTTTGCCCGCCGTTTTAACATGCTTTGTAATTGTTCGCCTTGCAGCATCATTTATGCTTTGCGTTTTGGCATGTCATGTTTCGACATGCCAGATAAAAGGCAAAAATTAAAGATGACTTTAATCTTTCTTAGCACGTTCGACGTAAGATGCTGAACGAGTATCAACCCGTAACACTTCACCGATTTCGATAAATAATGGTACACGTACCACAGCACCAGTTTCTAAGGTTGCAGGTTTACCACCACCACCTGAAGTATCACCACGCACACCTGGATCAGTTTCTACAACGGTCAGGTTAACAAAGTTTGGTGGCGTGACCAGAAGCGGTGTGCCGTTCCACAAGGTAACCGTGTAGGTATATTGCTCTTTCAACCAGTCTTTGCTTTCGGTAATGGCATTGGCGTCAGCAGCATATTGTTCGAAGCTGGTCGGATCCATAAAGTGCCAGAACTCACCGTCGGTATATGAAAATTCCAAATCCATTTCAACAACGTCTGCGCTTTCAACTGATTCGTTAGTTTTGAAAGTACGTTCATTAACACGACCGGTTTTCAGGTTGCGGAATTTAACGCGGTTAAATGCTTGGCCTTTACCCGGTTTAACAAATTCATTTTCGATGATGCTGCAGGGATCGCCATCCATCATGAATTTCAGTCCGGCTTTAAACTCATTTGTACTATAACTTGCCATGCTTACCTCTTTTGGGGGACGATCGTCGCCTGTTCACAAAATCAAAGCCCACTATGATACCGCAATCGCAAGCTGACGTAATCTTTGCTGATTGGCAGGATGAATTAAGTCATGCCATTAAAACCCCTGCCCTATTGCTGCAAATGCTGGGGCTGGAAGATCGATTACAAGCGATTGATGCCGAGAGCTTAAAAAACTTTCCGCTAAGGGTGACGCAAAGTTATATCAATAAAATGCATTATGGTGATGTAAGTGACCCGCTGTTGCGTCAGGTGTTTCCACTGATTGATGAAAATATCGAGGTCGAGGGTTTCTCAGCCGATCCTGTGGGTGATCATCTGGCGATTAGCTCCCCCGGAATCTTGCATAAATATCAGGGCCGGGCGTTATTACTGACAACCGGAGCTTGTGCCATTCATTGCCGTTACTGTTTTCGCCGGCATTTTCCGTATAGCGAGAGCAACCCGTTGGCCAGTCAGTGGCAACAATCGATTGCTGCACTGCAAAAAGATTCCAGTATTCGAGAGGTCATTTTCAGCGGTGGCGATCCGCTGGCCTTAACCGACACAAAATTAGCCGCGATGGTAGAGGACCTAGAAAAAATCCCGCATATCAAACGTCTGCGAATTCATACACGGCTGCCATTAGTGCTGCCCAAACGGGTTACCAAAAACCTACTGAGCTGGATCAGCAACTCTACTTTAAGAGTGGTAATGGTGATTCATGCTAATCATGCCAATGAAATTGATGCTGAAACCGCTGAGGCGCTTTTGCAGTTACGTAATGCCGGTTGTGAGTTATTGAATCAAGCCGTTTTTTTACGTGGCGTTAATGATAATGCGGAAAGTTTAATCGCACTTAGCGAGAGGTTGAGCGAGGTTCAAGTAGTGCCTTATTACCTGCATTTACTCGATAAAGTAAAAGGTGCCAGTCATTTTGATGTGGCTGAACAGCAAGGAATAGAGCTCATTGCTGCCATGCGTCGCGAATTACCTGGCTACCTTGTGCCGCGCCTTGTGCGCGAGCAACAAGGTGAAGCCAGTAAAACTATTATTGCTTAGGCGCTTTTTTACGCTCAGACATTGGAATATATTCACGTTGTTCATGACCAACATAAATCTGTGTTGGACGATAAATACGGTTATTGGAAATCTGTTCACGCCAATGAGCCAACCAACCCGCTGAACGTGCTACTGCAAACAATGCGGTGAACTGATCTTCCGGAATACCCATTTCCGAATAAAGAATACCGGAATAGAAATCCACATTTGGATAAACGCCCTTATGCCCCAAACGATCCACACAAACTTCTTCGAGTTTCATCGCCGTGGCAAACATTTTATCCAATGAACCACCACGCTCTTCTACCAGCTTAGTTACCAGTTTGTGCAGGATAGTGGCACGCGGGTCTTTGACCTTATATTCACGATGCCCCATGCCCCAGATAACTTCTTTGTTGGCCAGTTTTTTATCAACCCAGGCTTCTACATTATCGGGTGATCCAATTTCTTGCAGCATGCCAACGACACGTTGATTGGCACCACCATGTAATGGACCGGAGAGTGTTCCAATCGCAGCAGAAATGACACTGTAAGGTGAGGCTAACGTTGAACCGGCAACCAATGCTGCAAATGTGGAAGCATTCAAAGTATGTTCAGCATGCAGAATCAGACAAACGTCCATAATTCGCGCCATCAGGCTATCCGGTTCTTTACCGGTAAACATATACAACAGGTTTTCCGCGACCGATAAATCATCACGCGGATTGATCGGATCATAACCTTGGCGCATGTGTTCCCACATAGCGACTAACGGGGCCATCTGGGCGATGATGTTGACCGTCATATTGCGGACATAGTCGATATCTTTACAGCTATCGGCATCGGTCAGACATTCAGTACCCGGATAGAACATACCCAAACTGCAAACTGCGGTTTGCAACATATCCATCGGATGACCGGTATGTGGGAAATGACGCATCATTTCGCGGATATGGTATTTGATACGATAACTGCTGCGCAGCTGTTTGGAAAAGCGATTTAACGCAGCTTTGGTGGGTAATTCGCCATCGAGTAACAATAGCGTAGTTTCTTCAAAAGTACTGTTGGTCGCCAGTGTTTCCAGTGGATAACCACGGTAACTAAGGATGCCCTTTTCACCATCAATAAATGAAATGGCTGATTTTGTGGCGGGCACACCTTCCAGGCCGGGTAAAAAATCGCTCATCTACTACCTCGTGTTTAAATCCAGCTGGTGGAGTTATTGAAATTGCGGGTCATTATACTGCAAAGGGAAAAGACCGAAACCCCGACCAAGCCAGTGCAGGGAAAGCTGAATCTCAGCCTAATGTATCAGCCCAGATATTTTCAGCCCAGCCTTGGGCGTAAAGTCCCTCCTGTTCACTGGCAGATTCAGAAACCCCGCCGCTAGGATGTGGGAGCATATCCCGACTGTCTTTATCATAACGATAAACTGCGGCAACATGTCCAGCTTGTTGTCCATCAACAAAACTGTAACAGGTATTACTGAATACCGGTTGTTGTTCGGGTAATTCATCACGTAACAAAGCGATAACGGCTGCCGCACAAACCTTGGCTTGCTGATTGGCAATATGTGCCGATTTTGGCACTTTAGCGGAAACCGCGTCACCGATTACATGTACGCGCTCAACGGCAGAAGATTCATAAGTTAAATAATCAACATCACACCAGCGGTTATCCACATTGATTACGCCAGCCATTGCTGCCACTCTACCTGCTTTTTGCGGCGGGATCACATTTAACACATCCGCTTTATAACTATCAAAAAAGCTTTCTACTTCCAGGCTAGCCACATCTACTGTTTCCAGCGGATTCATTGGTTGATATTCAATCAAGCCAGCATATTGCTGTTGCCATGAATCGGTAAATAACGCTTTTTTAGAAACGATATCCGGATTGGCATCCAAAATCAGTAATTTGCCCGTAGGATTATGATTTTTGAGATATAACGCTATCTGGCAGGCGCGTTCATATGGGCCGGGAGGACAACGAAATGGCGCTGCAGGCACGGTCATAATGACAACGCCGCCTGAACGCATGGCTTTAAGTTGATTGGCTAATACGACTGTTTGTGGTCCCGCTTTCCACGCATGTGGTACATGCAGTTGAGCCTGGGGCGAGGCCAGAATAGGCAACTGCTCATATATAAACTCCACCCCCGGCGCTATGATCAGCCGGTCATAATCCACCCGGCTGTCATCTGCCAACCACAGTTGACGCTTATCTGTATCAACTGCCGAGACTTCCGCTTGAATAAAGCGGATCGACCTGTCAGCTTGAAAATGCTCGTATTCATGGATCAGTTGCTGCAAACTCCGGTTACCGCTGAGGATCAGATTGCTTTGCGGACAGGAAATAAATTGGCTATTTTTTTCAATCAAGGTGATATCAAGTTCCGGCGCCCACATCGTCAGATAACGCGCTGCAGTGGCACCAGCAAAACCGCCACCGACTATGACTACTTTTTGTTTTTGACTGCGATAACAGGCAGTGGATAAACCCAATGGCATGGCTACCAAAGCCGATAAATAAGCTGCATTTTTTAACAATTGTCGACGCTTGATAGTCATATCAGAGCTCTCAGCTGTTAATTACTGACTTAGGATACCTTCTCGCCCTGCGCCTGTAGATCGGCATGATAGGATGAACGCACCATCGGTCCACTGGCCACATGTTCAAAGCCCATTGCCTTACCTGCTACTGCCAGCTCATCGAACTCTGCAGGGCTGACAAAACGCTCAACCGCCAGATGATGTCGGCTAGGTTGCAGATATTGACCCAGTGTCAGCATACGGCAACCATGATCTCGTAAATCCTGCATCACCTGTTTAACTTCATCAATGGTTTCCCCCAATCCCAGCATAAGACCAGATTTGGTGGGCACGTCAGGATGCATTTGCTGAAAGCGCTTAATTAAATCTAATGACCATTGGTAATCCGACCCTGGACGAACGGCTTTGTAGAGTCTGGGGATACTCTCAAGATTGTGATTGAAGATATCTGGTGGGTTGTCTGCCAAAATTTCTAAAGCTACATCCATACGTCCACGGAAATCGGGCACCAAAACTTCAATACGGGTTTGCGGTGATTGCTGACGAATTTCACTGATGCAGCGACTGAAATGAGCCGCGCCACCATCGCGTAAATCATCACGATCCACTGAGGTAACCACAACGTGTTTCAATTGCATGGCAGCAATGGTTTTTGCCAGATGATTCGGTTCATTTTCATCCAACGCATCGGGGCGACCATGCGCCACATCACAGAAAGGGCAACGTCTTGTACAGATATTGCCCATGATAAGAAACGTCGCAGTGCCGTGAGCAAAACATTCGCCGAGATTCGGGCAGGAAGCTTCTTCACACACAGTATGCAGATCATGATCACGCAGCATTTGTTTGATGCGCTGCACTTCCGGGGCACCTTGCGATTTGGCGCGGATCCACTCCGGTTTGCGTTTCGGATCGCTGGGTATGATTTTTATTGGAATGCGCGATACTTTTGAGGCACCTTTCAACGCTTTTACATCACGTTTTATCGGTTCAACTGTCTCAGTCATGTGTTGTTACCTTGTTGCATATGTGCGAGAAAAACAGAGACAAATTGCTGTTTTACTGCGGCCATATCGACCGTTGCACCTAATGTTTTCATATCGGTCATTTGCATCCCCGGATAACCGCATGGATTAATATCGGCAAATGGCTGCAGATCCATATCTACGTTCAAACTCAGGCCATGATAACAGGCGCCGCGTTTTACCCGTAATCCCAAAGAGGCAATCTTCGCCTCAGCACAATACACTCCCGGTGCATCTTTACGTGCATAGGCATCAATATTGTACTCAGCCAATAACGTAATCACGGTGTTTTCCAGACAGTTGATCATTTCGCGTACGCCCATTTTATGACGGCGTAAATCAATCAGTGGATAGACAATTAATTGTCCTGGGCCGTGGTAGGTTATCTGTCCACCACGATCCGTACGCACCACCGGAATCGAATTGTGTTTGAGCAGATGATTGTCATGACCATTAAATCCTTGGGTATAGACAGGATTATGTTCTAACAACCAAATTTCATCTTCGGTATGGTTATCTCGTTGCAACGTGAATTGCTGCATGGCTAGCCAGGTGGGCTGATAATCTCGTAAACCGAGATCCTGTATTTTCATCAGAGCACGTATTTAATGGCTTGATGACCACTGAGATCCTGATAAATCGCATCCAACTGCTTCTTACTGGTCGCTTCGATAACCACAGTAATGGAAGTAAATTTGCCTCCTGAACTTTGTTTGCTGGTGACAGCGCCTTCAGCAATATCGCCAGCATGGCGGCGAATAATCTCTACCACAATATTATCCAGTTCAGGATGACTCTCGCCCATAGCGATTACGGGATATTCGCAGGGAAATTCCAGTAAGGTTTCTTCTCCGCTTGCTTCACTCATCAAGCTACCTCTTGTTTGTATTGCTGAAACAGGGCATGCATTTGCTGCCAAATTGGTCCAGGCTTACCACTGCCAACAATTTCACCATCTAATAACGTGACTGGCACCACTTCTTTGGTAGAACTGCTAATCCAGATTTCATCAGCGTTACGCAGCGCGGATTCACTGACTGCCCTTTCATGCAATGGCATATCGGCTTTAGCCGCCAGTTCGATAATTAAATCACGGGTGATTCCCGGCAATACTTTTTCATCTTTTGGCGCGGTGAAAATAACACCATCAATTACCGCATAGGCATTGCTGGCTGAGCCTTCTGTCAGATAATTATCGCGAATCAACAACGCTTCCTGGGCACCGGCATCCTGAGCTTGTTGTTTCATCAAACTGTTCGCCAGCAAGGTTATTGCTTTGATATCACAACGCATCCAGCGAATATCTGCTGTGGTAATTGCTTTAATACCTTCGATTTTCCAACTCTCGGCAACCGGAAGTAACGGGTTACTCATCAAAAACACACTGGGAGCAACACCGACAGGAAAAATATGATCACGCGGCGCTACACCACGGGTGACCTGCAAATATAAGGATTGATCACCATTGTTATTTTTGGCAATTAAATCCTCAATAATTTGAGTCCACTGTTCATTAGAATGCGGATTTTCAATTCGAACGCCATGCAAGCTGTTTTGTAAACGCTGTAAATGGCGCTCCAGCAAAAAGGCTTTTCCGGCATACACCGGAATCACCTCATAAACACCATCACCTAATAAATATCCGCGATCATAGACCGATACTTGTGCTTTATCGGCGGGCAGGAATTCGCCATTGAGATAGACTGTTGGCACGTTTGTTTTAACCCCAAATAAGCATCAATAAGCTGTCGATGATCCGTCTCCACCAGCTGCCTTTTTCAACATCATTTACTGCGACTAATTTTTGTTGGGCAACCACTTCATCGCCCAGGCGAATTTCAACTTCTCCCAACTCTGTTCCTTTAGTAATCGGCGCTACTACAGGTTGCTGGATATTGGTAGACGCCTGTAAATCCTTATAACGTCCACGCGGTACGGTAATGGATAACGGTTGAGCCAAACCAAGGTTCAATTGGTTAGTTTCGCCCTTCCAGACTTTAGTTTGGGTAATTGCTTCATCTGCTGCATAAAGCTGATGAGTTTCAAAAAAGCGGAAACCGAAGTTAAACATCTTCTGGATTTCCTGGGCACGGGCATTCTCACTGGCGGTACCCATTACAACAGCCATCAAACGCATACCATCACGCTTGGCTGAAGCAGACAAACAATAACCGGCTTCTTCGGTGTGACCGGTTTTCAGGCCGTCGACCGTGTTATCACGCCATAACAGTTTGTTACGGTTATGTTGGGTAATACCGTTGTAGGTATATTCCTTCTCGGAATACCATTTGTAATGCTCGGGGAAATCACGAATCATTGCCGAAGAAAGAATAGCAATATCGTGTGCGGTGGTGTAATGCTCAGCGCCCGGTAAGCCAGTAGCATTTTCATAATTGGTGTTATACATGCCAAGTTTCTGCGCGTATTGATTCATCATCTGCGCAAACACTTCTTCACTACCAGCAACATGTTCTGCCAGAGCAACTGCAGCATCATTACCGGATTGCACGATCATGCCGCGAAATAATGCCTCAACAGTAACTTTGGTGTTCACTTCTATAAAGCTACGTGAACCAATCATGCGCCAGGCTTTCTCGCTGATTAACACTTCATCGTCAAGACTGATATTACCGTCATAAACTTCTTGTGACACCACATAAGAGGTCATCAATTTTGTGATACTGGCAGGTGGCAGGCGCTCGTCAGCATTGTGCGACATTAAGATCTGCCCACTGTCGTAATCCTGCAGAATATAGGCTGTACCAGCAATTGAAGGTGCAGTCGGATTAGGAGTGATCATGCCGGCTGTCGTAAGTGTTGAAACACTTAACAACACACCTGCAAGACTCATTTTTAACAATTTAATCATTGGTTACTCTCATTAATAAGCGTTTTATTCAGTGACAATTCGGGTTTCGGAAAACCCTAAATCCATTAATCTGCTAGCAATACGTTCACCATACTCAGCACTTTCGAACGGCCCCACTCTGACGCGATACAGTGGGGACTGCGAACGTTCAACTGTAGAAATATGCACCCGTTCTTCGATCTGTTGTTGAACTTGTTGCTTGATTTGCTCCGCCCGGCTCATGGTGCTGAATGCCCCGACCTGAAGAAACAATACGACTTTACCCATGGTGCTGGTAGGTGCAGCAACAGTATTGGCAGCGGGTATCGCTTTAGCAACAGTCTGCGGCGACGCGTTATTGGCAGATGCGGTTACATTACGTTGGGTAATGGCACGAACTTCGACATTACCAGTCCCCTTCGCGACAATCCCTAGTTTGGTGGCCGCACTATATGACAAATCGATCAAGCGGTCATCATGAAAGGGACCACGGTCATTAATCTTAACCACCACCTTACGTCCGTTATCCAAATTGGTGACTTCAGCATAACTGGGTAACGGCAGCGTTTTGTGCGCAGCAGTCATCGCATACATATCATAAGGCTCGCCACTGGAAGTACGTCGACCATGAAACTTGGTGCCGTACCAGGACGCTTTACCTCGTTCTACATACCCGTCACTGCTTGCCAACGTGTAATAACGCTTGCCAAACACTTCATAAGAAGCTGGATTGCCGTATTTACTACGTGGCTCATCGCGAGGTACCGCATCCGGAATATTGGCAACATCCGGCTTGACTCTAGGCGCACCATCTTTTTGTTCGGTGACAGTTCCACAGGACCAAAGCCCTGTGAGCATCACAGATAATGTCAAATACCTAACAATACCGCGCTTCATTTTGATGACTCATAACCATCACGAATCGCTTCTGAAAGCTGAATAACCGCCATGGCATACATACGGCTGTGGTTGTAACGGGTTATCGCATAAAAATTCTGGCGACCTAACCAGAGTTCTTCACCGCCAGGTTGGGTCAGACTGAATACCGTAATGGCATCATCACCTTCCGGCAAATCGGCAGTCGATAGTCCTGATTTGCGTAATTCTTCTCGGGTAACGCTTGGTTTTAAGCCACGATCAATTAAATCCTGTGGCAGATCACTTCCTTGATACTGAGTCGGATGCACCATAGTCTCGCCCGGCTGCCAACCATGACGGCGTAAATAATTGGCAATACTACCGATCGCATCGGTTGGATTGGTCCAGATATCACGATGACCATCACCATCAAAATCCACTGCATATTCACGGAAACTGCTCGGCATAAACTGCCCCAAGCCCATTGCGCCAGCATAGGAGCCCACCGGTTCCAGCTGCGACATTTCCTCTTCACGTGTCAGAATTAAAAAGTTTTTCAACTCTGAACGGAAAAAAGGACTGCGTGGTGGGTAACGAAATGCCAAAGTAGATAAGGCATCAACTACTCTAAAGCTGCCCATATTGCCACCAAAACGGGTTTCTACGCCTAGAATTGCCAGGATGATTTCAGCAGGTACGCCCAATTCTGCTTCGGCTCGCGCCAGAGCCTTTTCATGTTTTTTCCAATAGGCGATACCTGCGTTAATACGAGCTTGATCAAGGAAGATCTGTCGATATTCGTACCAGGGTTTGCTTTTCTCAGCGGGCCTCGAGATGGCTTTTAGAATGCTGTCCTTGACTTCAACCTGAGCAAACAGGGTTTCCAATTCTGCTCTATCAAAATCGTGCTCCTGCACCATTTCATTAATAAAAATATCCAAATCCGGTAACTCTGGATTGGCATATGCAGGTGTAAGCGCCAAGCTTAACAATGTGGCTGCAATGTGCTTCTTCACGGTGACATCATCCTCCGATGGGTGTGTATAGACATCAGGATACCGAACCCAGCCAACAAGGTCACCATTGATGTGCCTCCATAACTGATAAGTGGTAGCGGTACCCCGACAACAGGTAATAGACCAGTAACCATTCCAACATTTACAAAAACATAGACCAGAAACGTAATGGCAATACTGCCTGCCAATAATTTCATATAACTTAACTGCGCTTGAGCAGCGATATAAAGCCCTCTTGCCGTAATCAACAGATACACACTGATTAACACTATCAGCCCCACTAAACCAAATTCTTCTGCAATCACGGCAAAAATAAAATCGGTTGAACGTTCTGGTAAAAATTCCAGATGTGACTGTGTTCCCTGCAACCAGCCACGCCCATTTAAACCACCTGAACCAATGGCAATCTTTGACTGAATAATATGGTAACCGGCCCCTAATGGATCTGATTCCGGGTTAAATAAGGTCAGGACTCGGCGGCGCTGATAATCGTGCATGAAATACCATAAAACTGGCGCTGCTGATGCAATCAGCACCCCAAAACCCATTATTAATCGCCAGGACACACCCGATAAAAACACCACAATCAGTCCAGAACTGCCAATAAGCAATGCTGTTCCCAGATCCGGCTGCTTGCCGATCAACAACACAGGAATAGCAATCATTAACACGGCAAAAAATAATCTGGCAAAACTGGGCGGTAAAGGTCGTTCAGCCAAATAAACGGCTACCACAAGGGGCACGGCCAATTTCATGATTTCGGAAGGTTGAAAGCGGAAAAAGCCTAAATCCAGCCAGCGCTGAGCACCTTTACCAATAGTGCCAAACAACAACACCGCAATCAGCATTAAAACGCCAACAGCATAAATCCAGAAGGCGATATCCTTCAGTCGATCAGGATGTATTTGTGCCAGGATTATCATCACGATAATGGCAATGGTCATGCGTATTCCCTGGCGGATTAATAACCCAACATCCTCGCCACCACTGCTATATAACACCACAGCACTGAACAGCATCAGGGCCATTATCCCCAATATTAAAAACCCGTCCAGATGCATACGCTGTAGCAATGAGGACCATTGGAATCTGACTACCTTACGACGATCCTGCAAGTGGCTCATCGTTCTTGGCGGATTGCGACGCTCATTCAGTAATTGGCTCATCGCTCTCTTTCTCTATCTCAGTCTCTAGTCCAAAATACACATCAATTAATTTTCGGGCGATAGGTGCGGCAACAGCACTACCACTACCACCATTTTCGACGATTACAGAAATGGCAATTTCAGGGTTCTCTGCCGGTGCAAAAGCCACAAACAAGGCATGGTCATGCAGTTTTTTGGCAAGTGTTTCTGCATCGTATTTTGCATCTTGTGCGATCCCGAATACTTGAGCGGTACCGGTTTTTCCTGCAATTTCAAATGGCAGGTTTTCTCCAATGTGGCGTGCTGTACCACGTTTGCCATGTACTACTTCTATCATTGAATCGATGACCGCTTGCCAGTTACTGGTTTTTTGGATCGGTAAACTGTCGGCCTGTTGGGCACCAATTAATTGCATGCCTTCATCATTGTCCGATTTTGTCGCTCGCACCATTTGTGGGGTATAGACTGTTCCTAACATGCCCAAAGTTGCTGTTGCATGCGCCAATTGCACCGGGGTGGTCTGATTAAACCCCTGACCTATACCTGAAATCAAGGTTTCGCCTGGGAACCACGCCTGATTCCTCTGTGCGCGCTTCCACTCTCTTGATGGCGAAAGTCCTCTGCTTTCTCCAGGCACATCAATTCCTGATAGTTTGCCAAAGCCAAAATAATCAAGATAGTTATGCAGCCGATCTATCCCTAATGCGTGAGCTAAATCATAAAAATAAACATCGCAGGATTCTGCCATTGCACTTTTCAAATCTACATGGGCATGTCCTTGTCGACGCCAGCAACGATATCGATGGTCATGTCCTGGCAAGGTATAGAAACCGGGACAAAAGGTACGGCTTTGCTGGGTAACGACGTTTAACTCCAATCCAGCCAATGCCACAAATGGCTTGAAGGTGGAACCAGGTGGATAGTGTCCGCGTAAGGCTCTGTTGTAAAGGGGTTGCTCGGGGTTGTCGCGTAATTCAGCATAATCTTTGGTGCTAATGCCGGTGACAAAAGGATTCGGATCGTAGTCAGGCTTACTGACCAAAGCCAAAACACCCCCGTTGCGGGTATCCAACACCACTACCGAACCGTTGTATTCACCCAAAGCTTCAGAAGCTGCTCGCTGTAAATTTATATCCAGATGCAGATATATATCCTGTCCTGCCGTAGCGGGTTCGCTGAACAGCTCTCTGACAGTTCTGCCTTGCACATTGGTTTCAACTTGACGATAGCCTACTGTGCCGTGCAAAAGATCTTCGTATTGTTTTTCAACCCCACTCTTACCAATCTGTAAGGTGCCTTTATAATTCTGCCGATCGATAACCTGCATTTCTTGCTGATTAATGCGTCCAACATAGCCAACAGAATGTCCAAAAAGCATCCCATGAGGATAATGACGAATCAGTCGACCAACCACATCAACTCCCGGGAATCGATGTCGATTAACTGAAAACAGTGCAACTTCTTTTTGCGTTAGCTGGTTACGGACCACGATTTCTTCAAAAGCCCGATGGCGTTTACGACGTTCTTTAAATGCCTCGATATCCTCTTCAGTTAACGCCAGTAACTCGGCCAGCTCGGCGATTGTTTCATCCAGATTCTTAACTTTTTCCGGGATCAGTTCCAAGCTGAAGGTGGGGATGTTCTCTGCCAGCAACACACCATTCCGATCATAGATAAGGCCACGCTGAGGAGGTAAGGGTTCAATAGCGACACGATTGCGATTGGATAGCGAATCAAAATGTTCAAATTCAACAATTTGTAGCATCACCAAGCGAAAAATGATGATGCCAAACAAAATAATGAAGAAAAGCCCGGCAAATATAAGCCGGTTACTGACCAGTCGGCTTTCACGAAAATGATCTTTAAGCCGGTGACGGGGATCAATCACGATCAACTCACCTGAAAACTACGACGTATTTTCCTTAATACGGCATATACCAATGGCCAAACCAACGTACTGGTTAATAAGGTCATCCAATTAGCCCAGCTAAAGCTGATAGGCGCGTTAAACATGACAGTAAAGTGCACCAGGAAAACCAACGACAATATAGTAATAGCTTGTTGCCAGAGAGGATATTGACGAATCTGCAAATGTAAACGACCCACCAGATAAATCACCAAAGAATAGGCAAATGCATGAATACCTAATACACCACCGGTTACGACATCCACCACCAATCCCGTTAACCATGCAACGCCAATACTGACGCGCTGGGGTAAAGCCATCGCCCAGTAAATCAAGGTCATCACTACCCATTCAGGCCGGGCATAACGCAAATTATCAGGCAAAGGCACCAGCATTAATAAAATGGCAATCAGCAAAGTGACGTAAATTACACTGCTGTGTTGAGACTTAACCATTACCATCAGTTACCGTCCTCAACTGGCGTGTCAGCATCATTTTCGACCGGCTGATCTGGCAAACTTTGCCCATCGCTGCTTTCAATCTGCAAAGGGTAGGTAATACCAAAATCGATTTTTTCACCTGGAAGCACCAACATAACTTCTCGGCTGGTCGATAAACGAGCCGCGGGTGCGACGGCTATTTCAGCAAAAGATTTACCTTGAGGGAAGTCGACCGAAATAACTGAGCCAACCGGATAACCCACTGGGAAGCGCCCCCCCAAACCCGAGGTTACTAGCAGATCGCCAACTCGTACATCGGCATTATGCGGTAAGAACTCCATCTGCAGCGATTCACCAAGACCACGACCAGTGACCACAGCGCGTAAGCCATTTCGGACAATTTGCACTGGAATACTGTGGCTAGGATCGGTGAGTAACACAACACGACTGGAAAACTGACTGACCTCCGCTACTTGGCCCATCACTCCTAATGAATCGAGCACGGGTTGACCATCATAAACACCAAACGCTACGCCTTTATCAATGATGACATGCTGGTAAAAGGGATCTAAATCGACACTCAGCAATTCGGCTACCTGAACCCGTTCCTGTAAACGAAATGACGAACCGAGCAGTTCACGCAAACGCATATTCTCACTTTCTAATGCCTGCATTTTTTGCATGCGGACACTGTTGGTCAGGTTTTGTGCTTCCAACGTCATGATTTGTTCACGCAGTTGCTGGTGGCCCTGAAACAGTTCACTAAACCAACTGACGATATCATCTGGCATAGAAGCAATTTTCTGTACCGGATAAACCACCGTCGAGAGGCTTGCCCTGATGGGCTTGAAATAATCCAGTCGTGTATCGAGAAAATACAGCAAAACGGACGCGACTATTGCAAGTAGCATCCGGGTATTTAACGACGGTGTTTGGGTAAATAGCGGTTTAATGGCTCAGTTCCGAAAATGAAAAGACCTTCACAAACAAACTTGCTATTTGTAAAGGTCAAATACCAACATCAATCTTACTGAAGGCTATTCAAACGTAAATACGTCGCTCCCGCGTTCATCAATAAGTTCTAACGCGCGACCACCACCTCTGGCAACACAGGTCAACGGGTCTTCTGCAACAATGGCTGGCAACCCCGTTTCTTCCATCAGTAAGCGATCTAAATCTCTTAATAAAGCACCACCACCGGTCAGCACGATACCGCGCTCAGCAACGTCAGCACCCAGTTCTGGAGGTGTTTGTTCCAATGCTGTTTTAACCGCAGCAACAATACCGGCTAATGGATCTTGTAAAGCTTCAAGTATTTCATTGCTGTTCAAAGTAAAGCTACGGGGAATACCTTCGGCCAAATTACGGCCACGTACTTCCATTTCTCTGACTTCATTACCAGGATACGCTGAGCCGATTTCTTTTTTGATTTTTTCAGCGGTCGCTTCACCAATCAGCGTGCCGTAATTACGACGTACATAATTGACAATGGCTTCGTCGAACAGGTCTCCACCAATCCGCACCGAGGCTGAATAAACAATACCGTTCAGCGAGATAATCGCGACTTCTGTGGTACCGCCACCAATATCCAAAACCATTGAACCACTGGCTTCTTCTACCGGCATGCCCGCACCAATTGCGGCAGCCATCGGCTCTTCAATTAGAAATACATCGCGTGCTCCGGCACCGGCAGCGGATTCACGAATCGCACGACGTTCGACTTGAGTAGAACCACAAGGAACACAAACTAAAACGCGCGGGCTTGGTTTTAAAAAACGTCCTTCATGCACTTTACGAATAAAATGCTGCAACATTTTTTCGGTGACAGTGAAATCAGCGATAACGCCGTCTTTCAAAGGACGAATCGCGGTGATATTACCAGGCGTACGACCTAACATTCTTTTTGCTTCTGCACCTACTGCAGCAATCGAACGCGGACCGCCCGGCCCTTTATCCTGTCGAATTGCCACTACTGAGGGCTCATCCAAAACGATGCCCCGTCCTCGCACATATATCAGCGTATTAGCTGTACCCAGATCGATAGACAGATCGTTAGAGAATATCCCGCGTAAACGTTCAAACATTGAAGAAACCACATCCGGAAGAGGTAAAATGAGTACTTTAGCAATGCTCAGGTCTGTTGGGCAAGCAACTAATCATTTAAACTTCAACTTTGTGAAATCGATTAACTTACGGGACGACTGATGAGTTTAGATAAATCCGATGTAGAAAAAATCGCGCATCTTGCGCGGCTCGCCATTGATGAAAGCACCATTCCTGATTATGCCCGCGACTTGAATAATATCCTCAATCTGGTTGAGCAGATGAGTGCTGTGGATACCGATGCAGTCAGTCCAATGGCGCATCCTCTGGATGCTCACCAAAGACTGCGCGAAGACGTTGTGTCCGAAACGGATCAACGTGAATTATTCCAGTCTATCGCCCCGAAAACAGAAGCAGGTGTCTATCTGGTTCCTCAGGTCATCGAATAAATTCCAACACAGGCAAGCACATGCATAACAAAACTCTATCTGAACTTTCGGCTTTGCTGCACAACGGTGACATCACCAGTGTGGAATTAACCAAACATTTTCTGAATCGCATCAAAACGCATAATGGCAACTTGAATGCCTTTATCAGCATTACTGAGGAAAGTGCGCTGGCACAGGCCGCGGCCGCTGATAAACAATTTGCCGATAAAACAGCTGGTAAATTGACCGGTATTCCAATGGCGCATAAAGATATTTTCTGCACCAAAGGTGTTCGTACCAGTTGCGCCTCGAAAATGCTCGATAAATTTGTCGCGCCATATGACGCTACCGTGGTTGAAAAAATCGCTGCCAGCGGCATGGTCATGTTGGGTAAAACCAATATGGACGAATTCGCTATGGGTTCATCTAATGAAACCAGCTTTTACGGCCCGGTTAAAAACCCTTGGGATACTGAACGCGTTCCTGGTGGTTCATCTGGCGGTTCTGCTGCCGCTGTTGCCGCACGTCTTGCCCCTATTGCCACTGGAACGGATACCGGTGGCTCGATTCGTCAGCCCTCTTCTTTGTGTAATTTAACCGGTCTGAAACCAACTTATGGACGAGTTTCCCGTTACGGCATGATTGCTTTCGCATCCAGTCTTGATCAGGCGGGACCGATGGCAGCCAATGCTGAAGATGCGGCGTTATTGTTAAACGTAATGTCGGGTTTTGATGAGCGGGATTCCACCAGCGTGGAACGTGATGTTCCAGATTACACGACTAATCTGAATGATTCTTTAGAAGGTCTGCGCATTGGTCTGCCAAAAGAATATTTCGGCGAAGGTCTGGATGCAGATGTGGCAGCAACCATTGATGCAGCAATTAAAGAATTTGAAAAACTTGGTGCTACTGTTAAAGAAATCAGTTTGCCCAATACAGCTTTGGCGATACCAACCTATTATGTTGTCGCCCCCGCAGAATGCTCATCCAATCTGTCACGGATGGATGGTGTTCGTTTTGGTCATCGTTGTGATGATCCGAAAGATTTGCAGGATCTTTATCAGCGTTCTCGTGGCGAAGGTTTTGGTGATGAAGTTAAACGTCGCATTATGATCGGCACCTATGCATTGTCTGCCGGATATTACGATGCCTATTATCTTAAAGCTCAGAAATGTCGCCGTCTAATCAGCGATGATTTTCAGCAAGCCTTTGAAGAAGTTGATGTCATCATGGGCCCTACCGCACCGACAACAGCCTTTAAACTGGGTGATAAAACCGATGATCCGGTTGCGATGTATCTGGCGGATATCTATACCATCAACACTAATCTAGCTGGATTGCCAGGCATGTCGATTCCGGCTGGTTTCGCTGGAGGATTACCTGCAGGGCTGCAAATTATTGGTAATTATTTCGATGAAGCACGTTTACTCAATGTCGCCCATCGTTACCAACAAGTCACCGATTGGCACAAGCAAATACCTAAAGCATTTCAGTAATAACTAAGGGGCGAAAGCCCCTTTTTAGGGAAATTTTTTATAAAAAATCACGAGTTATTTAACGGTTGTTATTCACGTCAATAACAATCAAATCAGCCTCTCGCATGCCGCAAATAAAAAAGGGTATGCTTGCGCCAAGGCAATTTAACGGAGTCATATTAATGAAAGCAGCAGAGCTATTTGTGCGCACACTGGAAAACGAGGGTGTTGAATATGTTTTCGGTATTCCGGGTGAGGAAAATCTGGATGTAATGGATGCCTTACTGGACTCGAAAATTAAATTTATCACCACCCGCCATGAACAAGGTGCTGCTTTTATGGCCGATGTGTATGGCCGATTAACCGGCCGTGCCGGAGTTTGTATGGCAACGCTGGGACCTGGTGCAACCAATCTGATTACTGGCGTCGCGGATGCCAATATGGATCATGCTCCCTTAGTAGCGATTGCCGGACAGGCTTCCACCAATCGTCTGCATAAAGAATCACATCAGGTGCTTAACCTTGAAGCGATGTTTCTGCCGATCACCAAATACTCCACTCGCATTGTGAGCCCTGAAGTTATTCCAGAAATCGTTCGTAAAGCCTTTAAAGTGGCGCAGACCGAAAAAACCGGTGCCTGCTTTATTGAATTTCCAGAAAATATTGCCGAGATGGAAATTGATGATGCGCCGTTAAGAGTAAAACATGCCACGCCTCCAGAACCGGCTGCAGAGCATATCGAACGCGCCGCAGAATTAATCTCTAATGCAAAAAATCCGATTATCCTGGCCGGTAATGGTGTCGTTCGTGCGAATGCATCAAAAGCCTTAACCGAGTTTGCCGAAAAACTGGGTATCCCGGTTGCCAATACCTTCATGGCGAAAGGCGTTATTCCGTTTGGTCATTCCATGTCGCTGGGCAGTGTCGGTTTGCAATCCAATGATTATGTAAGTACCGGATTCGCCAATGCCGATGTGATTATCTGTATTGGTTATGACATGGTCGAATACCATCCTTATCTTTGGCATCCATCACGCGATCGTACGCTGATCCATATTGATACAACTCATGCTGAAGTTGATGCTTATTACAGTGTCGTTCTGGGTGTAGTGGGAAATATTACGCACAGTTTAAATCGTATCGCTGCATTAACAACGCCGCATGAGGGCAAAGCCATGCGTACATTGCGTGATAGTTTGATTGCTGAAATGAATCATCATCGCCGTGATACTGAATTTCCAGTTAAGCCACAGAAAATCATCTGGGATCTGCGTACCGCAATGCATCTTGAAGATATCGTGATATGTGATGTCGGTGCGCACAAAATGTGGATGTCACGTATGTTCCGCTGTGAATATCCCAACACCTGTATTATCTCCAACGGCTTTGCCAGCATGGGTATTGCAGTACCTGGCGCAATTGCCGCCAAACTGGCCTATCCTGAACGCAAGGTGGTGGCAGTAACAGGAGATGCCGGGTTCTTGATGAACTCGCAGGAAATTGAAACCGCCATGCGCTTGAATATCGCTATCGTCATTTTAATTTGGAATGACGCCAGTTACGGTTTAATCGAGTGGAAACAGCAAAACCAGTTTGGTCGTACCAGTAATGTGAAATTCGGCAATCCGGATTTTGTACAATATGCGCAATCATTTGGTGCCACTGGTGTCAGAGTGAACAAGACCGAAGATTTGATTACAGTTTTAAAAGAAGCATTGGACAGTAACACCGTTACCGTCATCGACTGTCCGGTAGACTACCGGGAAAACCTGAAACTGACCGAATCTCTAAGTCAATTAACCCAGCCAAACTGAGAGAAAACATGAAGTCTGGAAAACGTTTTATTACCTTTATTGCCGCCCTGTTTGCTGTTTTATTTATTGTATTTTTGTATAGAAATGCCACAGCACCCGCTTATACCGAACTGCAGTTTGAAGATGTCGATGGTGAAATACATCATTTCAGCGATTACGCTGGTAAGCCGATATTAATGATTTTTTGGGCTACGGACTGCCCCGCTTGTGTACAGGAATTGCCCGAATTAATTGCTTTGCATGAAGAATATGCTGCAAAAGGTTTGGTAATGCTTGGAGTTTCTTTGCCACATGACACACCATCGCATATCAAAGCTATGCGTGAAGCTCGGGGTTTGCCTTATACGCTGGTCTGGGACAGTGAAGGTGAAATTTCAAGCGCATTTAATAATGTAAGAGTGACCCCCACTCATTACCTGATTTCGCCAGAAGGTAAAATTGTCATGCGCAAAATTGGCGTACTTGATAAAGATAGCGTTTCAGCCCAGCTCGACAGAATGGGCCTTAGCTAATTTATAGCGGAAAACTGCTACACATCAGATAGCACATATGGTATAAAGTCCGGCTTAGTTTATTCAGAATGATGCGTTGGCAGGACGCGTCAGTCACTAAAAATGCATCAGGAGCAGGATTAACATGTCCAGAGTATGTCAGGTAACGGGCAAACGCCCTATGAGCGGAAACAATGTTTCACACGCTCACAACAAAACAAAACGCCGTTTCCTACCTAACCTTCACTCACACCGTTTTTGGGTTGAGTCTGAAAATCGTTGGGTAAAATTGCGTGTCAGCAATCATGGTCTGCGTATCATTGATAAAAGAGGTATTGATACCGTTTTATCTGATCTCCGTAGCCGCGGCGAAAAATTCTAAGGAGTTAGGACATGCGCGATAAAATCAAATTAGTTTCATCAGCAGGTACAGGTCACTTTTATACTACTGATAAAAACAAACGCACCATGCCGGAAAAAATGGAGATCAAAAAGTTTGATCCTGTTATCCGTCAACATGTGATGTATAAAGAAGCAAAAATCAAATAATTTTAGTGTTAACTGCTTCTAAAAAAACCCGCTATTTAATGCGGGTTTTTTTTTGAATCAGGTAAAATAAAAAAGGAGTTATTCCTTACATCTTCAGGAAAAAAATATGTGCGTCGTTGCACCGCGTGTGATTATTGGCCGTCAACCAATTTATGATCGTGATTTGAATGTTTATGCTTATGAACTTTTATTTCGAGCTGGTAGGAGCAATACTTCTGGGGTAACCGCTGAAAATGCTGATATGGCAACCAGTCGAGTTATTAATCATGCCTTTATGGAACTTGGCATCGAACGTGTTATTGGTGAACATATCGGTTTTATTAATCTCACACGTAACTTTTTACTCAGTGATGATCCCATTCCATTTACTCAGGAAAAAATTGTCCTTGAAGTGCTTGAGGATATCGAAATAGATCAATCCTTGCTCGATGCAGTAAAAAAACTGGTTTATCAAGGATATACATTGGCGCTGGATGATTTTATCTATAACGATAAACTTAAACCATTGGTCAAAATGGCTAAAATTATTAAAGTCGATATTCTCGATGTTGACGAAGAGAAATTAACCAGACACGTTCATGAACTGAAACACTACCCTGTTCGTCTGTTAGCCGAAAAGATCGAAACCCGTGAACAATTCAATTTATGTATGCAGCTTGGATTTGAATTGTTTCAAGGCTATTACTTCTGTCGTCCAACCATCATTGAAGACAAGCCTGTACCGGAAAATCACTTCAAATTATTTCAAATTATCGAACGGCTTCAAGATCCCAATGTTGAATTCTCAGAAATCGAAAGGTTAATTCTGCAGGAAGTGGGACTCAGTTATAAACTTCTCAGGTTATTAAATTCTGCCGCGATAGGATTGCGCAGAAAAATAGACTCTATCCAGCAGGGCTTGATTATTCTTGGTCTCAAAGCTATCAAAACCTGGACAACTTTAATTGCATTAAATGCTATTGAATCTGTGCCAGCAGAGTTAATGACCCACGCATTAATCCGCGCCAAAATGTGTGAAAAATTAGCTCCAAATTATGGCTTCTCTGATGAGACTGGATTCCTGACCGGTATGTTCTCTAATATTGATGTGATGATTGGCATGCCAATGGAACATCTAATGATTTCACTGCCTCTCAATGGTGAATTAAAGTTAGCGTTAACCCATCGCGGTGGGCCTTTGGGCAAACTACTCGATATGGTTATTGCTTATGAGCAGGGCCAGTGGGATGTCATAGATACTCAAGATTTTTCACTAGAAAGCTTGAGTGATATTTATGTAGAAGCAACGGAGTGGACGATTCAGACCAAAACCGTATTATAGTGCGCTATGACTATATTGCTCGAAGCACAAAATCTGTCGCGTTTTTTTGGCCCTAATATCGCGGTTCAGAATATTGATATCACGGTAAAACGTGGAGAAATTTTGGGTTTTCTTGGTCCCAATGGCGCCGGTAAAAGCACCACGATGAAAATGCTCAGTGGCAATTTGGCTCCTGACAACGGCGAAATCCGTATCAATGGGTTTGATCTGTTAACACAACCCAAACAAGCCAAGGCTCAATTAGGCTATCTACCAGAAAACCCACCGCTATATCGTGAATTGACTGTCGGCGAATATCTCAAGCATTGCGCCAGGCTCAACCGGCTGAAAGGCAAAGCATTGAAATCGGCTGTCGATACAGTGATTGATCGTTGTGGTCTTGGAGAGGTACAACGACGTTTGATCGGTCAGTTATCCAAAGGTTATCAGCAGCGTACCGGTATTGCTCAAGCAATTGTGCATAGCCCGGCGGTCGTGATCCTTGATGAGCCAACTTCTGGTTTAGACCCTGTGCAGATTCGACAGATCCGTGAATTAATCCGTGAAATTGCCAACGAACATAGCGTTATTCTGTCGACCCATATTTTGCCGGAAGTAGAAATGCTCTGCGATCGGGTACAAATTATCAGTAAAGGTCAGGTCATCTTTGCTGACAGTCTGGCTGCCCTGCACCAGCAACGATTAAGTAGTCGTCTCAGGATCAGCTTCGCTAATCCTCCCCCAATTGCCGAAATACAATCACTAGAGCATGTAGCGTCAGTTGAGGTTTTATCATCTCAACAATTCCGTATTCTTTATCACCCGGAAAACGATCCGACCGAAAGCCTGTTAATCCAAGCGGTTAGCAAACAATGGCAACTGCAAGAGCTGGTACGTGAACAGGATTCGCTGGAAGATATTTTTATGCAGTTAATCAATTTTGATACTGCTGCAGTCGAGACAATAAACTAATGTGGTGCGTGGCAAGATTGGAATTTTCACGGTTGTTTTTATCACCGTTTGCCTGGGTAATGCTGGCTTTGGTGCAGTTTTTACTGGCGTATCTGTTTCTCAGTCATATCGATTATTTTGCTCAGATCCAGGGGCAGATTTCCGCCATTCCAGGTGCCCCTGGTGTCACTGAACTGGTTATTGCGCCGTTATTGAATAATGCCGCTCTCGTGTTGTTGATGATCGCTCCGTTTATCACTATGCGGGCATTTGCTGATGAGCATCGCAATCATAGTTTGCCGTTACTGATCTCCGCCCCACTCTCAGCCAGTCAGATTGTTTTCGGTAAATATATTGCTTATCTCGGTTTTTTTCTGTTGCAGCTAGTGCTGATTGCATTGATGCCATTATCACTTATCGCAGGCTCTGCAATTGATCTTTACCAGCTTAGCGCGGGCATGATTGGACTGGTATTACTGGTCGCCAGCTTTGTGGCTGCCGGGATCTATTTATCCTCGCTGACCACTCAACCCATTATTGCCGCGGTCATGACCTTCTGCCTGCTGTTTTTGTTATGGATAATTGATTTTGCTGCCGCCAGTGCCAGTGCCGGAGAGGTAAACTGGTTGGGTTGGTTATCATTGCTTGGACATTTTCAACCGCTTCTGGCCGGGCAAATCAGCAGTGTTGATCTGAGCTTTTTTGTGCTGTTTTGTGTGGTTTTTCTTCTGCTGACTATTCGCCGTCTTGATGCTGCGAGGTTGAGTTAATGAAGATGTCAAAACAGTTTAAATATCAGCATCGACTACAACAGATTATTTTTTACCTGTTATTACTGGTGGTCATTATCGCTGTAGCCATTTTATCCAATAGATATACTTTTGAGTCTGACTGGACAGCCAATCAACGTCACACTCTTTCAGCCAGTACCACCGAATTCTTGCGTTCACTTGATAGTCCCGTCTCAATTGAAGTGTTCATTAGCCCTGGAAATCAATACCAACAAGCGGCTGAAAACTTGTTAAACCGCTATCAGCAACATAGTTCGCTACTAAACATCACCTATATTGATCCGGTGACACAGCCGCAGCGGGTACGCGAACTTGCTATTCAACAGCAGGCTGAAATGGTGGTAACGGGTCAACAAGGTCAGCAGCACGTCTTTGATTTATCAGAACAATCCTTGAGTAATGCCATTATCAAAGTCAGCCGTAGTAATTTGCCCAAACTGGTGTTTATTACCGGCCATGGCGAACGCGATATTGTTGGCGATGCAGCATTTGATATGGCGCAGTGGCGCAACCAACTGACTATCACTGGCTTTGATGTACAGTCGTTTTCGATGAGCGAAGCCATAAAAAACATCAGCACTGATGATAATGTTGTATTGGTTATTGCCAGCTCTCAAAAGCCCTGGCCAGAAATTGATGTTGTTCTATTGAATGACTATCTACAGCAAGGTGGCAATCTGCTTTGGCTAAGCGAACCGGATACTGATATTGGTCTTAATGCTATCAGTGAACAGCTTAATCTGGGTTTTGTACCTGGCACCATGGTGGATCCGAATGCAGCTAAGTTAGGCCTTGAGGATCCGCGTTTTGTGATTGTTACAGACTATGCCAATCATCCGGTTACTGCAGCAACTTCCAGTGTCACGTTGATGCCCGGCGCCCATGCCATGCAACTATCTGAAGCAGAATCTGCCTGGCAAGTCACACAGTTAATGCAATCGCAAAGTGATAGCTGGTCTAAATTAGCGGATATTAATCCCACAGAGATGGACAGCTTGCAGTTTGACGAAGATCTGGATATCCCCGGCCCATTAATGCTGAGTGTGTTACTGGAAAAAAACCTTTCGGTTAACCAAAAGCAACGTGTGGCAGTGTTTGGTGACGGTGACTTTGTTTCCAATTTATATCTCGGCACTGCCGCTAATCTTGAACTGGCCATGGCTTTGGTCAACTGGCTGGTCGCTGAGGATGACTCTATACAAATCCCGCTAATCAGAACCCGAGACAATCAACTGGTTTTAAGTGATCGACAATCGCTAATGATCGGAATAGGTTTTTTAGTTTTATTGCCTGTTAGCTTACTGCTCATTGGCTTATGCGTCTGGTGGGTTAGAAGGCGTCGATGAAAAGCACCTACCTGACCAATCTACTATTGTTGGTGGTGGCGGTTCTGTTAATTTGGTTGATGACGGAATCCAATTCACCACCATCAGTCATAACGATATCTGACAGCATTGATCCAACTCAGGTAACTGAGATAGAAATTCAGCGTAGAGAACAACAAACCATTCGATTACAACTGGATCAACAGTGGCAGTTAGTGCAACCCGTCAAAGCGCGAGCAAATCAAACCCGAATCAAGTTGTTATTGAGTCTGCTAGAGCAGCCCGTGCAAACACCTATTCAGGTCAAAGATAACACCGATCTTGCTGAATTTGGTTTGGCACAACCGAACTTAACCTTGCTATTTAATCAACAAAAGTTTGCGTTTGGTGATACTGAATCGTTAAGTGGTCAACGTTATATTCAGCACAATCAACAGATTTATTTAATTCATGATGATATTTCGCCACTGCTCGGTGCCAGTGCCAGCAGTTTTGTCGATAACCGTTTATTGGACCCGATAAGTCAGATCCAGTCTATTCAGTTACCAGCATTACACGATGATAATGCTCAATCACAAACTTCAGCATTATCGATTTATCAGCAAGACAATAATTGGCTTGCTAGTCCAGACAATCACAACCAAGACCAGCTGATAACACTTATACAGAATTGGCAGCAAGCTTATGCTATGCAAGTGGTTATCAACGCAGATATCGACTTGGCAGACGACAAGCCGGTAGTACTGATCGAATTAGCCGATAATACTCAACGCAAATTTGTTGTCTCGCATAATAACGATAGCCTGACCTTAACTGATCCGCAGCTGCAATTGCAGTATCAATTCCCGGCTCAAATTATCAACGCCCTGTTCTCAATAAACGATTAACACATGCCAGAATTACCTGAAGTTGAAACTACCCGCAGTGGCATCGCGCCATATATCGAAAACCAGCAGGTGCAGCAGGTTATCATCCGTGATGCTCGTCTACGCTGGCCCATCACCGATAAACTTGATGAAAAACTCTGTGGTCAGATAATTCAATCGGTCAGCCGCCGCGCCAAATATTTACTGCTCAATACTGCTGATGGCACCTTGTTTATTCATCTGGGCATGTCGGGTCGGTTACGCATTCTGACTGCGTTTCAGCCTGCCGAAAAACACGATCACGTCGACATTGTTTTTGCCAATAACATTATTCTGCGCTTTACCGATCCACGTCGTTTTGGGGCGATTTTGTGGACCAGCGAACCGCCTTTGCAACATCCATTATTAAGTCATTTAGGTCCAGAGCCGCTGGATGATGAGTTTACTGCAACCTATTTATTGCAACGTAGTCGCAAGCGTCAGATCAGTATCAAAACCTTTATCATGAATGCTGAAATAGTGGTGGGTGTTGGGAATATCTATGCCAGTGAATCGCTGTTTTTGTCTGGTATTCATCCGCAACTCATCGCGGCAAACCTGACAAAAAATCAAGCTGAAAAGCTGGTCGATGCCATTAAACTGACCTTAAAAAAAGCGATTGCCGCGGGTGGAACAACATTAAGGGATTTTCGTGACAGTGAAGGCAAACCGGGTTATTTCGCACAGGAATTATGGGTCTATGCCCGGCAAAATCAAGGCTGTAAAAAATGTGGCCACCCGATTGAACTGATTCGACAGGCAAATCGGGCGACCTATTTCTGCCCACAATGCCAAAAACGGTAGGTCTGGATTATTGTTCTGAAAAATACTCTGCCAGCAGGCGAATTTCTTTCTCGGTATATGCCGCAGCATGATGCCGCATCACTGAAGATTCCCTCGCTCCACTGACAAAATCCTGCATTTGCTGAATAAAATAATCTTGCTGCAAACCGGCCAGTTTTGGCATCTCACCTTTGCTGTGTCCATTGGTACCATGACAGCCCGCACAGGATGATGCCAGTAAAGCTATATTTGGTTCAGCATTAACCTCGGTCCACGTCAGAAGTAATGCCAGATATATCAACAATCGTTTCATAATTTCCCTTTCGCCCATTTCACGGCGATGATTCTAGCTACGTTATAATACCCACCCCATTTTATGCAAAGCCATTGATGACTGAAATTATTAAACTAGATGCCACTATTCCCGAGTCATTAAGTGGCTTGCGTGTTGATCAAGCCCTGGCACAGCTGTTTTCTGAGTATTCACGCGGGCAGCTGACAAAATGGATCAAAGCCGGGGATGTCTTGCTGAATCAGCAAATCTGCCGTCCAAAAGATGCTGTACGTACTGGCGATCAGATTGAAATTGCCGCACAACAAGTTATTCACGACGATAACTGGAAGGCCGAACCGATCGCTCTGGATATCATTTATGAAGATGAAGAAGTATTAATCATCAATAAAGCGGCTGGCATGGTAGTGCACCCCGGCGCAGGTAATCAGAATGGCACGATGGTCAATGCTCTATTGGCTCACGCACCGCAACTAATCCATGTCCCACGTGCCGGTATTGTGCATCGTATTGATAAAGACACCACCGGATTATTGATGGTCGCCAAAACCTTGCAGGCACACCATTCTCTAATCAGTCAGTTGCAACAACGCAGTGTGATTCGTGAATATCAGGCCATTGCCTGTGGGGTGTTTACTGCTGGCGGCACTGTCGATGAACCGATCGGCCGTCATAATATTGATCGTAAACGTATGGCAGTGACACAAAACGGTAAAATTGCCGTGACACACTACCGAGTTGAAGAACGCTTTCGTGCGCACACCCATCTGCGTTGCAAACTGGAAACCGGACGTACCCATCAGATCCGCGTGCATATGGCATATATCCGGCATCCTTTGTTAGGTGATCCTTTATACGGCGGTCGTTTCAAAATTCCTAAAGGGATGACCGAAAGCTGTCTGGCCGCGTTATTGAATATAAGACGTCAGGCTTTGCATGCCGGGTTATTAGGTTTTGATCATCCTGCCACGGGTGAACCTGTCAGCTGGCAAATCCCGTTACCCGCTGATATGCAGCGATTACTGGAAGTGCTGCGCGAGGATACAAACAGTCATACTGATCAATAAGAGGATCTAAGCGTGAAGGCAAACAACAATCTGAAGAATGTTATCAGCGTGTTTTTCGCCTTTCTCAAATTGGGTCTGACTGCGTTTGGCGGACCAATTGCCCACATAGGCTATTACCGCACTGAATTTATCAGCAAACGTCAATGGCTTACTGAGCAACAGTTTTCTCAATTACTTGCTGTAACGCAGTTTCTGCCCGGTCCGGCCAGCAGCCAGATGGGCTTTTCTATTGGTTTATTTCGCGCCGGCTGGATGGGCGCTATTGCCGCCTTTATTGCGTTTACCCTGCCCTCTGCAATACTGCTGTTTGCTTTTGCCAGTGTCGCCCATCATATGAACAATACGATAGGAACGGCCATTATTGATGGTTTAAAACTGGTCGCTGTCGCTGTCGTCGCCCATGCTGTTATCAGTATGGCTCAGAAATTAACTCCAGACTGGCAACGTATTTTGATTGCCCTATTAAGTTTTGCACTGCTGCTGATCTTTAAATTGGCAATTATGCAAATCGCCGTAATAATCTTGGGTGGTCTGGCCGGATGGTTTTTATGTCGCCAGCAACAACTGTCAGCGGATTTTAAATTCCCGGTCAATTACGGCAAACAAACTGCCTGGATCTTATTCAGCCTGTTCATGTTGCTGCTTATTCTCAGTCTGTTTGCTGGTAGCCAGCTCAATGTGACTAATATGCTAGCTGGTTTTTATCAGGCCGGTGCTTTGGTATTTGGTGGTGGCCATGTTGTGTTGCCATTACTGGAACAGCAGACGGTTGCCACTGGCTGGCTCACTACCGATCAGTTTTTAACCGGTTATGGTGCTGCTCAGGCAGTTCCAGGCCCAATGTTTACGCTTGCAACCTATCTTGGCGCAGAAATACCAACACAGTTGCCATCCGGCTGGAATGCCCTGCTCGCCACACTGGCAATTTTTATTCCGGGATTTCTATTATTGCTGGCGATGTTACCGCTGTGGCAACAACTAGCTCATCTACCCAACGCCGGTGCGGTGGTAGCTGGAATCAACGCCGCTGTAGTGGGTTTATTAGCTGCGGCTTTGTATGATCCTATTATCACCGAAGGCGTTAATCACTGGCTGGATTTACTGATTGCCCTTGGTGGTTTTTTAATTATTTTCGTGCTGAAGCGCTCTGCATTATGGACGGTGCTGTTCTGTGTCGCTGCCTCAGTTGCAGTTGCATTAATCTAATCTGGAAAAAGAAAACAGCTCTGCCAATGGATGCTCGCGCTGTTCGATATTGGCTCTTAATAAGGCAGCGCCAATCATGCTGTAAGTAATACCATTTCCACCATAAGCCATGGCAAACTGCACGCGTTCACCATATTGCTTATGTGGACCAAAAAACGGCAATCCATCCTCGGTTTCGGCAAAAGTGCCGGCCCAGGAAAATGTCGGGTTCATTGGTAATTTTGGAAAAAGTTTTTCGACTTTCTTCGCCAGAGTTTGGGCTTTTTTATCTACCCGTTTATCCCGTTTTGCCGGAATATCGATATCATCATCTTCTCCACCGACCAGCAAACGACCATCGCCGGTAGTTCGCATATAAAGATAAGGCCTGGCGGATTCCCACATCATGGTTTTATTTAGTTCGCCCAGTAATTCGGGATTTATCGGGTCGGTAATAAAAGCATAGCTGCTACGGTTTGATGCTACATTTTGTTTAAGTAATTTCTGGCTGGCATAGCCTGTCGCCACAATCACATACTGGCAACTGATTTTATGGCCGGTTGTGGTGAGTAATTCAACCGAATCTGCTGACGGTTTCAGTTGCTTGATTTCAGTGCGGTCAAATACCTTATGGCCGCTATTGTGCAATCGGTCCAATAGTTTAGAAGCAAGCCGATAGGGATCAATTCGTGCAGCCAGTTTACTAAGAATGGCACCGGGCGATTTAAAGCCATAAGCTTTTTTTATCGCATCCGGCTCTAGCCATTCAACATCAAATCCATGTTTTTGTCGCAACAAAAATTCGTCTTTGAGCGACTGTTTATCACGGTTGCGACTGGCGTAATACAAACTTTCCTGCATTTCGAAATCAACATCACCTACTGTTTCAGCAAGTTTTTGAAGATCGGTAATGGCTTCTGCACAAGCCCGATAGGCTTTTAAGGCATCAACCTCGCCATACAAAGCTGCAAGCTCGGTCAGATGGGTATCTATTTCATATTGCAGTAATGCCGTACTGGCGGCGGTGCTGCCCCAGCCGATATCCCGCTGTTCTATAACTGCGACTGCATAGCCATTTGAACTCAGATCGTCAGCAATCAAAGCCCCGGTAATACCACCCCCGATAATTGCCACATCACACACAATATCCTGGTCCAGCGCCGGAAAGGTTCGCATTAATCCATTTTTAATCGCCCAGAAGGGATAACCGCTTTTCAGATCCATTTGTTGCTGTCTTTTTGTTTAACAGAGAGGATTGAGCATAGCTGAATTTATCCGACTTATAGCTAACCTTGGTTAAATCGCGGCAATTAATTGATATTTAATAATGGCAGGCTTT
>NZ_MCRI01000008.1 GCF_001720165.1 Methylophaga muralis
ACCCCGCTTAATCTGTCAACCCTCAACGCGTTTATTTATCAGCGCTGAGGAGTGTCTGTCGAAACAGAACGGCGCATTCTACAGATTGAAATTCATTCGTCAACAGGAAGTTTTTCTTAATTGCATTAATGATGTGCTAGCTTTATGAATTGATAAGAAAAAAACTTTAAAGATAGAATATTTTTATCTATATCCACGCCAAATTAACCAGATATTCGAGCAAAATTCGAATCCTAGCGCTCCGTTGGAAACCAAAATTCCACTGTTTCAAACCTAGTGTCTTTTATTTGTTGAGATAAAGCTGTCGGTATTCTCGGGGTGAATGTCCGAAGTAACTTTTAAACACTCGGCTGAAATGCGACATATTGTTGAAGCCTGCCTGAAAAGCAATTTCGGATATGGTCTTTTCTTGTTGCATTATATTAAGTAACTGTTTTCGGCATTCAGCCATTCGGTGATCTAAAACAAACCCCATCAACGAAGTTTCTTCTTCATGGAAAAGATTATTCAAATAACGTTTAGAAATGCCGATTCGACTGGCTATGACATTTGCATCCAAGTCTGGATCAAATAATTGAGTCATGATTTGTTGTTTCACGCGGGTAAGTAATAATCGGCGATGTTTGGTATTTGATTGAAGCTGCGCTGTTTCTGTACCTGATAATGTCAGAGTAAACATATTGAGCAACTGTTCAGATAATGAGTTAAATTCCGACTGTTTTAGTGAACTGAGTTGCTGAACCGTAGTTTGAATGAAATTTGTGGTTATGGCTGGCAGTCCACTTGTTGGCGAAATTTTGGTTGCTGTCAGATCGTCTACATTTCTAATGGTTTGTTTTAACAAAGATCGCGGTATTGAAACCAGTACTTTGCTAAAGGATTGTGGAATGCTAATCCGATGTGGTCGAGTAGCATCGTAAAACGTCATCTCCCCGGCTTTTAAAAAAACTTCTCTGCCAGCCTGCTCAAGTTTGTAGTTTCCGGAACATAGCATTACAGCAAAATAACAATCCTGATTATCTGATGATGGTTCTGGAGATAAGCGTTCCAGAGATATAGCATGAGAACGAATCGTCGATAAACGTAATTGCTGCCATGGATAAATCGACATTTCGTTAAACAATTCGCCTTTTTTGGGTGGCGTAATTTCTACATTGGCGTATTCCCGACCAATCACTTCTTTTAGCCATTCCAATCGGTCCTTTTTTGGCAGATCTGCTGTAGAAAATCTTTGCCCAGATAACCTGTCTATGGAGGTTGAGCCAACAATTGCATCCATCATCATAGCCTACATGTCATTTGTTCCGATTTAGTCAAATTATCATACCCATGGAGAAAAGATGATCTTAAGTTGAGTGTGCAAAATGTACTCGGATGTTTAACGCACAGGAAATAAAAATGCCAAACTCAACAAATCGCGTGAATCTGGTTCTTCTCCGCGGAGCGACATTGTGGATATTGATGGCACTGCTCTTAGCGTGGATTTTAGTAGGGTTATATAACGAGATTGCTTTTTTGCAATGGCTCATACCTGGCAGACCTGTTCGAGTACTACAGGCGCATTTAGATTTTTTAATTATGAGCGCGTTAATATTGGGCTTTTACGCGACGAGAGTTCGACTGCCATGGCATGTATGCTGGGCTATGGTAATCGGCGCATTCACTAACTCAAGTCTGTTTTTACTACATGCCATTTTTCCAGTGACTGATCCATTGTCTGAACTGTACCAAGAAATAACTTTTTGGAGTTTGGCTTTTACTATCTATTTATATAGTAGTTTGTTACTTACCAGCTATGGCTTCGGAAAAGCGGCGGTATTAATTTTTAAATCAACCTTCAATGAAAAGGATTACGTTGCAAAGGACCAACAATCTTCATGTAAACGATGTGGCAGAGCCCTTGCCGATGAATTGACTCCATTGAATTGAAAAGCCGGCTATTGAATGGTCAGCACTTTTGCATATTTTCTTTTGCCAACTTGGATAATCAGCTGCTGATCATGCATCACAATCAAATCTTTGTTATCCATCTTTTCGCTGTCAATTTTTACTGCGCCCTGTTTAATCATTCTTAAGGCTTCGGAAGTACTGACAGTAAGTCCAGCTTCTTTAAGAACATTTGCAATTGGCATCCCTTCGGCGCCAACAGTCAAATTCACTTCAGCAATATCGTCTGGGATTTCGCCTTTTTTAAATTGACTTTCAAAATCAAGCCTTGCTTGTGGACCAGCTGCGTCACCGTGAAACCGTGAGACAATCTCTTCAGCAAATAACTTTTTGACTTCAATTGGATTACGACCATCAGCAACAGATTGTTTCCAGTCTGCAATATCCGTTAACGACTTAAAGCTCAGTAACTCAATATAACGCCACATCAACTCATCTGAAATTGACATCAGTTTGCCAAAGATATCCTTAGGGCTCTCATCTATACCAATGTAATTCCCCAAGGATTTGGACATCTTCTGTACGCCATCCAGCCCAACCAGAAGCGGCATGGTTAAAATACATTGCGGCGATTTGCCATAAGCTTTCTGTAATTCACGGCCCATCAACAGATTAAACTTTTGATCGGTTCCGCCTAGCTCAACATCAGCATCCAACACAACGGAATCGTAACCTTGTATTAAAGGATATAAAAACTCGTGAATCGCAATAGGTTGCCCGCCCGTATAACGTTTATGAAAATCGTCACGTTCGAGCATGCGTGCAACAGTATGATGCGAGGCCAAACGAATCATGTCAGCAGAGGACAATTCGTTCATCCAATGTGAATTGAAAACTACTTGAGTACGTTCGGGATCAAGTATTTTGAAAACCTGTTTTTGATAAGTTTCCGCATTCTGCTTCACTTGTTCGGGAGTTAATGGCTTGCGTGTCACATTTTTACCGGTTGGATCACCAATCATTCCGGTAAAATCGCCAATCAAAAATAGGATTTCATGTCCTAGATCTTGGAACAACTTTAGCTTATTCAGCAATACGGTATGACCAAGATGCAAGTCTGGTGCCGTTGGATCAAAACCCGCCTTGATACGCAGTGGTTTACCCGTTTCCAGCTTTTCAATTAACTCTTTTTCAACCAGAATTTCTTCTGATCCACGACGGATTTCTGCCAAGGTTTCTTGTACAGTTCTCATCATCGTTCTCCGCGATATAAAAATTGGCGGGCAATATAACACAAGATCTTGCCTTCTAGGGGTTTCAATTCCGAGCAAATGCTGAGAGAATTGCACGAATTTACTATAAACAGGGAATGCCCATGAAGAAACGTAATAGACTTCTGAGCTCATCACAGCAATCAAAATTATTTAAATCTGAAACGCTGTCTCCCCACAAAAACAGACATATTCCAATCCTATCTTTGTTAGCTCTTACCGGTATTTTTATAACCGGTATCGTATTGGCGACAAGTGAACCTAGCTCCACAACCAGTCAAACACAGGCTGTTACTTTACCTAACATGCCGACTGAAAGTGAATCTTCCGCCTCTGCAACTCAATCAGTTATTCCACTATCGGTACAGTCTGTTGAGACTGAAACGACATCTATCGATACTGCAATAATTGAAGAAGCTGAAACAGAACAGAAAGATATTACTTTGGACGAGTCATCTGAAATTGAGCGTCTACATCTGAGTCAACCAACTCCGGTGGTTGAAACTGAAGTTTCGAGTATTATCGATGCGACATCACCCCAAGATGTAACAGCTAACGACGCAAGTAATGGTGAGATGAGCTGGCAAGAAGTTGAAGTTAAGTCCGGTGATAACCTCTCATTAATTTTCCCAAGAGCTGGTTTAGGTGCTCGTGATGTTTATAACGTTGCTCAGACTGCTGGTGAAGATGCTAAAGCACTACTTAATCTTAGACCTGGTCAAATAGTACGTTTTGGAACAGTCACTGATAGTGAACAAAAGTTAGTTTTAAAACAACTTCAATTGCAATTAAACCCAATGAAAACCTTGACGTTAACAGCAACTGAGCAAGGTTTTGAAACCGAAGTTGTTGAACGCGAACTAGATAAGCAACGTCAACTGGTTGCTGGTGAGATTCAAAGTTCATTGTTTGTTGATGGACAAAAAGCCGGTATGTCAGACCGATTAATTATGGAAATGGCGCATATTTTTGGCTGGGACGTAGATTTTGCTTTGGACCTACGTAAGGGCGACAGTTTTAAAGTTATTTATAACGAAAACTTTTTAGACGGCGAAAAAGTGGCCGATGGTGAAATTCTGGCAGCAGAGTTTACTAATCGTGGTAACACCTTCAGAGCTATTCGTTTCACTGATAGCAATGGTGAAAGCCGTTTCTATACTCCTAACGGAGATAGTATGCGTAAAGCCTTCACAAGAACACCGGTGCCTATTTCACGCATCAGTTCTGGCTTTAATCCGAATCGTAAACACCCTGTTTTACAAACCAATCGTCCACATCGTGGCGTAGATTATGCGGCTCCTACTGGAACGCCAATACTGGCTACTGGTGACGGTAAAGTAGATTTTGTTGGAACGAAAGGTGGGTATGGCCGCACGGTAGTTTTATCTCATGGCGGTCGTTACACAACGCTGTTTGCCCACATGTCTAGTTATAAAAAAGGTATTCGTGTTGGCCAGCGTGTAAGACAAGGTGAAGTTATTGGTTATATCGGCATGAGTGGTTTGGCAACCGGCCCACACTTGCATTATGAATTCCGTGTAGATGGTGTGCATAAAAATCCTTTAACAGTAACTTTACCAAAAGCTGAACCAATTCCAAGTCAATATCTGGCGCAGTTCAAAACCACTGCACAACCACTAATTGCCAGCTTAGATAATATACAAGTACCAACCTTGGCCTTACGCCAAGATTAAAATATTCAGAATGGGCTTTTACATCGGTGTAATGTCAGGCACAAGCCTGGATGCTATTGATGTAGCGTTAATTGAAACATCGCCTACGGATCAACCTAGATTAATTGCCCATCACTCAGCAGAATTTGCTGCTGAGCTGCAAACAACGCTAACGGATTTAATTCGTTCTCAGCATTGTCAGCTCTCCCAGTTGGGTGAATTAGATGTTCAGCTGGGTCATGCTTATGCCGACGCTATTAACACCCTGCTAGCATCGTCAGGCATTTCTCCTGCTCAAATTGATGGCATAGGCTGTCATGGCCAAACGATATTCCATTCTCCCGACTCAAAATACCCCTTTAGTATGCAAATCGGCAATGGCAATGTTGTTGCTGAAAAAACCGGTATTACCACCGTTTGTGATTTTCGCCAGCGAGATATGATAAATGGCGGGCAAGGCGCCCCTTTGGTTCCGGCTTTTCATGCTGCTCTGTTTCGTTCGGATAGTGAAAACAGGGTAATTTTGAATATCGGTGGCATCAGCAATATCAGTATATTAACGGCCAATTCGCATAGCATTTTGCAAGGATTTGATACTGGACCCGGCAATACCCTTATGGATGCATGGATTCAGCAGCATAGACAGCAGGCTTTTGATAATGAAGGTAAATGGGCTGAAGGTGGCCAAGTAAGTCAGTCTTTATTACTGAAATTAAAGTCCGATCCTTATTTCGCACGAAAAATACCTAAAAGCACCGGTTGTGAATTGTTTAATTTAGGCTGGTTAATGCAGCAATTAAGCTTAGCTGGCATTTCAGATCTTGATGCGCAAGATGTGCAAGCGACTCTGATGGCTTTTACAGTATCAACCATTGTTGATGCTATACATCAATATGCCAGTCAAACAGACAAAGTTTACGTATGTGGTGGCGGTGCTAGAAACGCAGCTTTAATGCGACAACTGCAAAATGCCTTGGATACTATAGAGGTCATGACTACAGCAATGATTGGCTTAGATCCTCAATGGGTTGAGGCTGCTGCATTTGGATGGCTTGCCGAGCAAACATTGCAACACAATGCGCTTGATTTACGTGAGGTAACTGGCGCCCGCCGCCCCAGCATATTAGGTGCGGTCTATTGGTCTAAAAAAGCATCATAGTCCATAGCGGTCATTAACTCTGCTGTAACTTCTTCGATAGGAAGATCAGAACGAAAGCGCACAATCCAACCATTATTGAATGGTTCTTGATTGATCAGCTCAGGCATTTCAACCAGTTGTTGATTGATGGCAATAATTTCACCACTGATTGGCATAACCACATCCGAAGCCGATTTAACTGATTCAATTACTGCACAGGCCTCTCCCGCAGCAAACTCCTGGCCTTCTGCTGGCAACTCAACAAAGACTATGTCACCCAAACTATCCTGAGCATGCTCAGTAATTCCAAGAGTAAAAATTCCCGTTCCTTGTTGTTCCAGCCAAACATGCGACTCACTATAATAATATTCGTCTGAATTATTCATAAATGATGCGTCCGTATATTTGATTAAGTTGTCTTAACTTTTCAGCGCAACCTTCAGGAAGCATAGTCCACTCAAACTGCCATTTCCAGTTACCTTCCATAGTTCCGGGAACGTTCATACGATGCTCACCGCCCAATTCAAGTAAATCCTGCATTGGTATAACTGCCAGTTGTGAAACTGACTTTAGGGCTACACGGATCAGCAACCAAGGCATCGCCTCTTCACTAGGTCCGATATATTGATGTAAGTGTTGGCGAGTCGCCTCATCAATCTCATCATACCAACCCAAACTAGTATTGTTATCATGAGTGCCCGTATAGGTAATGCTATCGTTACAATGCTTGTGAGGCAGATAAGGATTGTCGGCATCACCACCAAAGGCAAATTGTAAAATCTTCATACCGGGCATCGCGAACTGCTCGCGCAAAGCAGTGACTTCAGCGGTAATAATACCCAAATCTTCAGCAACCAGCGGAAGCTCCCCAAACTCAGAAACCAGCTTTTTGAATAAAGCTTCTCCAGGTGCTTTGCCCCATTCACCTTCCATAGCTGTTTCACAGCTGGCTGGGATTTCCCAGCAGGCTTCAAATCCTCTGAAGTGGTCAATACGAATTAAATCAAACAAATCTAATTGTGTGGCAAGCCGTTTTAACCACCAACTGAAATCCTCTTTGATGTGCGCCTGCCAATCATAAAGCGGATTGCCCCAGCGCTGCCCTGTGGCTGAGAAATAATCTGGGGGAACCCCTGTAACCTTGGTTGCTTGTCCAGTGGCGTCTAAAGTAAATAGTTCTGGTGCAGCCCAGACATCCGCACTGTCATGAGCAACAAAAATAGGCATATCACCAAATAATTTGATTTGGTGTTGATTGGCATAGGTTTTTAGATTTTGCCATTGCTGGAAAAAAAGAAATTGCTCGAAACGGCGAATGGTTAATGATTCAGTTCGTTGTTCAGCTAGTTCTTTCAAAGCTGCCGGCTGCCTGTCGCGGAGTGGTTCAGGCCATTCAAACCATGGCATTGCATGATTCAGGTTGCGTATTTCCCGATATAAAACATAATCTTCGAGCCAGAAGGCCTGAAGTTGACAGAATTCATTGAAAGCCGTCCAATCCGCTTCTGTTGCATGCTCAACAAATTGTTTATAAGCATTCACCACGATAGTGAACACTTTTTTACCAGCCAAATCTTCATTACGACACCAAGGTTTAGCCTTAATGGAATCAATGCACAACAACTTATTATTGCCAGCATGAGCGGATAAGCACTGATAGGGTGAACCATCCTCATGGGTTGGCCCTAATGGCAGCATCTGCCAGACGGTTACTCCTGCTTGTTGCAGAAAGTCTATAAAGCGATATGCATCAGCGCCTAAATTTCCAGACGGCAAACTCGTAATGTGTAATAAAACGCCTGTGCGACGGTTATCAAAAATATGTGCCTGTTTCATGTATTAGCCGCCACGACGCATTGTGCCGCCTTGTTCAGCCTCACCTCCACCAAAAGATACGACTTCTGACAATATCTGCGGCACTTCTTCTCCCAGCATTTGATAGAGGTTGGATAAATGTAATCTGAACAGCCGCTCAAAATCGCTGACACTGTCTGCTGAGTTGTAATCGCCAAACCACCAGAACCAGTCCGATCCTTCACAAATTGCCAGCTGTCTATCTATCGCTAGCTGCATCTCTTCATCAAAAGTGGTGGTAGCCATTTTTTGGTCATAAACCTGTTTGACCTGACTGAGCAAATCCCACCCACGATTTTTATCAGCATCACCAATCCATGTCGAAAAGGATCCATATACCCAACTTCCAGCCACCATTTCAGGGAGGGAACCCGGAGTTACGCCACTTTCTAAACATTCGCTAAAGGTCGTGAGTTCAAGCTCTGGATGTTGCGACAATTGCTTATACAAACTCTGCAAGAAATAAAACCCATTGTAGGAGTAATACTCCCAGGCATTTTCACCATCGAGAATGACGGAAACCACCCGATCAGGATCATCTTCGGTTGTAGCTTTAATATTCAGTAAATGACTAATAAAATCATTTACCGCATCTTCAGCACTCCATTTGGTGTAGATAAAACCAATCATATCCGACAAGCCATCATCACGGAAAAAACACGCCGGAGGTAAATCTTTCAATCGATAAGGTTTATGGATATTTGCCTCAGGCATGTCCGACTTATTCAGGCTATTACGCAAGACATTTTCACCTGTAGCGGTCCAACTGAAACCATGTTCTGCTATTAATGGCAATGTTGCATCAGATACTGCTCCCTCAGAGGGCCAGCAGCCCTTAGGGCGAAATCCGAAAAATGACTCAAATACTCGCAAGCCCTCTTCCATTTGCCAATGAGCTCGAGCCTCACCACCAGGATATTCGGTAATTTCCGGTAAAGGAGCATCAGGCATAGCTTCAAGCGTACTGTTGATATCCAATAACAACGGCAAGATAGGATGGGCGTATGGTGTGACCGATAATTCTACTCGTCCCGACTCCGCTAAACGACGGTAACGTGGAATCAAGTCACTTAAGATTTCACTGATGACCGTCAATAACTGGCGCCGATCATGAAAAGTAAAAAAATGGCCTTTTTTCATCAGATTCTGAATACGAATATCACTACGTCGTACCGATTCAGCCATCCAAACTAAGTGATACCAAACCAGCAAATCCACCAAATATTGTTCATTGAGATAACGGAGACGTTCCGTCTGTTCCAATGCCCAACGGGCAATTTCGGCCAACCGTGCAAAATGCGGAAACGGTGCTATCAATTTTTCTTCATTTGCTCTTAGACAGGCATTTATCAATTTCCGTCGTTCACCAGCATGCACCGGTTGTACCGGTGAATCCAATGCAATTAACAATGGATCTTTCAAACGGCCCGTACCTTTAAAACGGCCTTTTAACTGCTGATCATAATCATCAATTTGTTCCAATAAAGTTGGCGCAAAATTCACTACCGCCTTAGCTTCAGAAACATTTTCAAGATGCCACGCCATATCTGCGTAATCTTTTATCGCATGCAAATAGGTCCAGGGAAGCTGATAATTCCCCCCCATCGGCTCACTGTACTGCGGCTGGTGCATGTGCCAGCAAAGAACAACTTTTAATTTATCGGACATAACGGTAATTTTGCCCCAGCATTTCAGGTGTCACTAAAACGACACCATTAGGTGAAACTTCAAAGCGTTGTGCATCCAATACCGGATCTTCACCGATAATCGTGCCCTCAGGAACGATACAGCCTTTATCCAACACAACTTTCTTTAGGCGACAATGCCTACCAACAGTAACATCAGGTAATACAACACTATCTTCGATAAGACTATAGCTCAGTACTTCAACGTTCGAGAACAGAACGGAGTGTCGTACGACAGATCCAGAAATGATACAGCCGCCTGAAACCATTGAATCGACGGCCATACCGCGACGATCATCGTCATCAAACACAAATTTGGCAGGTGGCAGTTGAGCCTGGTGTGTCCAGATTGGCCAGTCTTCGTCGTACAGGTTTAACTCGGGTGTGACGCCTATCAACTCCAGATTAGCTGACCAGAAAGCATCTATAGTTCCGACATCACGCCAGTAACCGGGATCATTCCCTTGAACATCTTTGTAAGGAAACGCGACGACTTTATATTTTTGAATTAAAGAAGGAATGATGTCGTGCCCAAAATCATGGCTGGATCGGGAATTATCCGCATCTTTAATTAATTGCTCGTACAGAAAACCCGCGTTGAAAATATAAATACCCATGGAGGCCAACGCCACATCATCCGAACCAGGAATTGGCGTAGGGTTTTCAGGTTTTTCATTAAAAGCAACGATACGATGGTTTAAATCAACTGACATAACCCCAAACGCTTTGGCTTGATCCAACGGTACTTCGATACAACCAATCGTCATATCGGCATTTTGGGCAACATGCTCGGCCAGCATATCGCCGTAATCCATTTTGTAGATATGGTCGCCGGCAAGGATCAATACATATTCAGGACCATGATTTCGCAAGATATCAATATTTTGATAAACCGCATCGGCCGTGCCGGTATACCATCCCTGCTCTGTACGTTGCGAAGCGGGTAATAATTCGACAAACTCACCCAAGTCACCACGCATAAATCCCCAACCTTGTTGAATGTGGCGAATCAATGAATGCGCTTTATATTGCGTTAAAATTCCTACCCGGCGGATACCTGAATTAACGCAATTTGACAGAGGAAAATCGATAATTCTGAATTTCCCACCAAATGGCACAGCGGGTTTTGCCCGCCATCCTGTCAGTTGTTTTAGACGCGAGCCACGCCCACCTGCCAGGATCAGTGCCAATGTATCCCTGGTCAGTCGACTGACAAAACGCGTGCTATTATTTTTTGGCATATTTAATTCTCCGGCCAGCTATGCAGTGAAATATGTTGTAATGGCTTTAAGCGTGCCACATCGGTAAGGTGGACAGCAATAGAAAAATTTATAGGACAGTATATCTATGGTTTTTGAACAAAATTTGACAGACGACCAACTTAAAATCATAGAGGCCAGACATCATGATCCCTTTGCAGTATTGGGACGTCATCCAACTAAAACTGGTGTGAATGTTAGAGCTTTTTTGCCGCATACCGAATCAGCTTCAGTGGGTAAGAAGAATCTTCCCATGAAACGGGTACCAGGGACGGATATCTTTGAGTGGTCAGGCCAGTCAGATGATTTAGAAGTTCCCTACCAAATTCATCGTACAACTGTAAAAAATGAAATTCACAGTCATTATGACCCTTACTGCTTTGCTCCGCAGATTTCAGATTATGATTTGTATTTGTTTGCTGAGGGAAAACACTGGCATGCCTATCGTATTCTTGGCTCGCATAAACGCATCATTAATGGTGTAGAAGGCGTTGTATTTGCTACTTGGGCTCCCAATGCTCAACGTGTCAGTGTAGTAGGTAGCTTTAATCGCTGGGACGGACGTTGTCACCCGATGCGTTCACGAGGCAGCACCGGTGTTTGGGAATTATTTATTCCAGGTATCGGTATCGGCGAACTCTATAAATTTGAAATACGTAACCATCAAGATGGCAGTCTGCACCTGAAAATGGATCCTTATTGCCAGCAAGCAGAACTTCGCCCCAATACCGCCTCGGTAATATTTGATAGCGAATATCAATGGCAGGATAGGGACTGGATGTCCACGAGAGAGCATACCAATTGGTTAAATGCGCCACATAGTGTTTATGAAGTGCATCTTGGCTCCTGGCAAAAACAGAGTGATGGCAGCTTTTGCACTTATCGCCAACTTGCTGACAAACTGGTGCCATACGTCACCAAAATGGGCTTCACTCATATTGAACTGTTACCTATTACCGAACATCCGCTGGATATCTCGTGGGGGTATCAGACGACAGGCTATTATGCTGCGACCAGTCGCTTTGGTTCGCCGGATGATTTCCGCTATCTGGTGGATCAATGTCATCAAAATAATATCGGTGTAATCCTTGATTGGGTGCCCGGCCATTTTCCAAAAGACAGTTTCGGTTTGGCTCGATTTGATGGCACAGCTCTTTACGAACATGAAGATCCACGACGTGGTGAACATCAGGATTGGGGCACATTAATTTTCAATTATGGTCGCAATGAAGTTCGTAACTTTTTGTTATCCAGTGCGTTTTTCTGGCTGGAAGAATTCCATATTGATGGACTGCGTGTCGATGCAGTAGCGTCAATGTTGTATCTGGATTATTCGCGCCAGGAAGGACAATGGTTACCAAACATTCATGGTGGTCGCGAAAACCTTGAAGTGATCAGTTTCCTCAAAGAAGTAAACACCATTCTGCATCAGGCTCATCCCGGCTGTATTATCGCCGCGGAAGAGTCAACCTCTTATCCAATGGTTTCAAGACCTGCCGATATGGGTGGACTTGGGTTTTCGATGAAATGGAATATGGGGTGGATGCACGATATTCTTGAATATATGAAGCAAGACCCCATCCACCGCCGTTATCATCATGATCAACTGACCTTCGGCTTGCTCTATGCATTTACGGAGAATTTTGTCCTACCCTTCTCTCACGATGAGGTTGTACACGGCAAAAAATCAATGCGTTACAAGATGCCGGGGGATGAGTGGCAGCAATTTGCCAACCTGCGGTTGCTCTATACCTTTATGTATAGTTATCCCGGCAAAAAACTCTTGTTTATGGGGTCAGAATTTGGTCAAGGCAGTGAGTGGAATAGTGAACAAGCACTTGACTGGTATTTACTCGATTATCCATTGCATCAAGGTTTGTTACAAATTGTCACCGATTTAAATAAAGTTTATCGCGAAAGCCCTGCGCTGCATTTTCATGATTTTGATGCGTATGGTTTTGAATGGATTGACTGTAATGATCGTGAGCATTCGGTGTTGAGTTATCTGCGCCGCGGTCAAGACTCTATTGTGGTGGCAGTGTTTAATTTCACACCGGTAGTACGGGATAATTATCGAATTGGTGTGCCGGAAGCAGGTGAATACGAGGTGATCATTAACTCTGATTCTGAATATTACGCCGGCAGTAATTATCCAGTGAGCTCGTTTATCTATAGTGAAGCTATTGAATGGTCAGATAGACCATACTCAATCGTAGTTAATTTGCCGTCGTTAGCTGGTCTGATTATTCGTAAGAAACATTAAAAAAAAAGCGGCTCGTTCGAACACGGGCCGCTTTTGTTTAATAATTACTGGCGTAAAGCACGGATCATTTTGATAAGCTCAGTGGTCGAGCTGTCATGTACGGAAATGTCTGCATTACCTTGCAAATCTGGCAATATCGCTTTAGCTAATTGCTTGCCTAGCTCAACACCCCATTGATCAAAAGAATTGATATTCCACACCACGCCTTGAACAAACACTTTATGTTCATACAAAGCAACTAATTGACCCAGCATTTCAGGCGTCAATTTTGGAAATAACAAAACGTTACTTGGACGATTTCCCGGGAACACCTTATGCGGCAGTAATGCATCCAAGGCTTTGCCTTCATAGCCTTCTTTAATCAGCTCTTCTCTGACTTCTTCGGCACTTTTGCCTTTCATTAATGCTTCAGATTGCGCCAAACCATTTGCCAGCAAAATAGATTGATGATCACATTCTGGATAATGGCTATTGACCGGTAACACGAAATCCACTGGGATTAACTGTGTTCCCTGATGAATCAGCTGAAAATAGGCATGTTGTCCGTTAGTGCCCGGAGTACCCCAGATAACTGGGCCCGTTTTATAACTGATACGGGCACCCTGACGATTAATAAACTTACCGTTACTTTCCATATCCAACTGTTGCATATGGTTTGGAAAACGGGCTAATGAATGGTCATAGGGCACAATGGCATGGGTCTGTGCATTAAAGAAATTAATGTACCAAATCCCCAACATGCCCATGATAACCGGGATATTTTCGGCTAATGGTTTGCTGCGGAAATGGTTATCCATTTCATGTCCACCTTCAAGCAGACGAATAAAATTATCCATGCCGACATACAACGCGATTGGTAGTCCGATGGCACTCCACAATGAATAGCGTCCCCCTACCCAATCCCAGATTTCAAACATGTTGGCGGTATCAATGCCAAATTTTGAAACTTCTTTAGCATTGGTCGACACAGCAACAAAATGCTTGGCCACATCAGCTTGAGTAGCGACTTTTAAAAACCAGTTACGAGCAGATTGGGCATTGGTGAGGGTTTCTTGCGTAGTAAATGTTTTTGAAGCCACAATAAAAAGCGTGGTTTCAGGATTGAGTTTCTCAAGTGTTGTACTGAGATCAGTACCATCCACATTTGAAACAAAGTGTGCTTCAAGACCATCAATACCGTAAGGTTCCAGTGCATCACAGATCATGCAGGGCCAAGATCCGAACCACCAATGCCGATATTCACAATATCGGTAATTTTTTTGCCGCTAAAACCCAACCATTTACCGGTATGAACCTGCTCGCAGAATGCGGCCATTTTGTCTAAAACCGCATTGACTTGCGGCATAACATCCTGACCATCCACCATAACAGGTGTGTTGGCACGGTTACGTAATGCAGTATGCAAGACTGCACGGCCTTCAGTGTGATTTATCTGCTCACCGGAAAACATGCGTTCAATCCATGATTGCATATCAACAGCTTGTGCAAGGGCGAGAAGTTTATCGATGGTTTCTTGGGTAATGCGATTTTTGGAATAATCCAATAACAGTTCGCCCGAACGCAGAGAAAACCGCTCAAACCGACCCGAATCCAGCACGAATTGCTCGCGCATCGACAGGTATTTGATATCGGAGTAATGTCTATCCAGTGATTGCCATTCGGCGATATTTAGTGGCGTCATATTTCTACTTATTTTTGTTAACGGTTATCAAAATGTGATGTAGAGAGAAAATTTGCTAGCTCCGACCAGGCTAATGTCTGTTGCTCGCCAGTAGACATGGTTTTAACACCAATATGTTGCTGCGACATTTCTTCTTCACCCAAAATTAAGGTCCAGCGCGCTCCACTGCGATCAGCCCGCTTGAATTGGCTTTTAAAACTACCACCACCACAGTGGCTAATCAAGCGAAGATCCGGTAGCTGGTCTCTTAGGCTTTCAGCTAATAACAAAGATTGCGCAGCAGCAGCTTCACCGACAGCAACCAGATAAACATCCGGCCCTTTAGTTTCAGGTAGCGTACCGCCCGCTTCCAATAGTGAAATTAATCGTTCCAGTCCGATGGCAAAACCGATTGCACTTGATGCTTTACCGCCCAGTTGAGTAATCAGTCCGTCATAGCGTCCACCGGCACACACGGTGCCTTGAGCGCCCAACTGATCTGTCACCCATTCGAAAACAGTTTTACCATAATAATCTAGCCCACGAACTAGCCGTGGATTGATTTCGAAAGCGATACCCGCTTCACGTAAGGTGGCGCATAACTGTTCAAAATGCTCAGCTGACTCTGCATCCAGATAATCAATCAATTTTGGAGCAGCTTCATTAAGTGACTGCATATCTGGATTTTTACTATCTAGTATGCGAAGAGGATTAGTTAATAAACGACGCTGACTGTCTTCGTCTAATTGCTCTTGATTGGACTGATAATATTCAACCAGTTTTTCCCGATAATTGAGACGCGCTTCTGTGCTGCCCAGCGAGTTGATTTGAAGCGTAATATCCTTTAACCCAAGCTTTTTCCATAAACGTGCCGTTAACAGGATCATTTCCGCATCAATATCCGGACCGCTGAAACCATAGGCTTCAACACCTAGTTGGTGAAACTGTCGATAACGGCCTTTTTGCGGACGTTCATGGCGAAACATAGGCCCCATATACCAAAGGCGTTGCTGTTGATTGAACATGCCATGTTCCATAGCTGCTCTGACACAGCCGGCAGTGCCTTCTGGTCGCAAAGTCAGGCTGTCACCATTGCGATCGTCAAAGGTATACATTTCCTTTTCAACAATGTCGGTGACTTCACCAATTGAGCGTTTGAATAATTCGGTTTTTTCCAGAATAGGTAAACGGATTTCCTGATAACCATAGCTATCGAGGATCTGTTTAAGGCTGGTTTCAACTGCTTGCCAATACGGCGTCATTTCCGGGAGAATGTCATTCATTCCCCGGACAGAACGGATTATCTCTGCCACCTTTAGCTTATGTCCTTTATCGGAATTACTTTTGCGGGTTGTTCGCTACGCATGGCGATCCGCTGACGAATCTCTTTTTCCAGCTCATCAACCAATGATTCATTGTCTAATTTATGATGGGGTTTTCCATCTCGATATAACAGATTTGGAGAGCCTCCAGTCAAGCCGATTGCAGCCTCTTTGGCTTCACCAGGGCCGTTAACCACACAGCCTATTACCGCAACATCCATCGGTTCGATAATATCTTCCAGGCGTGCTTCAAGCGCATTCACGGTAGATATAACATCAAACTCTTGTCTGGAGCAGGATGGACAAGCAATCAGGTTGATACCTTTGCTACGAATTCGCAGGCTTTTCAGAATATCAAAGCCGACGCGAATTTCTTCTATCGGATCAGCCGCTAATGAGACGCGAATCGTGTCGCCAATACCTTCAGCGAGCAACATACCAAGCCCTATAGCTGATTTCACTGCACCGCTGCGCAGGCTGCCAGCTTCTGTGATACCCAAGTGCAATGGTTGTTCAATTTGATCCGCCAATTGACGATAAGCATGCACCGTCATAAACACATCTGATGCCTTCAAACTCACTTTAAAATCAGGAAAGTTCAAACGATCCAGAATATCAATATGCCTTAAGGCCGATTCAACCAGTGCCTCTGGCGTTGGTTCGCCATATTTTTTTTGTAATTCTTTCTCTAGAGAACCGGCGTTCACACCAATGCGGATTGGAATACCAAAATCACGTGCCTTATCCACAACGGCACGAACACGATCTTCACGACCGATGTTGCCCGGATTTATCCGCAGACAATCAACACCCAGCTCTGCTACTCGTAAGGCAATTTTATAATCGAAATGAATGTCTGCGATAAGTGGGATATTCACCTGCTGGCGAATAGCACCAAAGGCTTCTGCCGCATCCATAGAAGGAATCGATACACGCACGATATCAGCACCCACTTTTTGCAAGCGCTGGATTTGATCAACTGTTGCTGCGACATCGGTAGTTTCAGTATTGGTCATACTTTGCACAGCAATTGGCGCATCGCCACCTACTGGAACATTGCCAACCATGATTTGACGTGATTTTCGCCGCTTAATGGGAGATGGTGCATGCATTAGGAGTCAGCTCCCAAAGTAAAGCGAGCGACATTACCACGGGTATATCCTGAAATATCAATTATCTCGCCATCAAATCTGACTGAAGCTGCATTCGCCTGTCCGAGTGAAACTTGCAAAGGTGAAGTACCAGTCAACTCGACCGTATTTCCGCCCCTAACCACACGGCTAATCAACACTTGCTGATTGGCATCACGCACTTCGACCCAACAATCAGAGTTTATGCCAATGATTAAATTTTTCTGACTTGAATCCTCAGCAACTGTCGGAGCAGTTGCTTCAAGCTCGGATTCTGCCATAACAGGTATCGGATCAACTTGAGAGGAATCATTTTGTATCAGATCTTCAGCTAATTCTTCTGATGATATGAGTGGCTCGTCGATATCAACAAACTGCTCAGTAGCCGATTCTGTATCTGGTATTGGAGACATTTCGCTAGTTTCCAGCGGGTCTAATGGCTCTATCAGCGGTTGATTAGGAATATCACTAATCTGATTGTCAGTTTGTGTCAGTTGCCATTGTTGATAGGCAAACCAAGCCAATATACCAACGATGATAAGTAGTAAAAACGGCAACAATTGAAACGAAGATTTCGCTGGTCTTATTTGTTGTATTGGGGCAATGGAAGGTGTTCGGTGATCAATGGTTTCATTGAACTCAATATTGAAGCCTGCCAGCATTTCATCCTGAGGAAGCCCCAAGAATTTGGCATAACTCAAAAAATAACCACGCGCATAAGTTCTACCGTGCAGCCTATCCCAGTTTTGTTCTTCAAGATGAACAATTGCATCTCGAGTTACTCTCAGCTGAGCAGCCGCATCAGTAATAGAGATCTTCTTTGCTTCCCGAGCTTCACGCAGACGTTTACCAACATCGGCTGTTGATGAAACAACACTCGCTTCTTCTGTATGACTTTCAGTCATAAATGTTAGATACCTTCATTGACCATACGCATTTCGTCGGAATCCGGAAACCGGGCTCGCATAATTAATTTGTAACTGGATACAGCGTCTTCGTTACCCAGTTTTTGCTCAGTTTTTATGGCTGTGAGTAAAGCCTGTGGTGTCCAGGGAGACACACTGTTAAAACGTTGTATATACGCTCTTGCCTGCATGTAATTCATCTGTTCATAGCTCAGATCAGCCATGCCCATCAAGGATTTACTTAAATTAGGGTTAATCTGTAAAGCTCGTCTGAAGTAAGATTCAGACTTAATCATATCCGGAATTTCTCGAGTGCATAGCCCAGCGTTTTCATAGGCCATTGCAGCACTTTGATACAGCGGATTTTCAACCGCCTTTAGAAAGCGTTTTTCGGCTTCCTCATATTTACCTTGCTGACACAGAAAAACACCATAGTTATTCTGTGCTTCTGAATATTGTGGAGCACGATTAACGGCTTCTTTAAAATGTTTTTCAGCCTTCTGATTTTCACCCAAACGCTGATATAGCAAAGCCATCGTATTATGAGCACTGGGTAAATTCGGATTTTGTTTTAATGCTTTATCAAGCTTCTCCATGGCAATTTCATAATCACCACGTTGCAGATAACTTATGCCCAACTGCATATTTAATTCTGCAGCTTTTGGATCCGGTGCTATATGTTCACGTGGTCCTGTTGTACCACATGCCGTTAGCAGCATAATAGATGTCGCCAGAAAACCTATTTGCAAAGATGATTTCATCGGACGAAAACAACCTCCCGCTCGACTAGTTTCTGAGTACGACGAGTTTTATCCTGTACCTCGCCTGCTAATTGACCACAGGCTGCTACGATATCATCACCGCGGGTTTTTCGTACAGTAGCTACCAGACCAGCAGCAATGAGTTGTTCTTTGAAACGGTTGATCACATTGCGTGATGAACACAAATAATCGGTACCTGGAAACGGATTAAACGGAATCAGGTTAATTTTATTGGGGATGCCTTTGAGAATTCGAATCAAATCCCTAGCATCCTGCTCTGAATCATTGATGCCTGCCAACATCACATACTCGACTGTGATATGACGACGCAATTGTTCACCAGTCACATAACGTTTGCACGCCGCCAGTAATTCGGCAATCGGATATTTATCGTTTAACGGAATAATCTCGCTGCGTAATTTATCATTTGCAGCGTGTAATGAAATAGCCAGACTGACATGACAATCTTCTTTTAAACGATCAATCATCGGTACCACACCAGAGGTACTCAATGTTAAGCGCCGCCAGGAAATACCATAGGCCAAATCATCTCGCATCAGGTTCATCGCAGTAATCACATTATTGTAATTAGTCAGCGGTTCCCCCATGCCCATCATTACAACGTTAGTCACCATACGATTGCCTTTCGGATCTTTGCCTAAGGCTTCATTGGCAATCCACAGTTGAGCAATAATTTCTGCTGCGCTCAGATTACGATTAAAGCCCTGCTGACCAGTAGAGCAAAAAGTACAAGTCAGGGCGCACCCCACCTGAGAAGACACACATAAAGTGCCTCGACCATTTTCAGGAATGAATACCGTTTCAATGGCGTTATCACCATCCATTTTGATGATCCATTTACGGGTACCATCTGTGGATATGTGTTCTTGCAGCAATTCGGGTACACGTATTTCGGCAATTTGGCTCAGTTTTTCGCGCAGAGATTTGCTCAAATTACTCATCTCTTCAAAATCAGTAACGCGATACTGATGGATCCACTGTAAAAGCTGGCGCGCACGAAAGGGTTTCTCACCGATCTCGACGAAAAACCCTTCCAGACCTTTCAGGTCCAGACCAAGCAGATTGGTCAATGTGTTTGCCATTATTTAACGATTAGCGAGTGCGGGCGCACAATTGATCTTCAGTAAAGAAATACGCGATTTCACGAGCGGCACTTTCAGCTGAATCTGAACCATGAACGGCGTTTTCATCAATGCTTTGCGCAAAATCAGCACGAATAGTCCCAGGTGCTGCATCAGCAGGATTTGTTGCGCCCATTAAATCGCGATGTGTGATAACAGCATTATCGCCTTCCAGGACCTGAATCATGACAGGACCAGAAGTCATGAAACTTACCAAATCGCCAAAAAACGGACGGGCTTTATGTTCGGCATAAAAGCCTTCTGCTTGCTGTTGTGTGAGATGCACCATACGGGCAGCAACAACAGAAAGACCAGCTTTCTCAAAACGTGAATAAATTTCACCAATAACATTTTTTGCTACCGCGTCTGGTTTAATAATTGACAGAGTACGTTCAGTCGCCATGTGTATCCTCATTGATTGATTGGATTAAATCGACATATTCTAGCATCTATAGGGCTCTGTGATAGTAGCGTTCACCGAGTTTTTATTAAGCGGCCAATTTTGCTTTGGATTTGATGACAAAACCATTACCATCAGCGGACTATTTTTTAATAACACTCAATTGCAAATTCGACGATGAATAACACTTTTAAACGTATCGGCCTGTTTATTCGCAAAGACGATCCTGTCTTGGAAACTGCTGTAATTCAAATAAATGAATTCCTGTTATCCAGAGAGTTAAAAGTATTTTGCAACGAACCGATGAGTTTTTTACCTAATTTGGAAGTTATTTCGATTGCCGAGTTTCCATCAGAGTGCGATCTGACTATAGCAATTGGTGGCGATGGCACAATGCTTTCAGCCTCACGGGCCTTGGCTGGTTTTGATCTACCGGTCGTTGGCGTAAATGTTGGTCGATTGGGATTTTTGGCCGATGTCACACTGAATAAACTGCAAACTCAGCTAGGCCGAATTCTTGACGGTCAATATCGGCACGACAATCGTTTTCTGCTTCAAGCCCACCTGAATAATGCTGAAAATCCTATCTGCATTGCGATGAATGATGTGGTAATACATTCACATCAAAGCAGGCATATGATCGAATTTGAAACTCATATCAATGGTCGTTTTTTAAACAGTCAACGTGCTGATGGATTAGTGGTTGCTACACCCACTGGCTCAACAGCCTATGCCATGTCAGCGGGAGGTCCGATTCTTGATGTAGATTTGGACGCGGTAGTGTTAGCATCAGTTTGTCCACATACCTTGAGCAATCGCCCTTTAGTGATTGCTGCCAGTAGCATTATTGACATCACATTAAGTGAAAATAATATTACTACGGCGATGGTTACTTGTGATGGACGACCCGGCCATGTTCTTGAACCTGGCGATAGTGTCCGTATTCAACGTCATGCGAACCGTATCGATTTACTGCACCTTGAAGATCATGATCACTACTCGATTTTGCGTGCCAAACTGGAATGGGGCCGAAAACTGACATGCTAACAGCGTTAACCGTCCGCCAATTGGCAGTAGTTGAAGATCTATCCCTAACATTCAAATCCGGCATGACCTCACTGACAGGCGAAACCGGGGCCGGTAAATCCATACTGGTCGATGCTTTGGGTTTAGTTCTAGGTGATCGGGCTGATTCGAACATGGTTAGGCACGGCAGTGAACGTGCTGAAATAGAAGCTAGTTTTGATATCAGCCATAATCTGCCATTACAACAATGGCTTAAAGAACAAGAGCTTGATGATGATGACCAATGTCATTTGCGCCGTACTATCAGTCGGGATGGTCGTTCCAAAGCTTATATAAACGCACGTCTGGTTCCATTAACTCAATTACGTTATATCAGTGAGTTAAGCATTGATATTCATGGCCAACATGAACACCAATCCCTGCTGCGCGCGGAAACACAGCGCGAATTACTGGATATCGTAGCGAATAATAAAACTCTGCTTAAAGCCTTGAAAAGCGCCTATACCGAGTGGCAGCAGACCCAACAACAGCTCGCAGCTATACGCCAACAATCAGAGCAGCAATTAGCTCGCCAGGAATTATTGAATTATCAGATAAGTGAACTGGAGCCCTTATCTCTCAGCGAAAGCGGTATTGAACAACTGTTACAGGAACAACAACAGTTAGCACATGCCGCGCAGTTGCTTCATACCACTGAGTCAACCTTGCATCGTTTATTTGATCAGGATCAGGGTGCTGCTTACGATCTTATCGGCGCGGCTCTAACTGAGCTGGAAAAATTACAGCAGTATGAGCCTCGGTTTGCTGAGGTCATTGAAACGCTTAATAGTGCCGCAATCAATCTGGATGAAACAGCAACATCGCTACGTCACTATCTGGACAGTGCTGATCTGGATCCATCACGACTTGAGGCTGTTGAAGCACAATTATCAGTTTTACATGATCTGGCTCGTAAACATCATGTCGAAATTGAAACATTACCAGCCCACTATCAAGCTTTGTGCGATGAATTAAACAGCCTTACCAAGTCCCAGCAAAATCAAACTGAGCTGGCACAGCAGCTTAAGATTCAAGAAAAGCGTTGTCTGGAGCTTTGCGCCGAAATCCGTGCAAATAGACAGCAACACGCAAAACCGTTAGCGGAAACTATAACCCAATCTATACAACAACTGGCCATACCTGCAGGTCGCATTGAATTTGTTATAAGACCTTTTGAGGAAGGCAAATTCACCGAACATGGTGCAGATCATATTCAACTATTAGTCAGCACTAATCCCGGTCAGCCAGCAGGTGAACTGGCAAAAATAGCTTCGGGTGGTGAGTTGGCTCGGATAAGTTTGGCCATTCAAGTTGTTACAGCAGGAAAACGCAGTGTACCTACGTTGATTTTTGATGAAGTTGATGTGGGAATTGGGGGTGGCGTAGCGAAATCGTCGGACAACACCTCAAATTACTGGCATCAACTCAACAAGTGATTTGTATAACGCATTTACCGCAAGTTGCTGCACAAGCGCATCAACAATTGCAAGTTACTAAAATTTTGGGTGAGCATAAAACCCACACCGAAATCAGCGAACTTAATCGTGAACAACGAATTGAAGAAATTGCCCGGATGTTGGGCGGGATGAACCTGACCCAGAAAACTCGTTCACATGCTGAAGAGATGCTGGATCAGGGCCAAAGTTGATTATTTATCTTTCTTGCACTCTTCGCGGTTGCATATGCCGTAAATGTACAAGCTGTGATCGGTCATTTCAAAACCATTTGCTTTGGCAATAGCTTTTTGACGCTCTTCAATCACTTCATCATAGAATTCAATAATGCGATTACATTTCACGCAAAATAAATGATCATGATGTTCGCCATCTTCCAATTCGAATACAGCATGACCGCCATCGATATTCAGACGTGATACCAGACCGGCGCCTTCAAATTGTGTCAGCACACGATATACCGTTGCCAAGCCGATTTCTTCACCCATTTCCAGCAAAGCTTTGTAAACATCTTCAGCACTGAGATGGCGTTGTTTGGAATGTTCAAGGATCTCTAACACCTTTAAACGTGGCAGAGTAATTTTCAATCCCGCTTTTCTTAAATCTTGTCTTTCCATTATTATTGTTGCCTCGTAGAATACGTACGAATAGCGTATCATCGCACTTTCGTCATCAATACAGAAACAAATACTAAATGAAAAGCCTGCTTATTTATAGCCTTTCCTTGGTTATTCTCACGCTTAGCGCCTGTAGCAAAGATAAAATACCTGGTGTTTATCGAATAGATATTCAGCAAGGTAACCAGGTTACTCAGGAAATGCTCAGCAAACTGGAGCCTGGTATGACCAAAAGTCAGGTCTCCTTTGTAATGGGAACACCGATGCTAATTGATGTATTCCATCCAAATCGCTGGGATTACCTCTACAGTTTCCAGCCTGGAAGCGGCCCACGCGAACAACGTCGCATCACTTTATATTTTGATGATGAAGAAACGCTGGACTATGTTGATGGCAACACACGTATTGTTGAAAGCATTCAATTGACTGAAGAGCAACGTACCGATACAAATGTCGTCGTACCACTTACCGAACAGAAAACTGGTTTTTTCAACAGTATTTTGAACCTTATCGGTTTGGGCGAAGAAAAAGTTGAGACAATTGACGAAACTGATCCTGCTCTTGTACAGCAAAAAGAAGCACTTCCAGAGACATCAAGAGAGCCTATGGGTGGACAACAACCCGCAGGCCAAATCCCGGATATTCAATAATCGTTTAACTAGTTGATTCCTGAACCGGTTCAAATTGACCGGTTTGGGAGTTAAAGCAAAGCAACTCCCCCGCCGCTAAATCAAAGTACCAGCCGTGTAAGGTCAAACGGCCATCTTCAACACGTTCCTTTACACACTCAAAGCTCATCAGATTATCTAACGAAACTAATACGGCCCTTTGCTCACATGCTTTCAATTGAGCAGGTTCATCTCCATGATGATGCTGTTTAACCCAATCTTTTGCTGGCTGCGCTATTGATACCCATTGATGAATGAACTTGGAGTTTTGCTGACCATCGTCTTCCCAGAGCGCCCTTATTCCACCGCAGTTTGCGTGCCCCATGACAATAATGTTTTCAACCTGAAGATTATTCACTGCAAACTCAAGTGCTGAACTAGTGCCATGGTGCAAACCATCATTCTCACAAGGTGGCACGAGGTTGGCGACGTTTCTGACTGTAAACAGATCACCAGGATCACAATCCGTCAAAATAGCCGGATCAACTCGTGAATCACAGCAGCCGACCATTAACGTTTTGGCGGGCTGGCCAGTTTTCATGCTGGCGTAGAGACGACTATCCTGTCCAAAATAATGCTTTTTGAAACGTCTAAAACCTTCAATTAATCTATCTGTATTAGCCATCTTTTATGCTTGTCTCAAAAACTTTAAATAAGGGTTATGTTGTTTCTCATGCTCAATCGTAGTGACTGGTCCATGTCCGCTATGCACACGCAAATGTCCTGGCAATTGCACTAAGCGTTGTAAGCTTTGCTGCATTATAGCCGGATTACCCATGGGCAGGTCAGTTCGGCCAACACTGCCTGAAAATAACGTATCACCCACAAAAATATCCTGCTCATCATAATAACAACCCTGCCCGGGAGTATGTCCTGGAGTGGAAATAAACTTGAGTGTTGTCTTACCTAGCTGAATCTCATCACCATCATCCACAAGATGATCAATACGTCCGCATTGTCGATTAAATGCCGGTTGCCCAAACCAATCACCTTGAACTGGTAGAGTTTCAAATAACGGGATCTCTTTACGAGGTAAATATGTTGGCACATTAAACTTTGACTGCAGAGCAATTAATCCACCCGCATGGTCAAGATGCCCGTGAGTTAACAATATCATCTGGATTTCTGGTACAGGTCGGATGGCCAGTAATTTTTTGACTAACTCATCCGTTTCTCCGGTATCAACAATTGCACTGGCACCGGTTGCTTCATCTTGGATCAAATATGTATTGACCTGAAATGCACCAACTGTGAAACAGGTAATGTGCATCACATAACTCCCAAAAAAAAGCAGCTGGTGATGGCACCAGCTGCTTTAATAACTTCATTTAAAACGTATTATTTGTCTGTTTTTTTCTGCGTTTCACGTGCTAAACGCATATTATTTTCAAACCAATCACGTTTGATTTTTTGGGTACGCGCCAGACTGATATTGGCTTCATACCATTTCTGTTTGATATCTGCATGCGGATCGGGATGCAGATTCGCTTCATACCATTTTTTATGGCTTTCGCGCGCCGCTTGCAGATTCGCCTCATACCATTTTCTATCACTGGCCATTTGTTCATCACTGAACTCATACCAATGTTTATCGGTTGGCGTTTGATCCAGATTAGCTTCATACCACTTGCTATGTTGCTCACGGAATTTAGCCAGATTAGCTTGTTGGAAGCGTTTTTTTCAGATCGCTATATTGTGAATCAGCAAACTCGTACCAATGAGTTTCAGTTGGTGTGTTATTCAGATTCGCTTCATACCAATGCTGCCGATTCGCCCGAACTGTTTCGAGAGCACTGCGAAGATTGGCTTCGTACCATTTTTTCTTGGTATCTAGGTGATCCACCATATTGGCTTCAAACCAGTGAGTATCGCGTTGCTGGGCAGGACGCTGATTAGCTTCATACCATTTCGAATTTTCACGTGCTACTTTGGTGTTATAAGCAAACCAGTCACGTTTAATCTGTTGTGTTCTTACCAGACTGATATTAGCTTCATACCATTTCTGTTTGATATCTGCATGTGGATCGGGATGCAGATTCGCTTCATACCATTTTTTATGGCTTTCGCGCGCCGCTTGCAGATTCGCCTCATACCATTTTCTATCACTGGCCATTTGTTCATCACTGAACTCATACCAATGTTTATCGGTTGGCGTTTGATCCAGATTGGCTTCATACCACTTGCTATGTTGCTCGCGGAATTTAGCCAAATTAGCTTGTTGGAAGCGTTTTTTCAAATCACTATATTGTGAATCAGCATACTCATACCAATGGGTTTCAGTTGGTGTGTTATCCAAATTCGCTTCATACCAATGACGGTTTGCGCGCACTGCTTCGACAGCACTGCGTAAGTTAGCTTCATACCATTTTTTCTTGGTATCAAGATGCTTCACCAGATTGGCTTCATACCACGGACGTTCAGAATGCTGAACAGGATTCTGAGCCGCTTTGTACCAAGGCAGTTTTTTCATTTTATCTCTCACTGCGTTTGCGGATTGCAACTTAGCTTTAATACTGTCTATCGCTGCGTGATTGCTCTCGTACCACTTTGTTTTAATATCGATTGTGCTACTCATTGTGTTTACCTCTCTGGGTAGTTTTACAATTTGATACTACCCCAGAAGTGAAGACGACTACAAGTAAAAGCATGCGAAGAAAACATGAAACTAACTTTTATTCAAAGCAATGCTTTTCCGCCTTCACCCGCTGTAACATGGCAATTTTCTGTTCTATCTGCTGTGTACGCCTTGCTTCTTTTTCATCCACCAATGAAGAATAGCTCAAATAGGCTAATCCTAACCAACCTTTAACAATCGGAATAGTATCGAAAGCAATTAGGGTAGTCGCCAGTTTATTACTGCCATCGGCATAAAAATCCGGTTTGTAACTGTATCGGTATGGGTGCAATTGATTAATCGCTCCATCAATCTCTACACAGCTATGTTTACGAATTTCATCCGTTATTTCAACAATAGGTGGTTCGTAGTAAATGGGTTCGGTGGGAACCGGCACAGGGGTCAATGCCTGTACCGGAACTGCCATTAATGCAAACGCCATACTTCCTAATTTAATAACAAACTGTTTATTCATGGATGACATACCTATCAATGAGTCTCTGCTTATTGATGTTAACGGCTGGTTTATTGATTACTGAAGTCTAATCACTCGCCTCGTGACTGGTGTCTTTGTCATGTTTATTGAGCTCAGCCCAATTCGCAAGTCTGGCTGCTACTGCCGCATTAAAAGTTTTTTCTGGGTAGTTACCATCTTCATCCGCTACACCAACTTCATGATCAGTCAGTATAGTAATAGCATCTGCAATATCATCAATGGCATAAATATGAAATAGCCCATTTTCAACCGATTGCCGGACTTCCGGTTTTAGCATCAGATGCTGCATATTACTGCGCGGAATTATTACTCCTTGCGTCCCAGTCATGCCGACCAGTGTGCAGACATCATAAAAACCTTCAATCTTTTCATTAACACCACCGATAGCCTGCACTTGACCGAATTGATTCATTGAACCGGTAATCGCCATGGATTGTTTCAACGGAATTTTGGCGATGGCGGACAATAAAGCACACAACTCTGCCACCGTGGCACTATCACCATCAATTTCACCATAGTTTTGTTCAAACACAATACTGGCAGCCATTGATAAAGGTTTGTCAGCAGCATAAAACGAACCTAGATAGGCGGCCAGAATCATCACCCCTTTGGCATGCAGGTTACCGCCTAATTCCACCTCACGTTCGATATCAATAATGGCATCATCACCATAACGACAACTGGCTGTGATACGCGTTGGTTCACCAAAATGAAAACCACCGATACTTAAAACTGATAAGCCATTTACCTGACCAACGCGTTTGCCGCTCACATCGAGCTGAATAATTTGCCGCTGGATTTGTTGATAGACCACGGTGCGTACCCTATCCACTCTTTGGAGACGTTGTTGCCATGCGTGATTCACAGCATCAGCCGTTATCTCTGCTTGTTGATATTTTCGCGTCCAATAGGCTGACTCACGCAACAGATCCGTCATATCGCCTATATGTAAAGATAACTGCTGACCGTCATTAATCGATCTTGCTGCGTACTCAATCATTAAGGCGACCGCACCTTGCTGCAATGCAGGCAAATGCTCATTCATTGCAGTTGAGGCAATAAGTTTAGCCATTTGCATATGTGTTTCAGCAGTACGAGGTAATTCGTCTTCCAAATCAGCCAGAACTTTGAATAATCCTGCAAATTCAGGGTCCCATTCGTAAAGCTGATAATAAAGATCTCGATTGCCAAGCAGGATTACTTTGGTCGAAAGCGGAATCGGCTCGGGTTCCAGTGAGACAGTAGCAACTAAACTGTATGTACGCTCTAGGTTTTCCAGTGGAATTTCCGATGATTTTAACGCGGCTTTTAAACCTTCCCAGGCAAAAGGTTGCTCCAATAATTTTTCGGCATCAACAATTAAAAAACCACCATTGGCGCGATGCAAAGCTCCCGCTTTGATCAAGGTAAAATCGGTGACTAACGCTCCCATCATCGCCATGTTTTCCACACAACCCAACAAGTTTTGATGATTCGGTTGATTGAGATACACCACTGGCGCGCCATGCAGGTCAGCATTGTCGACAATCAAGTTGATCTGATAGCGCTTCAGGCAATTATCAATGTTCACATCTTCCTGACGTTCATCGTTTTTTAAGAACATGTCGATATTGCGTTGAATATCAAACTGCATATCATCAAAATAATTCTGCAACAGCTGGGATTTTGGATATGCGTGACGTAAAAAATCTATCTGGCGCGTAATAACCTCCAAAGCCACCTGATCATTTAATGCAGTAATTTTATTAACGGTGTCATGTTCCCATTCGTGGATTTCAATCAACGTTTCCTGCATATCAACTTGCAGTTTGGCAATGGCCTCTTCCGTTTCCATTTTTTTGGCATAAGGTAGATCTTCAAAAGCCTCTCCAGATAAAGGCTCACCTTCGTGTTGGGCGGCAAAGGCATACGCGCCATCTTCCATCCGCAGTAACACCACACCTTGTTTATCTGCTTCAGCCTGTAACGCAGCAAACAACCTCACCCGATGTTGCCGACTGGCTTCTTCAATTGCGCGTAGTCGTCCACGGTAATATTCATCGTCAAATGCGTAAGGTAATTGTTGTTGAAGCTCTTTGATGACACGCTCGATATCAAGCTTTAGTTGCGCACCATCCCCCGCAGGCAATGACAACGCTTTTGGCTGCTGGGGAATATCAAAATTATGCAAATAGGCCCAGTCTTTGGCATCCGGACGACCAGCACAATATTTGGTGAGAAACTCCCCTACCAACGATTTTTTCCCCATACCGGCTTCACCCATCACATACAGGTTATAACCCTCGGCCTGAATATTGGCTGCAAACTCAATGGCTTCGCGAGCCCGCTCCTGACCAATCAAGCCCGTTAGAGGTTCAATGGTTGCGGTTGTTTTGAATGGCAAATCGGCCGGATTGCAGCCGTGGTAAAGTTGTGAAGCATTAAGTTGTGTGACTGGCATGGATATCTCTGGACGAATGAACAGAACTTAGCTTAGGCTAGGCACATCTGATAGGCAACTGCTTCAATAAATGGGATAAAGCTTATGACAAATCAGGATTATGAAGAGAAACGTAATTTTTTCCGCATGCGGGTAAATGGTCCGGTGAAGATCGAACGCCAGGATCCTGCGGAAACCTTTCATGCAGAAGGACTTGATTTAAGCGCAAGTGGCTTGAGTTTGATATCAGATGACATTGTTACTGAAGGCGAAATTTTACAAATTAGTATAAAAAGTCATAACCCAGAACTTGCTGACTTTGTCGCAGAGGCGAAGGTTGTGAGAGTTCAACCTATAGAAGAACAACCGGAGCGTTTCAATATTTCGGTGAAATTTACCACTATTTATTGAAATCCAGTTACAACCAGTAGCTGCTTCGCGTCATCACTTTCGACATCGGCTGCATTATTTTTCGCACCAACCAGGGTAATTCAGCCCCGCCAGCAGCTAAAGCAGTATCCTGATGATGGCGTTCATCTTCACGCATTTGCGCTAGTATTGAGCGGCTTCGCAAATCATTTTCACTGACTTTGCCCAAATGCTCATCAAGATGCTCAATCACCTGTTTTTCGGTTTCAGCAACAAATCCCAGACTCCATTTATCACCAATTTTACCGGCGACAGCCCCGATCACAAACGATCCGGCATACCAAAGTGGATTGAGTAAACTGGTGCGACCTTCAAGTTGTTGCAGTCGTTGTTCACACCACAATAAATGATCGTTTTCTTCAGCTGCCGCCTGTTGCATCGCATCACGTATATCAGTCAATTGCGCCGTCAAAGCCTGACCTTGGTATAAAGCCTGCGCGGAAACTTCACCGGAATGATTGACGCGCATCAAGGCAATTGATTGGCGTCGCTCATTATCATTCAACACGTTTTCTTCTATACCCTTCGCAGGATTGTCTCTGCCACTGGAAAGCGGTGTGCCCGCCAAAGTGGTTAAGGCTTTATCCAATTCGATAATGATTTTGTCAGCTAATAACAAATTACGGAAACTCATTTTTTTCCTGGGTTTAATTCAAAATAATTCAACATTAGAACTCACCATTTTTTTAGGCTCCATCACCTTCCCTGCAGCAACTAGATGATGATAATTTTGTACTTGATTACGACCTTCATTTTTCGCGGCATACAAAGCCTCATCGGCCTGACCAATTACGTCGGTTGGTGAGAGTTGGGCTGAGACTTCGACAAAACCAACACTCACCGTCACCTGACCAAGTTGAGGGAAACTATGATTTGCCACCACTTTACGAATTCGTTCAAATGCCTGCATGGCATCCACTTCATTTGCCGCTTTAAGCAACACCACAAACTCTTCGCCACCAAAACGATAAATCAGATCATCATCGCGAATCACGCCTGAAGTCATCAATCGGGCAACCAGAATAATTACTTCATCACCATATAAATGACCATAGGTATCATTAATGACTTTAAATTTATCAATATCCACTACCCCCAACCAATGTTTAATGGCATAGCGACGACGACGCGAATCATTTGGGGAAGCCATAAGTTTATTAAGTTCACTACTTTGATTCACCAGAATTTTGGTTATCTGCTCATCAAGCGTTTCACGATTGTATAAACCAGTTAATTTGTCACGTTGAGATTTGTCAATTAACGCCAGGTAGTTGGCATAAACTCTCAGAATTCCATGCACTAGTCGTTGATCATTGACAGAAGGCAACTCGTGACAGTGATGCACCAAACTCGCAAATATTTCGCCATGTGAATCAAAAGCAGGATAAATGACATTCCATCCGTCATTTCCAGATTGGCGATAAGAAACAATATCTTCTTTATCGATGGCTTTGGTAAGTGCTGCAGTCAATTCATCAGCCGTTTCAAAATTCAGTTTAGGGTGCTGATCAGAAGACGAAATAACATCATTCACACAAAAGGCCAGCAGGCTGATGTCATGCACCAGATCATGGCGGCGCACTCGAAACAGTCGCAGCGACTGCGCCGGAAATAATTCATTTAAGGTTTTTAACAGGCTTTTTTCCAACACCTGCCGATCATGGTGTCGGGTGATTTCAGCAAGATTGTCGACAATTCGTATACTGCTATGACGATGTTGCATAATTGTTTTGCCTTTAACAGAACGGGTGGACGATCATCGTTGATCGGGCTGATCAATTGCCACTCAGATCAATACGGCAGAAGCCAATTAATGATGGTTTTCAATAAAACCACGAATTGTGGCGGCGAGTTCACGTGGCTGAAATTTTGATACATAAGCATCTGAACCCACACCTCGGCCCATCGCCTGATTTGCCACAGCAGTGAGTGATGAATGCATAATCACCGGTAAATGCGCCATACGAGGATCAGCCTTAATTTTCTGGGTCAACACGTAACCGTCCATTTCAGGCATTTCAACATCGGTTAACACCACTTGAATTTCTGTGGTGATATCACGTTTTTCCTGCTCACATTGTGTCGCCAGTTTATCCAGCGCTTTCCAGGCAAGTGCTCCATTAATGACACCAGTATGGCTGACCCCCAACTTATCCAGAGTCTGAGTGATTTGCTTACGAGCAACATTTGAATCATCGGCATACAGTACTTTGTACTTTTTGCCGTTCTCAATTTTTTCGATACCCTCAAACGCATTTTCATCATAAAAGTCACCGGTATCGGCGAGAACTTTTTCAACATCCATAATCATCACCAGCCGATTATCCTGTAACTCGGCAACCGCAGTAACTAAACCGCCTAAACGTTTGGAAATTAATGGAGGTGGTTCTTTAACTTGCTGCCAGCTTAATCGTTGGATGGTATCAACTGAAGTAACCAGAAACCCCTGAACATGGGTGTTATACTCGGTAATCATCAGGATTTTAGGGGTTTCCTGAGATTTTAATTTACAAAATTTTTGTAAATTAATTATCGGAACCATATCGCCGCGTAAACTCACAAACCCTTCTATACCATCGGGCATTTCTGGTGCACTGGTGATTTCGGGAACATTCAGTACTTCTCGAACTTTGAAAACATTAATGCCGAACAGTTCATTTCGACCAGTATCATCATTGGTCCCCATGCTGAACAGCAATACTTCAAGGTGATTTGTGCCGGCTAATTTGGTACGTTCGTCAATCGAATCTATAAAGGTTGCCATGTCCGTTCTCACTGTGCAAAGGCTGATAATCCGCTGGGAACAATTGACACGTACCTTAGCGGTTTAAGTTGCACAATATCGTAACCTTAAAATAGGTTCAATAGCGTTAATAATCAAATTGAGGGAATGCAAAACGAGAAAGATTCACCTGAAACGACCAAAGCAGTTAAAATGGTCGGGTGACAAAAGAGAAAAATTCGGAATGGTGCCCAGGGGGAGACTCGAACTCCCACGTACATACGTACACTAGCACCTGAAGCTAGCGCGTCTACCAATTCCGCCACCTGGGCAAGAAGACGCGCATCATATAGATCGAGATAAAAACTGTCAATGACTGAACAAAACATAACGGACCCTTTTGAGGGTCGTGAAGCCGAGAAATACGACAATCCAATCCCTAGTCGTGAATTCATTCTCGAGCTCCTCAAAGAACACAATGCTCCACTCTCCCGTAAACATCTTTCCAAACTTCTAGATATTAAAGGTGAAGATCAAACCGAAGCGCTACGCCGACGTTTAAGAGCAATGGAGCGCGATGGGCAAATTTTGCGTAATCGCAAAAACGCTTATGGCATCGTCTCCAAAATGAATTTGGTCAGTGGCCGTGTAATGGGGCATCCCGAAGGCTTTGGCTTTTTAATTCCTGATGAAGGCGGCGAAGATTTATTTCTTAGCGAACGTGAAATGCGTGTGGTGTTGCATGGAGACCGTGCGTTAGCCCGAATCAGTGGCACCGATCGTCGGGGTCGTAAAGAAGGTGCGATTGTTGAAGTCGTGCAACGTGCTAATCAGACCGTCGTTGGACGCTTGCAAGCCGATGCTAGCCTTTATTATTTGATACCGCATAATCGTCGCATCAGCCAGGATATTATGATTCCTGCTCATGAATTAATGGATGCGAAAGACGGCCAGATCGTTGAAGCAGAAATTACTGAACATCCTAATAAACATCGCTCCCCTCTTGGCAAAATTGTCGCCGTTTTAGGTGACCATATGGCGCCAGGTATGGAAATCGACATCGCCTTGCGCAGTTTTGAATTACCACATGTCTGGTCACCTAAAGCACTCGCCCAGGCAGAAAGCTTTGGTGAGAACATTCCACAGGAAGCCATCAAAGACCGACTGGATTTACGTGAGCTGCCGTTAGTTACGATTGATGGCTCTGATGCGCGTGATTTTGATGATGCGGTATATGCCGAAAAGCTGGATTCCGGTAACTGGCGGTTATGGGTGGCAATTGCTGACGTCTCTTATTACGTCAAACCTGACGATGATCTTGATAAAGATGCTCAGGAACGTGCCACCTCGGTATATTTCCCAAGCCAGGTTATACCGATGTTGCCTGAAGCATTATCCAATGGCTTATGTTCATTAAATCCACAAGTAGATCGTTTGTGCATGGTCTGCGAAATGATCATCAATCAAGATGGTGAAATCGAGTCCTATAAATTTCACCAAGCAGTAATGAATTCAAAAGCGCGGCTGATTTACGAACAAGTCGCCAGCATCCTGCAAGATAACGATACTGCTTTACGTGAACAATTCGCTCATGTACTTCCAGGTCTGGAAACCATGTATGAGTTATTCCATGTCATGCTCAAAGCACGTGAAAAACGCGGCGCTATTGACTTTGAAATGACTGAAACGCAATTTCTGTTTGATGAAAACAGAAAGATTTCTTCCATCGAACCACGCACCCGTAATGATGCTCATCGGTTGATTGAAGAATTTATGATCGCCGCCAATGTTGCGTCAGCTCAATACCTGATCTCCAGTAAACTGCCGGCTTTATATCGTGTACATGAAGTGCCATCGGTCGAAAAACTCACAGCACTTCGCGAGTTTTTAGGCGAACTTGGTTTATTTTTAGGTGGTGGTGATGCTCCTGAACCAGCTCATTACGCCTCATTATTAAAAACCGTTAGCAAACGTCCCGATGGGCATTTATTACAAACCGTGATGCTTCGCAGCATGAAACAAGCTGTTTATTCTCCGGATAATGTCGGCCATTTTGGTTTGGGTCTGGAAGCCTATGCGCATTTCACCTCACCGATTCGCCGTTACCCGGATTTATTAGTGCACCGTGCTATCAAGCATGCCATTACCAAACAGAAAAAGGCCACTTGGCGTTATTCAGAAGAAGCCATGGTGCAACTGGGCGAACATTGCTCAATGGCCAGCCGTCGGGCGGATGAAGCGACACGTGATGTGGCTGACTGGCTTAAGTGTGAATATATGCGTGATCGTGTGGGTGAAGTTCATGAAGGTGTCATCAGTGGTGTGACTGGATTTGGCTTATTTGTTGAACTCAGTGACATCTATATAGAAGGTTTAGTCCATGTCACTTCACTGAAAAACGATTATTATCAATTTGATGCCAGTGGTCACCGCTTGATGGGTGAAAGAACGCGTAAATCTTATCGTTTAGGTGATTCAATACGTGTCAAAGTCGTACGTGTTGATTTGGATGAAAAGAAAATTGACCTTGATCTAGCTTAGGAACTGAATTTCCCTTGACCAGAAAAATAAAGGCAGTACAATTGTCGACTTCCTGAAAGTCACCCAATTAATTTGAGTGGCTTTTGAATAGATTTCTGTGGTGAATGTAGCTCAGTTGGTAGAGTCCCGGATTGTGATTCCGGTTGTCGTGGGTTCGAGCCCCATCATTCACCCCACTTTTTGTAATCGTCTATTACCCTCATGTGAATGTTTGTAAATAAACGATTCAGCATTATGTTTTAACAGTTGATTCAGGCTTGCACGCCACCCACACTGTTTGTATAATGCGCCTCTTGTTGCCGGTGTAGCTCAGTTGGTAGAGCAACTGATTTGTAATCAGTGGGTCGTAGGTTCAAATCCTATCTCCGGCTCCATAAATTAAATGGTCGTGTTTATACACGGCCTTTTTTTTGCCTAAAATTCGGCTATGACACCCTACTGTATCTCCCACCAATATAATCATAGTGCTGCCAAGTTATATTTTGATCGATATTTACGTAAGGTAAATACTATTTAAAAACAAAGCCAAGTTTAGTCAAATCAACTGCAATGAACGATTTACACGTCTTCAAGTCTGATAAACGGCTGCATTTCTGTTAAATTGTTTGACCTGAAATAAACCTGTAAACCTAACCAAGTGAGTGATGAATGTCTTATATTGAGACGACGATGAAAAAGCTGCAACGAAGCAGTCCGGGTCAACCAGAATTTTATCAAGCTACAGAAGAGATTCTGCAATCTCTCCGCCCGTTAATCGATAAACATCCACAATATCTGCAACAAAATATTATTGAACGTATGGTTGAACCCGAGCGTCAGATCATGTTCCGAGTTGTCTGGCATGACGATGAAGGTAAAGTGCATGTCAACAAGGGCTACCGCGTTCAGTTCAGTTCAACACTTGGCCCTTACAAAGGTGGCATTCGCTTTCATCCTTCGGTCAATGCCAGCACCATAAAATTTCTGGGCTTTGAGCAGATCTTCAAAAATGCATTAACCGGTTTATCACTGGGCGGAGGTAAAGGTGGTTCAGACTTTGATCCTAAAAACCGCTCTGAACAGGAAATCATGAGATTTTGCCAGGCATTTATGACTGAATTACATCGTCATATCGGCGCTACCGTCGACGTTCCTGCTGGTGATATCGGTGTGGGAAAACGTGAAATCGGTTATATGTTTGGTCAATACAAACGTCTGAATGGCAATTTTGAAGGCGTGTTAACGGGCAAAGGACTTAATTGGGGTGGCTCGTTGGTTCGTTCAGAAGCCACTGGATATGGTCTTGTCTATTTCACCGAAAATATGTTGCAAGCTCACGATGACAGCCTGGACGGTAAGAGATGTCTGGTCTCCGGCGCAGGTAATGTCGCAATTCATACCATTGAGAAATTGTATCAATTAGGCGCTCTGCCAGTTAGTTGCTCTGATAGCACCGGCACGCTTTACCATGAAAAAGGTATCGATTTAATACTTGTTAGAGAATTGAAAGAGCAACGTCGCAGTAGTTTAATCGACTATCTGGAATCACATTCCGATGCCAAATTTACCCCAATTGATCAATACCCCAAGGACGGCCATGCTGTCTGGCGGATAAAAGCGGATGCCGCTTTTCCCTGTGCAACCCAAAATGAACTGACTTTAGCAGATGCCAAAGCACTGTCAGAAAATGGGATTAACTGTATTGTCGAAGGTGCCAATATGCCTTGTACTGCAGACGCACAAGCCCATATTATCGCTACAGGCATGCATTATGGACCTGCAAAAGCCGCCAATGCCGGTGGCGTGGCAACTAGTCAGCTTGAAATGGCTCAAAATGCCAGTATGATTCAATGGTCTTTTACAGAGGTGGATAAACGCTTGCAGGAGATCATGAAAGATATCTATCAACGCTGTTCAGAAACAGCCATAGAATTTCATCAGCCGTGCAATTTAGCGTTTGGTGCCAATATCGCTGGATTCCGTAAAGTCGCGGATGCAATGCTGGAACAAGGGCTGGTTTAACCTCAACAATCCCTTCTCAATTTCAGGTCATAACAGGATAGAAAAGTGAGATCCTATTTGAAGATTGCCAAGAGCACACTGCTCTGCCCATTAATCCTGGTTTCACCGGTTCAGGCCAGTGCTGTGACATTAAATATTATCGATCAGCACCAGCAACCGGTTTCCAACGCAGTTATTGAAATTCTCAACTCCGCTGAAATCAAAGGTTCACCCACCAACATTGCGGTCATTGATCAAATCAATAAAGCTTTCGTTCCTGAACAAATTATTATTCAACAAGGCCAAGCAGTCGACTTTCCTAACAGCGATAATATTCGCCATCATGTTTACTCTTTCTCTGAAGCCAAGACCTTCGAACTCAAGCTATATGCTGATAAACCCGAGAAAGAAATTGTGTTTGAGCAACCCGGCGTTGTCGTGGTTGGCTGCAATATTCATGATTCGATGATTGGTTATATTTATGTCGCTGAGCATCAATTCTTTACTTCATCTGATTTGGGTGTCGCTCATATTGCTGCATCAGCGGAATCCTCCCCTCAAATCAGTATCTGGCATCCTTATGCGGCAAATGGTGCTGAAAGTCGTCAAACCTTTGAGGTAAACCAACTAGAAAAAAATGCTACCGGGGAATACATCGTTGAGATAGAGCTTACCCCTCCTCCCCCACGCGATTCTTTTGAGGATACTTTTGGTGCGATTGGGCATCACTAAGTTACGTACGCAAATACTGTTATTTGCGTTGGCACTTGTTCTGATAACGACTTTAGTTATTCAAGCTATTTCCTGGTGGTCCGCCAACACTTTTAACCAGCAACAAATTGCCCAAAACATCATCACTGCAGAAAACATTCTGCGTCAGTACATCCGCTCAACGGAAAACAATCTGGTGAACTCAGCACGCGTGCTGACAGCAGATTTCGGTTTTAAACAAGCAGTTTCTTCAGGAGATAAAGATACGATTGCCAGCGTGTTGGCGAATCATGGAGCACGTATCAATGCCGATTTAATGCTGTTGACCGACTTATCGGGTAATTTAATTTCCAGCAGTCGTTCAGGAAGTAATGACAGGGAAATACTGAGCCAAATAGTGCAAGACCTGCTACAAAAACCCGCTACAGCACACATCGTGATGCTGGATAATCGAATTTATGAGCTTATTTTGCTGCCGGTGATGGCACCACGAACCATCGCCTATAGCCTGGTTGGTTTTGAACTCAGTCAGACAACGCTGTTTGAACTCAAAGATCTTACCGGGTTGGATCTGACCCTGATGAATAAAGATATTCCGGTTCATTCAACACTAGAAGGTTTTCAAAATAACGAACGCTTTGTTGATGAAATCAACGCAGCCCATTCCAGATGGCTATGGCTGGACAGACCCACCTTTGTCAGTTCTGAATTTATGCCCACCAGCAGCAGCGAGAACCCTGTCAGTTTCTTATTCACCGCTGATTTACGATCTATATACAAACAATATGATGATATGGCTTACCAAATCATTTTTATTGTTTTTTTAGTGATTTTGTTTGCAACTCTTATCAGCACAGTCATCGCACATACCTTAACCACCCCACTGGCAAAACTGGTTAAAACCGCCAACCAGTTTGCCAAAGGTCATTACGATGCATGGAGTGAACCAGGCCAAGCAAGTAGTGAAATTCGTGATTTAGCATCTGCACTTCAAACCATGGGACAGGAAGTCAAACAACGTGAACAGGTGGTGACTTGGCAGGCGCGTCACGATGCCTTAACGGGTTTATTAAACATTCACACCATGCGAAGCACTCTAAGCACGATTTTCCATGATTATGGTCAATGTGTCGTTATCGCCATGTATATTCAGAATTTCAGACAGATTAATGATCGACTAGGACCTGAAATCGCTGATGCCTGTCTGTCAGCTTTGGCCAATCGACTTAATGAATTCGAGACCGAGGCAGCCAAAACTAATGCACGTTTGGAAGGCATCGAGTTTTTATCAGTCATTCAGTTAACACCGGATCAAAATCCTAAACAAATTGTTGAAGCCTTACTGGCAACATTACATCAGCCGTTTCAAATCGGTAATATCAGTTTAAGCCTTCACTTCTATGCGGGTGTCTGTTGTTTTCCAGAGCATAGTCAGGACAGTAAAGTCATGTTGCGAAGAGTCCGGATAGCCGCCGATCACGCTCGTCGCAATCGTCAGACCATACACATTTATGAAGCGGGCGAAGATGAACAGCATTTAGAAGAATTAATGCTGATCGAATCCTTACAAGCCTTATTAAAACAGCCTAATAATATTGAGTTGTTTCTAAACTTCCAGCCCAAAGTAGAACTGCATAATGACAAAATGGAAACTGTAGAAATCCTAATCCGCTGGCATCGTCCAGGGATTGGTCGTATTGCTCCAGATAAATTCATCGGACTGGCAGAACAATCAGGCTTAATCGTGAAATTAACCCATTGGGTTATAAATGAAACGTTTAAGCAACTGCGCATTTGGCGTGATCAGGGCTTGCTGTTAAATGCAGCTATTAACGTCTCAGCAGAAGATTTAGCCACCCAGATTTTTGTCATTATTTGAACACACGAATTGCGACTTACAACATACCAGCAGACGCCATAACGATTGAAATCACCGAGCGTGACATCATGCACGATGAGGCCTTGGGTATTGAGGTATTAAAAACCTTAAAGCGGGTTGGCTACAAAATTGCCGTGGATGATTACGGAATTGGCCAATCGTCTTTATCTAAATTGAAAATATTGCCGGTCGACGAACTTAAAATTGATATGAGTTTTATCCGCTACCTGGATACCTCAACTAAAGATCAAAAGATTGTCTGGTCCACTATTCATCTAGCACATGCTTTGGGTTTAAAAGTGGTTGCTGAAGGTGTTGAAAATACGGCCTGTTATGAATTGTTAAAAAAAATGGATTGCGATAGCGTACAGGGATATTTAATTAGTAAACCACGAGATGCGAATGATCTCGTTGCTTGGTTAGGTGAAAATAATGCGACATATTCTGCTCCTGCTGACTTTAACATTCACTAGTCAGCTTTATGCTGCTGATGGCAAATTACTCGCCACGCCCGGCATTTCACAAATTGAAGGTGCAGGTGGCGGCGGTTTTGTACCATGGGCACAGTTAGCCGGTTACGGCAGTCGAGATGAAATTGCCGCCAATGTGTTTTGCAGTGGTGCCAACGTTGATGACTATGACTTGCATGTATGTGGTGCACAGGCCACTTTTTATGACCGTGTCGAATTTTCTGTCGCCAAACAGAAATTTCATGTTGACGCGTTAAATCTCAATATCAAACAACACGTGTTAGGTGTCAAAGCCAGACTTTATGGCGATATTGTCTATAGTCGTTTCCCGCAAATCAGTCTGGGTATTCAGCATAAAAAGCTCGATGATCCAACAGTAGCTTATCTGTTAGGGGCTGATGAAGATTCAGGAACGGATGTTTATCTGGCCGCCAGCAAATTGCATCTCGGTGCTATTGGCGGATATAACTGGTTATGGAATATCACCGCTCGCTCAACCGAAGCCAATCAAACCGGCTTATTGGGGTTTGGCAGCGCAGAGCGTGGTAATCAGCGTGAGATAGTTCTTGAAGCTTCAACTGCTATTTTATTTGGTCGGCATTTGGCTTTGGGCGTTGAATACCGTCAAAAGCCCGATAATCTGGGCTTAAAAGAAGATGACTGGTCAAACGTGTTTGTGGCTTGGTTTCCTAATAAAGTCATCAGTTTGACGGCAGCCTGGTTGGATTTGGGTGAAATCGCTGGCGCTAAAAATCAGAAAGGTGCTTATTTTTCTGTGACGGGTTACTTCTGATGCTGACAAACTTTCGAAACAGTTTTTTTGGGGCTTGCTGTTTGTTATTTGCTGGCTGTGCCACCACCCCACAGACAACTTTGTATGACAAATTAGGTGGTGAACCGGGAATCCATAATATCGTCGAGAACCTGGTGCAAGAAATTGGTCGTGATGAACAAGTATTTCATTATTTTGCCCAGTCACGGGTCAGCAGGTTTAAAGAAAATCTGATTGAACATTTCTGTGCTATATCCGATGGGCCATGTCAGTACACCGGCGACAATATGGTGGATATTCATACTGGCATGAATATCAATGAAAGGGATTTTAACCACCTAGTGGATTTATTGATTAATGCCATGGATGACGAGGGTATTCCGCATCGAATACAGAACCAGCTGATTGCCAGACTCGCGCCATTACGCGAAGAAATCATTTATCGCTGATTAAGCTTCTTCATCCATTTCTGCTTCCTTTACCGGAAACTGTGGGATATGAGTGAAAATGACCTGATTGCGACCATGATCTTTAGCTTTATATAACGCCGAGTCGGCCGCCTGCAAAATGACATCCATTGGTGGTACATCGTCTTCCGGCCATAGCAAGCAAACCCCACAACTCATGGTGACAGGAATTAACTCCGATCCACCAGTAATTGGCGTCGATGAAATAACGGTTCGCAACCGTTCAAAAGATGCCGTTGCCTCCTCCGGTTTTAATTGCAGGGCAATTAAAAATTCCTCACCACCAAAGCGTCCGAGTACGTCATAGCTACGCAAAGTGGTCTTCAAACGGGCTGCAAAACCTCGTAATACTTCATCACCAACAGCATGGCCGTAGGTATCGTTTATCTTTTTAAAATTATCGATATCACATAACGCCACACAATAAATCTTGTCATTGCGTGAGGAACGTTTTAACTCATCGGTAATCCGCTCAATTGCTGCATAACGATTAAAAATAGCGGTGAGATGATCGTGCGTCGCCCGGTAAATTAAATCTTGGTAGAGATGTGATAACGGATTAGCCAGACGACGTGCCAGTAAAGTACTCAAGACAACTGCAATCACAACAATCACCAGCGTTAACAACAGCAACGAATAATTTAACCGATCAAACACCTGATAAAACACTGATAAATCGGCCAGCAGAAACAGTTGTATTTGTTGCTCCAAAGAACTTTGCAGTGCAACTTTTTCCAATAAATAGTCTGAGCGTTGCCACCACAATTTCGGTAGATTTTCTTGCTGTAAAATGGTTTCAAACTCAGCTTTATCTATGTTTAATGTGCTTAAAAACAAATCTGATAGTGACGACTGAAAAATGATATCCAGTCCTGTTTTTAGCTTTAATTCTTCAAGCAACATACCATTGATTTCAAACGCTATAACGCTAATACCAATTTGATGAGGAGCTCTGATGGGCAAACTAAACAAGCGGAATAAACGGTTATTTACTTCTACAAACTGACCTGCTTCTGAAGCTCGGTTGAAATCTAACCAATTAACATTGGCCAATTCTGTAAAGGGAAAGTCGAGTTCATTGCCAGCAATCAACTCTCCATCATTATTCAGCACCAACATCAGATCAGCCTGAATTCGTTGGGCGTGGTTGGTAAGCATACTGGTAATAGTCGGCAGATCGTTGGTTGCAATGGCTTGTCTGAAACCAAAATCCTGAGTAATCACATTGCTTGAGTAACGCAAATTTGATTCACGACTCTCGATATATTGCTGCAGAAAATACGAAGCATTCGCTACCTGCGAATTCATCTGCCGTTGGTTATGCTGGCTGATAAACCATCCATGACTGAACTGCATGGCCAGAGCTGTCAATATGATCAGACTGACACAAAGCAGAATAACTCTAGCCTTTATGCTATTCATCTATGTCGTTGTTTCCAAAAACTGTTAAAGGTCTATTTTCTGTTGGAAGCTGATGCTGCGATTAACACCAACTTCTAAGGTAACCGCCAGACTTTAATTTTCTGCCCGGTTTTAAAACCAAACAAGCGATTGCCGCCCACTGCTACTGCGATATATTGTTTGCCATCAATTCGATAAGTTATGGGCGGCGCATTAACACCAGCATCAGTTTTACCACTCCAGCGTTTTTCGCCAGAGTCGGCATCAAAAGCCATCAACTCGCCACTGCCCTCTCCAGTAAACACCAATCCACTGGCGGTACTTAACACGCCCCCGATCAACGGGTTTTCAGTTTTCACTTGCCAGACAATCTTGCCACTATCCAAATCAATTGCCGTCAACAATCCGTGTTTTTCAGGCGTATTTATAGGCGACATCGAAGAATAGCGCACAGCGTCTTTACCCTCACTCGCGGCCTGTTGATGTAATTTATACTCCACCGGCCAATGGATGCCAGGAATAAACACCAAGCGACGCCGAGCATCTACTGATACCGGAGACCAATTGGCTCCTCCCATAACACCGGGGTAAATGATCGTGCCCTCAGCGCTTGGCAGCGAGAACATATTTTTTTGTGGAACGAATGCTTCACTTTTATACAAAAAATTGCCATTACGCCGATCATGCACATAAAACCAGCCGGTTTTACCTGCCTGACCGATTGCTGGAACCGGCTGACCTCTGATCGTTATATCAAATAATACTGGCGGACTGGCAACATCATATCCCCACAGATCGTGTGGCACTTGTTGATAATGCCAGCGATAATCACCGCTACTGGCATCAAGTGCCAGTAAAGAACTGCTGTAAAGATTATCGCCAGGACGTGAGGAGCCTTCCATTTGAGGTGAGGGGTTACCAGTGCCGAAATGCAATATGCCAGTATAGGGATCAATAACCGGCGTACTCCAGGCAGAAGCACCGCCATAGCGCCAGGCATCGGCATTTTCTTGCAATGCGGCTTTTTCATTAGTGATATTACGAGGTAATTCAACCCCATCAGCCGTTTTGGTAACGAAGTTGCCCTCCCAGTTTTCTGACTTGATTGTGTCAAACTGCCACTTCTGTTCACCAGTGTGAATATCGTAGCCCGCCATAAACCCGCGACGTCCATATTTTCCGGCAATACCGACAACGGTTCCCAGAGGCGAGTCAGAATCGACTGCATCCAAATGCAATCCATAACCTACACCCGTGATGCCAATGATGACCGTATCCTGATAAATCATCGGCGCCATATTAATACCGGCACCAGAAGTGCCAGACACACTTCCAAGCTCGGTATCTTCAAGCTTGCTGGCATCTTCACTGATGCCGGTGTTCTCACCAATAACACGATGGTCCCAACGTTTTTTGCCGGTTTTGGCATCCAATGCAATCAGTCGGGCATCAATAGTGCCGGTAAAAACCATGCCATTGGACACAGCCACACCACGATTGGCCGAACCACAGCAAATCGGATAATCCTTGTCCAAATCATGCTGATAACGCCATAACTGTTTGCCCGTCGCGGCATCCAAGGCAATGACGTCATTAAACGGCAAAGAAACATACATCACGCCATCCTGTACCACTGGCGTAGCTTGAAAAGTGTCATTAACACCGGTATCAAACTCCCAGGCTTCGATCAGACCGGTCACATTACTTTTATTGATTTGTGTCAGTTTGCTGTGTCGCTGGTGCAAGTTATCACCACCATAAACGGGCCAGTCGTTTTCTGCTGCTGAAAGTGGCAGCGATATCACTGTCAACAAGCCGCTTAACCAGATGAAGTCTTTTACTCGCATTGTTTTCTCTCTCTAATTATTATTTAGTCATGATAACAATTAATCCCCGCTGGATAGCGCTTATCATGCTGATTGGATCTATTGATCCAGATCAATTACCTGCTTGTTAACCCTACTGCAAATAATTACTCCGCTTACACTCAAATTAACGACAACTGAATAAATTGAGGTGGGCAATGAATAAAACACTCTTATTGGGTCTGGTTACCCTTATGAATGTTTCACCTGTCATGGCTAATCGCCTGGCAAATGAACCGATTAAGCCTATTCAGCCTTTTATTATCACCGAACCGGATAAAGTTGAACTCGGGAAAAAACTCTTTTTCGATCCCCGGCTATCTCGTTCCGGTTTTATCTCCTGTAACTCTTGCCATAATCTGAGTATGGGCGGTAGTGACAATCTGCCGACATCGATAGGTCATAACTGGCAACAAGGCCCTATCAATTCGCCCACCGTGTTGAATTCCAGCATGAATCTGGCGCAATTCTGGGATGGTCGTGCCGCCGATTTGCAGGAACAGGCTGCAGGTCCAATTGCCAATCCAATGGAAATGGCTTTCAGCCACTCTTTAGCCATCGATGTTCTACGTTCGATTCCTCAATATGTTGCTGAGTTCAATAAAATTTATGGCAGCGATGACATTACACTGGATCAAGTCACCAACGCCATTGCTGTGTTTGAAGAAACATTGGTTACGCCGAATTCACGTTTTGATTTATGGCTTAACGGTAATGACAACGCTTTAACCGATACGGAAATTGCCGGTTATCAAAAGTTCAAACAAATCGGTTGTGTAGCCTGTCATAACGGCGAAGCAGTTGGTGGTAGCTCGTTTCAAAGAATGGGTATTATGGAGCCCTACCAAACAGATAACCCTGCCGAAGGGCGTATTGCCGTGACCGGTAAAGATGCCGACCGCTTTTCCTTTAAAGTACCGACCTTACGTAATGTTGAATTGACCTATCCGTATTTCCATGACGGTGCGTATTGGAAACTGGAAGATGCCGTGGATGTAATGGCCAGATTGCAATTGGGCCAGCAACTTGAAGAGCAGGACATCAAAAATATCACTGCATTTTTGAAAACGCTGACTGGTGACCAACCGCAATTTGCTATACCGCAACTACCACCATCAACGCCTAATACGCCAATTCCTGTTCCCTTCGAAAACTAATCGTGTCAAAAAAAAGCCCGGAGATGAAAATCATCACCGGGCTTTTTTATGGGCTAGTCAGGTAAATCTGCCACACGATCGACTACTGCAGCATATAAATCTCTGGTCGAAGCAATGGCCGCATCCTGAACCTGTTCTGCCGGGACCAGTTTGCCATGAGCAGCTTCAAGCGAACGAGTCGCTGTAGCACTGGCGACCACAGTCGGTTTATATCCCAAATTAAATCCGCCATGTGCTGTGGAGTTCACACACATATGCGTCATAAATCCCGCTAACACGATGTTCTCAATTTTCAGCGATTTCAGTCGTTCGTCCAGCTCTGTTTGAATAAATGAATTGGGAAAGTTTTTAGTGATTACATACTCCCCATCCTGCGGCGCTACTTCACTGGAGATTTGGCCGATATCTGAGGTTAAATCATACGGTGAGCCAGGGCCACCATCATGCTGAATATGAAAGATAGGAATATTGGCAGCCCTTGCCCGTTTGAGTAAGGCTTTCGCTTCAACAATCGCTTCTTCTACGCCACTGAGCTGCATAACGCCTCTGCGATAGGTATTTTGACAATCAATCAAAATCAAAGCCGAATCACTCAAATTAGCTGGTTGGTGACCGAGACCGACAATCTCTCTTAATGTTTGTGATGCTTGTGCCATAACAATCCTCATTGAATGTTCATACTAGGTAGTAATGTGCTGTTTTATTGAACTAGATTTTGATCTGAATTAATCCATACGATGTTGAAAACTGACCGCATAAGCCCCCGGTCTAGCTAATAGAATCGGATCCGCTGAAGGCTCTATTCCTTCTGGTAAAGCCAGTGGATTAAACATAGTGGCTTTTTCATACTCTGCAGCATCTGCTTTCGCCGCATAAAGAACAATCCTACCTAACTCAACTATTTGACGATCCTCTGGCCAAATAATGGTCGCATCATTCACCTCATCACCTGGCTCTGCAACTTGTACGGCTAAACGAAATTCCGCTGGTTGCTGCGGTAATCTTTCACGAATTTCATTCATCAAATAGTTTTCATTTTGTATTTCCGCATCGGCTTTTTCCAATGTTTTAACACCGTCTAAAGGAGTCACAATATAACGACCATAAACCGATTCACCATCTGCATTAGTGAATTTAAACGCATTAATACCGTGATATGACAAATTGGCAAAACTGGCTGGAAATGGTTTCGGGTATTCGACAAAGTGTTTGGCTTTAGGGTTGTCAGCTAAAAATTGTTGGATAGGTTTGGTTTCAGCTTCTGACGTGGCAGAGTCTCTGACTGCTGTGAGCATTTCTAAAAACGCTTCTGGAGTTGCCACCGGAAAACGCGGTACCGAACTCAATACCATATCGGTATATTCCTCGTCGCCCAGATCAATACGCATCGCCATGCCTTTAGCCAATCCTCTGGGATCGTTGTCCGCTATGTCGGGAAACCCGGTTGCATTGGAAAAACGTACTACTATCGGAGAGGACTGCTGTTGCAAATGAGCAGCAGAAGTAATTTGTCGTGCTGAATCAGCAGGATGAAACTCGCCGGTTAGCACCACCCCTTTTGTATGATTAGAACGCAATCCCTCTCTTGGCCCTTTGAATAAATCATGTTGCACATCAACAATCTTTTCAACCGTCGATTTTTCTCTTTCTTCAGCTAAAACCGGATTTATGCTGAAACCTAACAACAATGCCAGTGGCAAATACTTCAATGTTTTAGTAGCCATTAATGCTCTCCTTTTTATGAATTCACAGTCTGCTCTGGACATGAAAATTTATATTAAACCTTTATGAGCCTTCTGCATGAACTAAGTTCATGCTGATTTAAACACTGCAGCAAAAATTCAGCTGTATTGATTTGGGGTATTTGGCCAAGATTTGCATTTACTAGACGACTGGTCTATTGTTGTAACAAATTTACTAGACGACCGGTCTAATATGACAAAAAATGAAACCAGACAATTATTGATTCAAGTAGGCACCGAGGTGATTGGCAGTCATGGGTTCAATCCCACAGGATTAAATACCGTGCTGAAAACCGCTGATGTACCTAAGGGATCTTTTTATTATTACTTTGCGAGTAAAGAAGATTTTGGCTTGGCCATCATTGATGAATTCGCTATTGATTATGCCGATAAGATTGCATTTTTCTTGACCAATGAAAGTAGCAGCCCATTACAACGGATTCGTGACTATCTTGAGAACGGACTTGCCACCATCCGTGACAATCAATGTAAACGTGGTTGTTTAATAGGTACATTGGGTCAAGAGCTATCCAGCCAGAATGAAACCTTTAGAGTCCGATTGGATCAGGTTTTTGAGGGTTGGAAACAGCAATTCAGCCATTGCCTGCAACACGCTATTGAATGCGGCGAATTACCAACAACTACTGATACCGAACAGCTTGCTGAGTTTCTGTTATCGGGATGGCAAGGTGCCATTTTGCGAGCAAAAATGCATTCCAGTATCACCCCCATTCAGGCCTTTATCGATATTGTTTTTGAAAACGTATTGATCTCTCGCTAAATCTTATTTTCAAATTTCCGGAGGTGCTTTATGAGCAAAGTCGCTCGTTTCCATCAAACAGGTGGACCAGAAGTAATTCAATTGGACGACATGGAGTTGGCTGCGCCCAAAGCAGATGAAGTTCTTATCAGCATCAATACCATTGGTCTTAATCGTGCCGAAGTTATGTTCCGCAGCGGACACTATCTCGAAACACCAGAACTCCCTGCCCGTTTGGGTTATGAGGCATCGGGCATCATTGAACAGCTTGGTTCCAATGTCAGCCAGTTCAACATCGGCGACAAAGTAAATGTCATCCCAGCATTTTCAATGAACCAATACGGCACCTATGCTGAAAAAGCCGTTCTGCCGGTTCATGCCATTGTTAAACAACCCGCTAATGTTTCTGATATCGAAGCCGCAGCAATCTGGATGCAATATCTCACAGCATGGGGAGCTTTGATTGACATTGGCCAGCTATCCGTCGGACAAACTCTGTTGATTCCTGCTGCATCGAGCAGCGTTGGTCTTGCCGCGATTCAGATCGCCAATCAGGTTGGCGCTATCCCAGTTGCCATTACCCGAACCTCAGCTAAAAAAGCCCTGTTAGAACAATATGGTGCAAAACATGTCATTGTTAGTGAAACCGACAAAATAGCCAAACAAGTTCAACTTATAACCAATGGAAAAGGCGCAGATATGGTATTTGATCCCGTCGCCGGACCAGCCATAAATGAATTAGCAGATGCTTGCGGCCGCTTTGCACAATTGTTTATCTATGGTGTACTGGATACAGAAGCTACGCCTTTCCCGTTATTCGCCGCGTTAAGCAAAGGTCTGACAGTTCGTGGTTATACGCTGTTTGAAATCACTCAAGATTCTCAGCGCCTGCAACACGGCATCGAATTTATTAATAACGGTCTGGCATCAGGCCACCTGAAACCAGTCATCGCTAAAACCTTTACGCTGGATAACATTGTTGCTGCTCATCAGTATATGGAATCCAATCAACAAATCGGCAAAATCGTTGTTACCACGAATAACGCCTAATCGTTTATCTCAATGGAGAACGCCACTATGAAGTTCACTCTCAAGACTCTCAATACTTTAACGCTCGCCTCGTTAGGCTTAATCAGCACCGCCAGTTTTGCCGGTGCAGCCGATGTCGAAAAAAACCTGCATAAACTCAATGTGCCTGATGGCTTTAAAGTTGAAGTTTATGCTGAAGTACCGGGTGCACGCCAAATGGCTCTCGGACAATCCACCGGCACCGTATTTGTTGGCACGCGTGGCTCTAAAGTCTATGCTGTAGTTGATCGCAATAAAGATCGCAAAGCCGACGAAGTGGTCACCATTCTGGATGATCTAAAAGTTGGCAACGGCGTCGCCATGTATCAGGGCAATTTATATGTGGCAGAGCAGAACCGCATTGCACGTTATGCCGCCCCCGGCTTTGATCTGACTTTGCCTTTCAAAGAAATGCGCGAAGTGATTTATGAAGATCTGCCAGACAAAGCCCATCATGGCTGGCGCTATATTGATTTCGGACCAGATGGCAAACTCTATGTCACTGTCGGTGCGCCTTGTAATATCTGCGATGTCGAAGGCATGGAAGCAACCATTATCCGGATGAACCCGGATGGCAGCGAAGCAGAAATTTATGCCGAAGGCATTCGTAACTCTGTCGGCATGGACTTCCAACCTGAAACCGGCGTGTTGTATTTCACCGATAACGGTGGCGATATGCTGGGTGATGATATTCCACCTGAAGAGTTAAATGCTGCACCTGAAAAAGGCCTGCATTTTGGTTTTCCGTATTACGTCGGTGGTGATACCCAGCATGATGACTGGAAAGACAAAACGCCACCCAAAGACGTTACGTTTCCGGTTGCAGAATTTCAGGCACACACTGCTGGGCTAGGAATGAAGTTTTATACAGGCAATATGTTCCCGGAAGACTTTAAAGGTGATGTGATTATTGCTCAGCACGGTTCATGGAACCGCACAGAACCGGTTGGCTATCAGTTAATGCGGGTGACGTTTGACGACAATAATCAGGTCAGCGGCCAGGAAACCTTTATTGACGGCTGGTTACAAGATGGCGAAGCCTGGGGTCGTCCGACCGACGTATTGCAATTGCCCGATGGTTCAGTGCTAGTTTCAGATGATTTTAATGGCGTGATTTACCGGGTTAGTTATGGTGAAGAAGCTGCTACAAGCAAAACTGCAACGCATTCAACCAAAACAATTGAAGGTCTGGTAATGCCAGAATCGGCTATCGCTCATCCGGATGGTCGTGTTTTTGTCACCGAAATCGGCGAGTTTGGTAAACAAGGTGATGGCAAAGTCACTATTGTAAACACTGATGGCAGCACTGAAACGCTGGTCGATGGCCTTAATGATCCCAAAGGCATCGATATGTTTAACAACATATTGTATGTCGCCGATGTTGATCAACTGGTCAAAATCAGTCTCGATGGTCAGCACGAAGTGATCGTTGAAGCTGATGGATTCCCCGGCAAACCGGTGTTCCTCAATGACGTTGAAATCGACGGTCATGGCAATATCTATGTATCCGACAGTGGTGATGATGACGGCAAACATGCCGGTATTTATCTGATCAATACTGAAGGCAAAGTCAGCGAAATCATCAATGCTAAATCTGGCATTAAACGTCCTAATGGTCTGCTGATGGATGGTTATAACAAAATGCTGGTAGCAGACTTTGGCACCGGTGATTTGTTTCAGCTGGATATTGCTGCTGCCAAAGCCACCAAAGTGAACAGTGGATTCGGTGGTGCAGATGGTCTGGTCCGGGATACCGATGGGTTTCTCTATATCAGTGATTGGGCAAATGGCAAGGTTTGGCAATTAAATGAGCCCAAAGCTACACCACAACTTATCACCGACGAATATGAATCTGCAGCTGATATCGCCTTATCAGCAGATGGCAAACATATTCTGATGCCCGATATGAAAGCCGGAAAACTGTATTTCCTGCCGATTAAGTAAATTTAATCAAAGCAATCAAAAAGCCGGGATGATTCCCGGCTTTTTTGTATCTCGGCTGTTAAAGGTTGGTCAGCTTGAATTCCAGCTTTAAGGCTGATTTGATTAGCCCACTAAAAGATAAAGCAATATCAGATTAAACAGCACACTTAAAATAGTGAGTGTTTGCCAGAACCGAAGCGGATGACGTTCAATCAATGGAACATATTCATCTTGTAAAAATGCCGGGTTGGGTTTTGTCAGGTCTGTTTGCAGCTCGGATAAAACTTCATAACGGCGCTGCGGATTAAGCTGAACGGATTTTTGAATGGCTTTATCCACCCATACCGGGATATCTGCTTGCAATTGGGTTAATGATTGATAATTCAGTCGACTTAAGTGTTGTCGATTGATGGCTTTTTCAAAATGTTTTCCATAAGGCAATTGGCCACTGAGCAGGTTATAAATAATTGAACCTAAGGCAAACTGATCGGCTTGCACCCCCGCCTGTTCCCCCAATAGATATTCTGGCGCGGTATATTCTCTGGTGCCGAGTAATGTTTTGCGTTCTATCGGCGAGACGACATCAGCAATACCGGCGATGCGGGTAGAACCAAAATCAATAATTTTCACCACGCCTTCATCACTGAGCATGATATTGCCGGGTTTGAGATCCTGATGCAGCATATCCAGCCGATGAAAGGCTCTTAATCCTGAGATAAGTTGTGGCACTATCTGCCGGACTTCATTCAGACTTAATGGTCCTTCATCATCCAGTTTCTGTTGCAAGGTTTTACCTGCCACATACTCCATCACATAATAAAGAAACCGCCGTGGACGCTGCTGCTCAACAATACGAACCACATGGGCATTATCAATTCGTCGACCAATCCACTCTTCCAGCTGGAAACGTTCCAGATACGCCGGATCATCTTCAAAATTCACTGATGGGGTTTTTAACACCACTTTCTGTTTAGTTTCGGTATCAATCGCCAGATACAACTGACTGGTGGAACTGGCATGTAGCTCACGTAATACCCGATAACCATCAAGGATCACGCCTTCATAGAGTTCCGGAGGAAACGGTAACGCCGTCAGCCGTGCATAAACTTCATCCACTTTAGGCTCTGCCAGCTCATCTATAGAAAACAGTTGGCAGCTGACATTGTCATGGCTGCCATTCTGCAATGCCAATTCGCATAATGCTTTGGCAGATTGCTCAAGATCTTGCTGCTGAGTTAACTGTTGTTTGATGACGCTATCGGCAACAAACTCGTAAACACCGTCGGTCATCAATATAAAAACATCGCCCCGCTCAACGCTGAGGTTTTTGTAATCAATTTCCAGAGCGTAATCAACTCCTAGCGCCCGACCCAGATACTCTTTTCCTTCATCGAGTTTAATACGGTGATCTTGAGTCAGTTGCTCCAGCGAATTATTGCGAAACAGATAGATACGGGCATCGCCAACATGAAACAGATGGGCAGTAACTGATTTGATAATGACTGCCGAAAAGGTAGTAGCAAAGCCCCGCGACATTTCTCGAAACTGATGACTTTGCCCACACAGCCAGACATTAATCGCTGTTAGAACTTTGCCACCGGATTGTTTAACCGACCAAGTATCTGGCGTACTGAAATAATCCGCTGTAAACCCTTTGATAGCGGCATGACTGGCTTCGCGAGCCTGCTCGCTGCTGCTGATACCATCAGCAATCGCGCAGATGGCACCTTTACTCTCCAGCAGCAAGCTATTCTCCGGGGCATAAAAACCAATCGCATCCTGATTTTCGGCTTTTACACCCGCATGAGAATATTGTCCGCAACGGACTTTCAGCATGGTCCTTATCCCGTTATCAATGCACGTCGATCATTTGCACGGTACCATCCGGCAACACTTCTGCCATCTGGCCGCGAGGCTCATCCATAAACTGCACAATAACCAAGGTCACTAACGCTGTTGCAGCAATCACCCAGAAAAACAATTGAGCCGACACGACTGAAAGTACCGTCAAAAACAACAAGGCTCCGACATTACCATAAGCACCCGCCATTCCGGCAATTTGTCCGGTCAAACGACGTTGCACTAATGGTACGACTGCAAACACAGCACCCTCACCTGCCTGCACAAAAAACGAACAGCACATGGTTGCCAATACGGCTAACACAATAAACCATTCTGGGGTGATCAATCCCATAACAAAATAGCCAACCGCCAGACCCGCCAGACAAATGGTCAACGTCAGTTTACGGCCCAATTTATCACTGAAATAACCACCCGTTGGTCGTGACACCAGATTCATAAAGGCAAATCCTGATGCCAGTAAACCGGCCTGCACTACAGTGATATTGAATGTTTCACTGAAAAACAATGGCAACATTGACACCACCGCCAGCTCAGAACCAAAAGTCGCCAGATAGGCCATATTCAGTACCGCGACCTGCTTGAATTTGTAACGATGAATCTCTGGAACCGGTGTATGGAAGATGGATTTGTTGACCTGATAGATATGATAAAGCTGATACAAAAACAATAAGACCAATCCACCATAAATCATCATCGTTACCGACTCGGAAAGCAAGGAGACCCCATTAGGCGATAGTTTCCATGCCAGCAATCCCAAGGCACCATACATCGGAATGGTCATCAGGATTAACAATAAAAAATCACCTTTACTGGTCACTTCCATCGCCCCGGATTTTTTCGGTTTGAAATAAGTAGAGCCTTTAGGTGTATCGGAAACGCTGTTGTAGTAAATAAACGCATAAACCAAAGCAATAAAGCCGGTTAGAGCCACTGCATAACGCCAGCCTTCATCACCACCAAACATTAATGCAATAGTTGGCAGACTCATCGCTGCCGCAGCTGAACCGAAATTACCCCAGCCACCGTAAATACCTTCTGCCAGACCAACTTGTTTGGCCGGAAACCATTCTGAAATCATCCGAATGCCGATAACAAACCCTGCCCCAACAAAACCCAGTAAAAACCGTGCTAATGCCATTTGTTCGAAACTGTCTGCGATTGCAAAAAAGAAACACAACATACTGGATATGCCCAGCAGCATTGAGTACATGATTTTAGGACCGTATTTGTCCACCAACATGCCGACTACAATTCGGGCTGGAATGGTCAATGCGACATTGAGAATCAGAAGGGTTTTTATTTGCTGGTCGGTCAGGCCAAGGGTTTCTTTGATAGAAACCAATAAGGGTGCGTGGTTAAACCAGACCACAAAACTGATAAAAAAGGCCATCCAGCTGAGATGTAAGATGCGGCTGTTACCGCTGAAGGATAAAAATTTTAAATTAGATGCAGACATGGAGTTCTCGCTTCAGAACATTTGACCAACATTGGTCAACGGCTTAAGCGGGAACTGTGCCAACTTATAAGTTATTGATTTAACTATTGTTGACCACTTTAAACAAGTATCTAATGCACTTATTTAAATCAAATTAGTGCTTAGCGCACCATGGCTGTGCATGGTTCAGGCGACAAATGCCACAGCATTTTTTCCGGATTGTTTCACTCGATACATCGCTTCATCGGCCGCTTTCAATAAAGCATCAATATCTTCACCATCATCTGGATAACGAGCTATACCAATGCTGGCACCCACCTGGCATGGGCAATTATCAATCAGTATTTTCTCAGATAAAGCGGCGATGATTTTATCGCCAACGTGCTGTAAGTGCTGGTTATGGGACACATCACTGAGAAGTACCACAAACTCATCACCACCAATACGAAATACCGTATCAGACGCTCGCAGCCGTTGGCTGATTCGATTTGCCACTTCAATTAGCAACGCATCACCGACATGATGCCCGAACATATCATTCACTGATTTAAAGTCATCCAGATCAATAAACATCATGGCCAACGAGCTGCTTTTACGTTGGGCCTGCAAAATAGCCTGCTCTGCCAACAAACTAAATTGTGCCCGATTAGGCAGGCCAGTCAAACTGTCCTTATGCGCCATTTCAGTCAGCGCCAGTTCCAACTGTTTACGCTCAGTGATATCACGGATATCCGCACTGAGTTCGATGGTGCGACCATCTTCACTGCGATTAAGCTGCAGCAGCATTTCGGCATCAATCAATTCATTATCAGCCCTGACCAACTGCACTTCACAGCGGTTATAAGGCAATGGACGAAATTTCTTGGCGAGTAGCAGTAAATGTGAAATACGCGAAGCCGATTCCTGACTAAACAATCGATGATAAGGCTGGCCCAGATAATACATTTCGTCGTGTTGAAGCAGTAATTTAACCGACGCACTCATAAAAGTAATACGACTGGTAGCCGAGTTGATACCGATAACAATATCCGAGCTTTTTTCCATCAATTTGCTGAAATACTGCTCACGTCGAATCAAACGATTGATGGCCATACCAAATGACAACAGGATCAAAATAACGATAATTGTCTGCAACCCTCGCAACAGATAGGTCTGCCGTTTGGCCGACGCTTCGAGTTGATTGGTCAACTTATTCATTAAATAAAGCAGTTGCAGGTTATCTGCCACCATGGCGTCTACCAGCACATTTAACGCGGAGTCGCTTAGCTGCATCTGTTGAATCGAGCTATACAATGGCTCCCACAGCTCGATTGATTGCATCAATGTTCTTTGAATCACGGTTTCTTTGAGCTGTTTGACCTGAATCAGCTGGTCGTCCGCACTGAGTGTTTCACCACCCAAACTCATGGCTTTTAAGGTTTGATCAAACAATGACATAGCGTCCATCACTTCATGATAAGCCGCTTGTGTATCCATGCCTTGTTGATGCTGATAATGCATCAGCAGCAAAGATTTGGTCATTTTCTGTGACAGCATGCGTTGCCGGCCGGCAATATTGATATTGATAGATGAGGCTTCTAACTGGGCTGAAATACCGTAATTCATTGCCAGTAAAGTGATATCAAATATCACCACTAAACTGAGCGGCAACAAAAAATGCCGGTACTTTTTAACAACCTCGAACATGCTCCCCCTTGTCATGATCTTGCTCACTTATGGTGTGGGTGTTGGTGTATTAATCGTCCTGCCAATCCAGATCACAACAAAACACATACAACTTGTTATGCACCACTACCGTCTGGGAGACGGTAATGCACATTCTTGAGTCAGCGACTGAAAGATAAGGACGACTAACCTGCATTTCGCCGGGGTGTTCGATGGCACGAAAGTGATAGTGTTTATGCGACCAATTGGCGTTATCGCCGGATAGCAGCGGGGTAAATCGTGTGTCCATTTTTTGCTGATAATGCGGTGAATAAACATTACGCGCCATCTGAAAGCCGACTTCATCCAGCAGATAACAACGCACAGCGCGTTTTTCTATAAACAAAATATTGGTGCTGGTATCAAATGCATTGGTAATGGAGAACTCACTGACAGCTTGACGAAACAGCGATTCGATTTTTTTGAAATCCTGATTCATCTGGTGACTGTTTTTAAAACGCTGGCGTTGTTGAATTTTCAGCAGATGGTCAATGACTTCGGCGAATTTCAGGTTTTGGGTAATACGTGGTTGCGGTTTGGCAAAATAGAATCCCTGAACCATATCGGCATTTGCAGCAATGGCAACCAGAGCTTCACGCTCTGTTTCCACACCTTCAATAATGACCAGACTGCCCGCTTCATGGATCAATGACACGACCCCAGTCAAGATACGTTCGACCCGACTGGATGTGCCTGCTCCACGAATCATACTGCGATCAATTTTGACGATATCCGGTTCCAGTTCCCAAATACGATCAAAATTCGAGTGCCCTGCACCAAAATCATCAATGGCAATCAAACACCCTAAATCCCGAAAGTGGCGAATCAAATTACGGAGGTAGTGCCGGTCATCAATTTCACTTTCCAGAATTTCAATCACTACTCTATGTGGTGAAATACCGGTTTGTTCAAACAAGTTATTCATAAAGCCGGCATCAGGTCGTTCGGACACCAGACATTGTGAATTCAGATTTAAAAATAACCAGGCTTCACCATTTGGCTGGCGGGCAAAATTATGCATATGCAGACGGCGACACAAACGGTCCAAAGACAGGTTTTCAACACCAGTCTGTGGGATAGCCAGCAATTCCAAAGGTGAGTGCGAATGTTTTTGTGTATCAACGGCTCGAATCAACCCCTCATAGCCCACAGGTCGGCGATGCGAGATGCTGAAAATAGGCTGGAAATGACTACTTAATGTTAAATGATGATAATCAGCCGTGACATACAGACTGGTTTGATCAGCATCCTGCAATTGCTGCATAGGCATACCTTTAAATTCCGGTTGTGATACAACTGTGTTCAACATAAATGACTTCTAATATTATCGGTCAATGCACCAAGAAGTTTTGTTAAATATCAAACCCGCCCAACTAATGAGCAGGTTTGATTCACATTTGCATCCATGCCTAAGCGTTAATAAGGTTTATTGTTTAACGCATCAGGCAGCTTTCCTGGCATGCCTTTGATGTAAAAATTTAATCACTTCCGAGCGATAGTGGTTGTAATCTGGGTTATCAGCTAATGCCAGACGTTGTCTTGGTCTGGGCAGATCAACCTGCAGAATTTCGCCAATAGTCGCTGCCGGTCCGTTAGTCATCATCACAATCTTGTCTGACAGTAAAACCGCCTCATCCACATCATGGGTAATCATGATAACGGTATTGTTGAGATCAGCCTGAATTTCCATCAGAGAATCCTGCAAATGTGCCCGAGTTAATGCATCTAATGCACCAAATGGTTCATCCATTAACAATACTTTTGGCTCCATTGCCAATGCTCGTGCAATACCAATACGTTGCTTCATACCACCGGAAATCTCGGCCGGCAGTTTATCCTTGGCATGCGTCATATGCACTAACTCAAGGTTATGTAATGTCCAATCCCGAATTTGCTGACGATTACGCGTCTTGCCAAATACTGATTTCACCGCCAATTCGACATTTTGATAGCAAGTGAGCCACGGAAACAAGGCATGATTCTGGAAAACGATAGCCCGATCTGGTCCCGGTTCATTAACTTCTTTACCCTGCAGAATAACGCCACCCTCGGTAGCCTGATAAAGCCCGCCAACAATATTCATTACCGTGGATTTACCGCAACCGGAATGGCCGATGATACTGACAAACTCTCCCTTATTGATTTGGATATTCACCTTATCCAAAGCACGAAACGGGCCATTTGCCGTAGGGAAATCAATGCTGACATGATCGATATTTAAATAACTTTCCATTTTCATATTCTCCTATCGAATATTGGCGTTTTTGTCGTATGAGAAAAATTTCTGCAGAGTGAGCATAATGCGATCCAACACAAAACCAATCAGACCAATTGCCAGCACCGCTACCATAATGCGACTAAGTGAATTTGAACTGCCATTTTGAAACTCATCCCAGACAAATTTTCCGAGACCTGGATTTTGTGCCAGCATTTCTGCCGCTATCAGCACCATCCAGCCAATGCCAAGGGAAATTCTCAAGCCGGTAAAGATCATCGGAATAGAGGAAGGAATCACAATTTTCCAAACCGTGGTGAAATAGCTCAGCCGTAATACCTTGCCGACATTGAGCAAATCACGATCGATCGATGACACACCAACCGCCGTATTAATCAAGGTCGGCCATAATGAGCACAGCATCACCGTAATGGCAGAGGTGATAAATGATTTAGAAAACATCGGATCAGCCGAGACATACACTGCACTGACCACCATGGTGACAATCGGCAACCAGGCCAGCGGTGATACCGGTTTAAAAATCTGAATCAACGGATTGATTGCGTTATACAGATTTTGGCTCAGACCACTGACAATACCAATCGGGATCGCTATCAAACTGGCTAACAGAAAGCCGACAAACACAGTAAATAGACTGGTCCAGATCTGATCGACAAAAGTCGCCCTGCCGGTATAGTCCCGAACCCGAATTTCAGCATCCGGATTTTTGGCCAATGCTGCTGCATTTCGCTCTGCCTGACGCTGGTAAAACTCATCGGCACGTTGACGTTCTGCCTGATGCTCAGCATTAAGCACCTTGACCTGTTCCCAGACCTGAACCGGCCCTGGTAATTGCCCAAGGCTAGTATCGACCTTCGCTGCGCCTAAATGCCAGAACATCAAAAAGGCCAGAATGGCCAGCAACGGTAAGCCAATCATTTTAGTAAGTTGTTGAAACTGGAATCCGGCCGGTTCCCCACTGGCGATTTTCGCCAGTGGTACGAACCAGTTCAGCCCCGTCAATTCAAGAAAATATATAGCTTTATCTTTCATATGAATTCATCTTCGTCCGTTTTATGAAAACCAGGCGGTTAATCCACCTGCTCCTCGCCTTTCAGGCCAATGGCAAATTTTTCCAGGTAAGCATTTGGTGCTGTACCGTCGTACTCAATGCCGTCGATAAACTCATTTTGAGGAGCTTTAAATCCGGTTTCAGTCGAAAAATCCGGAAAATCAGTTGCACTTAATTTGCCTTCTTCAATCAACTCCATCGCCGCGATTTGATAAATATCTGGACGATAAACCTTCTTAGCCATTTCGGTGTACCAGCTATCAGGCTTGGCTTCAGGAATTTGTCCCCAACGGCGCATCTGTGTCAGATACCAGATAGCGTCACTGTAAAAAGGATAGGTTGCGTGATGACGGAAAAACACGTTGAAATCAGGGGTATCACGTTTGTCACCTTTCTCGTATTCAAATGTACCGGTCATACTGTTGGCGATGACATCGTAATCAGCCCCGACATAATAACTTTGTGAGAGGATCTTCACGGCTTCTGGACGGTTGGCATTGTTCTCGGCATCCAGCCAATGTGCTGCACGAATCAAGGCTTTAACTAAAGCGATGTGCGTGTTGGGGTGCTTATCAGCCCATTGTTGACTGACTCCAAAGACTTTTTCCGGATTGTTTTTCCAGATGTCGTAATTAGCAATGACCGGAACACCAATTCCCATAAAAACGGCTTGTTGGTTCCACGGTTCACCAACGCAATAACCATCAATTGTGCCGGCTTCCATGGTCGATGGCATTTGAGGTGGTGGCGTTACGGAAAGCATGGCTTCTGCATGAAGCTGACCACTGCTATCACCTTTGTGGGGAGCATAATAGCCAGGGTGAATACCACCAGCAGCCAGCCAATAACGTAACTCGTAGTTATGGGTAGAAACCGGGAACACCATACCCATATTGAAAGATTTGCCTTGTTGCTTAAACGAATCAATTACAGGCTTGAGTGATTCAGCACTTATCGGATGCTGAGGTTTACCATCTTCACGTGTTGGAATATGAGGTTTCATCTGTTCCCAAACGCGGTTGGAAACCGTGATGGCATTGCCGTTGAGATCCATACTGAAAGCAGTAATGATATCGGCCTGCGTGCCGTAACCAATGGTGGCACCCAGTGGTTGACCAGCCAACATATGTGCACCATCAAGTGCACCGTTAATCACACCATCCAACAGTACTTTCCAGTTGGCCTGTGCTTCCAGTGTGACGTACAACCCTTCATCTTCAAAAAACCCTTTCTCCTTGGCAATCGCTAACGGTGCCATATCGGTAAGCTTAATAAAGCCCAGACGAAGATCTTCTTTTTCCAGTTCTCCCGGTGCCGCGGTTAATGATGTTGAAAAGCTGATAACAGAGAGTATGCCGATGGCAGATAGCCAACGACGCAAAGGATGTGAATTTACTTTTGGTAAAGACATGGTTAACTCCAACAGTTAGGACAGAAAACGGCTACGTTGCCCAATACCGGGGAAATGATTTCCGCACACGGTTTCAATCCTGCGTTGGATTGGAGTCCAATCTGCAGTTAATATGCCAATTACATACCTATTTAAAATTATATATCTTTCAAACACTTAAAAATTATCACGCTCACACCATGACGTTAAATTGCGTCGATTTGGGGCTGATTCAAACGGTCGGCACTTTGTTGGTGCAGTAACCGACCGTTTGCTAATCATCAAGGATGAGAATGTGTTTCCAGCAAATTGGCCGTAGCAAGTACCTGTTTTGCCAACATCGCCAGGCGCATGTTCTGGTTCATCGCAGTCGTGCGTAACAGACGATAAGCTTCGTCCTCACTGCATTGACGTTGTTGCATCAACACGCCCTTGGCACGATCAATAATCTTGCGTTCGGCCAGTTTGGTTTCCAGTGATTGCACTTGTTCACGCATCGTTTGTTGTTGTAGAAAACGGTTGCGTGCTGTGCTGAGTAATGGCAACACCCGATGTGGTTGCAAACCATCAACCACGTACGCACTGACTCCAAGCTGAATCGCTTGTTTTTCGACCTGTGCGTCATAGGCGTCGGTAAATATAACCACCGGCATCGGTTGTTGCCTGAGCAACATGTCGATAAGTGCCATCATGTCACTATCGCAGTTTCGCACTGCGAGAATAAACATGCCGGTAAATTCGAGTTGCTTCATAGCAAGTTTGGGAAGAGAAGCCGACTGATTGGTCACCTCGAACATGGTGCCGCTCAGTTGTTCGACTAATTGCTGTGCAATATCAGAACGATCGCACACCAATGTGGAATTAAAACTTTGTGTCATGATGTCAGTTGAGTTTCGCATGATTATCCGCAGCATAGTTAATGATAAGAGAAAACACGTTAAGTACCGTATCAATGGCACGGGTGGCCGTTTTAAAATACTCATCTGCTGATAAGGTAATTGCCCCTTCAATCAGCACTTGTTGATCAATGGTCTGTAACAATAAATCGGTGTCACGTTCAATTCGGTCATTCTGACCTGCCAAAATCGCAATCAATTCTTTATTACGAATTCCGGCAGTTTCTCTGAGCAGCTCAGCAATTCGGCTGTTAGCTGTTAAACGTTGAAAAGACAACATCATGGTTTCAGCACCACCACCATGACCACGAGCGCATAGCGTTGACCCAACAGCACGCATTTGACCAAGAATTTCGGCCGCTCTGAGTGTGTCAAGGCAGAGTTCGGATAAGCGGGTAATGTTATCCAGCATGAAGTGATGCAGATTGTATAAACGGCTGAGGTCGTCAAACAGCGATAATTGACCTTCAATCATTGCGTTGTGTTGACGAATTACCTGATGAGATGTGAGCTTGCGTTGCTGAACCTGTTTTTTCAGTCGTGGCCAATGATCTACAAATGACAACCATTGCGGTAGTTTTTGCATATCAGTATTTTCACTGGCAGCGATGAATCGGTCGATTTCCTGTTGCAGGAAAGTTAATTTTCCGGTGAGAGATGCGTTACCAGCACAAACGGCACTGCTGGTACCACGATGTTGCTGACTAAGATCGATTAGCTCCTTAAGGCGAATCAGTTGTGAAATGGCATGTTTGATTCGCCGCTTATCACGTAAACTCACCGTCCATTGTTTGGTAGCGGCGAAACACGCCGCTACCGTAAATGCACCTGCTATGGTGGGGTTGACTATCATAGCCTGACTCTCAATTAGGTTTTTTTACCATTATTCCCAGCTGAAAAGGTAACCAGCCATTAAGCCCAAGGGAGAAATCAACACCAAGAAAAGCAGCTTGAAAAACTCTTTCATTAAATAGAAAAAATCAACTAGATATCCCATGTTGTGGCCTCCTTCGTTGTATGGCAACGTCAGGGATATTGCATAAGCCATGCCAGAGATTTAATCATTATTTATCAATAACTTAAAAATACATCTTGCCAGGTCCTGCATTAAAATGGGCTGTGACAGCTCTGTTTACGCTAGTTTTTGGTGCGTGAAACCCAAAACTAAAACATAAAAAAGCCAGCCCTAAATGCGGGCTGGCTTGGCTAAATAGCTAAATATTTAGCTGAGTAGATATCAGAATTTAACCTGTCCGTAGACCCAGAATTTTTCGGTATCCACTAATGATGGAAATTCGTTGTCAGCTTTATAATCAGCGTATTTCACCCCGACGGTATAATGCTGGTTAAAGGTTTTTTCCAGGGAAATATCCAGCTCATTACCGGCATCCAGACTGTCTTCATCGGTTTTAAAGTCATGATAAGAAACAATCAGTTTGGCATCCCAAAACACATTGCCCACCACGGTCAGATAAATATCTTTTATTCCCTGATCTGGTGTAGTCAGGAATTGATCGGCCCAGCCCTGAAAGGCATGATTGGTTCCCAGCGGCGTCTTAAAGCTATCCGTGCCATCCCCTTCCAAAACTTCATAAGAGAGTTTAGCCAGCCAGCCTTTATGTTTAGCACCCAATTCTGCCAGATAATAATTCTGGGCATCCATCGTTCCGCCCTTATAGTCGCTTTGGCGGGCATATTCAGCGGTATAAACCAGATTCCAGCTATCATTAATCGCTGGTGCACCACTAAGTCTCAGGCCAAATGTTTTAGATGAAATAACCTCAGCGTCTTCATATTCAAGCAGATAACCGTAGCCTTCCAACTTGCCAAACGGTAAACCACTGTACTGGGCATTGATCAAATGTGCTTCAACATCAATCACACCATTTTTAATCACTCCAGTCCCAATCAGATCTGAATCACGATCATCACCAAAAATAGTGTTTATTTTATTTACAAATGCATAACTCAATTGGGTATCGGGTAATGACGTATTCTGAATTGAAAATGCATCAAAGGTTTGATGATTCTGCCGCCATAACACATTACCAATATAGCGATGGAATGGTGCATCCCGATAGGTAATTTGCTGACGACCAAATTTTGCCACCGTGTCAAACCCCTGATAACTCAAATAGGCCTGATTGACTTCAGTACCATCCGGATCAGCTACTACTGAGTACTCGGTCTCTCCATTCGTTGTGCTATTGTAATTATCTCCACCTAAATCGGTCACATTCTCAAACTCAACAAATGCCCCAAAACCATTTAAGCGACCTGTTTCATAGCCCAAGGTTGAGCGGACAGTGAATGCATCAGCATCTTTCAGGTCATTATCCTGTTTGACTGACTCATAACGGGCACGTGCAGAAAAACTGACTTTACCGCCGGTCAGCGCTTCCATAAAACTGTCTTTTTCAGCAGCGGCTGCAGTGATTGGTAATGTACCAATCAAGCTCGCCATCAACGTCGTTGCAGAAAATGTATAAAATTTTGACATGATCCTTCCTTATTCACGGGACGCAGAAACTCGTTTCGGCGACCGAAATATCAAACAATAGAGATTGATTTGCCACGACATTGTGGCTGCATACGCGCTGGGCGGTTCGGAGGGAAATGCATCATCGTAAATGCACAGCACTCGTCAATTTGGTTTGGCAGAAATCATCTCTGCCATAACAACTGTCAGGGATTAGCTAACAGTTGTTTTAATTCGGGAATGCAGGAACCACAGTTGGTTCCAGCTTTTAAACAGCGGCCAATATCATCAACTGATTTGGCTTCACCTTTACGGATAGCATCCTTAATCGTGGTTTCACCCACTGCAAAACAGGCGCATACCAATTTGCCTTTATCCTGCTGTCCGGGACCCGGGCGTCCTGCCAGTAAACTTTGCCGGGCAGCTGCATCCAACGTTTGTTCAGCAAATAATTGCGACAACCAGCCTCGTTCAGGCAAATGATGATCGGCTGCCAGAAACATAACCGTCTGTAACTGGTTATCTACTATATTGGCAGCCCGATAGCGGCCAGCTCGCTGATCACTGAATTCCAGCCATTCACCCTGTTGTTCGGTAAGGTTCTGAATCCACTCAAGTGGTTGTTCCACCCAGTTTTCACCAGCCAGTTCATAGCGCCAGAATTGTTGACCTTTGACCTTGACCCAATAAGCTGTTTCAGTGAGGCTCAACTGCTGACGGGATAAAATAAACCCATGCCAACGCGGTAAAAAGGGTCGTACATTAACTGGTGTATGTTTGGATTCGGGTTGTCCTGAAATCGGATCGGTCAGTGGTGCAACCAAGGTATCGACACGGGCTTGTGAGGCGAATTGGCCATTCCAGTGAATCGGCACAAAAATACTGCCAGGCCGTTGATCCTGAGTTAAATTAACCCGCCCTGTCAGTCGTCCCCATTTACTTTCAACTTGCGCCAGTGCTTTGTTCTGGATCTGCCAGTGCCCGGCATCTACCGGATGCATATCAATCATCGGTTCACTGATATGAGCGTTTAGTCTGGGGGCACGACCAGTGCGAGTCATGGTATGCCATTGATCACGGATGCGGCCGGTATTAAGTACTAAAGGATACTCATCATCCACTTCGTTTTGCGGATAATGTGGATCTACCGCAATCATTCTGGCTTTACCGGAAGCGGTGTAAAAATGGTTATCGGCAAACATTCTGGCTGTGCCCTGAGGGGCATTATCAGTTATCGGCCATTGAATCGGTTGTAGTGACGCATATTCCTGCTCTGTGATATCTGCCAGTGCACTGATATCAAAATCACGCTCGCCATGATTTTCAAATGCTGACAATCTGGCATGTTCACGAAATACATCCACGGCAGTTTCAAACTCAAACTGTTCAGCAAAACCCATACGTTTGCCAACTTCTTTAAGCATCCACCAATCTGCTTTAGCTTCTCCAGGTGCTGGTAAAAAAGCCCGCTGATGGCTGATTCGTCTTTCTGAATTTGTTACCGTGCCGTCTTTTTCGCCCCAGCCCAATGCTGGCAGTAAAACATCGGCAAATTCGGTGCAGTCGGTTTGCTTTTCAATCTCAGAAACGATGACCAATTCGCATTGCTTTAAAGCTCTTTTGATCTGATCGGCATCGGGAATGCTTACGACTGGGTTGGTTGCCACAATCCAGACAGCCTTGATGTCACCGCGTTCAATCGCCTGAAACATATCAATGGTTTTAAGGCCGGCCGTATTGGTTAAGCGTTCGGTGTTCCAAAAACGTGACAGGCGATCATGATGTTCCGGCTTGTCGATTTCCATATGAGCAGCCAGCTGATTGCTCAGGCCGCCGACTTCTCGACCGCCCATCGCATTAGGTTGTCCAGTAATTGAGAATGGGCCCATTCCGGCTTTGCCAATCCGGCCGGTTGCCAGATGACAGTTGATAATCGCATTACATTTATCGGTGCCACTGGTCGATTGGTTGACGCCTTGCGAAAACAACGTGATAGTTTTTTCGGTCGAGGCAAATAATTGATAAAACTTGGCCACATCGGCTTCTGATAACTCGGTTTGGCGAGCTACCTGAGGAATATTTGCAGCGGTTTTGCTGGCCGAATCCAATGATGAAGCAAAGCCTTCGACATACTGTTCAAGATAATGCCAATCAATACAGTCATGCTGTTTGAGATAACTCAGTAAGCCGTTAAACAGAAAGGCATCGGCACCGGGACGTAATGGCAGATGCAAATCGGCGATATCACAAGTCGCCGTTTTGCGTGGATCAATCACAACCACTTTCATATTTGGGCGATTGAGTTTGGCCTGGGTAATACGTTGAAACAACACCGGATGACACCAGGCGGTATTGGAACCGATAATCACCAGCAAATCGGTTTGTTCGAGATCTTCATAACTACAGGGCACCGTGTCACTGCCAAAAGCACGTTTATGAGCAGCCACCGCGGAAGACATACACAAACGGGAATTGGTCTCGATATTGCCGCTGCCAATAAAGCCTTTCATCAGCTTATTGGCCATATAGTAATCTTCGGTCAGAATTTGACCCGACACATAAAACGCCACTGCGTCCGGACCATGTTCATCAATGATCTGTTTAAATCTGTCACTAACATGATCCAGCGCGGTGTCCCAATCGACCCGTTTACCATCCACCTGTGGGTACAACAAACGATTATCCAGACCGACGGTTTCACCTAATGCCGATCCTTTAGAGCACAAACGTCCGAAATTTGCCGGATGGGCCGGATCACCTTTTATAGCGACCGTTCCATCTGCCTGTGGCGCAGCTAAAACGCCACAGCCGACGCCACAATAGGGACAAGTTGTTTGTGTTGCGAGTTGTGCCAACAGTCAATCCTCAGAGTGAGATGTAAATCATGCCGTCTTCGACTTTGGTTGCAAAAGAACGGGTGCAACCTTCGTCCGGCCCTGTCGCTTCACCACTGCTTAAATCAATCACCCAATTATGCAATGGGCAGGCAACTCGTTTATCGTAAACAATGCCTTGCGATAAAGGGCCTTTTTTATGCGGGCATTGATCAAATAAGGCAAACACTTCATCCGAGCTGGTACGAAAAATCGCCACATCCCCATCCGGTGTGGTCATCACTCGTGAGCCTTTTTGCGGCACACTCTCCACTGGTCCAACTTCAGTCCAATTTTGCATCTTTTTTTAACCTACTTGCTTGATGGGAATATAGTTTTCACGTTGTTTGGCAGCATGTTCCGCCCAAGGATCATCTTGCGATCTTTCCTGTGACTCATAGAACCGCTGTGCCAAGACTTTACGGTTGTCATGATCATCAACTACTTTGGCCTGAACACTTTTCAGCCCTACCCGTTCAATCCACGGGGCGGTACGTTCCAGATAATGAGCATCTTCACGGTAAAGCTGCATAAAGGCTGCACAGTATTCCATTGCTTCTTCTTCAGTGGCGACTTTGCAAAGGAAATCAGTTGCCCGCACCTTGATACCACCATTACCACCGACATGTAGTTCGTAACCTGAATCCACGCAGACAATACCAAAATCCTTGATAGTGGCTTCTGCACAGTTACGCGGACAACCGGATACCGCAATCTTGAATTTATGTGGTGTCCATGAACCCCAGGTCATTTTTTCCACCTTGATGCCTAAGCCGGTTGAATCCTGAGTACCAAAACGACACCATTCAGAACCAACACAGGTTTTAACAGTACGTAATGATTTGCCATAGGCATGACCAGAGACAAAACCTGCTTCACTCAGATCGGCCCACATTTTTGGCAAGTCATCTTTTTTCACACCCAGCAAGTCAATACGCTGACCGCCGGTAATTTTTACGGTAGGTACATTATATTTATCGGAAATATCAGCAATGGCACGTAATTCATTGGCATTGGTCACCCCGCCCCAGATCCGCGGTACCACTGAATAGGTTCCGTCTTTCTGGATATTGGCATGCACCCTTTCATTGATAAAACGTGATTGCGGATCATCTTGATAATCCGGCCAAGTGCTCAGCAGATAGTAGTTCAGTGCTGGACGGCAAGAGTGACAGCCATCTGCATTTTTCCAATCCAAGGCGACCATCAGATCGGAGATAGTTTTCAGACCTTTATCTTTAATAGCGTTTTTCACTTCGCCATGACTCATGCTGGTGCATCCACACATGGCTTTTTTGCTTGGGGTATCGTTAAAGTCACTGCCCAATGTCGAGGCCAGAAGCTGTTCGACCAAACCAGTACAGGAACCACAGGATGCTGAAGCTTTGGTATGGGCTTTGACTTCATCGAGAGTAAACAGACTGTGTTTACTGATCGCCTTGACGATATCGCCTTTGCATACACCGTTACAGCCACAGATTTCGGCATCATCCGGCAGTCCATCAACCGAGTTGGCCGCGCCATGACCGGAATCACCAATGTGATGCTGACCAAACAACATATTCTCACGAATACTGGACACATCGGTGCCATCACGCATTAACTGGAAGTACCAGGCACCATCCACAGTATCACCATATAAAACGGCACCGATCAGTTTGTCGTCCTGAATTACCAGCTTTTTATAGACATGGCGGGCAGCATCTTTGAACACCAGATCTTCGGTGCTTTCATCACCAATAAAGTTACCTGCAGAGAATAAATCAATACCGGTGACTTTCAGTTTGGTTGAGGTAATAGAGCTGACATAACGGGCAATACCCATCTGAGCCAGATGATTGGCACAGACTTTTGCTTGTTCAAACAACGGTGCTACCAGACCAAACGTCGCTCCACGATGCTGAACACATTCACCAACTGCATATACCTTAGGATCGAAAGTTTGCATGGTGTCATCGACCACAATACCGCGCTCACAATGGATACCAGCCGATTGTGCTAACTCAATATTGGGCCGGATACCAACCGCCATAACGACCAGATCGGTATCGATTTCTGTGCCGTTTTTAAAGACAACTTTTTCAACTCGTTTTTTACCTTCAATCGCTGCGGTTTCATGCGACATCAGGAATTTAAGCCCTTTGGCCTGCAATTCATTTAACATCAAATCTGATGCTGGCTTATCCAATTGCTGATTCATTAAAACATCAGCGATATGCACGACGGTGACTTCCATGCCTTGAATCATTAAGCCATTGGCGGCTTCGAGGCCCAATAAACCACCACCGATAACTACGGCTTTTTTGTAGGACTTGGCTGTTTCGAGCATTGTGTCGACGTCAGCAATATCCCGGAAGCTAATAACGCCCGGTAAATCCCGGCCCGGTAATGGCAACATAAATGGGCGAGAACCCGTTGCCAGTAACAAACGATCATATTCAAATACTTCGCCTTCAGCTGTTTCCACTTGGCGTCGAACACGATTAATATGGGTGATTTTTTTACCGGCATGTAAGGTAATACCATTGTCGATATACCACTGGCGATCATTAATCATGATTTGATCAATGGTTTTATCGCCGGCCAGAACAGGCGAAAGCATAATACGGTTGTAGTTACCGTAAGGCTCATCACCAAAAACGGTGATGTCGTATTTTTCAGGCGCTAACTTGAGTAATTCTTCCAGTGTTCGCACACCGGCCATACCATTACCAATCAGCACTAATTTTTCTTTCATGGATCGCTCCTGCATTTCGATTAAATATGCCTGAGCAAGCACTATGCCAACAAGTAACCTATTAATTTAATTGAATATTAATTTTAAACAGGTAAGTAACATGCGACTTTGTGGTGCAAAATGGTGCATCACGCACAAAGATGGTGAATTAAGTTTTGTTGATCCTCAAGCCCTAGGCTTGTTTATCTTTCATATCCACCACTGCTGGCGGCTATTTTTGTGTCCGACAAGGCGAAAAGCACGCAGTGTAGCCACCCTACATAAGTGATTGACAACGCAGGCGGCCGCAAAAATAGCCCCAGCCCTTCGGGTTGTGACTGAAAAAGCGCCACTTATGTCCACGGATGGACTGTATGCCGGCGCGCCAGGGAGGCGCGCGCCGGTCTGCGTTGCTCGTCGCTTATTTAGAATAACTACAAAAACGTCAGGAACGTTTTTGAGCGCAAGCCCCCAATGGGGTGAGATACATGGAGGTATCTCACAAAAGGCGCTCCTCGTGCCTTGATTGACGCTTTTTCAGCTCACAACAGAGGCGGATATGAAAGATAAACAAGCCCTAGTAAACCGTAATACGATTTCGTCCTTTATTCTTGGATTCATACATAGCGTGATCGCACCGTTCAATCAAATTATCCATGCTTTCACCTAATTGATATTCTGCTACCCCAGCGCTGATAGTCACGCTAATACTCTCATCTTTAATACGGATCTGCAGCTCACTGACTGCCTCACGAATCATCTCTGCGACTCTTGCTGCATGCTGTTGATCACAGTTTTCAAGCAGCAATAAAAACTCTTCGCCCCCCCAGCGACATAAAACATCCACATCCCGTACTTTTTGTTTAATCAAACGACTGACCGATTTGAGCACTTGATCACCAAACTGATGGCCGTATTTATCATTGACCGATTTAAAATGATCGATGTCGAGTACGATCATCGATAAAGACCAGTCCTTTCTCAGTGCCGTTTTTTGTGCTTTATCAAAGACCCAATCAAACACCTGCCTGCTGGTAGCGCCAGTTAATTTATCTTTGCTGGCCATCAACTCAAGGCGACGTTGATAACCTCGTATCGTAAAATGAGCCAGCATCAACACACAAATACTGATTGCCAGCGAAACACCTACGTTGATCCATAAAGCCGTTTCAATTCTATCCGTCGCGGGATCATTGATTTGTTCAACAATTAAAAACCAGTCGAACTCAGGGACCAGTCGGCTGTTTAGATAGATGGTATTGCCATCTTTAGCAGCATAGCTCACGGAAGCACTTGGATTACTGAGTATCTGCATAAATAACTGATCTAATCCTGCTTTATTCTGCAGATAGATATCATCCTGAAACAGGCTGCTACGCAGTGTGATTTCACCTTGGCGGTCGACAAAGTAAATTTCCCGACCATAACGTCGTTGATAGTTTTCAATTAATTGAGCAACCATTTCCATCGACAAACCGACACCCGTCACTCCAACCAGCTCACCTTGTTGATTAATCACCCGGTAATTAACAAAAATGCTCATCCGGTTAGGTGCCGCCGTGTCCCAATCGATATTGATATCGTAATCGGTGTTGATTTTGCGGGCCTTGAAAAACCAGCTGTCAGCCGGATCAGTTTCATCAACCTGTTTGATAATGCCTTTGGGATGATAATAATTACGGGTTTTCTCAGAGACAAAAAATGCGGTAATAGTGTTGTATTTACGCTGAATCTGCGCCAAATAATCTGACAATTGTTGGGGATCCTGTTCGCCAGACTCAGCCCAATTAATTAGAAAAGTATCATTGGCCATCAATGACGAAATCAATAATGGCTGCAATAAATCACGCTGGATTTCGGAATAGATGTTGTCACTGGTTAGTGGCAGCATCTGTTTTTGCAATTGTTCACTGGTGGAATCGCGAGCGACAAAATAGCCAATCAGGCTGGTAGCCATAAAACCGAGCAAAACCAGCGAGCTGATTGTCAGCGTAAATATCCGTTTACGATTTTGCATCTAAAATTGCTCGTTATATAACAAAACATTTAATCATAGAGAATTTAGCACCAGGATCCTAGCGCATGTTTATCTTCCCTAATCATCAGGATTGATGAACAGTTGCAATTTTTTTGTTAAGTCCCGCGCTCGTCAGTAACCAACTCGGGCGGTTCCATATGCAGAATTTTCGACTGGATAAACTGATGCATATCCTGATATCTTAGCTGCAGAGATTGAAGGTTTTGCAGGCCGTTTTGTTTTCTACCAGCTTGATATAGCTTAATCGTCATCGTCATCAGGTGATGAAAGCTTCTATATTTCTCTTTTAGAATCTGCAGACATTCTTTATCAATTAACTGTAAATTTTCTGTTCTTTCCAACCAGACTCCACAATGCGATTGTTTGAGCGAGATAATTGACCAAACTGCATCGTTCTCATCGGAATCGACAGCAAAACGCCTCTGCAAACTTTCGACACTTAATTCTAAATACAAACAAAAAAGATTTATCTGTGTCCATTTAATATGTTGTTGGTGATAACGATATTTGCGCCAGTCCTGAGGTAAGGAAAATTGCTGATTCCAGGCAAGCAGTTCGTTGACCGGCATCGGTTTGGCAATCACGTATCCCTGTGCAAATTCACAGCCCATGGAAAGTAGTATTTGTCCATGACGAAGCGATTCAACACCTTCAGCAATCACCTCCAAATCAAATGATCGGGCCAATGCAATAACCCCTTCGACGATTTTGCAGTCATCAACATCCACCAGCATATTACGCACAAATGTCTGATCAATTTTTACCGCAGAGACCGGTAAAGTACGGATATGACTCAGAGAAGAATAACCTGTACCAAAATCATCCAAAACCGTTTTAATCTTAAATTCGTTTCTGCAGCGACGCACCACATCGACTATCAAACTCAGATCATCCAAGGCGTGACTTTCCAGAATCTCAAATTGAAAAAACTGTAAATCTACTTCGGGAAAGTCAGCAATGATTTCTCCCAGCCGTTGTAAAAAGCCATTAAAGCCAAGATGGTAGGCCGACAAGTTAATACTGATATGCCAATGGTGATTTTGATTCTGCCATTGCTGTAAGTGCATCAGGGCTTGCCGGATAACCCATTCGCCTAACTGTATCTCCAGCGTGGTGCCATTGATTAAAGGCAGAAACTGCTGAGGATACAACAGGCCCTGTTCAGGATGTTGCCAGCGAATAAGTGCTTCGTATCCTACTACTTCACCAGTACACATACTGATTTTAGGCTGCATAAATAGCTGAAATTCATTATCAGTCAAACCACGTCTAATCGCATACAACTGGTCAGATTTGTCATCACGCCAACCATCCTTACCTGTTTCATACATACGGAAGGTTTTCTTGCCATCCAGCTTAGCTTTATAAAGCGTCTGATCGGCATGCTCTATCAATGTCTGCATGGAGCCTTGATCAAAGGGATAAACGGTATAGCCAATGGAGGCGCTTATATGGATGTTGTGATCAGCAATTTGATAAGATCGACTAAGTTCATCGGTTAATCTGTGCAGTAATGCTTCGCAATCCTGTCGATTCTGGATTTCGCCAAGCAGAATGACAAATTCATCACCACCATAGCGAGAGACCGTATCGTCCTGACGCAACATGGATTTAATGCGTTGCGCGACTTCAATTAATAATTCGTCACCGATGTTATGACCCAAATCATCATTCACTGGTTTGAAGTTATCCAAATCAAGAAAACAAATCGCCAGTAAGCTTTGGGTACGGTTACTATGGGCGATTGCTTGTTCAAATCGATCCGCCAGCAGATTTCGGTTAGGTAATGCTGTTAATGCATCGTAATGAGCAAGCCTTTCCAATTCAGCCTGATGCTGCTTGAGCATGGTAATGTCAGACACCAAGCCCAAATGAAATAATTCACCAGATTGCGGATCAGTGGTGCGATGAATGGTCAGAACTTCGGCATAAAATGAACCGTCTTTTTTGCGATTCCACACCTCTCCACGCCAAAAGCTATTTTGCGTAAGGCTTTGCCACATTTCACTGTAAAAGGCTTTGCTTTGTTTGCCAGAACTGAGAATATTGGGCCGCTTGCCAATTAGTTCATCCCTGCTATACCCAGTGATTTCACATAAGGTATCGTTTACCTCAACAATGACATTGTCGGCATTGGTGATAATGATGCCTTCATGAACGCGATCAAACAGTAATTCCAATAGCATGTGTCTTTGATGCGTATGTAGGGCGCTCACAGGAAAATTTCCTTATTAAAACCATAATTTTTTCATGGTTTTTAGCACAGCACTGTTGGGTTAAGCAAATTTTCTCTGATCAGCATCACAAAAGCATAAAAAAAAGCCGGTTGAATTAACCGGCTTTTTTGTTTGGAAATGCAGCTGATGTTATTCAGCCATGTTCCAGATATGCGAAACAACTTCCCAGTCACCGGCATCATTCTGCTGTAAAACAGTCATCAATACACCTTGGAATGTTAACGTTTGACCATCCTCAGCTTCAACATCTGCTGACCAGTTTGCCAATTGGCTGATCTGTCCATCAGATGAATAGGTTGAGATAGTGTCGATTTGATGGTTGTGCAAGCCATTTTCAAAAAAGCCTTGAAACAACGCAGCGATTTCCTGTTGGCCATTTAACACTTTGCCATTACCAGGAGATAAAGTTGCTTGAGATGCATATAGCTCGACTAATGAATCTAAATCGTTGTCGTTAAATGCAGCATTCCATTGTTCATTGGCAGAATTTACAACTTCTTGCACATCATAGTCTGCAGCTGGATTGCTGCATGCGCTGACTGCCAGCACAATAAGACCTAGGGGTAAAAAACGTTTTAATACTTTCATTACGAACTCCTTTATTGATTCTTAATGTCGACAGTTTTATTTTCAAAAACATGCCGTTGTTGATAAATTTTTTGCAGTAGGGTCATTAAATGCATTGCTTCTGATTCTGTTAACGCCTGCATCAATTGATTTACTCGTTGATAGTATCCGGGCATAACATCATCCAGTTTGGCCTGACCCAACGAGGTCAAACGAATCTGGATCTGACGACGATCCTGTTTAGCGTGTACACGACTAATCAGTTTTTCGCGTAATAGGCCATCTAATAATCCCGTCATGGTGGCCCGTGATACACCTGCTTTTTCTGCCAAGCAGAAGGGGTTGAACTCAGATTATCTTCACGCATCAGCAACAGTAAAACCCACCATCGCCCCTGTAACAAATCATATTCAGCCAGATAACTATTTAGACCATACGTTAAATCTGAGCCCACACGTAACAAATTCAAAAATGTGATGACACTTTTGATATCAGTTTGTGGGTAGCGAGCTGCAAATTTCTGCATTATCTCGGCGTTAGGAATATCTTTGACTTGTAACATAGTAGCCAGCTTATAGTTAGCCGCCTTACTATGTCAACTATAATTAATATCGTCATTTTTTTAAATGGTGCTATATTTGAAGCAGAATTTAACAATCCTGTTTACCGAGATATCACTTTTGCTTTTTATTAATAACACACGGATTTTTTTAACTGAAATAACTCAGCAGAGGTTATTACCTCTGGACTCCTCCTGCAGCCAATAAATGGTGAATGTTGTGGTAGAGAAATCCAATTTCAAATTGCGCTGTCCTGTTCATTGCAAATTATGCTTTACGCCATATTAATAATCACGCTGACTGTGTTGGTTATTTATCAAAACTACCAACAGCAATTAGCGGCCTACTCTTCTCAAGTTAATCAACAGATTGCCCAACGTAATCAATTGCTTGCCTTAATGCAGGCTCAGTTACTTGAATCAAAACTCGAAGCAATTGATCAGACATTAAAGCTAATAAGTTCGCATCCAGATTTTGTAAGTGATCCTGAACCGCAAACCTATCTGCTCAGACATTACTCCATCAATAACCCTGAAATGCAGGCCTTATTGCATGTCAACGCGGATGGGCTATTACGTTATCCGCAGCACCTGCGTGGTCCGCTGGATTTGTCTGGTCGTGATTATTTTGTGGTGCATCAGACAACCAGAACTGACAAAGTCTATACATCCAAACCCATGTTGCCAGGGCGTGGTCATGAAGATCCGGTGTTGGTCATCAGTCGTGGGTTATATGATGCAGAAGATAACTTTCAGGGCGTCATCGCAGCAGTTATCGATATCAAAACCTTCTCATTAGCACTCAGCGGGATTAGTGTTAATGCACAATTATTTTCGTCGATCGTGCATGAAGAAGGTGAAATAGTCTTCCGTGTCCCGTACCAGGATTTTGAACCCGGACAGACACTGGACTATGTTACCGAACATATCAAAACAGACAAATTACCTTTAGCCGGGGAAGGTATATACCAACGTTCAAATGGCGATTATTATCAGTTTGCTTATCAAACGCTGCCCAAATGGCGACTGCATGTGTTTGTTGGAGAAAATCGAGCTGTAGTTGATGAATTACTTTCTATCTACAAATTTTCGCACCTGCGTAATAGCACCTTAACCGCTCTTTCGTTAATTATTTTGATAGTGATGACGGCTTGGTTAATTGGCCGCCGCTTGGAAATAAACCAACAACTAATCGAAAGTAAGGTCGCCCTTCAGCAGAGTTATCAGCGTAACCAAGCCATTATCAAAGCCATTCCTGATCTACTGTTTACCATTGATAGAAGTGGCAAAATCGTTGATTTTGAGCAGGGTGAAAGTGTGCCATTGTTGTTGCCTGAGGAAGATTTTATCAACAAGCACATCAGCCACACATTACCTGACTTTCTGGCTCGGCGGACTTTGAAGGCACTTCACAAGACCCTGGATGAAGGTGAAAGCGATTACTACGAATACGAACTAAACCTGGTTGGGAATCAGCATTATTTCATGGCCAGAACGTCCCCCATCAACCAAAACCGAATGTTAGTAGTAGTTATTGATATTACCGAGCGTAAAAAATCAGAAATTGCTTTGCAGTGGCAAGCTACACATGACAGCCTGACGAAATTGCCTAACCGGGTATTATTTTATGATCGGCTGAATCAGGCTATTGCAGAATCAGCTAGATACAAACAACCGTTTTGTCTGCTTTATATTGATCTGAACGATTTCAAAGCCGTCAATGATACTTATGGTCATTTAAACGGTGACATGTTGTTGATACTAGTCGCTGAACGTATTGGCGACACTATCCGTGAATCAGATACGGCTGCCCGTCTAGCAGGCGATGAATTTGCCATCATTATTAATCACAGCAATTATGAAGAAGCCCAGCAAGTAACCGAGAAACTGCGTCAGCAATTAGCTTTGGAATATGAACTCAATGAAGGTGTCATATTGAATATCAGTGCCAGCATTGGCATTGCGTGTTACCCGCACGATGGTAAAAATGCCGATGAACTGATTTCTTATGCAGATGACACAATGTATAACGATAAACGTTCAACGACTGCAGAATCTTCATGAGCGAGACACATTACTAGAGCTAGGGTAAGCTGATGGCTATGAATTCACAGATTGAACAACTCGGCCGCCGTCTAAATAAAACGCTTGAAGATATTGATCAACAAGCCAGTAAATGGGTTGCCCGCAGCCTTGATAAACATTTAAGCGTTGGCATTACCGGTTTCAGCGGGAGTGGTAAATCAACCTTCATCACCAGTCTGATTCATCAACTTAAATATTCCAACCATGCCCATTTGGGCGGTTTTCTCCCTGCCCGTGATGAACGTTTACTCGGTGTCAAAATACAGTCCTTGGATGATTTACCGTTGTTTGAATACCAACAGGGCATTCAGGCCTTAGCTGATGATCCGCCGCAATGGCCTCCATCAACAACACATATTAGTGGTTGCCGCTTAGTCATTGAATACAAGAAAAAAAACATCTTGCCAACATTCACTGGCGAAACCCGTCGCTTTACATTAGAGCTGCGTGATTATCCCGGAGAATGGTTATTGGATCTCGCCATGCTGCAACAGGATTACCGGCAATGGAGTATCGACACCGCAGCACTCTGCTCCAAAGGCATTCGCCAGGAACTGGCTGAAGATCTGCTAGAGAATTTGAATGCGTTGGATCCTCTGGCAGTCTTTGATGAACAGCAGATTGAAGCATTGTATGTTCGTTATCGAAATTTTCTGCAGACCTGTAAAACCGCTGGACTGACGTTTATCCAACCTGGAAGGGCTCTGTTACCTGACAGTGAAGACTTTCAAGTGTTTATTCCTTTATTCAATCTGCAAACGCTATCAGAACATCAATTAAACAAAGCCTCTGATGATTCTTTATATAAAGTCATGCAGCAACGTTATAAATCCTATCTAAAAGAATTTGTTCAGCCTTTTTATAAAACCTTTTTCCGTGGCATAGATCGCCAGGTTGTTTTAATTGACGTGTTAAAAGCACTCAGTGGCGGCAAGGAAAAGTTTGATGATATGGTGATTGCATTCAGTCGAATCATTGACAGCTATCACGTAGGAAATAATGCATTCCTGAATCGACTATTCAGTCCACAGGTAGAAAAGATCCTGTTTCTGGCTTCTAAGCCTGACCGAATCTTAATGAATCAACATGAAGCCCTTCGTCGCTTATGTGATGAAATCATCAGCCATATCTGTCCGCAATCAGTAAGAAATCGAATTGAGATTGAAACCGAAATTGCTGCAGCTGTGCGCAGCACACACGACCACAATGATCATCTGACAGCCAGATTATTAGACGGGCAGTTTGGCGAGTTACGCCACCCACCCATTCCTGATCAACTCCCAGACTCAGTTCAATGGCAGCAACTGTCTCAATGGAAACCGCCAGTGCTTCGAGCACCAGTAAATCCCGATTTACTGATTGGCGGACGGCTGGCACATATCCGCATGGATAAAGTCTTACGAGATCTGATTGGAGATAAATTTTAATGAGTTCCAATGACGATTTTTTCAAATCAAAACCAACGCAAACCAGTGAACCAGCAACACATAAAACTGAAACCTTTTTCAAAGCCGTCGCTGAAACAAACGAAGTCATTGTTCCTGACTCCATTGAGGCCGATCCGTTAACGGATTTTGATGACGGCTTGCTGATTCCCCCTCGCCGCAACCGAGGTTTGAAGTGGTTAATCGCCACCTTGTTTGTTGTATCAGTGATTATGCTGGCGTGGGATATTGCTGATTTTGCTCAAATGCTCTGGCAACAAAGTCGTGTGCTGGGAATGGCATTTAGTGCTTTTGCTTTGTTGCTGGCCGGATTAGTAATGCAGCAACTGCTGGTGTTTCGTCGTAATCAAAAACAACTCAAACAGGCGGATTTGATCCGTGAAGAGGCCGGGCGTTTAGTGCATGAACAACATATTGGCCATGCCAAAAAATGGCTACATTCTCTAGAACAATTCTATGAGGATCAACCTCAAGCCGAGTTGTTAACCCCGTGCATCCAACGGCTACCTGATTATTTAAATCACGGTGAAGTCGTTAGTCGTATTAGCGAAGACTTTTACAAGCAACTCGACAAACAGGCGCTTAATGTCATCGAACGCACCAGCATCAGCAGTGCAGCGATGATTGCCGTCAGTCAGTTGGCGGTGGTGGATTCGCTGCTGGTAGTCTGGAAAACACTGAAAATGATTAATCAGATCAATATGATTTATGGCGTGAGATTAAATCGATTGGCGCAATGGCGGTTGAACTTGCGTGTTGCCAAAATTGCTCTGGGTAGTTATGCCAGTCAGGCAGGCATCAGCTTCTTTTCTGAACAGGTCGGTATTGGTTTAGGTGGCAAAATTCTCGGTAGCGTTGCCCAAGGATTTGGTGTCGGTTTGTATCAGGCCAGAATTGGTATCAGCGCCATGCAGCAAATCCGCCCGGTAGCATTTAACCCAGATGAAAAACCTAAAATTAATATGTTTGCTAATCTGCTAAGACGTAATTTAACCAAATTAACAGCAGACAACGATTAAACTTTGTTTTTTTTCTGCGCTTTAGGTTCAGCCTTGATGTGATTAGAACCGAAGATGTGCACACCATTACGTCCGGCAGATTTGACTTCATACAAGGCAAGATCAGCTTTTTTGGTGAGTTCGCTGACGGTCTCAGTTTCCAAATCACCTGAGAAAATCGCTACCCCGATACTCAAGGTAATCCGGAAATCATGGGTATGCACATGCAGCGGTTGTGACACGGTTTCCAGAATATGTTCAGCAACGCCTTTGGCATCTTCAGGTTTTTTGATTTCGGTCAGCAGAATCACAAACTCATCACCACCAACTCGGCTCAACGTATCGGTCTGCCGTAAACAATGCGTCATCCTGTCGGCTACCGCTTTAAGGATTTCATCCCCCACATCATGGCCATGTGTATCGTTGATTTGTTTGAAATGATCAACATCAACAAACATCAACGCTATCGGGTACCCAACTCGTTTAGCATGCGCCAATGTATGGCCGATACGTTCATCAAACAGGCGACGATTCGGCAGGCCTGTCAAAGTGTCGTGATAAGCCATTTGGCGGATGCGATCTGATTCAGACTTACGAGCAGTCACATCTTCAATTTGTGAGATAAAGTGAATAACCTCACCTTTTTCATTACGCACCAGTGAAACGCTCAACAAAACAAAAATAATGTCGCCGGTCTTATGAAAATAGCGTTTTTCCATCTGATAATGCTCAAGATCACCATTGAGCAATTTCTGTACGTATTCTAAATCCAGATCCAAATCATCAGGGTGTGTGACATCCACAAAGGTTTTGCCCATCAACTCTTCTTCACTGTAGCCAAGCATTCGACACAGTGCACCATTCACTTCTAACCAACGGCCGTCCAATCCGACAATAGCCATTCCTATTGCTGCAGTATCAAATGCATTACGAAACCGCTCTTCACTTTGTTGCAAAGCCAATTCCGCCTGTTTACGCCAAGATATATCTGTCTTGGTTCCAATCACTCGAATCGCATTATTATCAGCATCTCGCTCTCCCACCGTGGCGCTACCAAGCATCCACTTCCAGCTACCATCCTTAGAGAGGATACGATGCTCGTTACGGTATTCGGGTTTTTCACCGCTAAGCATACGATTAATATCGGCTGTAACCCTTTCGATATCCTGTGGATGAATCAGTTTGAGCAAATTTTCCATTTTGCCAACGATATCGCCCGGCAAGTAACCCAATGTTGAAAGTAATTGCTCTGAAAATACCACCACATTGTTTGGTACATTCCAGTCCCACACACCCGCACCGCTGCCTTCCAGGGCATGCTTCCAGCGCTGCTCAGTCTCCAGAATAGTTTTCTGATGCAACCAGTCTTCAGTAATGTCATAACTGACACCCACTAAAGAAACGCTCTGCCCTGTCTCATTAAAGTACACCTCAGCAGAAGTATGTAACATCCGAGTTTCGTTGCCATGATGAATTCTGAAACGAATCTCCATGGTTTTATGTTGCTGCATGGCTTGTTCAACAGCGACGCGAAATGCCAGCAAATCCGCTTCATAGATCAGTTTTTCAAATTCGCTATATTCCAGTTGTTCAGTGCCAGACTTCAAGCCAAAAACATTGCTTGCCATTTTATCCAGCAGAATCATGTTGCTTTCAACTTCCCATTCCCAAATAGCAATCTCAGCCGCTTCAGTGGCTAAGGCCAGTCGGCGAGCATTCTGCCGATATGATTTGGTCATTTGCGCGGCGATTCGAAGAGCATTTGCCCGACTATTGGCAATGGCTGCAATCACTAAAGCAAATAATAATGAAATAACACTGCCAATCAGCCAGATTAAAGCTGGGTTACTGCGTGATACATTTTCAGCAAACTGACGATCTGGCTGACCAACAAAAGACCAGGTACGTCCGCCGATGTCATAGCTTTTTTGTAAACTGAAATTTACTTTGGAAGGGGTACCGCTTTGAGAGAACAACAAACCTTCTGACTGTTCGTCAGCATCGTCGTAAATTTTTAACAATCCAACATTGGTATGAGTGGCCAACACATCCTTTAAAACATCATCAATACGGAATACTGCATATACCCAACCAGAGTTAACCGTTCGCAACTCTACTGGTAAATTGGATTCGCTGGGATCAATGAATACCGGCAAATACATTAACAAACCATTTACAGGTGATGCCGAGCCATCCTGTTTTAATAAAACCTTTTCAGTAAGTGTTGCTGCACCACTCACAATGGCACGATCCATTGCTACTTTGCGTGACGAATCTGAATACATATCAAAGCCTAGGGCTCGAATGTTTTTGCTGGTCATGGGTTCGATATAAAGGTTGGCAGAATACTGTTCGCGCTCACCTTCCGGGAAAATATTGTAATCCGTCAATCCCAATTGTTTTACAGCATTGATATGGGCTTGTTTATCTTCTGGAGCTATAGCAGCAACATAACCAAGCCCCTGAATGCCATGATAATTTTCTTCAAGTTTTAAGCTTTGATAAAAATTGGCAAAATCTTCGCGAGATAAATCTGGAGCGACATAAAATAAACCCTGAGTCGCACGTAACATTTCACCATAAGCATTAACTTTACCGACAACGGCATCAGCAGCTTGGTTAAACATTATTGTATAAGCAGATTCGAGCCGGAAATATTCTGTCTCGGCAATTTTCCCTGCAACGAAAAATGTCACTACCAACCCTGACACTAAAGCGACTAACGACGTGACTAATGTAAAAGGCCTGA